>NZ_NKTY01000009.1 GCF_003207825.1 Komagataeibacter saccharivorans | reverse complement strand
TGGAGATGGGTCGCAACACATTATGACAGATGCCCGAATGTCTTCTTCTCAGCCATATGCCTCGCTGCAACTGTCATCTCCTGGTTATGAGTCCGGAGCCTACCTTCGCCGATGAAATCCGGCGCGTGCTGCGTGAATGGGGTACGGAGCGTTTCAATTATCTGGTCAACATGGCCGGAACGTCCCATAGCAGGCTGTTTAGTGACGTGACCGAAGACGATTTCGACGCCGCCTATCGCGTCCACGCCAAAGGTCCTTTTTCCTGACCCAGACCCTGTTGCCGCTGATCGCGGACGGTGGCCGGATCGTGAACATCTCATCCGGCCTGACGCGCTTCGCCTATCCCGACCGGGTTGCCTATGCGGCCATGAAGGGGGCAGTAGAAGTTATGACGCATTACATGGCCAAGGAACTCGGGTCTCGCCGCATTGCCGTCAATACAATGGCGCCGGGTGCGATCCAGACGGATTTCTCGGGAGGTATGGTGCGGGACAATCCGGACATTGCGCGCCATATTGCAGAAGTAACCGCACTCGGACGTCCCGGCCTTCCTGACGACATCGGCCCGATGATCGCCTCCCAGCTGTCCGAGGACAATGGCTGGGTGAACGCGCAGCAGATTGAAGTCTTTGGCGGCCCGGCCATCTGAACGGGCCGTTCCACAAATGGCATGCCGCAATGCTACCGTCAGGATACCAGCAGACGTTTGCGTGTAATCTTGCCAGATACGGTGGTTGGCAACTGCCTGACAAAGCGGACTTCCTTCAGACCAATCCAGCGCCCGAGGACTTCGTGGACCCGTGCTGCGATTTCGTCGGCAGAAGGTGCACATTCCGCCTCGGGATGAGGAACCACGTAGGCGACAGGTCGCTGCCCCCTCAATTCGTCGGGGGTCGCGACTACAGCACAGGCATGAACGGCAGGGTGTGAAGCGATGATCTTTTCGATCTGTACGCCCGAAATCCGTCGACCTGCGACCTTTATGACGTCGTCAGAACGACCGAGCATATGCACGGCACGGTTGGCTTCGATCATGCCTTCGTCGAAGGTACGATAATACCTGCGTGTTTCATCAAGATACGCTGCAGGAGCACGGATCACCCTGTCCCTCCAGACACCCGCCAGACAGCCAGGAGGCAACGGCAAGGAGAGAACAATCTCGCCGCACCGTTCCCCCGGTATGGACGACACGATGGCCGGACGGAATCCCGGCGCAGGCCGTCCGATATCATTCATGAGCGCCACCGGCTCACGCTCGGGCAGGCCGAAGAAATGGGCGGTGATGCTCCACCCGGTTTCGGTCTGCCACCAGTGATTGACCACGGGTTTGCGAAAATAGGACCGCGCCCAGTCCAGCAAGGTTGGATCCGCATATTCCCCGGCGATGAAGATGCGGGCCGGCGCAGGCAGGATCGCTCCTGACAGATGGCGGCTTTCCTGTCGCATGAGTCGCATCTGTGTTGGCGTCGTGAACAGGCATTTCACCTCGTGCTCATGACAGAGAGCGTGAACGGCGGAAGCAGAAGCGCCCCCTTCCACGATTACGCTGGTGCAACCGCTGATCAGCGGCGCATAGACGCCATAGGAATGGCCGACGACCCAGCCAAGATCCGATGTGGTGAAGAAGGTATCTCCGGGTTTGCAGCCATAGATCAGTTCCATGGACAGCGCGAGTGCTACGGCATGACCACCGTTGTCGCGCACAATGCCCTTCGCATGACCCGTCGTGCCAGATGTGTGAAGAATATAGAGAGGATCTTCGGAACGCAGCGTTACCGGCTCTGCTGGCGCGAAGTGTTCCAGCATGTGGAAATCATGAGCCCGCACCGGCAGAAGTGAGGCCGGACAGGCTTTGCGCTGCACGATCACGCAGGCTTGTAGCCGATGCGCGGCCTCGGCCAGTGCCTCATTCAGGGCAGGTGCGGACGGGATTGCTGTCTGGCCCTGAAAGCTGCAACTGGCAGCGATGATGACTTTCGGCGCTACGTCATCAATCCGGCGCGCCAGTTCCGGCCCGGCATAACCCGCAAAAACCACGACATGTACGGCACCGATCCGCGCACAGGCCAGCATGGCGATGGCTGTTTCGATCATGGTCGGCATGACGATCAGGACACGGTCGCCTTTTTCCACCCCGAGCGAGCGTAGACCACCGGCAAACCCGGCTACCCTGCCCTGCAGTTCCCGGTAGGTTACAACCTGCCGTTCTTTTGTAGCGCAGGAATGCCAGATCAATGCTGCCTGTCCGCCGCGACTATTTTCAACATGTCGGTCCACGGCATTGTGGCAGGTGTTGAGCGTGGCGTCAGGAAACCAGTCATGCCAGCCATCCGCCCGCGTTCTGCATGCGATTCCAGGCGCCTGCTTCCATGTGATGCGCCGTGCGGCATCCAGCCAGAATGCCTCTGGCTGGTTCAGGGCTGCGTCATACATCGCTTCATATGTTGTCCATGGAAGCATGGCGCTGTCCTCCGTTCAGGCTACGGGCACGTCTTTGCCGATGATCTGGCTGGCCAGCCACGCCGCATCACGCGAGACACCGGAGAATCGTCCTGATCCCCATGTGTGCAGCCACGGCAGGCCGAGGAAGTAGAATCCCGGCGCGTCGGTTACGCCGCGATGCCAGACCGGCTTGTTGGCCCCGTTGAAGACCGGAACGTCGATCCAGCGATAGTTCGGACGGAAGCCGATGCACCAGATGATCGAGGTGATCCCGGCAGCCTTCAGATCCAGCGGGGTGTTACTGCCATCGGGCTCCCACACAGGTGCATAAGGAGCTTCGGTTGGGGCCGTGATCCCTTCGCGGGCGATATAGGCGTCAATGGACTTCTTGATGTCGGCATTGGTCTTGTCCGCATCGTTAAGGTTTTCTTTCAGGTCTGGCGCGCAGTGCGCGATTTCGTCACGAATGGTCTCAAGCGTGCCATGCAGGCCCACGCCCTCCCTGGCAAAGAACCGCAGATCAAGATCGTGGCCTCCATTTCGGCCGGTGACATAATGATTGGTCTTGTCGCGTGCACCGTCACGCAGGGGGTGATTATCCACCGTCAGATCGTAGAAGTGCATGTCCGCAAGCCAGTCCACCACGTCGCGGCCACGATAGAAGCGCGAGACACGCGGGGCGGAGCCGACGCAAAGGTGGACCTTGCGTTTTTCAAGAAACAGGTCCTCGACGATCTGCGCACCGGACTGACCGCTGCCCACGACCAGAACCGCGCCGTCCGGAAGCTGGGCGGCATTGCGGTAATCCTGTGAGTGGACCTGAAAGATTGATGGGTCGATCGCACTAGCATAGCCGGGGATAACCGCATCCTGATAGGCACCTGAAGCGATGACGACATGCTTTGCATGCCATATCTCTCCGCCCGCCACCACGCGGTACCCCCCGCCTTCATGGCGCGTGATGGAGGTGACTGCCGTGTGTTCACGAAGCGGTGGATTGAAGGACTCAACAAAGCCTTTGACGTAGTCGATGATTTCCTGCTTCACCATGAAGCCGTGAGGATCGCTCCCTTTGTAGGGATGACCGGGGAGTTCGCACTGCCAGTTTGGTGTGACCAGGCAGAAATTGTCCCAGCGTTCATCGTCCCACGAATGGCAGGCCGTCTTTGCTTCAAAGACAATGTGCTCCACCTTCTCATGACAGAGATACCAGCTCATGGAGAGCCCGGCCTGTCCGCCACCCACGATAATGACGGGAATGCTTTTTTCGTTCTGTGTCATGGTCGTTCTTTTCGTCTCAATAACTGAAAGACAGGACACGCACCTGCGCGTCGGGTCGATTGAGAAAGGGCGCACTGGCCTGCCGGATGGCGTGCAACTGGCCAAGGGCGCGGCTGCACGGGAAGCCATAGCGGGCACAAACCCGCTCACTGGCTTCCGTCAGGGCCGTGTCCGCCTTTTCAAGGAACTCCCGGACCGGATAATTCTGACCGGGCGTGAAATGGTCTCTTATGACCAGTGATGGGGAGTAGCAGTCGGTCTCCGTCCCATCGGGCCAGCGCACACGAAAGGTCATTTCGGGCATGGTGACAAAGCTCCTGAATCAGGGGGCATCGGCATGCCATAGAGCTGCCAGACGCCGGTACGCAGGGAGGTGCCGACCTGCCACGCTGCGCCAGTCGAAACGGCGGGCCGTTGCGGGGCCGCTGACCCGGAAATGGTCGCGGCTTTTGACGTTCAGCGCGTCCCGCAAGGCCAGAAGCAGGGTGTCGGAACACGTCAGGTCGCACCACAGCGCATCCGCCCGCGAAAGGTGCCCGGTGAAGGGGGCAATCTCCGGCACAATGGCAGGCGTGCCACAGGCCAGCGCCTCCAGCGGGCACAGGCCGAACCCTTCTGTTACGGACGGATAGGCCAGCACGGCGGCTTGCCGGTAAAAGGCTGGCATGTCGTCATCCGCAACCGGTCCGGTTATGGTCACGTGATCCACTGCACCGCTTTCGCGCAGACGTGCGGCGAACAGGGCACGGTAGGCAGAATGATCCAGCAATGAAGCCCCGCCCGCCACGACCAGATGCACATCAGGCTGTTCGCGCCGAAGGGCAAGAAACGCGTCGAGCAGTTGCAGGGTATTCTTGCGGCGCTCGATGCCGCCGACGGTCAGGATCAGGCGACGGCCAGCCGGCAGACGATACCGTGCCCGCAGCGAGGCATCATACGTGGTTGGTGTGGGCGAAAAGCGCATGGGATCGACCCCGTTGCCGACGACGGGGGCCTCGCGACCATGTTCGTCACGCAGGATGCCTTCCCACAGGGTACTGACGGTAAAGAGTTCGGCCGCCGCCATGAAGCCCCGCTCCTGCCGTGCAGCAAGGACGGGGTTGGAGAAATGATCGAGATGGTGGACCGTGCGGGCAAAGCCCGGTATCCGCCCCTTTTCCACCAGATCGGCCAGCGCATTGGCGCTGATGGGGTCCTGCGCGTGCAGCACGTCAAAATGCTGCCCATTCAGTGCGTCCCTGATTTCACCAATGCGGCGTTCCACCAGCGTTGGCAGATCGGTCTCCGGCACAGCCGGAATACAGTATGTGGCGCAGCGGGGCGCGCGGAAAAAACCGGTCCCGGTCACATCCGGGGCGATCAGCGTCGCGTCATGGCCAGCATCGCACAGGGCTTCCGCCAGCGCCATACCATGCACCACACCGCCGCGCGGATTGGTGGAATGGGTCAGGATGCCGATGGACAGACTCATGGCGCAAATCCCATGAGCGGCGTCCGGGCAAGATCCCAGAAGGTTTCCTTCTCATCCGTCCATGTGACATCCACACGCCGCGTCTCATTGCACTGGCCGATGGCAGAAGCTGCAATGCCCCGCCCATGAAAGCGGGCGATGACCGCATCCGCATCTTCGGGATGCACCGTGAGCAGATAGCCATAGCTGGGGAATGCGGACAGCCAGCGTTCCATAGGCGCGGCATCGGGGCGCGGAATGTCATCAAGCGTGATCGTCATGCCCACGCCTGAACATTCGGCCAGCATGAGGGCAGTCCCCAGCAGCCCCGCCATACTGATGTCCTTGGCGGCACGGCTTAGCCCATCCTCGGCTATGCACGGAAGAAGTTCGAGATCCCCCCGCAGCCGGGCCGCCCCTTCGGTGCTGCACAGGGCGGAGCTTGCATCCCAGAACGGATGCGGATCGTGCCAGCGGCCACGCAGGTCGATGGCGGCGATCAGAACGTCGCCCGGTCGGGCATCGAAGCTGGTCAGCAGATGACGGGCACGGCCAAGGATCGCCACTGACAGCGAGTTGTGAGTGCTGCGCATGTTGGTATGTCCGCCAACAACAGGCACGTCATAGGTACGTGCTCCATCATGCAGACCGGTCAGTATGGACGCGGCCGTCTCGGACGTATCGCTCCACAACGCATCCACCACGGCCACCGGACGACCACCCATGGCCGCGATGTCGCTGACATTGACCATTACGCCGCAATACCCGGCAAACCACGGCATTGAGCGGACAAAGCTGTCCTGAAATCCCTCGCTGGCCAGCAGGAGGTAGCCGTTACCGTCCGGAATTGCAGCGCAGTCATCGCCAAGGCGGATGGCATCAGGATTTGCAGGCTTCAGGATCGCAGCTGCTTCAGCAATATCCTGTTTGCCCGCAAGGGCGCGACCGTGACGCAACGTGCGCAGCAGTGAGGCAAGTTCGTATGCCATCACGCCACCTGCCGCGGTCGGGGTTGCGGACGCAGCAGCCATATCTGGTCCTGACCGTGCGCCGGATAGCGCGCAAGGTCGGCCTGCATGTCGTGATGTGGCAGACCGTGCAGCGTGATGACGCCGAGACCCTTCCAGTGCAGGCGGCGGAAAAACAGCACATTCTGTTCCTGGACCTGTGCCAGGAACCGGGTGGCCCCAAGTCCATGCGCCGTGCTGACCGCCATACGGATAAGTTCCGCCCCGATCCGTCCGAGCTTGCGATGATCGGCATGGACCGCCAGACGGGAACCACGCCAGACACCGGGCTTGGCTTCATGGATACGTACCGCGCCCACGATCCGGTCCGGCATTCCCGCGATACAGCAGGCCGCGATGATGGGAATGGCAACCGCATCGATTGCGTCCTGGTCATCCTCTGAAAAAACGTGCTGTTCTGTGCAGAACACTTCGCGACGCAGCGCGTGATACCCGGCACGTTCCCACGGTGTGCGGGCGAGGCGTACGACATATTCCGTGGGGATGAAGGGGCGGTCTTTCACGCCTTCGAGCATCATACTCATTGTTCGTACGCCGAGAGCGAGGAACAGGCGCCACACCGGCCACACCCCGCCCGGATGTCGGTGGATTTCATGTTTGCCTCGCGCAGCATCCGGCCCAGCGGCGCCAGCACGGATTTCATGAACTCGGCTGAAGGCGGCGCGTGATTTTCCAGCGGTGTGCCGGAAATGGGCACGAACGGCACGACGAAGGGATAGACCCCGAGCGCAATCAGGCGTTCGGCCAGAGCCAGAATGTCTTCGGCGCTGTCACCAAGACCCGCGAGAATGTAAGTATTGACCTGCCCACGTCCGAAGATCGGCACGGCGGACGCAAAAGCGTCCATATAGCGATCGACGCTGACTGTGGCCTTACCGGGCATGATCTTCTCGCGCACGGCCTGTGTTGCGGCTTCGAGATGCATGCCCAGACTGTCGGCCCCCGCCTCGCGCAGACGCTGGAGCCAGCCGTGGTCACGCGGCGGCTCGCACTGGACCTGAAGCGGCAGGTTCACTGCCGCCCGGATGGCACGGGCTGATTCCGCCAGCACGGCAGCGCCCCGATCAATCACGTTGGGTGTCCCGGTGGTCAGTACCATATCGCGCACGCCGTCGAGTTCCACGGCGGCTTTTGCAACTTCGGCCAGTTGCGCGGGCGTCTTGCAGGCGATCGTCCGGTCGGCCTCCAGCGACTGGCCGATGGCGCAGAACTGGCAGGACGTGCGCCGGTCGGTATAGCGGATGCAGGTCTGGTGCACCGTGGTCGCCAGCGTGTCACGGCCATGCAGAAGGGCGATCTTCCAGTAGGGAACGCCATCCGCCGTGCTCAACCCGTAGAAGCGTGGGGCCGTTGGGAAATGGATCGTGCCCAGTGTCTGACCATCACGCAGCAGCGTGCTTGTTCCACTCTGGTCAGGCAGACTGGCCTGAAACGGAGACCGTCGCGCACCGGACGTATAAACCGGAACCATGACGGTCTGACCCGCGATGGTGATTGTCTTGTGGTCGGAAGGACCGGCGCCGCCCTTGCGGGCTATACCCCCGGTCTGCTCGCCGATCTGAAGCCCGAAGGATTGCAGGTCAGTGACAAGCCTGCGGCCGGAAAGCGTGCCGCGTGTTGGAACGGTCATGGCGCAACCTCATCTGTAGATGCAGGAAACAGATCGGCTTCCCCAACGTAATGGACAGTGCGGGCAGGCTTCCGGTCATGAAGCAGGCTGAGCAGTTCGGGTCGTGCGTAATGCCCCACGGAATCCATCATCCGCTTGCGCTTGGTAATCAGGGCGAAATCGAGATCAGCGATCACCATCCCCTCGCCTTCCGTCAGGGGTGTGCCCAACAGCTTGCCTTCAGGTGAGACGATGGCGGTGAAGCATCCACCCCGCAGCGGCCCTTCCAGTGCAGGGTCGCGCGCTATGTCCCTGATCTGATCTTCCGTGAGCCAGCCTGTGGCGTTCACGACAAAGCAGCCGGATTCCAGCGCGTGGTGGCGGATGGTGACTTCCATCTGGTCGGCGAAGATCTGGCCCACCAGCGAACCGGGGAACTGCGCGCAGTGGATTTCCTCATGCTGGGTCATCAGTGCGTAGCGGGCGAGCGGGTTGTAATGCTCCCAGCAGGCCAGAGCGCCAATGCGTCCGGCCGCACTTTCCACCACTTTCAGCCCCGAACCATCCCCCTGCCCCCAGACCATGCGTTCATGATAGGTGGGCGTGATCTTGCGGCGTTTGAGCAGGATCTCGCCTGTCGCATCAAAGATGATCTGCGTGTTGTAGAGCGTGCCGAAATCGCGCTCGTTCACGCCCAACACTACGACCATGCCGGTCTGGCGCGCGGCCTCGGCCACCATGTCGGTCACCGGACCGGGGATGACGACAGCGCGTTCGTAAAGCGCCAGATGCTCGCCGCCGAAGCGGAAAGCCGGCTGGATGAACGAGAAATAGGGATAATAGGGCACGAAGGTTTCAGGAAAGACCGCAAGCGCAACGCCTTTTTCGGCGGCATCGCGGATGGCCTGACAGACTTTCCGGGCAGTCCCCAGACCATCGTCACCAAGGACGGGGCTGATCTGGATGGCTGCGGCGCGAACGATACGGGACATGGCTTGCGGTAATCCCTTCGGCCTTCAGAGAGTCCAGGTATTGAGGATGAAGGCGTTCTCGCGGCGGGCCAGCAGGATGATGTCGAGCACGTCCTGCGGATTGATCGGCGTGATGCCGGGGATAAGGTTCTGCTCGCCGTAGCCATAAAGGGCCTGAAGCGCGAAGCGGCAGGCATAGACTTTGCCGCCTTCTTCAAGGATTTTCGCGATCTGCTTATTGCAGTTCATGTGCCCCGGAAAGGCCTCGTCACCCAGACGGGGAAAGCCGCGCTGCACACCAAGGGTCACACCCGGACCGTACAGCAGCACCGACGTCTCGAAACCCTTGCGGATCAGGCGGGTGGCCTGCAGCAGGTTGACGAACCCGACGGAGCCTTCATTGGCGACGGTGTGGAAGGTGATGAGGGCTTTTTCGCCGGGCTTGGCTTTGACGTCCTCGAAGACCTTATTTTCATAATTGACGAAGCAATCGCCATCTTTATGCGGAGCGTGTTCGACTTTCGGCATGGTATGTCTCCCGTGTGCTGCGGTCTCCGGCGGGAAGCCGGGACTGACCGCGTTGCCGAGACGAACGTGGCACGGGATGGCGGAGAGCCAAAATATTGTATGCCTTCTGACAAGCGTACAAACGGCTCAAATAAAATCAGACAAAGCCCTTATGCCAAGACAGAGGCATACAAAAAATATACAGAAACCATACAATCGTAAGAAATTACCGTAAGTGACTGTTTTAACACGATTTTACAATCACGCATTCGTGAATAAAGTGCCTTTTTGTTTTCCGGAATATCCGCCTTCCATCTCATGAAATCAGAAGATTTCGTCAATTCCGGGTTCTACCATCCGGTCACACAATATCGGCAAAACCGGGGGAGCGTTTGTGCTGCAGGACAGACAGCACCCCGTGCAGGGATTCCTCAAGGCTCGCGGCATCTGGTGCGCTGCCCAATGCGATCCGCGCCCGCTGCGGGGGCTCGCCACTGATGGTGAAAACGGTACTGGGCACCAGCGCCAGACCCCGCCTGCGGGCATAGGCCACAAAATCCGCACTGCCCCACCAGTCCGGCAGTTTCAGCCAGACATGCGGTCCGTCCGGATTCATGCAGTGCCCCTCCCCAAGCACCTTGCGGGCAATGGACTGGCGCAGGCGCAGTTCCGTGCGGATGGCATGCAGGATCGTATGGGCCTGCTGCGTCTGCATCCACCGCGCTGTCAACGCGCTAAGCAGGCCGGCATTGGTCAGGGCTATGGCCCGGATGGCCGCCGTAACCCGCCGGGTCATATCCGCATTGGGCAGGGCAACATAAGCCGTGCGCAGGCCAGGACTGATCGTCTTGGCGAGGGTGGCCACATAGCTGACACGGCTATGGTCTAGGGCTGCAAGTGCTGGCAGCGGATTGTCCATCAAAAGACTGTAGGGGTCGTCCTCGGCAATATGCAGATGATGGCGCTGGGCGACCTTCAGGATGTCCTTGCGCCGTTGCAGGGACATCGTGGCTGTGGTGGGATTGTGGATGGTCGGAATGCAGTAGAGCATCCGGGGATGATGCTCGGCGCAGACCCGATCAAGCTGGTCCGGCATCATGCCTTCCATGTCACTGTCCACACCGACCAGAATGAGATCGAACTGCGCTGCGATGGTCCGGATGCCTGGATAAGCAATACGATCGGTGACAATGACATCGCCGGGCTGGGTGTGCGTGCTGACGATCGCCGCAAGCGCACTCTGAGCGCCCGGTGAGACAAGGATTTCGTCCGTTCGCCGCTGCCCGATGACGGGCGCGATCCATTTCGCGCCCAGCTGGCGTTCTTCCTGTGTGCCGCCCGTTACCCGATAGGACATCAGGCTGTTCAGATCCTGCTGCTTCAGGATAGCCGTAATATCGCTCTGGATAACGCGTTGAAGGGGCGGGTCCTGCGGGATGGGCGGCAGGTTCATGGTCAGGTCAACCACGGCGGGACCGGTATGACGCCAGTGGCTTTCCCCTGCACCAACACGGACAAAGGTGCCCCGGCCGACCGTCGCGTCAATCAGGCCACGCCGCCGCGCCTCGGTAAACGCCCGGGTCACGGTCGTCAGATTGGTGCCAAGATGCTCCGCGATTGTTCGCTGTGGCGGCAGCCTGTCCCCTTCGCGCAGATCTCCCTTGCGGATGGAAAGTGCCAGGGCATCAGCCAGTGTCATGTATATCGCATTCGGACTGCGGCTGATCTCTTCTTTCCAGTGGACCAGATAAGGGTATGCAGACATGGTATGAAAATTCCATACATTCAATGGAATTCCATTTGACCATGTGCCATACAATCAGCGCAATAACGATACCGGCAAGACTGGATATTCGGCGCAGGGGGGGCTTACCCATCTCGACCGGGAATGTATTTCTGCGGGAGGCTGAAGATTCTATACAAGGTGGCTGGAAGACCAGACCTGAAATTAAGGCAATGAGAAGTTATTAGTCCGAGAACAGGATGAGATGATCAGAACCGATCTCGGCAGGACCATGTCGGAATACAGGCACTGCACAATGGTCGTGCTCGCTATATGCTGCGCACTCCTGTCAGTAGTGGCTGATGCCAGCGACCGTCCTGCCCCAAGGACCACTGCCAATATCGTAGATCCGGACATCGATGAACGTGTTATGACCATACCTCTCCGGGCGGGCGGGTCTGTCCGGGCCATCTTCAGTTCTTCGGAGCGGTCACGGGCAACGATCATCATGTTTCCTGGCGGAACAGGTGACATCGGTCTCGGGCAGGACGGGCGCATCCGGCATGCCGACAACTTCGTCGTGCGAACCCGCGAGGCATGGAATAGGCACGGCTATGCGGTGCTCATTCCGGACACGGTTGGCCACCGCAATCTTCGGGGGCAGCGTAGTTCCGCGTACTATGCCCATCTTGTCGAGGATATCATCGTTTTCGTACACTGGCAGGATTCAGGCCCTGTTTTTCTGCTCGGTACAAGTCAGGGTGCGATTGCCGCCGTCAATGGCGCGGTCCATGCCGCTCCGGGGGATATTGCCGGTGTTGTGCTGACTGAATCGGTGTCCGTTATGGGAAGTAGCGGGGAAACCGTTTTCAGTGCCCATCCAGAGAAGGTACAGCCGCCGGTTCTTGTTGTTGCCAATCGCGATGACCGATGCAACGTCGCCCCGTCACAAGACGCAAAACGAATTGGCTCGGCCATGACAGGCAGTCATGAAGTCACCGTGTTAATGGTGGCAGGCGGTAAAACCCGGTCTGGAAAAAACTGTGGTTCGCTTACGCCACACGGTTATTTCGGCATTGAGGCAGAGGTCATTACCAGGATCATTACATGGCTGGATGCCACGATCCGAACTTCTACCTTGAGATAGAACAAGGCGCTTGTTGGAATATGGATCTGTGTTTACCCCACCGTCAGGCATTTTGTTCAGCAGCCTGTTCCGTCAGGATAACCGGGATGCCATGCGCCAGTCTGGACTTGCGACGGTTTTGTGCCGGTCAGGAAGTGATTACGCCCCCCTTGCTTCGAAAGCGAGGGGGCTGATGTCGCCCAGATATGAATGGCCTCGGCGTGGATTTTAGGCTCATGACCTATTGATTTGTGTAGGGAATTTTGATTCAGGCTTTGCAAGGAGATTGAAGATGAGCGAATTGTTTTGGCTGACGGATGAACAGATGGAGCGTCTGCGGCCGTTCTTTCCCAAGAGCCATGGTAAACCTCGCGTTGATGACCGCCGCGTGCTGAGCGGCATCATTTTTGTGAACCGCAATGGTATGCGCTGGCGTGATACGCCCTATCTCAAGGCACACCGCACGGCTTCAAGCCTGCGGTTAAAAAAGGGGATCCATGTCGCTTGATCGGACGCACTAAAGGGGAGCATGAACACCAGGCTGCATGCGGTCACCGATCAGAACGGACGACCGCTGAGCTTCTTTATGACAGCCGGACAGATCAGTGATTACACCGGAGCCTCTGCTCTGCTGGACAGCCTTCCCATGGCACAGTGGTTGCTGGCGGATCGGGGTTATGATGCTGACTGGTTCCGGGATGCCTTGGAGGAAAAAGGGATCAGGCCCTGCATTCCGGGAAGAAGATCCCGCGGAAAACCAGTCAAATACGACAAGCGAAAATACAAAAGACGCAACCGCATCGAAATCATGTTCGGCCGCCTCAAGGACTGGCGGCGGGTCGCAACACGCTATGACAGATGCCCGACCGTCTTCTTCTCAGCCATTTGCCTCGCTGCAACCGTCATCTTCTGGCTATGAGTCCTGAGCCTAAGAGGAATTCAGATGCATCCGGATGTCCCGGAGAAAACGGTCTTGGATATGTTCCTGGCCGGGTGCGCGGCACCGGTTCTTTTGACGGGTTCCATGCCCGCACGGCCTCTGTCACGAAAACCTGCCTGGTCCGCTTTGACAACAGTCGGTATTCCCTCTTCAGCAGTGCGGTTGGTCGCCCGGTGGAATTCAGGGCTTATGCCGCTCGCATCGAGATCCGGCAGGATGACCGGACGATTGGTGTCCATGTCCGCCCGTTCGGGCGGGAGCGGACGGTTTATGATCCATGGCATTATATTGGAGTACTGGGGCGCAAGTCTGGCGTCCTGCGCAATGGCGCGCCGTTTCAGGACCGTGTCCTGCCCGTCTCCATTGAACGGATCCGCAGGCGGCTGGTTGCCGTGCTCTTGAATGGCAAACCAGACTGCCTGTTCCGTCGGTCCCTGCGTCAGCCCTCTCCTGCTGGTTCTGTCCATATTCTGTGCCGTGGCCATTATCGGCCCCCACGTTCCGATGGAACGCGGGGTTGCGGTCAGGTCAGATCCTGCCCTTCAGCCGGATGTCGCCTGACGAAGCACCGACCAGGATCGGGCGTGTCCCCGGCACCTTGCGCCATGCATGGTCATGTGTGGACCAGTACTGCAGGGCACGGGGAGCTATATGCAGCGTAATGTCCCGGCTTTCCCCGGCATCAAGATGCACCCTGTCGAAAGCGACAAGGCTTCTTACGGCAAGATCGGCACCGGGTACAGGCGTCCCGGGGGCGTCGATATAGACCTGAGGAACTTCATCCCCCCCGGCCCCGCCGCTGTTCCTGATCCTGAACCGGACGTCCAGGCCACCTGCATTATTGGCATCAATATGTAGCCGCGAATAGGCAAAACGGCTGTAGGACAGGCCATGCCCGAACGGGAACAGGGGCCTGCGACCGGATTTAAGGAAGGCACGATAGCCAATATTCACCCCTTCCGAGAACACGGTCTTTTCGTCCTGTCCCGCGCCGGAGCGCTCCTTGTGCATCGGGTCGGTTGCGGGATAATCGCTCAGTTGCCTGCCCCATGTAACGGGCAGACGGCCAGCAGGATTGACCTGTCCCGTCAGAACCCTGGCTGCGGCAACGCCACCCCGGTCGCCTGACCACCACATTTCCATCACGGCCGGTGCCTTATCAAGCCAGGGCAGCGCCACGGGCTGGCTTGTATTGAGCATGATGACCGTATGGGGATTGGCGGCCAGAACGGCCTCCGCCAGTTCATTCTGCTCACCCGGAAGCTGGAAGGGCGGCTGGCCCCGGCTCCACAGGAAAAGGATGACCTTGCGTGCATGCCGGGCGACATCAACCGCATGATCCCGGTCCGCCCGGCGTGTTGCTGGCGTTGCCCATGCCAGCCTTAGTCTTTCGGGGGTACCGGAATCATCGGGTACGGCATGGATCACAACCTTATGTCTGCCGGTAGCCAGTTTGACCGGCACACGCACGTTGTCCAGTCCGTCCGTGCCCGGTAGCAGGTTATCCTGATTGGGTTCGACAATATCCCCGTGCAGACCGCCCTTCAGGGCATGGGTGCCGCCGATGCGCGTGCCATCCACGATAATGTCGGCCCGCGCACCCAGCACATGCAGGCACAGCCAGTATTCCCCTTCTTCATCAATCTGGAGATCACCGCTCCAGTCCATCGTGCTGCCTGCGGGCACGGTGGCGCCCGTAGCTGCGGTCAGGGCAGAAAGTGGCGCCTGCCCTGCCTTGCGCCCCATGTCCTGTGGCACGGGGCTGATAACATGGTCCGCGGCGATGACGTGGCCATCCATGTCATCCGCAACGGCGGTCTGGATATGGGCCTTCCCACCCCCGATCTGGCGCAGCGCGGTAACGGGGCTGACCTGATGATCAGGTTCACCCAGTGAACGTTCATTGGGTTTGCCAACCGCAATAACCTGTGAGCCCCCCGGCCCGATAACCGCCAGGTCCGTCAGGTCATCAGGGGTGAGCGGTAGCACATGATGGACATTCCTGAGCAGGACGGCAGATGCAGCACTGGTGCGTTCATTGATGTCGTCAACCTGCCCGGGCGTAAGGCGCGTGCCTGTCCCCTGACCCGTCGTGCCCGGCAACCGACCGAACAGGGCCATTTCAAACAGGACACGCCCCGCCGCGCGGTCGATTTCAGCCTGCGTCACCGCCCCGTCGTGCAGGGCGTCATACAGGTTTCTGAACTGGTGATTGACGGGAAACAGGACATCCCACTTTACCGGCTCGGGCTGCGGTTCTTCGGGAATGGTCCCTTCAAAGATACGATGCATGGCATCAAAGTCGGGTGGCGGAACATGGTGGGGCGGCGGCGTATTGTCATAATAAGCGGGAATGATGCCCGCAAAGGGATTGGTCGGATTGAGGTGCCCCGGCATTTCCATGTCCAGACCCGCCGTCAGGCCCAGATTATCATGCACCGCGCCCCAGTCCGATACGACAAACCCTTTGAAGCCCAGCTCATCACGCAGCACATGGTCCATAAGCGCCCTGTTTGCGCAGGCGTAAGGTCCATTGATCATATTATACGCACACATGATCGATGCAACATGGGCGTTGATGGCGGCTTCGAACGGGGCCAGATAGATTTCGTGCAGCGGCTGTTCATCAATAAAGACATGTTGGCCGTCAGTATCGTAGCCGATGAAATGCTTGGCATCGGCCATGACGTTGCGTGACTGGATGCCGCGTATTTCAGCAGCACCGATCACGGATGTCAGGGTCGGGTCCTCGCCAAAAGTATTATAGGCCCGGGAATAGGTGATATCCCGATCTATATTGATGAAAGGCTGCAGGACAACGTCAATATTCAGTCGATTGGCTTCATCCGCAATCAGGACGCCATTATCAAATGCAAGCTTCGGGTCGAATGTGGCCGCAACCCCCATGGTCGCGACTTCAGCGACCGATGGTTTGCTCAGCAGCAGTCCCGGCGGTCCGTCCGCCATGCGCAGCGGTGGCACATTCAGCCGTTTTACGCCCGGCAGGTAGCCTGCCTCCCCATCATTGTGCGCCGCAGGTTCTTCCGTTCCCCGGATAAGGTTCAGCTTTTCCTGAAGGGTCATCTGCTTCAGCAGGCTGGACGCGATACGGGTTGCCCTGACGTCCGCATCCTCCTGGTCGGCAGCCTGCGCGGGGTGGAAGGGATTGCAGACCGACAGGGCCAGACAGCAGGCACTGCCATATAGAAGTATTGTGCTGCGTTTTTTCAGGATCCGGGCCAGTCCATGGACTGGCCTGTCTGGCCAGCGCGAGGTGAGGGCTGCAAGAATCCGGGTTGGCATGACCATGTACCTGTCCCTTTCTAATATTATACATACCTGCGCCTGACCGTTTTCCCGACCAGGCGCATGATACCGTCCCGAAGGGTCTGCTACTGCAGGGGGACAGAAGTCCGGTCCTGCGCGGGTTGTGACCCCATGGCGGCAGGATCTTTCGCAGGACGCGGACTGTATTGCTGATGGATATGAGGTTTTTAGAACTTCATATCTGCGCGGAAGTAATAGAATCCACCGTTGAAGGCCAGTTGCGACGCATAATAATCATACTTGGTCACGCCATAGGCACGTCCCTGCGCCGGTACTTCGGTCGGGTGGGTATTGAAGATGTTGTTCCCACCAATGGCCAGATGCAGGTTGCGCGTTGCCGCGTAACCGAATTCCAGATCGGTCACCCACCGTGGTTTTGCTTCAAACGGGAAGAACGTATTGACCGACCATGCATTCGGACCCGTTGTATATTGCATTTCGTCGGTCACGGAACCCCAGCGTGTTTCACGCAGCGTTGCGTCAAATCGACCCAGTGACCAGTGCCCGGACATGATGATCTTGCTGCGCGGCGTTGTCGTTGTCAGGAACGCAACCTGCTGGGCATTCAGTACGGGGGTACCGTTACTGTTATAGGACATGTGCGATACACGTGTTCTGTTCAGGTTCAGGCCAAGTGACCAGTCAACACGCCCATACTTCTTGAAATCGGTCAGATAGGTCGCGGTGATGTCCAGCCCCTGCGTACGTGTGCTTGCCCCATTGGTGAAGTAGTTGACCGAAACGGCCGAGGGATCGAGGCTGGTCGGCACTGGAATACCGGACAGATCGATGGCGTTCAGCGCTTCCGCGCCCGAGGCGTACCCCCCTTCCACAATACGATCACGGATATTGATCTGGTAGACATCGGCAGCAATATGCAGTTTTTTCAGCGGATTGATGACAATACCGCCGCTAAGGTTGGTAGAGCGTTCTGGCTTGAGCGCCTTGGCACCCAGTGACCGTGCTGCCGCCGAATTGACGGCCAGCACGCCACTGGCGGCTTCGGGGCTGACATTCAGGTTGGTGAAGTTTTCTTCCGCCAGTGTCGGGGCACGGAAGCCGTTGCTGATCGTGCCACGGATCGCAACCCACTTATTGATCTCATAACGGGTGGAGACCTTGCCGCTGATTGCGTTGCCCACGTCGGAATAATGTTCCAGACGGCCTGCCAGATCGACTTCCCAACCATTGAGCGGCTTGAAGTTTACATCCGCATAGCCTGCGTAGATATGGCGCCCATGCACGCCGGATGCGACGTCGGGCAGGCCAGGCAACGCCTGTGAACCATTGCCGTAAAGCGACGCGGCGTCACCTGCGCCCATCTCGTACTGCTCGTTACGGTTTTCAAACCCGAGCGCCACCGCCACCGGAGCCGCGAAGAACGGCGCCGCGATCGAACGGCGCAAATCGACGTTATTGACCCACTGCGCATTACGGTAATTGCCGATCGAGAAACTGTTGGGGGACGTGCCCGTGGCCTGCAACAGATCCAGGTTGATCGACTGATCCAGACCACTATGGAACCAGTCAGATCCATACGTGCTGCTGACATCCCACGAGAAACCAAAGAAGTTGTCCCCCTTGAATCCCGCAGTCACACCCATGTCGTTTTCGTCTGATGTCTGGATCGGGCTGTAACCGTTGGGATAGATTCCAGAGTAGCCGCTTGGCATGGTGCGGTAAAATGCCCAGGCCTTGGCATCCCTGTGGGCATAGGTTGCGTTGCCGTAAAAGGTTACGTGTTCCGTAAGCGGCAGATTGAAGTTGACGCCCAACGCCTCGCGGTCACTGGCCGGGATACCGAACAGCCGGTCGACCTTGGCGTTATAGCGTGTATCCGTGCCGTCATGATGGGTTGGGTCCTGGTGACGGTAATCGAAGCTGAGCTGCAGGGAACCGCCATGGCCGATCCTGAAGCCCTCATTGAACATGCCGCCCGCGGTAAAGCCCTGATTGTTCCCGTAATTGCCAACGAGGCTCTGGGCGGAAATGCCATGATCCTGTGATTTCAGGATGATGTTGACCACACCGGCAACAGCGTCGGACCCGTACTGGGCGGCCGCGCCATCACGCAGGATTTCGATATGATCGATCATGGACATCGGAATCATATCAAGATCGGTTGGGGTCGATCCCTGCTGTGAACCGGGAGACGCATAGATATTGGCCGTCGGGTGGCGTCTTTTCCCGTTGATCAGGATGAGCGTCTCGTCCGGGTTCAGGCCGCGCAGCGATATGGCATCGGTCAGACCGCCTGCCCCGGTGCCGAATGCAGGCGTCGTGACCGACGGCGATGTCACGATCAGCGCATCACGCAGGTTCGTCTGGCCCGTGCGCAGGATCTGCTGCTTGGTGGTCACATCAACCGGGCTCATGCTCTGGTAAAGCTTGCGGTTGGTGGTACGGGTGCCCGTTACGATAAGCTGTTCCGCCTCACCCGAATTACGGGTGGTTTTCTTGTCTTTGGTCTGTGTTTCAGCCGTTGCCGCAGCGTACCCCGGCATGGGGACGGTGGATATTCCTGTCAAAAGGAACAGAAGAAACGGCAGCTTCCTGTTACGCATCCAATTCTCCATCCTGATTACTGTTATGAGAAGCACGCAGATGCCGTGACTTCGAAAAAGGGATTACCCGGTTGCGTGTAAAAGGCGTGGTCCGCGCCGTACCGACCGGGAGTGACGTGGGGTAGAGAAAGTAAGTCTTTCTTCACGTGAATATGGACACATCGTATGAGAAGCTTATGTCTAAGTCAATACGAACTAAAAACGTTTCTCACTAAAAATGCGGTTGGTCATTTCTGTACGATAAAAATAAAAGTATTTTATTTCAGTATATTAGATCGATTTACCAACGGTAAAAGTTACGGTATCGAAAATTTGCGTCAGGTCATGTTGCAAAAATGCCAGAATAGCTGGCGGGATCAAGTCCATCTGGATTTTGGCAAAATATTACTGCACCGATATGTAATATCAATTTGGTTTTGTTCTGGTCCATCCGATTGGACAGCGTGTCAGGTCTAAAATCCAGCCCGAAAACATTACAAAAACGAAACGTACGTTTCCGGGGAAGATTTCTTTTGGGAAACTATAGAAAATGCCACCTTCATGAAAAAAAAAAGGTGGCACGCAGGATTGTCTGTTATTTATATAAACGCGTTGTTCTGAAATAATATCCAGATCCCCATGGCCGGATAAAGCCACGGGGCTGGAGGTGCCGTCGTGACGCGTTACACTACAGCCTTGCCGCCGCCGATAAGAAAACCATTGCCCAGCGGATCATATTTCGAGACCACCAGTTGGGACAGCGCGGTGATCCAGGCGGAACCGGTTACGCGCGGCACAAGATAGGTGCTGTCGTTTTTCCGTTCTTCCTTTACAATCCTGCCCCGATAATGTGTTCCCATGATGCTTTCGTTAACGAAATCATCGCCTACCTTTAACAGACCCTTTGCCACCCTGACCGCCATCCTGGCACATGTGGCTGTTCCACAGGGCGAACGGTCAAAGGAGTGGGCACCGGAAACCGGAACATTCAGCCCATCGGCCCCTTCCGCCCGCGGTTCATCGATCCAGACGATATTGCCCACCGATGGCACGACGCCGGTCAGGGGATCGGATAAGGTGGATGTCCGGCCTAGTTCCTGACGGATGAATTTAGCTTTTTCAATCAATTCATCTATCAGGTCAGGCTGAACTGACAGACCGACACTGTCTGATTCAACAAATCCATAATACTGGCCGCCATAGGCTATTTCCACGGTTGTTTTTTTACCATGGCCAGTATCGACCTCAACAGAGCCAATATAATATGCTTGGGGAATCTGGAAGGAAACGGCCTGGCATCGGCCGTCCTTTATTTCCACTTCTATCGCCAGAGTGCCTACGGGCGTCAGGAGTGGAAGTTGAAAATGCCCGTCCGTGCCCAGGTCAATCGACGGGATCAGCGCCAGTTCGCACAGTGTTGTCACAACACCGATCGTGGCGTGTCCGCACATATCCGGATAGCCGTTTGCATCCATGAATACGATCCCGAAAGGTTCACCGGCAGCGCTGGGCGCAATCAGCGCGGCGGCAAACATTGACCGGTGTCCACGCGGTTCCAGTACCGCCATCCGCCGAACCCAGTCGGCCTGAGTTCTGAAGTGATCCCGGGCCGCGGTGGGGGAAAGGCCGACAAGGTTTTCGCCGCTGTCCATAATCACGCGTGTTGTCTGGCCACAGGTATGGGAATCCACAACATGCAGGGTCCTTGCGTTGTCATATGACCCGTTGTGATGAATAAGGCGCGTGCCGTAATCGTGCATGTTATTACTCATGTTTTTCCTATCTGGACAGAAGAGGGAAAAGGAAATACTCACCGGGGTCACAAAAGACGCGCAGCTTCGTCAGCAGGAAGTCTGTTTCACCGTTCCTACGGAAAAGGTGGACATTTTTCGGCATGTCAGGACCAGCCCGCAGAACGAGATGATGGACACGGCATAAAATATGACAATCACGCCGTTGAAGGACCCGGTCCTGTACAGGATGGTCGTAGAGATCAGGGGAATGAACCCCACGATAACCGACGCGATGGACTGCCCCAGTGCCAGACCGGAGGAGCGTACCTGAACCGGAAACAGCGCCGTCAGCAGGCCGGGCTGGGTACCAATCATGCCGGCATGGAAAATGCCGTTTGTAATGACAAAGGCCGCCATGATGACATAGGGGTTGCCAGTACCGACCGACATGAAAAACGGGTATATGGAAATGGCGGAACACAGGATGCCAAGCCCGTAAACAACCGGTGCGCCCAGCAGGTCGGCCAGCCGCCCGAATACGACCATCATGACCGTATCAGCAGTCATGGAAACAAAAACCGACGCAATCAGGATACTTTCATTCACATGCAGCCACGCGCCATAAGAGAGCGAGACGGTTGTGGTCATGAGAACATAGATCATCTCGGACAGGATCAGGGTGGAGGCAGCCAGGACCGACGTCTTGTAACTGCGGATCACTTCCGTCATGGGGGTCTGGACGCCGTTTTTTTCTGCAACCCGGGCAAATTCGGCCGTGTCGCCCACCTTCAGCCGGATCACGACACCAAGCACGACAACCACGATACTGACCAGAAATGGCAGGCGCCATCCCCAGGTCAGGAACTGGTCACCGCTGATGGCGCGGAAAAGGAAAAACAGCCCCGACGAAAGTATGAACCCCACTCCGACCCCTGCCTGGCTCCACGCGCCATAAAATCCCTGCTGCTTCGGGGGGGCGTTTTCAGTCGCCATAAGGATCCCGCCACTCCATTCCCCTCCGGCTGCAAATCCCTGGATCAGACGTAGCGTAATCAGGGCGATGGGGGCGATGATGCCCGCCTGCTGGTAGGTTGGTAGCAGACCGATCAGGAATGTCGCCCCACCCATCAGTGACAGCGTCCATGTCAGCGTGGTCTTGCGGCCATACCGGTCTCCGACCGAACCGAACACGATTCCACCCAGTGGCCGTGATACAAAGCCCACTGCATAGCCCACAAAGGCACCGCTGGTGCTGAGTATGGGGTTGCTCAGGGGGAAAAAGGATGGACCAAAGACCAGCGCGGACGCCAGCCCGTACAGAAAGAAATCATAAAATTGCAGCGCATTGCCAATAGATGACGCCAGTATTGGCAAAATGACCTTGAAGTGCCGCAACAGTCCACGTTCCACACTGAATACTCCAGGTATGAGGGCAGTTATATCCGGAAAGAAAACCCGTCAGAAACAAGACGGGATGACAGGCAGCAGTGCTGCTTATCGGGTCATACGGGTGCCTCAAGTCGCCGCTTCCCATCGGCGCAAAGCCGCGTGTCCGGGCTGTTCAGGGCGGCGCGGTCCCATAACCGGCAGGTCACGGCCTTGTGCTTCTGGTCCAGTCCTTCACAGTAATTGGTGTATTTACAGACGCGCATGCTGTCGGCACGTCCGGCCCGCGCCTTGAGCAACCAGTCCGGGTCCGCCATGAACTGCCGCGCGCTTGCAACCACATCGGATGTGCCGTCTGCCAGCATCGTTTCCGCCATCTCCACGGTATGAACGCCGCCGGCACAGATGACGGGCGTGTCAAAACCGGCGCTACGGAGTTGCGCGCGGATGAAGCGCGATGCTTTTGCATTACGGCCAAACGGCCCGAAGGAATCTGAGATCGCGTGTGGAATGCATTCATATCCGCTTGGGCCGGTATAGGGATAAGCCGCCTCACCTACCCGTGGCTGGAGCGCATCTTCAAACTTCCCCCCACGGGAGAGTGAGAGAAAATCAAGTCCGCGCGCCGCCAGCCGCCCTGAAAACCATGCAGCATCTTCTACCGTGCTGCCACCCGCAATGCATTCTTCGGCCAGCAGACGGCAGCCGACCGGATAGTCCGGACCGACCCTGTCACGCACACTGTCCAGCACGACTTCCGCCAGCCTTACGCGCCCTTCGCGCGTCTGGCCCCACCCGTCCCCACGCGTATTCAGTGCGGACAGGAACGAGGCCATGGTATAGGCATGGGCATAATGCAGTTCCACCCCGTCAAAACCGGCATTGCGTGCCCGCAGGGCTGCGTTGGCAAACAGGTCGGGCAGAACATCGGGCAGGTCCTTTATCCACGGTAGATGCACATCCGTTATCCGCTCCCGCGCCCCGTAATCCAGGGCTTCGCGTTCACGTAGGTCAAGAATGGTCTCAAGTTCGGCCCGGCTCATGTTTCTCAGGCGGTCGCGGATGATCGTGTCGTCCGTCTCGCCAAGTAATGCCCGGTGGCGGTCGGTTATGACCAGAAAACGCGTCAGGAAACGATCAGGCTCCGGCCTGCGGCGTATGTTCAGGAAATCGATAAGCTGGACGAAAACCTTTGTCTCGCCTCCGCTGGCCTGCCGAATGGTCGCAACCAGTTCCGCCATGCCGGCCACGTATCTGTCATGCGACAGGCGAAGAAGCGGGCCGCTGGGAATATCCCTGATCCCTGCCGCTTCCACCACGATCGCGCCGGGCCGACCCATGGCGATGCGTCTGTACCATGCAAGGGTGGATGGGGTGACATGGCCGTCCTCACTTGCCCGCCAGCTTACGACGGCGGGGTACCAGCTTCTGGTTTTCAGGGCGAACCTGTTGACCGTAACAGGTCGGAACAACGGGGAATCCGCCGCGGCGGCGGAAGCTGCCGGTGCATGGGACTGCCACTGAATTCGGTCCGATGGTTTCCACATCTTACCCTCTGCCTTTCCTGATCCCATTCATGCCCGAAGAACCTGAAACATTCATTATAATTACGATTTCGTAACGAACAGCATGGACGTGCCGATTGCCATGACCTGTTTCCTGTTACGGAATGACGGCAGTCGCCTCGATTTCCACAACGGCCCCGGGCTCAACCAGGCGACCAACCTGCACCAGACTCATGACCGGGTAATGCCGTCCCATCGTCTGCCGGTACACAGCCCCCAACGGGCGCAGGCTGGCATTGTAGACGGCTATGTCCGTAACGAACCAGGTCATCCGCACCAGATGTTCCGGCATGGCTCCTGCCGTTTCCAGCAGGCAGCAGATGTTCTGCAGCGCCTGTTCGCACTGCGCCACGAACCCGTCGCGCATGTCGCCCTGCGGGGTTATTCCGATCTGGCCACCCAGTACCAGCAGTCGCCCGGACGCGGCAATGGCATGGGAATACCCCCGTGGCGCGGGCCAGCCGTCCGGCAGCAGGATCTTGTGATCCGTTTTTTTTGTAAGACATGAATCCATGTTTGTTTCCACCTGCATGAAATAGAAAAAATCCTGGCCAGAACAGGCAGGACTGGTCGGGAACGGGCCTACCCCACCTCTCCCCCGGCTACGGGCAGTGCAATGCCGTTGATGGCACCTGCTTCGCGCCCGCACAGGAAGGCAGCCGCCACGGCCACTTCTTCCACGCTGTTCAGGCAGCCACGGGGATTGAAACGGGCAAATTCGGTGCGGATGTCCTCCGCCGGGCGACCACTTTTCCTGACGATGCGCTCCACGCTGTCGCGCACCAGGTCACTTTCCGTAAAGCCCGGACAGACGGCATTCACGGTTATGCCGTAACGCGCGTATTCAAGCGCCAGCGAACGGGTCAGACCCAGCAGGGCATGCTTGGCGGTGACATAAGGGGAAACATAGGTATACCCGCGCAGTGCCGCCGTGGAGGCGACATTGACGATGCGTCCGTCCCGTCTTTCCACCATGGATGGCAGTACAAGCTGACACAGTCGCGCCGCGCCTAGCACGTTCAGCCGGAATGCCTGCACGAACGCGTCCATCGCTATATCGGCAAAACGGGCGCTGGACGATCCACCGGCGTTGTTGACAAGGACATTGATTGCCCCCGCCTGTGCAACAGCCCGGTGAAAGGCGTCATCCAGTTCCTTTTCGCACGTAATGTCTGACACGACGTAATGATGTGCATCACCCGCGCCGACCACCGCTGCAAGCTGCGCTTCCGAGCGGCCAAGAACGGTCACGATATCGCCGCCCTGCATCATTTTACGGGCAATTTCGCGGCCTATGCCCCTTGAACCGCCTGTAACCAGTACATGCCTTGCACGCATCAGGATTCTATTCCCCTGTCGGTCGGGAAGACCGTATTATTATCTTATATTTAAGATACATTGATATGAAGTATATCCGCAACCGCTTTATGGGCCTCCCCCCGCAGGCTGCTGCTTGCGGGAGTGGCTGGCCCTATCAGGTCACTGCATGGCGACGGGGCCGCGCCCGGATGCGTAACGCCTGCTCCTCGGCAAAATTGCGGCCTTCGTTACGTTCCAGCGCATGCAGACCGGGCAGGTTGCCGGGGCACAGGCGCGGCATGGGCGCACCATAACGGGCCGCCGCGCGCAGGATGAGAGCGGTATCAACCAGCATGGGACGACCCAGCGCAACCAGATCCGCACGACCGGCGGCAAGGATGGTATTGGCCTGGTCAACGGTGGAAATATTGCCCACGCACATGACGGGCAACCGGGTTTCCGCCCGGATCTGCTCGGCAAAGGGCACCTGGAACATTCGGCCGAATACGGGTCGGGCATCAGGCGTTGTCTGGCCGGTGGAAACATCAATCAGGTCACAACCTGCCTGTGCGAACAGCCGCGCTGCCGTCACGACATCGTCCATCGTGATGCCGCCTTCCTGCCAGTCGGTTGCTGAAATACGGACCGCCATGGGACGTTCGGCAGGCCAGGCCGCCCGTACGGCCCGTACCACCTCCAGCGGATAGCGCATGCGGTTTTCTATGCTGCCGCCATATTCGTCGTCCCGGATGTTGGTCAGGGGCGAAAGGAAACTGGCCAGGAGGTATCCGTGGGCACAATGCACCTCGATCATATCAAAGCCACAGTTCACGGCCCGTCGGGTCGCGGCAACGTAGTCCGCCGTAATCGCGTCCATGTCATCACGCGTCATGGCGCGGGGCATCGCACTGTGCGGATGATAGGGCAGAGGTGACGCGGAAATCAGGTCCCAGCCCCCTTCGGCCAGTGGCTGGTCCATGCCCTCCCACATGACACGGGTCGCGCCCTTGCGGCCCGCATGTCCCAACTGCAGGCAGATCCGGCTGTCACCTTCGGCATGGACAAAATCGACAATCCGGCGCCAGGCGGCTTCCTGCGCATCGGTATAAAGACCGGTGCAGCCCGGGGTGATCCGGCCATCGGCGCAGACATCGGTCATTTCCGTATAGACCAGACCGGCTCCGCTGGCGGCGAACTGCCCGTAATGCACCAGATGCCATTCCCCCGGCACGCCGTCACGGGCGCGGTAGGTGGACATCGGCGACACCACCAGGCGGTTGGGAATGTCCATATCACGCAGCCGGAACGGCTGGAACGCGGGCACGACCCCTGGCCTGGTGGCATGGCCGGATGCCGTGCAGTCCGTCTCGAAATCCTTCTGCACCTGCGCCACGAAATCCGGGGCACGCAGGGCAAGGTTATCCCATGTAATGGCTTTTGAACGCGTCATGAGGGAGAAGGCGAAGCGGATCTCGCTCATGGGCCAGTAGCGGTTCAGGTGCTCAAACCATGTCAGCGAGACTTCCGCCGCATGCTGGAGGCGTTCGACTTCATCACGCCGGTCGGAATCATATTTTGCCAGCGCATCGCCAATAGTGTCGGTCGCCATGACGGCGGCGTGCAGGGCAATGGCATCCTCCATGGCAAGTTTCGTGCCCGAACCGATCGAGTAATGGGCCGTTGACTTGGCGTCACCCATCAGGACGATATTGTCCTTTGACCAGTTTTTGCACTGGATGGCGGGGAACCGGCGCCATATGGACCGGTTGGCGATCAGCCCGTGGCCGTCCAGTTCCTCGGCAAAGACGCCCTCCAGATACGCGACATATTCGGCCTCGGTCATGTCCCCCAGCCCGCACCGGGCAAAGGTTTCCTCGTCCACCTCAATGACCCAGGTGCTGCGTTCGCGTTCGTACTGGTAGCAGTGCGCCACGAATACGCCGCCCTCATGTTCGCGGAAAAAGAAGGTGAAGGCGTCCAGCGCGCGCGTGCTGCCCAGCCAGACAAAACGGTTGGACCGCAGGTCGATGGCGGGCTGGAAATGGGCGACGTTCTTTTCGCGGATTGCGCTGTTGATGCCATCGGCCGCCAGGACAAGATCCGCTTCGGGGAATTCCTCGGGCGATGCTTCGGTGCGGAAGGCCAGTTCCACGCCCAGTTCTTCCGCCCGCCGGTACAGCAGTTGCAGCAGCGTGCGGCGCGAACAGCCGCAGAAGCCATTGCCTGGTACCCGGAATGTCCGCCCCCTGACCGCTATGTCCAGATCATCCCAGTACGAGAACTCACGGCGGATCATTTCGTAGGACGGCAGATCAGCCTGCGCGAAGATATCAAGGGTCTGGTCACTGAATACCACGCCAAAACCGAACGTGTCGGCCGGGGCATTCCGTTCGAAAACCCTGACCCGTGCCTGCGGAAGATCGCGCTTGAGCAGGATTGCAGCGTACAGACCGGCAGGCCCGCCACCGATTGAAACGATGTCCATCCAGACATTCCTTTTTTTGGCAGGTCCAAAGTATTATATATTAAATAAATTATTTATATAATACTTCGGAATTGCAGTTGATATTTTAATATATTATCTCGTTACAAGGGCGAAGACCCGCAGCGGGCTGCCTGATCCGTCACGCAGTTTCAGTGGCGCCGCCATGACAATCGCACCACGCGCAGGAAGCCGGTCCAGCCCGGTCAGACATTGCAACCCATATTTGCCCGCGCCATGCAGCAGGGTATGGGCGGGGTATTTCGGGTCAAGCAGATGGGCCTGGCCACAGTCGGTGCCGATCGTTTCCGTTCCAAATCCAAAAATGTCCCGCTCCTCAATCAGGAAACGGATGCATTCGGCAGATGGCCCTGGCGTATGCGCGCCGTCCTCCTTGCGGTTGGTATAATCCTCCGGGCTTCTCCTGCCCCAGTCCGTGCGCATGAAAACCCAGGTACCGGGTTCGATCGTGCCGTGTGCTTCCTCCCACTGGCGGATATGTTCACATGTCAGCAGGAAATCGGGATTTTCCGCGGCGGCGGCAGCACAGTCTATGACATTGACCGGTGCCACGAAGTCGCGGGCGGGCATGGTATCGACGGTGTTGTCCGGCAGGTTCCGGCCACTGATCCAGTGGGCCGGGGCATCAAAATGCGTGCCGGTATGTTCCCCGACGGTAAAGTTGCGCCAGTACCACGCAATGCCGTTTTCATCGTAGCGGGAAATGACTTCGCTGGAAAATGGCAGTGTCTGACCAAAGGGTTCGGGCAGGATCAGCGTGGGGAAATCCTCGCTCAGTGTGTGGGTAAGATCCACCACCTCTATGCTGCCGCTTGCAAGACCGGCAGCCAGCTCGGGCAAAAGTGACATGATCGTGCTCTCCTATGCCATGGCGCCGCGCTGGAAGCGGGCCAGTGCGGCCTCCAGCGCCGTGCCTTCCGGGTCTTTCAGGGCGGCTTCTCGCAGCAGCCGGGTCCATACCGCCGCCCTGCCCTGCAGCAGCGGCCTGTCGACCATGACGCCAACCGCCGTCATGACCCGATCGAATTTGGACAGGCCGCGGGCGTGGGTGTCGCTGTAACCCTTGACCAGACGCCTGCAGCGCAGCACCTCGACACCGAAATCGTAATCCTGTTCCAGCGCGGCGCGGGTCAGGTCGAGCCATTCGTCCCGATGGCGCATTTCGCGTTTGTGGCGCAGCGAAACAGGGCGCAGGCGATAGAGTTCGGCAGTAATGGACAACAGCACGAACCAGCGCAGTCGGTCGGTCCGCACCCGCCAGCCCCTGCGAAGGAACCGCCCCATGAGCAGTCTGCCCAACCCGGTTTTTTCCAGCATCAGGGCAAGGCCGGATGGCAGCAGGCCCAGCACTTCCTCAACGCGCGGATGCATGAATTCGGTAATGGAAAGCGGCTGACCGGCGGCTACACCCATTTCCGCCGCAATGCGGGAAAAGCGGGTCCGGCGGGTCTTGAGATCTGCCACCCGGATCACGTCGTCATAGGCCATGGCGTTGGCAATATGGCGCGCGGCTTCGATCGTCAGCTCAGGCATGCCCTGCGCGCGTTCCTTCAGCGCAAACTCACGCACAAGCGCCAGATAGGCGTCTGCATACGCAACATCCTGAAAATCCGCCACGCGCCGCAGTCCGGCATCAAGCATGGTGGCGGCACCGGAAGGCAGCCCGGCCGCGGCGTGCAGCAGCGCATCGAAAGCCGCCACGCCCGACGGGCTGAACGGGGCCACCGCCTGCTCCACCGCAACGGGGTGGGCGGGTTCGGGCATATCGCCGGTGGTGCGCGCAAAGCCACGGTCAAAGGCGGCCAAGCTTGGCTTGACCCCGATCCCGCCATTGCGGATTGCATCCTCGAACGCTTTGCGTGGAAATGGAAGGGCATTACTGGCCGCCAGTGCCCCCAGCATGACGGCGGAAATGACGCTGCGCGCCTCTTTCGCCACCTGCTCCATGTCAAAGGCGATGACTTTTTTTGCGGCAAAGGCCGCGGCGTCATACACCGGCGCGGGATCTATGCGCCCGTCGCCAGGATTGATGCGTTCTTCCACCGCGTAGCTGCGGTGGGTGGAAACGAGCAGGGTCGTGCGTTCCGGTGTGACCAGGCCACGCAGCATGGCCCGGCCGCCTTCCATCAGTTCGGCACCCAGAACGATGTCCACTTCCCCCGGCGTGGGCAGCAGGGCCAGAACGGGCATCCGTCCTGCCGGGTCGGCCGGTGCGATCTCGATGTAATAAATGGTTGCCCCGGTGCGCTGGGCCACGCCGGGAACCGATGTCGACTGGGCGATCCAGCCGCATTGTTCCGCAAGGGAGACAATCCAGCTGACCAGAACGCCGCCGCCCTGACCGCCCATGGCGCAGACGGCTATTGAAATCGGTTTTGTCGCAACGGCCGCGGAGTTTTCTCGTAAAAGAACGGTCATGAAAAATGTTGATCCTGTACAGCTACCAGATGGGGCGATGGCCGGACGTCAGCTGAATACCGGACGGCGCGCTTCGCGCCACCGCTGGACGGACGCAATGAGTGCTGAACGGATGCGGTGTTTCCACCGCTCCGACCGCGCTGCATTGACCACTGCATCCGCACGATAGAAGGAGGGGCACAGAACGGCGGCATCCGCCACCTCGCCACAGTTGCCGCAGGCGACACAGCTCTGGTCAATGCTGGCGACCGGGTCCTCTTTCAGCGGGTCCCCCGATGGCTTGACCGACAGGGAGGGGCAGCCGGACAGCCGGATACATTCATGATCGCCGGTGCAGACGTCCTCATCCACGCCAAAACGCTGGGTGACCACCCGCTTGCCGTCCTTCAGCGCCTTGCGCTTCAGGGGCTTTTCGCGCCGCTGGCGATTGAGCATGCATTCCGAAGATGCCACGATCACCTTCGGCCCGCTTTCGCGCGTGGTCAGGGCTTCGTTCAGCACCTCGCGCATCCGGCCGACATCATAGGTGTGATCGATTTCCCGCACCCATTTCACGCCCACCCCCTTGATCGCCCTGGAGATCGGATGGTGGGTGGACCGACTGGCGGGGGTCGAGCGCGAGGACGGGATGTCCTGTCCGCCCGTGGCGGCGGAATAATAATTATCGACAATGATGGTGACATCATCGTTTTTATTGAAAACCGCGTTCCCGATACCGCTGGTCAGCCCGTTATGCCAGAAGCCGCCGTCGCCCATTACGGCAATCGTGCGTTTGCGCTCGCGCTCCTTGCGACGGCTGTCCCCGCTGAAGGCCGAGGCGGAAGCCGGCGCCAGTCCGTAGCCCATGGTCGTCGCGCCAAGGTTGAAGGGCGGCAGGATGGAAAAAAGATGGCAGCCGATATCCGACGCGATGTGATGTGGCCCCAGTTCCTTTTCCACCAGTTTCATGGCGGCAAAGATCGGCCGCTCCGGGCAGCCGGTGCAAAATCCGGCGGGACGGGCGGGAACGCTGTCTTTCAGCGCCGCGATCTGCGGAGTACATGTGATGGGAGGCTGGTTGGTGGCCCGTGCCGTGCCGTCAAGCAGATCGGGCGCATCCGCCACGAACAGGTTGCGCAGCCCGTCGGTCAGCACGCCCACGGTATATTCGCCCCCCATGGGCAGCATGTCCTTGCCGTGCAGGGTGCAGTCAATCCGGGCGCGGTGCAGGATCCGGCCGATGGCCTGTTCGATATAGTCGGGCTGGCCTTCCTCGATGACCAGAACGCTTTTCTTGCCGCGACAGAATTCCACGACCTCGTCATCAATGACCGGATAGGCAACGTTCATGACGTAAAGCGGGATGTCCGTCTTGCCATACAGATCAGCCAGACCCAGCCGCATCAGGGCACGCAGTGTATTGTTGTACAGGCCACCCAGCAGGATCAGCCCGACATCTGCATCCGGCTGGTCAAAAAATTCGTTAAGCCTGTGCTCCCTGATATACTGCACGGCGGCTGGCCAGCGCTGTTCCAGCTTTTCGGCTTCCTGAACATAGGCCGCGGGCGGGAGCACGATGCGCGAAAGATCACGCCGGGGGCTGCGTGTCGCTTCATCCAGCGTCATTATGGGCCGCCTGTTATCCCTGGCTACGAATGTGCCGTGCAGGTGGCAGCTTCTGATCCGGACCTGGAGCATGACCGGCGTGCTGGAGGCTTCGGACAGTTCGAACCCCTTCTCCACCATATCGACGATACAGGGCAGCGAAGGGCGGGGATCGAGAAGCCACATCTGGGATTTCATGGCGAATGCATAGGAACGCTCCTGCATGATCGAGGAGCCCTCACCATAATCCTCACCGATGATGATGAGCGCGCCCCCCTTCACCCCGCCCGAAGACAGGTTGGAAAGCGCATCGGATGCCACATTGGTACCTGCGGTGGATTTCCATGTCACCGCACCACGGATGGGATACATGACGGAAGCGGCCAGTGTGGCAGCGGCCGTTGCCTCGCTGGCACTTGATTCAAAATGTACGTCCAGTTCCGCCAGCAGGTCCTGCGCGTCCGACAGCACATCCATCAGGTGGGAAATAGGCGCGCCCTGATAGCCTGCCACATAACCCACGCCCGACTGCAACAGGGCCTTGGTTATGGCGAGTATTCCTTCGCCCCGGAAGGTTTCTCCGGCACCAATGCGCAGATCCTGCACTTCAAGCGCAAACGACCGCTCTGCCATGATGTCCCGCTCCTCGTTCAGATATGAAAAATAGTTAGCACATAAGATATTTCGGCTTCAACCATTTACTGTTCGATGTCGAAATGAATTTTTATCCCCCTCCGGGGCGCATGCCCGTTACTTCCGGCGGGAAACGTTGCGTCCAAAAAATAATTTCATGACCTGTCTGATGCCGATTTGTATTCCCGGCCCCGACAGAAATCGGCTGAAGCTCGCGAACGGCGAGACGGGACACGTACCTGTCCCCGTCTGTTTTGCGCACGCCGCATCCATTCATGATCCTGCCAGCTTTTCCGGCCGGATGCTACATAAAACGATCGACATCATGTGATTTTGGTTATAATATTATGCTGACCCTGGTTAATGGATATGCCCTGACATGACCCGTTTCATTACTGTTAAAGAAGAAAAATCAGCACTGACCGCACGGTTCCAGTTACTGGACAAGGAAGCGCCCCGTCACGCCGAAATGCTGTGGCGCATCGCGCAGCAGGGCGGTGACCATGGCGCAATCCATGCCATGTGGACGGGGCCGGAAATCTCATGCCCCGTCGTGGGTGACAGCCTGCCACAGGGCACTGTAATCGACCTGCCGCCGGAAAATGCCACCAGTTTTCCCGATATGGGCGAAATCGCCACAGTATTCGCACCAAAGGGTACATGGAAGGGCGCGCCGGACGCCGATTTTTTTGATATTGGCATTTTTTACGGTCCGGGCGGGCGAATGCTCATGCCTATGGGCTGGATCATGGGTTCCGTCTGCGCCCGCGTGGTGCCGGAAGATCTGGCAGCCCTTCGGGAAGGATGCGGTGCCATCCGCAGGAATGGCAGTTGCAGACTGACCTTTGAAGCCACGAGCCGGAACTGATGGCCCCCTCAGCAGAGCGGCCGCTGTGGCAGGGCAGCGCCACACTGGATATTCCGCACGGACGTGGCCGCCAGCAGGCTGAAACCGTTGTGATCGGTGGCGGCATTGCCGGTCTGTCCACTGCGTTCCATCTGGCCCGCAACGGGCATGACGTGGCTGTTCTCAATGCGGGAACTGCCCTGGGGCTGGCTACGCGCGCCAGTGCCGGTATCATTACCGGCCAGCTTGTGCGCAATACGCCCGCTTCCATCATGAAACGTCTGGGCAAGGCGGAAGGCAGCCGCCTTCTGGAAGCGGTCGCTGCCTCCCCGCGCGAAACATTTGCCCTGATCCGGGAACAGAATCTTGCCTGCGGCGCCATGCCCAACGGGTTTCTCGCGCCGTTTTTCGGTAATGGTCAGCGTGAACGCCAGACAGTGGCGGACTGGCAGGCATGGCGGCAGGACATGTCCCTGCTGGATGCGAAACAGACAGCACAACTGACCGGATGTCAGGGATATGCCGGAGCCGTCCTCGACCGCAGTGGTGGCGGCGTGAACCCTGCGGCCTATGCCGATGAACTGGGCCGGCGCATTGTGGAAGAAGGTGGCCGGGTCTTCAACAATTGCCGCGTAACCTCCGTCACGCGGGATACGGGTAATGGGGCTGCGCGCTGGCTGGTAAGTTTTCCCGGTGGGGAATTCGTGGCGCGCAACGTCATTCTGGCGGCAAATGGCGGCAACCAGTTCCTCCACCGCGCGCTGCGTCATGCGGTGCTTCCCCTGCCGGTGCTGGAGGTGGCCACCGCGCCCGTCTCCCCTGCCCTGCGGAAAGTCATCCTGCCCCAGCGCCACGCCCTGACGGATCTTGCCACCGATGTCTTTTCCATCCGTTTTGACACCGAAGGCCACCTGATTACGGCAGCACCCGCGCCCGAGCATTTTGATTGGGCACGGATTGAAGGCAGCATTAACGACCGGCTGGAAAAGGCCATTCCCGGCTGGGAACGGTTGCCGCTGGAATTCGCCTGGACGGGCACCGCATGGCTGCGCAGTGACTGCGTGCCGCGCATGCCGATCCTGGATGAAGGGCTACTGGCCATTCAGGCGTGCAACGGACGCGGCCTGGCCATCAACACGCTGGCGGGTGGTGATGCGGCCAACTGGATTCTCTCTGCCGGGCGGGATCTGCCGCGCCTGCCGACCAGCCGCCCCCGGGTAGTGCCGGGGTTTATGCTGCTGCGCCATGTGCCACGCCTGATCATGACCGCCGCGCGCCTGCGTGCGCGCGTCACGCAGATGATAAAACGACCCGCGGCATAGACGCGCGGATTTTCACAAAACTGGTAGCGCGGCACGTGATGAGCGTGCCGCGCATTCCGAACTTTCTGACGGAACCTGATCATGAGCCGACTGGCAAAACGTATTACCGAATCATCGCCCAAGAATTACGGAATGTTTTCCAGGGCGATGGCAATGGCAGGCACGCGCGATCTGATCCATCTTGAACTGGGGCAGCCGGTTCATGACACTCCTGCCCATATCAAGGAAGCGGTGGTGGACGCCCTGCGCGCCGGGCACGTTCACTACAGCGATCTGCGGGGCAATGCCGAACTGCGCACGGCGTTGGCGAGCAAGCTGCAGCGGGAGAACGCAATTGATGTTACCCCCGATCAGGTGCTGGTTACCAACGGCCTGACGCAGGCTTCCTTTGCCGCCCTGTTCGCCACCATCAATCCGGGGGATGAAGTCATCCTGCTGGAACCCTTCTATCCGCAGCATATCGGCAAGATCGAACTGGCAGGTGGCGTGGTGGTGCGCGCACCGCTGGACCGGGCGAATGACTACAGCATAAATCCCGACATGATCGCGCCGCACATTACACCGCGTACCAAGGCGATCATTCTGGTTAATCCGTGCAATCCGACCGGCCGTGTCTACAGCCGCGACGAACTGTCGGCATTGGCCGATCTGGCCATCCGCCATGACCTGCTGGTCATTTCCGATGAAGTGTACGAGCAGATCCTGTTTGATGATGCCAGTCATACCAGCATTGCCTCACTGCCCGGCATGGCGGAGCGCACGATTACCCTCTTTGCCTTCACCAAGGCCTATGCCATGGACGGATGGCGACTGGGCTATGCATGCGGCCCGAAGGACCTGATGGCGGGGCTGCTGACGGTCACGTCCAACGAGGTGACGCATGTGAACACCTTTATCCAGTATGGCGCCCTTGCCGCCGTGACGGGTGATAAAGGCCCGCTGCACGGCATGCTGGCGGAAGACCGCAGGCGCCGTGACCAGGTGGTCCATGCGCTGAACCAGTGTCCCGGCGTCACCTGCCCGCTGCCGCAGGGCGCGATCTATGCATTCCCTGACATTTCAGGCACCGGACGCCGGGCGCAGGATATTGCCGATGCCCTGCTGGAACGCGAAGGCGTAGTGGTGGAAGCTGGCAGTTTCTATGGCGCTGCGGGTGAAGGTCACCTGCGCGTGTGCTTCGGTGCGGAAAGCGCGGACCGCCTGACCATGGCGCTGGAACGCATGCGGCATTTCTTCAACACGCTGGCCAGCTAAAAGCGTCGATCCGGCATTTCGCCGCATGACAGGTTGAACGTGACGTGCGCCGCATTAACGACTATGTTCAGCCTGTTTTCATAAACCCGATACAGAGCTGCCCGTGAACAAGAACGTCATACTAGATCCCGCCGCGCATGACTTCGACCTGTTCGGATCCCCTTTCTATCTGATCGCGCATGCGGATTTTCAGTATCACGAAGATGTGGAAGCCGTTCTTGTAAAAAACGGCGTCAATAAAAGTATCTATCGCATACTGACTGTCCTGCGCGCGCAGGAAAATATCAGTATTTCCGGCCTGGCGCAGCATGCGTTGATCAAGCGCAATACGGTCGGGCGACTGATCGAGCGCATGGCGCAGATGCAGCTTGTGACGACCTTCCTGTCCCCTGATGACAACCGCGTGACCATTGTCACCTTGACCCCGGAAGGTCGTAAGCTGCTTGACAGGCTGACGCCTGTTGTCGCCCGTCAGACCATCCGGGCCATGGAGGGCCTGAACCAGGAACAGCTACAGGCGTTTGTAAAAACCCTACGCCATATTATCAAAAATCTGGATAGACTTGGAATAGAGTAGAAACCGTACTGTTCAGGAATGGGCATGCATAAATATAAAGTGTCTGTATTATTTTGAAATTTACCTAGGGCGTGTCGTCAGTTAAGCCCTGAGTGTGGCACGTGAGGGTTGTACTTTGTGTCTGCGTGTGCTGACTGTTTTCCCGTTTTTTGAGGGAGACAGACAGATGCGGCGCTATAGTTTACGCGATGACCAGTGGGAGCGGATAAAGGATCTTCTTCCCGGTCGAGAAGGCTATGTCGGCGGCACTGCGGTGGACAACCGTCTGTTCGTGGAGGCGGTGCTGTATCGCTATCGCGCGGGTATTCCATGGCGCGACCTTCCTGCCCGTTTCGGGGACTGGAAAAACGTGCACCGGCGTCTGCGCCGCTGGTGTGAAAGCGGCGTCATCGAACGGATATTTCGTTATCTGGCCGCTGATCACGACAACGAATACATGATGATCGACAGCACAATTGTCCGGGCGCATCAGCATAGTGCCGGAGCTCTCAAAAAAGGGGCACGGATCAGGCCATCGGACGATCACGAGGCGGGTTGACTACAAAGATCCATGCCATCTGCGACGCTCTGGGCAATCCGGTGGAACTCGGCATCACACCGGGACAGGATGCCGATATCACCCAGGCGGAACCGCTTCTGGAAAACATCGACCCGGATGCTTTCCTTGCTGACAGGGCGTATGACGCGGACAGGTTGATCGATCGGCTGATACAGCGCGGGATTACCCCGGTCATCCCGCCAAAACACAACAGAACGACACGACGGAAAACCGATTTTTCTCTCTACCGCGAACGGAACCTTGTTGAGAGGTTCTTCAATAAACTCAAGCAGTTTCGCGCTATCGCAACCCGCTACGATAAACTGAAATCGACCTTCCTCGCAGCCGTGCAGTTCGCCTCAATCATCATCCTGCTTAACTGACGACACGCCGTAACAGGCCCTAGGTTCTGTTGACAAAAGACGGTAGCCACAATTTTACGGCTGCGAGGTTAAGAAAGGCGAGAAATGATTTTCTTGTCTTGTCATATCGTGTGGCGATACGTCGGAACTGCTTCAGTTTGTTAAACATCCGCTCGATACGGTTTCGATCCCGATAACGACGGAAGTCGCAGGGAATATCCTCTGTGCGATTTAAACGCGGTGGGATAGCAGGAAGAATGCCTCGAAAAAGCAGGTTCTCCCGTATCCTGTCACTATCATACCCCTTGTCGGCCAGAAGTCGGCGCGGTGTCACGACCGGCAGGTCCATCAGGGCATCAGCGCCGGAATAATCAGAAACTTTACCCCCCGTCAGGTCGAAGCCAAGAGGGCGTCCCTGACCGTCAGCACGGGTGTGGATCTCGCTCGTAAAGCCGCCGCGGCTTCGACCAAAACCTTCCTTGTGTGTCCCCCTTTTGCGCCAGCCGCCTGGCTGTGAGCCCGAACGGCCGTGCTGTCGATCATGTGCTGCCAGTCATCGGTCAGACCAAGTTCGACCAGCGTTTCCAGCAGAGCGTCCCAGACACCTTGCTCTGCCCACCGACGGAACCGCACATAGACCGAGTTCCATTTTCCGTAGCGTTCATGCATGTCCCGCCATGGGCAACCGACACGCAGGACATAAAGCATTCCATTGAGAAACAGACGGTTATCCTGTGCCGGTCGTGACCAGCGGCCACGTTCAGGCGGCAGTAGGCCGCCAATGATCGCCCATTCCTCGTCCGTCAGGTCGCCACGCATCCACAGGTCTCCGCAAAGACCAACGTTGAATCACGTCCAAGCCAGTCTGAAAAGACCTTTTGTCAACAGAACCTAGGCTTTCCCTTCGCATCGACAGCCACCACCACGAATGTAGCCGTGGCGCACTGGATAGATTCCGCTTTGCCCAGATCCGCCGCCCACATTTCCAGATGGAAATGCATGGACGTACGCCCCGTCCTGAGCAGCCGGGCATAGACCTTTACATCCTGATGCGGATACACGGGGTGGAGGAACAGCAGTTCCTTGACCGCGACCGTCGTCACGTTTCCCGAACTGGCGCTGCCGCCGGCAAGGCCAGCCGCCTGGTCAAGGCGCGCCATGATCCAGCCACCGAATATGCTGCCCGCCCCGTTCAGGTCGGCTGGCATGGTCATGACCCGTAGTACCAGTTCTGCCGGCGTTTCATCGGCCGGTGTCTCGTTATGTGCCTGCGCGATCTGTTCCGTCATCATTCTGCTCTTGTCCGTTTCTGTTCCCATTGCTCTTCCCTTGCCGCAATGACTGCCTTGGTTTTGCCCAGCAACTGGTGAAGCTGGGACAGTTCATCCTCGGTCATGCCTTTCAGCATTTCCTGTATCCATTCCTGATGGGCAGGCATGGCGGTTGAACAGAGCTGTTCACCCAGCGCGGTCATCTGCACCAGCGTGCTGCGCCGGTCGGTGGGATGAGGGTGACGTTCAACCAGCCCTTCCTGTTCCATAAGGTCGATCAGCCCGGTCACGTTGCCCGTGGTGACCATCAGGCGCTGGGACAGGTCGCCCATCGAGAGCGTTCCGTTGCTGGAATCAAGCTGGGCAAGAACATCAAAGCGCGGCAGGGTAGTATTGTACTTTTTCCGCAAAAGCTTGCGTACGCGCTTTTCAACCAGCTGGGTGCAGGCAAACATCCGGATCCAGACTCTCAGTGCCATCTTGTCGACTGATTTTTGCGTGTTCTCCTTATGCTTGGCGGAGTTTGCTGCGAGCGATGAGTGCACAGGCATTGTCTGTTCCATACCGTATGATGCAGATTATCATAAATCGATGTTATATCATAATAGTTTAGATTAAAGCTTCTAAGGCATGTTTTTCTTTTTTGCAAAGACAAGATTGCTCTGGCGCGCAGTCACGCGTTAAATGCGGCCTTCTGACGACTTTGTGTTGGTCAACCCGTTGCGCCGAATGCATTACGCAGACATCTGATTGTTTATATAAATGATTTTCAATAAGAACAGGTCTGGCCAGAATGACAGTCTTCATGGACATCTGACCATATCTTCGCGCGCATGGCACTATATGCTGGAGATACGAAGTGGACTTGAAACGGATTTGAGCCGGTCATCCAAACATTTTAATGCTCGTATCCAGAGACCGGCGAGATGAAGCGCACGGAAGTTTTCAAGCGCGAGGCCATAAGTATTGCATTAAGCCTTGGGCTGTCACGCACGTGCATGGCTGCGGAGTGTGATGTTGGTGGATCCACTCTGGGTAAGTGAATAATGGATTCTCCTCCGACTGAGTCGGCATCAGAGCATCTGGAGTACCGAACTTACGAGAATGAACGTCTTCATCTTGAAAGCCGGATTCTCAGAACCCTTTTGGAAATTTGATGTAATAGGTTTTCAAGAGGGTTTGAGCGTGATTCAAACGCAGGTTGTAGACGCCAGCACAACGAGGCCGTATGGCCAGCAATACGCGCAAAACGAAACGATATTCATCTGATCTGACCGATGAGGAATGGAAGCGCATAGCCCCACTGATGCCACCTGCGCGCCGACGTGGCCGGAAGCGGGCAACCGCTTTTCGCGAGTCCATCAACGCGCTGCGCTATCCTGTCCGCTCAGGGGGCGGCTGGGAAATACTGCCGGTTGTCTATTGATGGTTCCTCAGGCTGATGCTCGATCGTGAAGCCGCAGGACGCGAGGCCACTCCATCTGGGGGCGTTATCGACAGACAGAGCATCAAGGCACCAGAACGTGGTTATGACGCCGGCAGAAAGATCGTTGGCCGCAAGAGGCACATAGCGGTCGATACGGATGACCGACTGCTTCTGGTCAGGCTGACACCGACCGATATTTCAGATAGTGCAGGAAGACAGATGATCCTGAATGCCATTCGGAAACGCTGGCCATGGGAAGCCTCATGTTACGCCGAACCGCTCATCCGTGAATTTCCAAAAAGGCTCTTACAGGATCAGCCCGTCTGTGCTGCAGATCCAGTAATACCCGCATCTGATTTAGCGGAAAGCCTAACTTTCTTGCACGACGGATAAAGCCCAGACACTTTAAATGTCCCTAGGTGTAGACGCGGAAGTTTCCGGCGAGGCGGAGAGGGCAATGACCGGCACGTTCATAATAGCGGATGGTTTCCCCCTTCGTGTCGGTTATATGGTCCTGCGGCATTCTGTCTTGACCTTGTAGAGGCTACAGGCTGGCCCGACATCATTGTGGCTTGTGTTATGGGCGGGTTGGGGTTGTGGGGCGATTGCGGATTATTCGTTACAGCATCAAAAAATCTGGCGGTATTCTCCCGCGCTGAAAACATCAGACACAACGTTGTGCCGGATACCATTCATGTGGAGGAGCATGGGATCTCGCGGTCTCCGGTATCTTGCGCCGACCTATTTTATAGAATGGCTGCTGAACATGATCAGAAAGCGCGCCGTAATGGATCGGAAATACTTCTACGTGGCGAATATTCTCGTGGGGAATTTTATGTGATTTGAAGAAATAGGTATGTGTCCTGTCAGTCCGTCCGTTCTCCAGGTAATGTTTATTATTAATATTTGTACGCAATTTACAATTATTTATAAAACACCTAAAAATTATCTAATATTATATTTTATTGATGAATTTCCATCCGTAAATCCTGCAAAAATATCAGAACGATAATCATTTTCATAATATAAATTTATTTCGTAGATGACATGTTCAGGTTCACGTCAGGTTTCTCTGTTATCGGTAGGAAGTCATCGTCGTGATGGCAGGAATTATACGTTTTACAGGAAACAGACGCGTATTATGCGAAGGATATTGTACGGCAGCCTGTATACAGCCTGTATTTTCTTTCTGATAATGTCGCCTACCCGGGCAGATAGCGGGACGGAAGGCATATGCATGACAGTCCAGCAGGGCATCCGCCTGCATGTGGACGGTATGTATGGCGGATATCCCCATTCCGTACTGCGCGATGTCGTACTGCAGGGTGTGGCGTGCCCGTCTGATGAGGCTGAACTGCACGCATTCAGCCTTATCGCTGAGCCAGCACCTCATCTGCGTATTTCCGTTATGAGGCCCATGGGACAGGGGCAGCAGGGATCGATTTCCGCCAGGCTGTTCTCGCAGGGGCATTTTGTCATAGGGGAGCGCATGTCCCTCTCCCCCCTGGCGCGGTCCCAGTCTCCCTTTTCGGTTTCGTCCTCCATCAACCTCATGATGGCGCGACTGTGGAGTGACCTGGCCGCACGGATCAGCCATGGTGGTCCCGTCATTCCATGAGGGCCTGAAGCATGAAGCGCGTCATGCGCGCCCTCCTGTCGGTAGTCATGACCGGTGCCCTGACATGGGGGGTGCTGGCCCGGGCTCAGGTGCCCCGGTCCGGCCCGTCCTTCCATGAAGCCGTCAGCATGGCGTGGGCGATCGATCCGGTCCGCACCGAACTGCAGGTCGGCCACCATTCCGCCCGTGCCCGCGCGAGTGCGGCAGGGTCATGGTTTGCCGGTGGCCCGACCCTGTCGGGTGAATACATGGATGACCACATGCTTGGCAGTAACGAAGGCTATACAACGTATCAGGGTGGGGTGTCCGTGCCGCTATGGCTGCCGGGACAGGGTAGTGCCACGCAACAGGTTGCAAGTGCGGAAGCCGCATCGCTTGATGAACAACTCAATGTCGAACACATGGCGCTGTCCATCCGGGTGCTTGATGCGGGTGCCGCCGCCCTGATCGCCCGTACGCGGGTGGATGTGGCCCATACCCTGTATGATGTGACAGCACGTATGGCCACCAGCGCAACACAGGCGGTTCATGATGGCGAACTGGCCTCGGCCGATGGTCAGATGGCGCAGGCGGCAGTGGAGAACGCGCGTAATGAACTGGCCCTGGCGCAGGAGGAGGCCGACAATGCAGCCGCTGCACTGGAGGTGCTCCTCGGCCGTCCGGTTGTGCCGGATCTTGCGCGTTATGGGGCAGGCGACGTCACCCATGCCCGTTTTATCGCGCCCTGTGACATGGAGGACAATGATCCCCGCATACAGGTCGCGCATCGCAATGTTGAAGCTGCTGAGGCTAACATGAAGCTGGCGCACCGTTCTTTCATGCCCAACCCGGAAATCGGCGTGGATGCGATCCATGAAAAGCAGTACGGCAGCCCATGGGATGACCGCGTGGGGCTGAATTTCAGCATTCCCCTGCCCAGCGAGGTCCGCAACACGCCCATCATGGCCGAAGCACGCAACCGGCTGGCTTCGGCTACCAGTCAGGAAACGCAGGCGCGGCGCATGGTGCATCTGGAAATGATGCGGGTACGTGAACGTCTGATTGCAGCCACCACCGCGCGGCAGGCCACCCGCACCGCAGCCGAAAACATGGAGAAGCGGGCCAAGGCGCAGGAACGGGCCTGGCGGTTGGGCGAAGCCAGCCTGGATACGGCACTTGCCGCCCGGCAAACGGCAGCCAATACCCGGCTGGCCAGCGCCCGGGCCGAGGTGGAATGGCATGTCGCCAGCATCCGCATGCTGATCGCAACCGGGATCGTACCGTGAAGCGGCTCACCCCTGCCCTGTTCATCCTGGGCCTGTCCTGCCCGCCAGCCCATGCCACGGACGGGGCATTGCCTCCTGTCGTGAAACTGGATGGGGCTGCCGTAGTAAACGAGGGTATTACCATCGCCACGGCAGTACCCGGCAGGGTTGCGCCCATGCTGCCGGTCATAAGCCGGGTCATGCCTGATACGACCCGGGTCGTGCATATCCACCCCGCTGGCAGCGGCAAGGTGCTGGTGGTGCTGGTGCAGCCGGGAACACCCGTGCGGCGAGGACAGTCGCTGCTGCGTTATCAGGACCATTCCCTGCATGTCGCGCGCCTGCAGGCGGTCCAGATGCGTGCGGCACTCACCGCTGCCATCGCGGCCCGGAGCGATGCGGCGGGCGCCGTGCAACGGGCAAAGGCACTGGCGGGCGAAAGTCTGTCGATGGCCGAACTGCGCCGCAGGCAGGATGCACTGGCGCAGGCTGATGCCACAATGCGCGCGCGACAGGCGGACGTGGACACGCTGGGCCACCGTTTCGCGGAAGAGTTCAATTCATCATCGGAACAGGACAGCCAGGGCACGGAAGACGAGACCTCGACCCTGATTTCCCCTGTTGATGGCATGGTGCAGGCAATCAATACGTCGGTGGCGGGCGACATGGACCCGACCATGGACGTGGCGACCGTGGCGGACCTGTCCGGCATATGGCTTGTCTCCGATATCCCGCCCGATCAGGCGGCGCGGATTGCGCCGGGCGGGCTGCAGGTGACGCAGGCGGCAGATGGCCCGTTCACGTCGCGTATCAATACGGTGGATGGCATGGCCAGTCCGCTGACCGGGCTGGTCCGGGTCATAAGCACTGTGCCCAACCCTGCCGGCGCACTGATGCCCGGCATGGTGCTGGATGCAACACTGGCACAGCGCGACAGCGTTGCGGGCATTGTCGTGCCGTCCGAAGCCTGCCAGCAGATTGACGGGCATAGCATCGTGTTCGTGCGGGTGAGCGAAACCGATTACCGGCCCGTCGTGGTCGATGTGGCGCTGGATGACGGAACACGGGCAGTCATCCGCTCCGGCCTGAAAGGGGGCGAGCCGGTCGTAGGGCACGGCAGTTTCGCCCTGCGTTCGGTCATCGGCCTTGCCGGGATGGATGCCGAGTGATGGCGCGCAGGTATCTTGAAGCCCTGCTACGTGCGCGTATGCTGGTTCTGGGCGGACTTTTCGTGCTGCTGGCGGCTGGCATCATGACGGTGCTGGGCCTGCCGGTGGAGGCGGTGCCCGATATCTCGCCCCGCCAGGTGCTTGTCTCGGTCGTCGCGCCCGGCCTTGCGACGGAGGAAGTGGAGAAACTCATCACCTTTCCCGTCGAGGCCAGCATGACCGGCATTCCCGGCATGACCGACCTGCGCTCCGTCTCCCGTGGCGGGGTGTCGGTGGTGTATGTGCAGTTTGCCGATGACACCGACATCAACCTTGACCGTATCCGCGTAAACGAGCGCATGCAGCAGGCGCGTTCGAACATATCCGTGCCCGGAATTACCATCAGCATGGGGCCGCTGGCCACCGGCATGGGTGAGATCATGCAGTTCCAGATCCGCGGCGCAGGGCGCTCGCTCATGGAACTCAACCGCATCATGAACTGGACCGTGGTGCCGCAGATGCGCCTTGTTCCCGGCGTGGTGGATGTCAACGTCAATGGCGGGGCCGAGGAAACCTATGAAGTCACGCTCGATCCGGCACGGCTGATCGGGGCCAATCTTTCAGTCGGTGAGGTCTATCGCGCGATGGATGAGAATAATGCCGCGTCCGGTGGTGGCTGGATCACGCATCATGCCGAACAGCAGAGCGTGGTCGGGCGTGGGCTGGTGGGCAGTCTGGCGGATTTTGGCAACATCGCCGTGCGGACGAATGCGGACGGCTCGGTCATACGCCTGCGCGACCTCGGGCGCATCACCACGGGCGCACGTACCCGGCTGGGGGCAGTCACGCGCGATGGACAGGGCGAAATCGTGATCGGCGTGGTGATGATGGAAAGTGGGGCCAGTTCCAACGCCACCCTTGCCGCGATTGACCGTGCCCTGCCAGGTATCAGGCAGGCACTGCCCGCAGGCGTAATGCTGGAACCCTACTACACCCGCGCCACCCTGACCGGGCAGACCATCGCTACCGTGCGCGACAACCTGTTGATGGGCGCGGTGCTGGTGGTGGGCGTGCTGGTGGTGGTAATCGGGAGCTGGCAGGCGGCCCTTGTCATTGCCTCGGTCATTCCGGTGGCCCTTGTCTGCGCCATGGCGGGGATGCGACAGTTCGGGATTTCGGCCAACCTGCTCAGCCTTGGCGCGATCGACTTCGGCATGATCGTCGATGGTTCGCTGGTGGTGATCGAGCATGTCCTCTCCCGACGGGAGGAGGAGCCGGATGTGGAGTTCATGCCCCTCGTGGTCTCGTCCGTACAGCAGGTCATGCGTCCGGTCGGGTTCGCCATACTGGTCATCATCATGGTTTACCTGCCCATCCTGACCCTGCAGGGGATCGAGGGGCACATGTTCCGCCCCATGGCGCAGACGGTCATCATGGCGCTGCTGGCCTCGCTTGCGTACTGTTTCATCTGCATTCCCGTGCTGGCCAGCCTGACGCTGGGGCGGGTGCAGCCTGCGGGCGATACACGGCTGATAGCATGGCTGCGCCGCCCCTATACGCGCATGGTGACATGGGGCGAGACGCATCCGGGCATCCTGTTTGGCGGCACGATCGCGGTGCTGGTCGTATCGGCTGTTCTTGCCACACGACTGGGGGGTGAATTCATACCCCAGCTTGATGAAGGGGCACTTGCGGTCACCACCACGCGGCTGCCCTCGGCCGCGCTCGACACCGTGCTGGCGTCGGTCACGAAGCAGGAGCAGATCCTGCGCCGCTTCCCCGAGGTCAGGACGGTGATCAGCAATACCGGCACATCCGCCATCCCGACCGATCCGATGGGGGTAAACGAGACCGACAGCTTCGTCTTTCTCAACCCACCCTCCACATGGAAAACCGCCCGCACGCAGGCCGGGCTTGTGGCCGCGATGGACGACACCCTGCGGCACGAACTGCCCGATGCACTGTATTCATGGAGCCAGCCGGTGCAGATGCGCATGGACGACCTGCTCTCTGGTGTGCGCACCCAGATTGCCGTCTCGATCTTCGGAGATGACCTGACAACGCTGGCCGAACTGGGCGACCGGGTGGTGGCCGTAATGTCCGGCGTGAAGGGCGCGGCGGACGTGGCGGCGGCGGGCGATGGCACCGTGCCGCTGATCGTGGCCGATATCGACCGTACGCAGGCTGCCAGCCGTAACGTGGCGGTGCAGGATATTCTGGATACGGTAGAGGCAGTCGGCGGACATATCGGTACAAGGCCGGTGATGGTGGACAATGCCATCATTAGCACGCAGGTGCGCCTTGACCCGAAGCGCGTGACCTCGGCTGCCGCAATTGGTGCGCTGCAGGTCCAGCGCATGGACGGGCACGGCAGTGTTATGCTCTCACAGGTGGCGCATGTGCATGAAGTCGATGGCCCGCCGCGTATAAGCCGGGACCGGGTGCGTCGGCGCATGGTGGTGCAGGCCAATGTGCGCGGGCGCGATCTTGCGTCCTACGTGGCCGAAGCACAGGCCCGCGTGATGCGGGACGTAAAACTGCCCGCAGGCTATACCATGCAGTGGGATGGCCAGTTCCGTAACCTGCAATCAGCGGTGCTGCGGCTGGAGATCGTCCTGCCCATTGCCCTTGGCCTGATCTTTGCCCTGCTGGTGGTGGCGTTTGGCGCGGTTCGGCCGGCGCTTCTGGTATTCATCAACCTGCCGGTGGCGGCGACCGGCGGCATCGTGGCGCTGACACTGCGCGGCCTGCCATTCAGCATTTCTGCAGGCATCGGCTTTATTGCACTGTTTGGCGTGGCGATCCTAAACGGGGTGGTGCTGGTCAGCGAAATCGCAGCCCTGCGCGCGGGCGGCATGGCGGTAGCACAGGCGGCCTTTGCCGCCGCCGGATCCCGTTTTCGTCCCGTTATGGCTACGGCCCTTGTCGCCAGCCTTGGCTTTTTCCCCATGGCGTTGTCGGACAGCGCCGGGGCGGAAGTCGAACGCCCGCTGGCCAGCGTGGTGATCGGCGGGCTGGTTACGTCCACATTGCTTACACTCCTGGTGCTGCCATCGCTTTACGCCCGGGTCATGCGAGAGAAGGTTCAGGACTGATGCGTATCCTTATCGTGGAAGATGAACATGACCTTGGGGTGGCTGTGCAGGAGCGCGTGCGTCTGGACGGGCATGCAGTGGACTGGTTCATGACGTTGGAGGACGCGCGCGCGGCCATGGCCATCGTGGATTATGATTTCATGCTGCTCGATCTTGGCCTGCCGGATGGCAGCGGGCGCAGCCTGCTGCGGGACATCCGCCGGACGTCATCTAATATCGCCGTCCTCATCACCACGGCGGAAGACCAGATCAGCGACCGCATTGCCGGCCTGTCGGAAGGGGCGGATGATTATATTGTCAAGCCTTACGACCTGAACGAACTCGTGGCCCGTATCGCTGCCGTGGCGCGGCGCTATGCCGCACCGCGCAGGCCGGTCCATTATCGCATTGGCGAGATTACGATCGACCGGGAAAACCGCTCGGTATCGCGCAACGGGCGGGTGCTGGACCTGACCGCACGGGAATGGGCCATTATGGAACTGCTGTCGCGCAGTCCGGGGCGGATCTATTCCCGCCAGCAGATCGACACGGCCCTGTATGCGCTGGATCAGGATGTGGACAGCAACACTGTCGAGGTTTTCGTCAGTCGCCTGCGCAAAAAGGTGGGCAACACGGTGATCAGGACTGTCCGTGGCCGTGGATACTGCCTGACTGCTGGTGAAGCAGTATGAGGAGCTGGAGCCTTGCCACCCGCATTGTCAGCAGTGTCCTGAGCGTGGTGACGCTCAGCCTGCTGGCTCTCAGCCTCGCCGTTGCAGGCTTTACCCGCTACGAAATAACGGAACGGCTGGACAATTCCCTGCAGGAGGTCTCCGAACGGCTGCAGGCCACCATCGCTACTCAGCCTCATGGATCACGGGATACTGTTGCCTGGGTGCCCGGTGTGGGACCGCGCACACTTGCCTATCAGGTGGTCGATCAGTCCGGACACGTGGTGTTGCGTTCACAGAATGCACCGGTTCAGCCCTTTGTGCCCGATATCCATACCGGGTTTGTCGATACCACCCGTTTCCGGGTCTATATCGCAGCCCCGACCGACACGGCCTATCGTGTGCTGGTGGGGGAGCCGACATTGCACCGTCGGGGGGCGACGTGGCGCGCAACGGCGATCGCCATTGTGCCGATACTGGTTTTCCTGCCTGTCATCTGGCTGCTGGTGCGCGTGATCGTGCGCCGTGCCCTGCGCCCGCTTGACCGCCTGCATGATGAAATGCAATCGCGTGGCAGCGGCAACCTGCGGCCCATCCCCTCGCTTGACCTGCCCGTGGAACTCGTCTCCATCCAGCACGCCGTCAATACCCTTCTGGCCCGTCTGGAAACGGCGCTCTCCACCGAGCGGGCCTTTGCCGCGAGCGCCGCGCATGAACTGCGCAACCCGCTTGGCGCCCTGCTGGCGCAGGTGCAGATGCTGGGCCGCATGGTATCGCCGCAAACGGAGGCCGGCCGGAGGGTGGATATCATTGCCGACCGGACGCGCCGACTGGGACGGACGGTGGAAAAACTGCTGCAGTTCTCACGTGCCTCGTCAGGTGTTGCCTTCCGCCGTAACCGCTTCGATCTCCTGACCGTGCTGCGTGTGCTGGCGGACGATCTGGACCAGAACCCGCGTGACGGGTGTGGAATCATCCTGACCGTAAACGGGATCAGCCACATATTCGTGCATGGTGACATGGATGCGACTGGCATCATGCTACGTAACCTGCTGGAAAACGCGCTGCTGCACGGGGTGGGTGACATTCCGGTGCATGTGACCGTCCTGCCAGATGGTAGCATTGACATCATCAACGATTGTCCGGCCCTGGCGGCGGACATGCTGGCGCGGCTGACCAGCCCGTTCGTGCGTGGCGGGACTGGCACGCGCGGTAGCGGTCTTGGCCTGACGATTGCCAGCAATATTGCCCGGCAGATGGATGCGACCGTGTGCCTGCGTTCCCCACTGCCGGAATCAGGCAGGGGGTTTGGTGCCCGCATTACTTTCCCCGACCCGGATGTGATCCCAGCTTCCGGCTTGGCCTGAGACCGCGCGTTCAGTTTCGCGTCATGTAGAACTGATATGAGGACTGGCATGATGCAGGAAACATTCTCCGCACGCATACGCTATGACGCACCGACAGTCCTTTTTCACTGGAGCCGTGCGGCAATCATCATGCGGCAGTTCATAAGCACAAATATATGGGGCCTGTTCCATAATCCACTGCATCACACAGCTTGTGGTCAGCCACCTGACGGCGGGAATGGTGCCGCTCCTGCCCCTCCGCATCACGTGGCGGATCGGGTGGGGGCGGCAGATGTCCGCTTGGCCCGCAGCGTGGAATACAGCCTGTATGGGCTGACCATGATGGAAATCGGCCTTGGCCACCGGCCACGCGTTGGCGGCGTGTTTTCATGACTTCATCCTGCACGACAATGTTCTGCAGCGCATGTTCATTACCGGGAATATATCCAATGGGCGTAATTGATAAGGGCATATCTGGTTCGGGAGAGGTACATGCAACAGCCCGTCTGGGCTGGCTGCGGGCTTCCGTTCTTGGGGCAAATGATGGAATACTGTCTACTTCCAGCCTTATTATTGGCGTTGCAAGTGCCCATACATCGCAGGCTGGAATACTACTGTCTGGCATATCCAGTCTGATAGCTGGTGCCATGTCCATGGCCGCGGGGGAATATGTGTCTGTCAGTTCCCAGGCAGATTCGGAAAAGGCGGATCTGACCCGTGAAAAAAGGGAACTCGGTAGTAGCTGGGATTCTGAAGTCAGCGAACTGGCTGGCATATATCGTCAGCGTGGACTTGATGATCTTCTGGCGCATCGGGTCGCCGTCGCCTTGATGAAACATGATGCGCTGGGTGCCCATGCCCGTGACGAACTGGGTATTTCCGAGGCAACGGCGGCGCGTCCGATACAGGCTGCCCTGGCATCCGCATGTGCCTTTGCGCTTGGTGCCATACTGCCGGTGCTTACGGTCGTGGTATCACCGCTCAGGCTGGTATCATGGAGTGTCTCTATTGTTTCGCTGATCTGTCTTGCAATTCTGGGGACTGTCGGCGCTCTGGCTGGAGGTACGCCACCCTGGCGTCCAGCGTTGCGGGTGATATTCTGGGGCGTGATGGCTATGGTTTTTACATCAGTTATTGGAAACGTATTTAATAATTAAAAAATGTGTTTTATTTTGAAATTGGTATTATTGATTATTTAAATATTTATTGTATTTAAAAATTATGATTACCGCAAGGTATCTGGCAGGACAGCATATCTGGGCGTTGCAGTCATAACGCGTTGCGATACGGTGCGCTGTATGGTTGGCGACAGAATGTTTCAGCACTGCTTTGCGGATGGTTTTTGGAAAATCGTTCTTAACAAAATGACGCTGGTCAATCCATTCAATGGACTGAATTAACAATTTGTTTATATTTAAATAATCTGGAATAGAAATATTTTTGTGACTATTTTTTAATAGAAAATATGATAACAGGGAATTTCCGACACGATTGAGGAAGATTTTTCCCCTGTCATGATATCAGTGCGTCCACTAACGACCTTGCCATTTTTTCCCCTGTTGCTTGGGGGATGTGCATTCCGGGGGGCGCCCTCTTTTCCAGTGGTGGGCGCCTATTTCCCGGCATGGATGGTGTGCGGGCTGACCGGGGTTGCGGTGTCGCTGGGCCTGCGGGTGGTATTTGTGCTGACCGGGGTGGATGCCATCCTCAGCTTCCGGCTTTTTACCTATGTTGCACTGGGTATCCTTGCCGCGCTGGCGGTCTGGCTGGTGGCCTTCGGACCCGGATGATGCAGCGCGTCCGTATTTCAGGCAGGAAGCCGCTTGGCATGCTCATTGCCGCAGGCTGCATCGGTGCTGCCGTCGTGCTGGGTTTTTATGTGGCTCACCGGGAAAATGCCTATCCCGGGTCCGATAGCGCAAGCATTGATGCCGAACTGGTTCATATCGCCTCAACGGTTGGTGGACGGCTGGCAGACCTTCCGGTTCAGGTCAACCAGCATGTTCATAAGGGCGATGTGCTGTACCGTCTCGATCCCGAGCCTTACATGCTGGGCGTGCAGCAGGCACAGGCCAATCTGGACCTTGCCAGCGCGGAGGTGGAGAACCAGAAGCGTCTGGTTGGCGTTAAAACGGCAACCGCCGCCGCCGCGCGTGACCAGGTGACCCGCGCCCGGACCAACCGCGATCTTGCAGCCCGTACGACCGAGCGCCTGCAGCCGCTGGCCGGTAAGTCCTATATTCCATGGCAGGAATACGACCAGGCCCGCGTTGCCCTGCGTGATGCCGAAGTCTCGCTGGCACAGGCGCGACAGCAGTCGGAAGCGGCGGATATGGCCGTGGGTGATCTGAAAAGCGCACAGGCCGCACAGGCCGCAAGCCAGGCGATGCTGGATCATGCCCGTTACGAACTGCGCCAGACAGTTGTCACCGCGCCTGCGGATGGGTACGTGACCAGCCTTAGTGTAAAGCCGGGCGAAGTGCTGGCCCCGTCACAGGTGCTGTTTACGTTGATTGTGGATGAGGCATGGTACGTGACCGCCACCATCCGGGAAGTCGACCTTGCCCCCGTGCATCCCGGTGACTGTGTTACGGTCTATTCCATGATCGACCGCCACACCCCCCTGCGGGGCCATGTGGAAAGCATTGGGTGGGGCGTCATGTCCGCCGATACGACCGGCCTTGCACGCACGCTGCCCCTCGTGCCACGGCAGATGGACTGGGTTCACGTCGCCCAGCGTTTTCCGGTCCGGATCCGGCTCGATGACATCCGCCCTGCCCTGCTGCGCATGGGCGCCACCGCTACCGTCGAGATCCGTTATGGCGCCGCCTGCCACTAACGTCCCTACCGCACAGGGGGCGCGCACGGGCATGCCCCATGGTTTGTCCCTGTCGCGCCTGTGGGCGCTGGTCTGTAATCCGGCACCCGGTCGGCTGGGTTATGCCCTGCGTATGGCGGCGGGGTGTACCACCACCGTGCTGGTGGGGGAAATATGGCAGGTGCCCGATCTGGCCGTGCCTGCTCTGGTGACCATGGCGCTGTGGCAGAAAGACCGGGTGACGAATGTGCTGGCGGCAGTGGGCCTCAACATCTTCGTCGTGTTCCTGCTGGCTTTCGTGTTCGGGCTGGTCCGTCTGACGCTGGACCACCCGATGGGACTGGTCATCATCATTGCGCTGCTGTCGTTCGGCTTTTTCTTTCTCGGCTCGGCAAGCAGGCTCAGGCCAGTCGCCTACGTGCTCGGCCTGACCGTCGTGTATGCGCTGATCGCCATTGATCAGGTACCGGTGGGTGAAATCGTGACCCGTGCCGTGCTGTATACCGATCTGTTCCTCGCCGTGCCCGGCGCGGTGATGATTGTGCTCGGGCTGCTGATCTGTCCTTCGCCCAAAACGCTTCTGACCGACGGCATTGCAGCGCGTCTCAACCTGTCCATTAGCCTGCTGCGAAACCCTGATGACAGGCTGATCGACCATGCCACGGGTCTGCTACGCGCCGGGTCTGCCGAAATGATGGGCAATGTGAAAATGGCGGGACTGGAAAAGGTCTGGTCCCCCCATGATCTTGCCTGCCTGCAGCAGGCCGCCAATGCCAGTGTCGCGATGCTGGCGCTGTCGATTGATGCAGCACGCGCGCAGGCCACAGCACCGCCCGAACTGGTCGCAACACTGGGCGATATGGCGGCCATGTTCGAAGAAGGCGACTATCCTGTCGATATCCCCCTTCCCGCTCCCATCGGGGACAGCGCCATCCTGCATGACCTTGCGGCCCTGTTGCCGACATTTACAACGCCTGCGGGAGCGCAACCGGAAAAAACGGGCGGTCCTGCAGGTTTCTTTGCCCCTGATGCATTCACCAGCCCCACTCATGTCCGCTTCGCGGTCAAGGGCACGGCTGCGGTCATGAGCAGCTATCTTTTGTTCAAGATGCTGGACTGGCCGGGCATCCATACCTGCGTCATCACCTGTTTCATCGTGGCGCTCCCCACTATGGGCGAAATGATCTCCAAACTGACGCTGCGCATCACCGGGGCGCTGATCGGGGGTATGATCGGGATCTTGGGCATCATTTTCGTCATGCCGCACCTGGATGGCATTACGGGCTTTCTGGTTCTTGTCTTTGTCGTTTCCCTGCTCGGAGCATGGATCAAGACAGGTGATGCACGGATCGCCTATGCCGGTTTCCAGATTGGTCTTGCCTTCTACCTGACCGATCTCAAGGGCTATGGACCAACCAGTGATATGGCGACGGCGCGGGACCGTATTGTAGGCATCATGATCGGCAATTTCATCACGTACGCCATCTTCACCAGTTTCTGGCCCGCCAGTGCGCGTGATGCGATACCGGAGAAACTTGCAGCCCTGTTCGGCCTTCTGCGCCGGCAGGCGGATGCGCCTGTTCTCCAGCATCGCGAAGCCCTGTTTGCCCGGGTACAGGGCGCGATGGAAACTGCGGAGCTGGCGGTAGAATATACGTGGGCCGAACCAGTGCCCCCGGGCGACGATGCGGACCAGCGCAATACCCAGCTTATAACATGGCGCGACACGCTGGCGCAGGCCGGATGCCTGGGCACCATGCTGCTGGGCCACGCCCCGTCTGATACGGCCGCACGGATCGAACAACTGGAACACAGCGCCCGATGAACCGTCATGCTTTTTCCATACTGGCCGGCTGCGCGATTGTTGTCCTGTGCGGGTGCGCCACGCATGAACTGGCCAGTGCCCCGGCCAGTCCGGACAGCCCATGGCAGCCCGGTCAGACCGCCAGCGGCGAAATCCAGCCCGGTCGTGCGGCCCGACATGGGCTGCTGATGCCACCGGGTTTCACCCTGCCCTCCAACAGCCAGATTCAGGTGCGCCCCCCTGATACGGCCATTACCGCACAGGCCGGGCATGCCTACGGGCTGGCGGAACTGATTGACATTGCCCAGTCGGCCAACCCCGATACGCGTCGGGCGTGGGATACGGCGCGCGATGCGGCTCTGGCTGTGGGCATTACCAGAAGCACCTACCTGCCCCGGCTGACGGCAACTGTGGTGGGTGGCTACAATCACACCCGCAACAATGGTGACAACCCTTCCATCAGCAATGGCGGCGCGGCGGGCGATGCTTTCAATGGCGGGGTGACCAGTTTCAACAATCTTGTCGGTGGCGTTCGCAACGCCGGTTCAGGTGCGGGTGAAATCCAGACGGTAGGACTGGAATGGCTTCTGTTTGATTTTGGCAAACGTGAAGCCGTGCTGGCCGCGATGCGGCAGGGACAGATCGGGGCCAATATCCTGTTTACCGCCGCCCACCAGAAAATCATTTATGGTGTTACCATCGCCTTCTATGCCCACGCGGCGGCGGCTTCCCGCGTGCGCTGGCTGGAACAGGCGCTGGAAAATGCCCGGCGGGTGGAGGATGCCGCACAGGCGCGGCTGAAACATGGGCAGGGCACGATCGTGGATGCGACACAGGCCCGCCAGGCCACGGCCCAGACCGAACTCCGTCTTGTGCAGGCGCAGGGCGATGTGGAAAATACCTATCTGGAACTGGTCAATGCGATGGGCATTTCCCCCCGCACCCGCCTGCAGACCGAGAATGTATCGGACCGGCCCCTTACGCTGGATGATACCCGACTGAGTGATGCCTTTGTCCAGCAGGCGGTTGCACGCCGGGCGGATGTACTGGCGGCTTACGCCAGCGTAAAAGCTACCCAAAGTGAGGTTACCGCAGCCAGGAGCGAATTCCTGCCCAAGATCTTCGTGACTGGCAATGTTGCCTATACCACCGGTCGGCTGGCGCTGTCTTCCGTGCCGGGGGTCGGCAGTGATAGTCCGCCCACCCTCAACCTGTCTTCCAATGCGCTCAGCAGCGTGATTCTGGGCGGGATCAGCGTACCGATCTTTGATGGCGGCATGCGGGCGGCCCAGCTCAGGCAGGCACAGGACCGGGCGGATAGCGCCAGCGCCACATTACAGAAAACGGTGGATGCATCCGTCAAGCAGATCGTGGCGGCAGAAAACGCCCTGCATACCAGCCTGAGCGCCTACAGCGCATCCGGCAGGCTGGAGGCTGCGACACGGACAGCGTTCGATGCAGCGTATGCTGCCTATCGCAATGGTGTGGGGTCTATCATACAGACATCCATGGCCCAGAACGGCCTTCTGGATGCGACCCTCAGTCATTCCGATGCCTATTACGCCGCCCTGATCGCGGCGGCCAGCCTGGCATTTTCTACCGGGTCACTTGATCAGGCCCCGGCTGAATATGCCCCCTGAGCGTGGGGACGGAGCACGGTCCCTGAGATGAAAAAAAACGCTCATTTACCGACAGGCGCTGCCTTTGCTGGGCCTGTCCGCCTCGGGTATCAGAACGGCAGCGTTCCGTGGAGCAGAAAGGGCGAGAGGAGTGCGCCGGATGGATACGGTCGTAAACCGTGCTCAGGTCATGGATTCATCTTTAGTCGCTCTCCACGAAAGGCAGCCGCTTTAGGACCAACCGACATTCAGGCGGTGCGAGTTGAATGTAGCGTAATGGCGGCGGATTGCGCCTCTGCTTCCCGGCTGGGGTGGGGATGCAGGCCCAGTGGGGCAGACGTGCCATGCGTTTGAATAAACGATTGAACCAGAACGTATTTTCTTTCGAATGACCGCATGGGCGTCCTGCTTCCCGCATCAGGGATCATCACGGTATGGGCGCGTCGGCACGCTGGAGGAGTTGGAAAACGGCGACTTTTCAGGCAACACCCCGGCCTCTTTTGTCTTTGCGATGTCCGCCGAAATAGCTTTCATCGACTTCGACCTTCCCTTCGAGAGACCCTTCCAGGGCATTGTGCCCGACGATAATTTGCCGACTCTTACTACAGGATAGGGTCGCGGTATTGCGATTGACACCGATAATCTCCGTAGCACTGCGCGCGGGCGTACCTGCAACGAAATGCTCCAGAAAGTGTCTTGGGGTGGAAAGTGCCAGACGGCTGCGGCGACGTGCTTTCATATGACATATCAATACATCATTTGATTACCTAAGCCCGCCTCTAACTTAATGCTGTGATAGTCGTCTCCCCCTTTATGTATTTCATTCGCTCTTTCGGTATGATGACGCGTCTGCAAGATGCTGAGTCACATCAAGCAGCACGTTCGCCCCTGCAATCAGCCCTTCGTTCGATGTAAATTCGGCCGGGTTATGGCTAATGCCCTTGTGGCTGGGAACGAAAATCATCGCAGTTGGTGCCATGCTGGCGATCATCTGTGCATCATGCCCTGCACCGGAAGTCATGCGCCGGGCGGTCAGGCCGCGTTTCAATGTCGCCTCTTCGATCAGGTCAATAATACGGGCATCAAATGTAACGGGTCGGGAGCGGGCAAGTATTTCGACGTGGATTTTTACATCTCCCGAGGTCTCCAGATCAGACAGGAATGCGGCCAACGCATTTTCCTCCTCCTGCAGTCCCGTTTCATCGGGATTGCGCAGATCGACTGTCAGGGTTGCCCGGGCGGGGATGACATTTATGGCGTTGGGTTCAAAAGCAACGCTGCCCACAGTGGCAACACCAGACGGTTCTGAAGCCATGGCGCGGTCATGCACGAAGGTCATGATCCGTGCTGCAGTGTATCCGGCGTCGTGCCGTAGGGCCATGGGGGTTGTACCCGCATGGTTGGCCTGCCCTTCTATCGTGATGCGCTGCCATGAAATGCCCTGCAGATCCTCCACCGCGCCGATGGGGATGCCGGAATATTCCAGCACAGGCCCCTGCTCGATATGAAGCTCTACATACGCATGGGGACGCATGAAACCGACAGCATGATCGCCAGCATAACCAATACGGGCAAGCTCCTGCCCCAGCACCGCACCATCGGTGCTGCGTGTGGCAAGCGCCGTTTCCAATTCCAGTTCCCCTGCGTAAACCAGCGATCCCATCATGTCCGGTGCAAAGCGGACCCCTTCCTCATTCGTAAACGCGGCCACGGCGATGGGCCGATCGGGAACGAAGCCTGCTTCGCGAAGTGTCTGGATAACCTCCAGCCCGGCGAGAACGCCGTAACACCCATCATAAATGCCTGCATCCATGACGGTATCAATATGCGAACCCAGCAGGACCGGTTGCTGGCTACCATATTTGTTCCCACCCCATATGCCAAAAATATTGCCAATCCGGTCTATCGCCACTTCCAGACCCGCAGCCCTGATCCACGCAACAAGGTGATCACGGGCCTGTCTGTCAGCATCGGACAGGGCGAGGCGCGTCAATCTGCCATCCGCGTCTCTGCCAATACTGCCCAGTTCCTGAATGCGGGCCAGAAGACGGGTGCTGTTGACTGATAACGGCTTCATGATTTTCAGGCCCGGACGCTTGCGGCAGGACGGATCTGATCGGGGTGGCATCCCACAATTTCGCCATATCGCACGGGGTCCGTAGCGCCTTCGGTATTGATGACAAAAATACGCGATGCAGCATCAAGCCCAAGTACAGTACGTATTTCGGGCGAGGTCGCTGCACGGATAAGCCCCGCAAGCCCGACGCCTCCGCTTTCCCCTGCCACGATAGCCGGATCACGCCCCTGGGGATAAGCAAGGCGCTTCATGACATTTACAGCATCATCCTCATCGACCGTCATGAAGGCATCCGCCGTATGGGACAGGATGCGCCACGCGGCGAGAGAGGGACTATAACATTCAAGCATGGCCATGATGGTGGGCTGCGTGGCCGGAACCGTCACGGGTTCGCCTTTCAGTGCTGATTGATAAAGACACGCGGCGCGGGCCGGTTCCACTACCGTGAAAACCGGACGCGCCGCACCCATGACAACCGCCAGATGGCCAGCAACGGCGGCTGCAATTCCCCCTACCCCGGCCTGTACGAATACATGCGTAGGCGGAGCGGGCATCTGACGCAGCGCCTCACGCACGAGGTTCATGTAACCCTGCATGACCAGACCGGGAATATATTCGTAACCCGGCCATGACGTATCCGATATCGTGATCCAGCCCTTCTCGGCCGCCGTCTGCGCCGCCACTGTCACAGAGTGATCGTAGGTTCCATCCACATGTACGATTTCCGCGCCAAAGCGGGCAATGGCCGCAATGCGGTCGTGACTGACACCTTTATGAACAAAAATGACCGCTTTCGCCCCGACTGCCTGCGCGCCCTGTGCGACCGCGCGCCCGTGGTTTCCGTCTGTGGCGCAGGCGAATGTCATTCCCATGGCTACCGCACGTACCATCGGGCTATGCAGTTCGGATACATCCACCTTCCGCCCTTCCTGCTGGGCTGCTTTTTCCAGCACGAGCCGGGTGACCGCGTAGCCACCGCCAAGCGCCTTGAAGCTGCCCAGTCCCAGTCTCTGCCCCTCATCCTTTACGTGAATGACACCCACTTTCAGCGCCTCCGCCATCTCTGGCAGGTTGTAGAGTGGTGTGGGCGCGCTGTTTTCCCGGTAGGTCAGGAAGCGTTCCACGTCCTGCGCTGCCTCTTTACCCAGCAGCGCCGCATCAGATACAGGCAGAGGTTGCTTATGGAGCGTACTGTTGTTTTCAAGAAACATTTTTACACGATCCCTGTCATGATGCGTGCAAATATATTGCAACGTCACTGAAATATCTGCTGTATTATACAGTGTATTTTGCACATTTTTTGCATGAAGGACGCTGTTTTATGTCTTCATCTACAGGTCGGTCCGATCTTGACCAGTTTGACCTTGCCATTCTCGATATACTGCAGCGCGACAATACGACGCCGCAACGTGTCATAGGCGAAGCGGTCAACCTGTCCGCCCCATCGGTGCAGCGCCGGATCAGGCGACTGGAGGAATGTGGCGTGATCGAAGCGAATGTATCGGTAATCAATCCGGTTTCAGTCGGACGCACCATAACGGTTCTGGTGGAAGTAGAAGTCATAACCGAGACCGTCGAACTGATTGCGGCAGCCAAGCAGAGCTTTGCAACATGCCCACAGGTCCAGCAATGCTATTATATAACTGGCAATGCCGATTTTTTCCTCGTCATGCTCGTTTCGACCATGGCTGAATATGAAGAACTGACCAAAACTCTTTTTTTCGGGAATAACAATGTGAAGCGGTTTCGTACGACCGTGGTCATGGACCGGGTCAAGACCGGCATGGCCGTATCGCGCCCCGATGCCTGACAGACCTGACGATAATTACGTATTTTTGGGTTGATACCGAAATAAAGTTTCATATCTCCATCAAAAATAGAGCGCTTTTCTTGTCTGTTCTGCAATATTTATAAAGGCGGGACATGTCCGCCGCATCAGGCAGAATATCATATCCGTACATGAAATTTATATATCCATGCCAGGGTGAAGATAGATGACAATACTTCGTAATCCCCCCCGCAGAGGGTTCTGCGCCGATGAGTTCGCCTTGCGTGTACACAGGATGCAGTCCATCCTGCGGGCAGAAGAACTGGACGCGGTATTTGTCACGTCACCATCGAATATTCGCTATTTTACGGGTTTTGATTCCCAGTTCTGGGAAAGTCCAACCCGCCCGTGGTTTGTGGTTGTCCCGCGTGAAGGGGCCATTATTGCCGTAATACCGGAAATTGGCGCACCGGAGATGGCGCGAACCTGGGTGAATGACATCCGTACATGGCCCGCGCCATGCCCGGAAGATGATGGTGTTTCCCTTTTGGCAGACACGCTGTCTGCCGTTCCGCGCCGTTTCGGGCGCGTCGGGGCGGAAATGGGGCGCGAGATGGCGCTGCGCATGCCGGTTTCGGATTTTCTGGACCTGGGCACCCGCATGCCCGAAATGAAGATTGTGGACGGGACACCGGCTCTATGGCAGGCCCGCATGATAAAGACGGAGGCGGAAATCGATCATATCCGCTTTATCTGTGAGGTGGCGAGTGACGCCTATATCGGATTGCCAGACCTGATTTCCATTGGCGATACCGAGCGGACGGCCGTCAAGCGCCTGCGGGCCGATATGTGTGCGCGGGGTGCTGACAGCGTGCCCTTCATGCCTGCGATTTCCGGTCCCGGTGGTGTTGCGCAGATCGTCTGTGGTCCACAGGACCGCGTGCTGACGCAGGGCGATGTCCTGTTCATCGATACCGGTGCAACCTATGACGGGTATTTCTGTGATTTCGATCGTGTCTATGCCGTGGGCAGCATTGATGATGCCGCGCGCCGCGCCAATGAGGCCGTCTGGCAGGCGACGGAGTTGGGAATTCAGGCCGCCCGGCCCGGTGCGACGATGGAATCCGTATGGAAAATAATGGCCACCGCGCTACAGGATGCCGGATCAATCGGTAATAATGTGGGCCGACTGGGGCATGGGCTGGGGATGCAGTTGACGGAGCCCCCGTCCTTCCGGGAAGGCGAGGAAACCATCATCCAGCCGGGCATGGTCCTGACAATCGAACCGGGCATGGAATACGCCCCGGGTAAGATGATCGTTCACGAGGAAGACGTGGTGATTACGGAAGATGGCGCACATCTCCTGACCATTCGTGCGCCACGGGAAATGCCCGTCATTTCCTGACCGGGACCTGTAAATGCAGTGGAATGCCTTCATCAGCGCATACGGTAATATGGAGGCATTCCATGACATGCAGATCAATTACAGTGAAGTCTGCCTGATGTAAAAGCGCAGGCAGATCGCTGAAATCGTGATCTGTTTCATCTACTGTGCCGGGCTGACGGCTGCCGCCGGATGCAGATAAAGGTCTAAAAACCGCACCAGTCTGGTATAGGCAAAGCGTGTCTGTGGCAGATTTTCCGTATCCCATGGATGGTTTGCACCGGGTAGCGTGACCAGTTCGAACATTCGGTCCTGTGCGATCATGCGCTGTGCCATGGCCATGGTATCGGCATACAGAACGACCTCGTCCCGCGTGCCGTGGATGATCATCAGCGGGTCACGCAGGCCATCCGTGTGGTAGAGCGCCGACTGCCGCTGGTAACGGGCGGGGAAATCCCGGCCCGATGGTGGGCCCATGATCCATTCCTGTTCGGGATAGGCATGGGCCACGTTGCTGGCCGGTGCGCCCGCTACCCCTGCGGCATAGAAACCGGGTTTGGTGAACAGCGACATCAACGTCATCAACCCGCCATAGCTTGATCCCCAGATGCCGATACGCGCCGGATCGGCATAGCCCTGATTGATCATGAACTGCGCTCCGTCCTGCAGGTCATCAATGTCAAGCACGCCGTATTTACCCAGCATTGGCCGGTTCCATGCCTTTCCTCGGCCAAAGCTGCCCCGTATGCCCGGATTGATCACGATATACCCACGCGACACCAGATACTGATCCAGTCCCCATGTCGGATGGGCGGTCCGTCCACCCCACTGGTCGCGCACCGCGTCGGAATAGACCGAACCGACGATCAGGGGATAGCGGCGGCTGGAATCATAATCCGGGGGCAGCATGACACGCATCGTCAGCAGTGCGTTATCAACATGGCTTCTGTAGTCCATGTAGCGCACGTCCGCCCATGTTCGTGTATCAAACGATGGCAGCGGCGAATGTGTCACACGGATGGAAGGCGGCGTATTGGCGTCCAGCGCCGTGACATACAGGTCCGGCGGCGTGGTATCGTTGCTGAACCGGTCGGCCATATGGTCGAACCGGGGTGAGAAGACGGGTTCGTGGGTGCCATGTATCTGGGTGATGCGTTCAGGCATCCCGCCATCCAGACCGATGCGATAGACCTGGCGCTGTGCATACCCTGCTTCGTTAGAAGTAAAATACAGCCGCCCATGTATCGGATCGGGTACGAAGGATTCGATTTCCCATGTTCCCTGTTTCCCGGCCCTGCCCGTGATCGGATGCGGTCGCGCCCCTGCGGTGGGGATGTGGTAAAGCTGGTTATACCCGTACCGGTTTGTCAGCAGTACCAGTCCCCTGCCCCGTGGCGCCCATGCGGCCTGCCAGTCGGGACGGATCTGGGTGGGGTCGGCAAATTGGTAGAACCTTTGCCGATGTCCGGTGGATACGTCATAGACATCAAGGGCATGATGCTTGACCGTCAGGTCGCTGGCATTCACAAACAGGGATCGACCGTCCGGCGACAGGCCGAAATTCCATACCGGGTCCTGCTCGTTGTCGCGTGCCATCCAGCGCGGTGGTCCACCCGCAACATCGACGACGCCAACAGGGAACCCGGTATTGGAATCGCCGGGAAAGGCGCGGGTCACGTGGTCGTGGTGGTTCTGCCCATCAAGGGTATAATCGATCTCCACCTTATGGACGGCGCGGTTGTCAGCCATGACGAAAGCTATGCGGTCGGATGTGGGACTCCATTCCATCCGGTCCACACCGAAATCAGCAGATCCCGTAACCATGATGTTCGCGGGCATCCGTGCCTTCATGTCACGCAGCCACAGTGATCCATCGGATACGAAGGCCAGCCACCGCCCGTCCGGTGAGGTCGACAGCAGTCTGACCCCATGGTGTGCCGCTTCCAGCACGCTTACATGGCCCTGCATGTCCGTAACCCGTAACATGCCATCGGTTACAAAGGCGATGCGTCCGTCCGGCAACCATGCAAGCTGTGTCACGCCCGGATCAGGCGCGGGCGTTTTCGCCGTATTATGGCCGTCTTTCGCATCGTCCAGATGCGTTACCTGCCGTTTTATGTCCGATGCAGTATCGTAGACCCAGATATCACGAAACGTGGTTGCGTGATCATTCCATGCAAAAGCCAGTCGTGCGCCGTCAGCGGACCATGCGTAATGTTCAGGTGAGGTGCCGATTATGCTGTGATCCGCATACAGTCCTGCAATCGTCAGCGGTGCCGGTGATTGATTACCCGATGACCGTGCCGCAGCGACAGATGTCGCAGGCGTGGCGGACAGGACGGGCGTTGTTGCCGCAACCGATGCCAGTAGCAGCAGCCCTGCGGACAACCGGCATGAGGCCTTCACGCTCCCCATCCCGTTTCATGACATTTCGTTTCCATCATGATTCATCTAACGGCCCGCTGGCCCGGATGGCAATATCGTTTCTTTCTTGTCGGGTATCGTACTTTTCACGCTATGCCCCATCTGGAGTGGGTCCAGGATGTTGTGGTTTCGAAAAGACACACCAGACATCTGGTATAGGCCGGGGCAGAATTGACAGTCCGCGTGTGGTGCGGGCAACGTGAAACAAAGCTGCCGCGGGCGATGCGTCACGGTGGAGGGGAAATACCGCAGAGATCGGGAACACGAATGCTGCAAGAAATTCTAAAGCACCGCACGACGGTCCTGCTATGTGCCGGTGCCATGGTTCTGTTGCCGCAATGCAATGTCATGGCCACCTCGGCGCAGGCCGCCAGTCCGCAGTTGCAGACACTGTTTTCCGACTGGCGCACGTTTGCCGCGCCAGAACAGCGCGATGGCGCGCCAGACTATGATGTGAAGGCGCTGTCACATAAAAAGGACGGCCTGAAGCGGATGCAGAAGCGTCTTGCCGCGCTGGATCGAACGGGCTGGACTACCGAGGATGATATCGACGCGCGCCTGATCGCTGCGGAAATGAACGGGCTGGATTTCGACCTGCGGGTGCGTCGTCCATGGGCGCGTGATCCCGGTTATTTCGCCACCATCTTTGCCGAGGAAAGTGACGTGCCTGCGCATGAAGGTCCGTCGGCGGATACGATCGACCTGTTCCGCTACAGCTATCCGCTGTCACCGCAGGCGGCACAGGATCTTGCGACGCGTCTGTCGGGTGTGCCGGTGCTGTTACAGCGTGCGCGCGGGTGGCTGGCGAAAAGCAATACCGCCGATCTGTGGAAATATGGCGATCGAGAATTCCGCCGTCAGGAAAAAGTGCTGTCCGCATTGCTCGACGGTTCCCTGAAGATGCGCACGCTGGAGGGACAGAAGGCGGCCACTTTGGAAGGTGCAGGGCCACAGGTGCGTGATGCCGCGCAAAAAGCGCTGATCGCAACACGGGACTTCGCGGACTGGATCGAAGCCGAAGCCCCGCACAAGACCGGCCCATCGGGCGTGGGCAAGGTGAATTATGACTGGTACATGAAGAACGTCCAGCTTGTTCCCTACACCTGGGATGAGCAGGTCAGTCTGTTGCGGCGCGAACTGGAGCGCGCGCAGGCCTCCCTGCGGCTGGAGGAACTGCATAACCGCGACCTGCCGCAGTTGAAGCCTGTTGATGATGCCGTGGCCTATCGTAAATACGCCACGACGAAGATGCAGCAGTTCACTGATTTCATCATCAAATCAGGTCTGGTGCCGGATCAGCCCTATTACCGCGCGGCGATGGCGGCGCAGACGCTGGATTACACCCCGCCGGATGAGCGCAACTTCTTTCTGAAAGTTACGGCGCTGGACCCGTGGCCGCTCTATTCCCATGACATTCACTGGACGGAACTGGCGCGGATCAAGGATGACCCCAATCCCGACCCGATCCGTCGTGGCGCGCCGCTGTTCAACATCTATGCCGCCCGGTCCGAAGGGTTTGCTACCGCGTTCGAGGAAATCGTGATGCAGGCGGGGCTGTATGACCATGAACGGCGCGGGCGTGAACTGGTCTGGATCATGTTGGCCAACCGTGCCGCGCGCGGTCTGGCATCGCTGTATGTGCAGGCGAACCAGATGGACCTCGCCACGGCGGGACGGTTCCATGCGACATGGACGCCACGCGGCTATTCTGATCCCAACAATGCGCTGGTTGGTTTCGAGCAGCTTCTTTATCTGCGCCAGCCCGGCTATGGCACCAGCTATGTGACCGGAAAACTGATGCTGGACCAGTTGATATCGCGTCAGGCACATGATGCGGAGGCCGCAGGCCGCCCGTTTGATGTCCGCACCACGTTTGCAGGCATCGCGTCAGCGGGGATCGTCCCATGGCCACTGGTGGAGGAAGCGCTGCTGCCCGCAAAAACACTCGCTACCGCGCCGTAAAGGCGCGTTTCGGAAGTGAGCGGGTATGGAGGGCGGCGCGGATCGCGGTGGCAGTCGGATAAAGTCGTTCTCCTTGATCTACCTGCCTGTGCGCCTGATCGTGCAGGTAGGTTATGACGATGCACGGATATTGGCTTTCCTACCAATATTATCATGGGGAAGGATGAAGGGGCGGCCCGTTTTTGCATGAAGATGGATGCAGCCATCCTTGAGACCGAAAATGGAGCAGGCCAGATCCTGTGTCATTACAGCTTCGACGGTATCATACGCATGGACCCTGCCCTGATGAACCACAACCAGTCGGTCTGCGCAGGCGGCGGCCCAGTTGAGATCATGCAGGACAACAGCGACGCCACCGCCCCGGGCGGCATGCTGGCATGCCAGTTGCAGGACAAGCGCCTGATGGGCGGGGTCCTGCGCTGAAATCGGTTCGTCGAGCAGGAGAAAACCCGCAGGTAAGTCCTTCGCCCGGGCAACTTCCAGTTGCATGAGGACACGGGCAAGATTTGCACGCTGGCGTTCCCCGCCGGACAGGGTCATCATCTGCCGCCCGGCCAACTGTGCCAGCCCTACCTGCTGCAGTAGCATATCAGCCAGTGCCACCTGCCGGTCGATGGCCATCCCGCGGGCAGACATCCCTGCCCCCATCACGACCATCTGGCGTACCAGAAACTGGCCTGCAGTTTCATTTTCCTGTGTCAGCATGGCGCGGCGGGTGGCCAGATGCCGTGGCGACATGGCAGCGACCGGCTGGCCATCCAGCAGCACGTCTCCACCGGTCGGCCTGGACAGTCCACTGGCGAGACGCAGCAGCGAACTCTTGCCCGCACCGTTAGGGCCAATGATTGCCGTGACCAGCCCCCTGCCGAAAGACAGGGTGACGTCGCGCAGGATTTCACGCTCACCCCGCCGCCATGTTACGTTGCGCAATTCCAGTGTCATCACGAAACATCCGTACGGTGGCTACGTGCCAGCAGCCAGACAAAAGCCGGCGTGCCGAGCAGTGCCGTCACGACGCCAACCGGGATCTCCGCAGGGCTGGCCAGCGTGCGGGCCATGGTGTCTGCTCCCGTCAGCAATATTGCCCCCAGCATTGCACTGGCGGGCAGGACAATCCGATGGTCAGGACCTGCGGCCAGTCGTACCAGATGCGGCACGACCACCCCCACAAAACCGATGGCTCCCACCAGGGATACGGTCGGCCCCGTGGCGCAGGCGACCGCCAGAATGGACAGGCTTTTGATCCGTTCTACCGGGTAGCCAATCAGCAACGCGTTGTGTTCGTTGAGCAGCATGGCGTTCAGTGGGGCGGCAAGACAGGTGGCAAGTGCGCCCGCAATCAGCACAAACGGCACCAGCAGGCTGACACTGCGCCATGTGGCCCCGGAAAAGCTGCCCATTGTCCAGAAAGTCAGATCACGCAGGGCTGCATCATTTGCCCGGAAGATCAGGATACCCGTCAGCGCACCGGAAAAAGCCCCAAACGCCACGCCCGCCAGCAGCATTGCGGTGATCGATGTGACCCCACCGCGCGTAGCGAAAAGATAGAGCAGTCCCATGCCAGCAAAACTGCCCACGATGCCCGCACACGGGATTGTCCACATGCCAAGCCACGTCGCCCACTGCCACGAACTGCCAAGGATAATGACGCAGGCCGTCGCCAGCGCCGCAGCGGACGAAACCCCGGCCAGTCCCGGATCGGCCAGCGGGTTGCGAAACAGTCCCTGCATGATCGTGCCGGCAACCGCCAGCGCCGCGCCGGTCAGGCAGGCCATGACGATGCGCGGTCCCCGGATGTCGCGCAGCACCAGCCGTGTCGCCTGATCCTGTGTTCCAGCCGGATGCCACAGGTCGCGCAGGTGAACCGTCGTGGCCCCCGTATCAAGGGCCACAAGCATGGTCAGCAACAGCAGGACCGACAGTAGGCTGAAAAGCCAGACCGTGCGGGATATTTCCCTCGTCATGCGGGCGTGCTCAGGTGGCGGGCCAGTTCCAGTGCCGCATCGGGCGTACGGGGGCCAAAACCCAGCAGGCGTTCGCCTTCCATGGCGATGATCGTCTGGCTACTGCCTGCAGGCGTCAACCGGAATCCCGCATTGGCAAGCAGGGCGGCGCGGACCTGCGGGGCGTCCTGTTCCATGGTCAGTACCGCATCCGGTCGCAGGCCGATCAGGGCTTCCTGATCCAGTATCCTGTAGCCTTCAAATGTTGCGGGGTTGGTGCCACCGGCCAGACGGATCACGGCATCCGCGGCCGTGCCCGTACCTGCTACCATCAGGCGGTTATTGCTCATGCGCATGACGAACAGCACCCGCTTTGTTTCAGGGTGGGCCGCGCGCCATTGTGACAGCATATCGAAATGCCGCGATATGTCCGCGCAGATCCGGTCGCCAGCCATTTGCGCATGTATCAGTTTCGCCAGAAAGCGCGTGCGTGCCAGAATGGCATTTTCCGATGGTGTGGCGTCAACAAACACGACCGGCACATCTGATGCCATCAACTGCTCCAGAACCTGTGGTGGTCCACAATCGTTCATGGCCAGGATCAGGTCAGGCTGAAGCGAAAGAATGCCTTCGGCGGACAGGGCGCGCATGTAGCCCACGGATTTCTTCTCGCGCAATGCCTGTGCGGGCCATGTGGAGGTAATATCGACCGCGATGATACGTGCATCCGCACCCAGCGCATACAGCGTTTCGGTAATGGTGCCGCCAATACTGGCTATGCGCGTTGCAGGGCCAGTTTTTACCTGTCGCCCCCGACAGTCGGTGAACAGGTCATCTCCGGCGCTCCGGCTGATGCGTGGCATGGTCAGCACGCCGCCAGCCAGCAGGCAGGCAAATAGTCGGCGTCCCATTTCCACCCGACCGTGGCCTGCAGGTTTATATGTCATCAGAACTCGATCCTCGCGGTTACCTTGAAGGAGCGGCCAGGCTGCGTGTAATACCGCTCCGAAAGTGAACTGGATGACTGGCCATAGGGAAGCGAGGCTGCGTTGTAGTAAGCCTTGTCAAAGATGTTGTACATGCCCGCCTGTATGCGCAGCGGACGGTAGAATGTGGGGCTGTACCAGCCTGTCAGGTCAAAAATGACGTAGCCGGGCGTTTTCCACTGGTTCTGTAGCGATCCCGTGGTGGTCAGGTATTTGGCGTCATCGCGTGAAGTGGCGAATGTGCCCGACAGGTCGGTGCCCCAGTTATCCGTCTTGTAGCCGAAGCCGATGATGCCACGGAAAGGTGCGACCGAACTGAGGTGGAAGTTCATGTCCGTATCGCGCCCGTCGGCATAGGCAAACGAACCCCATGTATGCCAGTGCCGGTCAAACGCCCAGTTGACGCTCGCTTCCACACCATAAATGCGGACATGCGCCAGATTGGTATAGCCATAACACAGGTAGTACCCCGAACAGCCACTGACCCCCTCCATATCGATGAAGTTATGGTAGTGATTGTCATAAAACGAGATATTGGCCCCGCGTTCGGAATTGCCGTATTTCATGCCAACTTCCCATCCCCGGCTGCTTTCGGGTTTGAGGTTGGGATTCCCTGTTACCTGATAGTACGGCGGGGTGCTGTAATTCAGGTATTCCTCCGTCGCTGATGGGGCGCGGTAGGCTTCGGAATACTGTCCATATAATGTCAGGTTGTGGGCCACCCGCGCTTCCACCAGCACCTTGGGCGAGAAGTGTGAGCCATGGGCACCATGAGGCAGGCCGCTATATCCTGCATTTGCCATGTAGGACGTGGTATTATGCGGATCACGCTGGAAGTAATCGAAGCGGAAGCCCGGCGTGATATGGAACCATTCATTGCGCCCGATGCCGATACGGTCCTGAACGATTGCCCCCATGTCCGTCCCGTGTACCTTGGGCATGTCCGAGAAGTTGTCATGCAGGTACGGACTGGAGACCGCCTGCTGGCCGGTCTGGGTCTGGTAGGTATCGGTCAGGAAGACTTCGCCGCCATAAGTAATCTTATGGTGCAGCGGGCCGGTGAAGATGTTGTTTGTGGCTGACCCGGTAACACCATAGGACTGCACGGGCAGGCTCAGATGTTCGTGGGTATATGTGGAAGCATTGGCTGAATCCCGGTTCGTGATATCGGTATCGGTCTTGATGCTTTGCCAGTAGGCCAGAAAATGGGCCTCGCTGAACAGTGCGGTCGGACTGTCAGCCTGATAATCATAATTGGCTGAAACACGCGAACGCTGGTTTTCGCTGCGGGTATAATAGCGATCGGTCGCTGTGGTTTCGGAGGTTTTGGTCTCCTCGTTATAATTGCGGTCATACCATTCGCCCGTCAGGCCGATCCGATGGCCGCCAGCGAAATAATGCCGGACCTTGCCCAGAAAGTTGCCCACCTGATAGGACGCCGGATCTTTCATGGTCCGGGTCCGGCCATAACCACCCGTATCGCCACGGTTGCCCGTTTCGCTGCCGTTCTGGTAGCCTCCCTGAAGCAGGAACACGGTATTCCCGTAACGCGCAGCGAAAGCCTGATTGAGCAATGCGGCTTCGCTTGCGCCATTATAGGTCATCTTCGTCAGGCCCCCGAAGTTTTTACCGGGCTTGAGGATGTCTTCAGGGTCCAGCGTCCGCAGGGCAATCACCCCGCCTAGCGCACCCGTGCCGAAGAAACTGGAATCAGCACTTTTGACCACGTCAATGGCCCCGAGTGAATTGAAATCGAAATCACTTACGCCCCCCTGTGCGGTATTGAAGCTGCCTGCGTAGGCACCGTCATTTGCCCATGGCATACGCACGCCATCAATTGTGGTCAGTATCCGATTCTGGTCCAGACCACGAATATTGATGCTGGAGTTTCCGTTACTATAGTTTACAGAGGCATCCACGCGCCGTGAATAATCCTCCAGACTGTCGATCTGCCTGTCGCGGAAGGTTTTGTAGGTGGTTGTGGTGGTCAGGACCGCCGGTTTGCCCACTTCGCTATGATCCTTGTCGGGATCAAATTTCATCAGGTCGATGATGTCCGTACCGCCCTGCACTTTTACGGGGGAAAGCCGGATCGGCGCGGCGGGTGAAAGGGAAACCTGCGCTGGTGGAGAGGACTGTTTTACTGCCGTTTTTGGGGATGTTGTCGTATCTGTTGCCTGTGATGCGGCAAAGGCGGGGGTCATCCACGCACAGGCCAGAGCCGTGGTTGCAAGCATGTGACGGCGGCGTGCCTGCCCTCGTCGGAAGAAGAGCTTTATCATCATTCACCATTGCTACTGAGAATCATTAGCACAACGATATGCGTGCGATCACGAGGCGGCAAGGATTTTGTTGCGCCTGATTCTTAGTTGCACTAATGGAGGAAATGTTGGATTCCAGCGGTCTGCGCATGTGAAACGCAAGAATCAGTCCGTTGGACTCTAAGTATAAAATTGTAACAGGAAGAAAACATGACTCTGTTAAACGACGGGAACATTCACGTCCCCCTGTCCGGCTACCTGCGGGAAGCCACTCACCAGATCCACAATGATCTCAATCACACCGTCATGTCACGGGGCATGTTTACGGATGCCGCAGGCTATCGGGACTTTGTGTTGATGCAGTACCTGTTCCATCGTGACCTCGATCTCCTGTACAACAGCGATGACCTTGCGCGCATCGTGCCGGATCTGGCCACCAGAAACAGGTTCCAGCAGGTTTCGGCCGATATGAACGATCTGGACATCGCCATACCTGCCCCTGGCGTGCCTGTGGGCATGATGGACCCTTCCACCGCGATTGGATGGCTGTATGTCGCGGAAGGATCAAAGCTCGGCGCTAATTTTCTGACCCGGCTTGTTGAAAAAATGGGCTTTGACGACAGTTTTGGTGCCCGGCATATGGCGGCGGACCCGATGGGGCGTGGTCCTTCATGGACTGCATTCCGCAAGGCGATCGATCATGCGGGTCTTGACCCGGAACGTTGCGTACAGGGCGTGCGTGAAAGTTATGCCCGCGTAAGAAGCTATATCCCGGCACGGAAAAATAATACGGCGGCAACGGTGACGGCCACCTGACCAGTCCCTTCAGGTCACGACGCCTTTTGATGCGCAATACGTAAGTCAGCGGAGACGCGGCCGGAGCCGTTCCCTCTGGCTTGCGTAAGGGCCGTGAACTACAGGCGAGCGGTGTTGATTTCAGAAAATACCGTTCAGTTCACAGCGAAACTTAACACTTGAGTATCTGGCTGAGGATAGTGGTGGTCGCTGGTTCGCGGTTGAAATCAAGGCAGCTTTCAATCCCTTCCAGATGCCGTGCCATAAGGGCGGATGCCTCCGTATGGTTGTCGGCCAGTAGCAGTTCCAGCAGGTCATGATGATCGGAGGACAGGCAGCAGGTCGTGTTCTGGCGCTCATACATGGTAATGATAAGCGACATACGCAGGATCAGTTCATCGGTAATGCTTTTCAGCACCCTGTTGCCCAACTCCTCAATCAGCGTCAGGTGAAACTGACCTGAAAGATAGATCATGGCAATTGCGTCGTGCTTCTCATGCGCCTCCGCTTCCTGCGCCATGATGTGGCGCAGGCGTGCTGCACCCTGTGCGGACAGCTTGCGGTAGGGCTGTGCCAGCAGGCTGACTTCGATCAGGCGGCGGCTGGCCAGCACGTCTCGCGCTTCCTGTGGGGAGGGACGGCTGACGAATGCGCCACGACCGGGTTCCAGCGTGACGATATGGGAACGCGATAGCGATAGCAGCACACGCCGGATCTTGGCCCGGTTGGAGCGGAAAATCTGTGCAAGCTCTTCCTCGGGCAGCTTGCTGCCGGGTGCAAGCCTGCGTTCAAGGACCGCCTTGCACAAGGCATCAGCAATGCGCGCTTCTTCCCTGGCAGATGATCCCATGGCCTGCGTCCCCCTCCCCTTTTGGCTGAAACGCATTTCTGTTGGGGCAGTCTGATGATTCCGTCAAGGGTATTCATATTGTAAACAATCCGGGTTGACGAAACACGTTTCCAAATCATACTGAATGGCGGAGGTCGCTGCTGTGACCCGTAATCTGATGATTGGATGCCCTGCCCTTGCCGCGCCTGCTGCTTATCAATCCCAATACCGATACAGACATGACGCAGCGCATGATGGCCCATGCCCGATTCCTGTTCGCCGATACGGTGGCTATTGAAGCGGTAACCGCCCGGTTTGGGGCACGCTACATTACCAATCCCGTTTCTCTCACCATTGCAGGCCATGCGGTGCTGGATGCGCTGGCGCGCGCGCGTGGGCCATTTGATGGGGTTCTGGTGGCCTGTTTTGGTGATCCGGGTCGGGAGGCGCTGTCCAGCATCTGTCCCGTGCCTGTTGCGGGCATGGCGCAGGCTGCCATCAGGCGGGCGGCACGACTGCCGGGGCGCTTTTCTATCGTGACCGGGGGGAAGGAATGGAAACCCATGCTGATCAGTCTGGTGCAGTCCATGGGACTGAGCGCGCGGCTGGCTTCCGTGCGTATCCTGCCCGAAGCGGGCAACGTTCTGGCGACCGGGGGGGATGCCGTCTGTCGCCAGATTGCGCATATCTGTAATGAGGCCGTGCGTCAGGATGGTGCAGCACGTGTGCTGCTTGGTGGTGCGGGACTGGCTGGTTTCTCTAAACGCGTCGCGCCCTATGTCGCCGTTCCTGTCATGTGTTCCCTGCATGAGAGTCTGCTGGAAATACGGGACCTGTTATCGCGCCCGGCACGATCCGTTTCCCATCGGGATGGTATGAAAACGGTGGGTCTGTCGCCCGAACTGCAGCGTTATCTGGCATCGGGAACCGATGCTGGCGTCGATCTGAATTGAAATCTCGTTTTGTAAACAATATCCGTTGACACACATTTTCCGTGTGTATTATTTTGTATCCGAAACGACGAACATTTCTTTCAAGTATCATTTCATGTCGCAATCCCGCCCTGTCGTGCGGTGGTAAAGCATAAGGACACCGGCAATGTGCCCTGACGGAAAAAGCCAGACCGGATCGTATTCTTCCAGACAACCCGCGCCGCTGCTCCGTTTTTCAGTGCAGTTTCCCGGACATCGGTTTTTTCTGGCGCTTACAACTGCGCTGGGACTGAGCGCGTCACACGGGGCAGCCTTCGCCCGTACGGTATCGAAGCATACCGCGAACGCCCAGCCCGCAGCCGCGCAGCACAAAGCCACCACCCCGCAGGACGGCATCCGGGCCACGGGCAGTGCGGAACAGATCCGGGTGGGTGCGAATGTGGTCCATTCAGCCGATGGCGTGACCGGACGCGCACCCGGCGGCGGCCTGATCCAGAAGCAGACCGCACCCAAGGCCCGCAGCACTGTCACGCCCGATTACATCATGAAGCAGTCTCCGGCGCAGAATGCCTATAATGCCGTCAAGCTGCTGCCGGGCATAGTGGTGGCGAATACGGACCCTGCGGGCCATGAAAAATCTGCCCTCAGCATGCGTGGCCTGACGCAGGACCAGATCGCCAATGTATGGGAAGGCATGCCGTTGAGCAGTATCGGCGGCTACAACCTCGATGTGGCATGGGTTACGGATAGCGAGAATATTGGCAGCGTTTCCGTGCAGCCCGGTTCATCCAACCTGGACACGCCCGCCATCAATGGTTCTGGCGGCATGTTCGAGTTCAAGACCCGTGATCCCTCCAGAAAATTTGGCGGACTGGGGGATGTGGGCGTGGGAAACCGGGATTATACCCGCCAGTTCCTGCGCGTGGATACGGGTGAATGGGGTAAAACGGGTATCCGCTCCTATATCTCGTTCTCCAACCAGCATGACACATTTTACCATGGTCCCGGTCAGGAAGACTTCAAGCATATCGATTTCAAGATCCTCAAGGAATGGGACAACGGGAACCGCGTCTCGCTGGTGGGTGGTTTTACGCGCGGCATCATCGGGAACGAGCCATACTGGGACATGACCATGGCGAGCTGGCGTCAGAAGGGTCTTAAAAACGAGCTGGCTGGCTCATACAACATCAATAACGCTGCTGGCGGCACCGATTACTGGAAGCTGAACTGGCTTCATTCCAAGACCTTCAATATCGCAGCCCCTTCCCACTTCAATTTCGGGCGGCTGGGACTGGATGTAACCCCTTATGTGGCGGCCAACCAGAAAGTTTATGGTTCAGGCTTTGAACTGAACGATCAGGTTTACAATGGATATGGCAGTAGCCCGCAGTCCATTTCCATCCCCGGACAGTTGCCGGGCCAGTCCTATGGCGTAACCGAGCAGTACAGCAGCCTGAACGAAATGCGCGGCGGTGTGAACGCGAAGCTGAGTTATAAGGTCGGTCAGCACCATATCTATCTTGGTTACTGGTTTGATTATGATAATTCGACCAATCTTGTGGGCTATACCGGCGTAAGCAGTGCGGGCAACCCGGCGACATCATGGGGCCGGGCGGGCCAGTCGCTACGGCTGGCAAATGGCCAGGTATTCTATTCCCAGAATTACAGCGATATTTCGACTGTTAACGGGATCTATGCCGGTGATACGGTTTCGCTGCTCGACGGTCGTCTGGTGCTTGATGGTGGCATGCGTGTCACCATGATCCACCGTGACGGGACCGACAATATTCCGGGCCTGCAGCGCAAGGTCAGCGCCAACGAAGTCATGCCGCTGCCAACGCTTGGTGGCCATTTCCAGTTGAACAAGTATGTGCAGATTTTCGGTGGGGTCTCGACCGGCGCCAAGGCGCCGCCTGACAGCGCCATGATCACCACCATCAACCCCAATACCGGCCAGATTGCCAATCAGGGCCAGACCCATATCCATGATGAATACAACATTACCGAAGAAGTGGGTATGCGCTATACCGGTAAATACATCATCGGGTCCTTTACATATTTCCATTATAACCTGTCACATCATCAGGTTTCTACGTCCATGTTCCTGGGTAACGAGGCGATCGGACAGGTCATTGATGCGGGTAACCAGACCACCAATGGTTTCGATGCGGAAATCGGCACGCGGCCCATTCATCATTTCCGTCCCTATGCGTCCATGCAGTACCTGCATTCGACAATCGACAACAATATTCAGGGCCTGCCCACCAAGGGCAAGATGGCGGTCAATACGCCCACATGGGCGGCCTCGCTTGGGATAGACTGGGATAATGGCATTTTCTTCTGGAATTATGGGCTGAACTATTTCTCCAAGCAGTATTCGACCTTCATGAATCAGGAAGCCCTGCCCTCCCTTTACACCATGAATGCAACAGTTGGTGCGCGGCTTCCCCGCAACAGTCTTGTCGGGCGTGGTCTGAGCTTTCTCAAAAGCCCGGAAATCATGCTGTGGGTCAACAACATGATCGATACCCATGCCTATTCCGCCATCAACAGCGTCAGCCTGACCAATACGACCATTGGCAGGATTCAGGGCACGGCGCCCACGTATAATACGCTGGGTCGCTTCTCGGCGGTTGTGACTTTCCGGGCCGGATTCTGAGCAGGAAGCTGGGAACAGGGTCCACAGGCCGGCATGACCTTCACATGGCGGGAAGACCCAAGCATAGTAGCCTGCGGGGATGATGCGGATGAACATGCAGACACGACCGGAAGCGGTGCCACCTGTCCTGATCACGCAGGCGAGAGAACAGGACAGCAGGCTGCGTAACCGTGACCTGCTACCTGCTGCCAGGCAGGACTGGAACTGGTACGATTACCTGTCTTTCTGGATGTCGGATGTGCATAGTGTCGGCGGCTATGTGACAGCGGGCAACCTCTTTACGCTCGGCCTGCCGTCGGGGCTGGTTTTTGCATCCCTGCTTGCTGGTGTGCTGATCGTAAACGTGTTGTGTAATCTTGTGGCGGTGCCCAGCCAGCGCACGGGTACGCCGTTTCCGGTTATATGTCGCATGTCCTTCGGCGTGCTGGGTGCCAATATCCCTGCACTTATACGTGGTGTGATAGCTGTGTGCTGGTACGGGATACAGACATGGCTGGCATCCAATGCGCTGGTGGTGCTCGCCCTGCGGCTTTCGCCCGCCCTGACACCGTGGGCGGAAGTCCGGATGCATGGTATGCTGGGGCTTTCCACCGTGGGATGGGGGGCATTTGGTCTGCTATGGCTGGTGCAGGCCGCCATTTTCTGGCGGGGGATCGAGACGATCCGCCGGTTTATCGAACTGGCGGGGCCTGCCGTCTATGCCATCATGATTGCGCTGGACCTGTATCTTCTCCAGCGCGTGGGATGGAGCCATTTTTCATTCCAGATTACGGGTGCTGGCGGCCCACTGCATGGGGGAGCACTGGCATGGGCCAGTATAAATGCGGTGGCGCTGGTGGTTTCCTATTTCTCGGGACCCATGCTTAATTTTGGTGATTTCGCGCGGTACGGGCGGAGTGCATCGGATATCAGGCGCGGTAATTTCTGGGGGTTGCCGTTCAATTTTATCGGGTTTTCAGCACTGACGATCTGTACCATCGCCCTGACTGCTCCTGCTTTTGGGCATGTCATGATCGATCCGGTGGAAACAGTGGCGCATATAGATAGCCTGACCGCTGTCATATTCGGCATGTTGACCTTCATCATTGCTACGGCAGGGATCAATATCGTAGCCAATTTTGTTTCGGCTTCATTCGATTTCTCCAATCTTGCGCCACGATCCATCAGCCTGCGCAGAGGCGGCATGATCGCTGCCGTGGGCTCCATTCTCATCATGCCCTGGAAGCTGTACGGAAGTCCGCGGGTCATGCATCTGACGCTGGATGTGCTGGCGACATTTATTGGGCCGTTGTTCGGTATTCTTGTGGTTGACTATTATATTATACGCCGTCGTCAGGTCGACATAGCAGCACTTTATACAACCAGTCCGCAGGGTCGCTACTGGTACCGCAACGGGGTCAATCTGGCGGCGGTCCTTGCCCTGCTTATCGCGGTGATGGCGGGCAGCGCGAGTGTATTTGTGCCGGCGTTATCAACCCTGTCCGGATTTGCGTGGTTTATAGGCTGCCTGACAGGGGGATTATCTTACCTCATCCTGATGCATTCGGGACGTGATGCCCGTTCGGTGTTTTCGTCCATCAGATCCTGAAGGGCAGCGAAACGCCCGGTTTAGGCGCGATCATCCTGATCGACAGGGATACATGCGGGGCCAGCAGGTGACCCGGCGGGTTCAGCGGCATATGTAGCTTTGATCCCCGTTTGCGCTTGCCCCCCATCTATCCGATGCGGGACCTGTTTTCCTGTGTCGAACGCAAAAGGCTGCTGGTTCAGCCCTATGACCAGACTTAATACGCAGTGAAGCGCGTACGTAGATTAGGCACAGCGCTTCGAATCAGCCAGCCTCTATACAGAGACAGGCTTGCTGACAGACTGCCAGTCACAGCGGGAGGTCGTTCGGCATCGTGCGCCACGCAATCCTGTTGCTGATCATATAACGCAACCCATTAAGTAATTCATGCAATGCATGATGCCGCCATTTTGCATTCCCGCATATCAGGGACAGTCAGAGACCATTCTTCGCCTGCTATGTCAGAGGGATACGGTTTGCATGCAGGTATCATCCCACATTCATGCGCCAGTCAGCCATGACAGGACATTACACCGTCTTGTGATCTGACCGTAACGGGAACGCAGGACAGCTTTTATGGTTCGTAACACCTGTCCGTAATCATTCAGTTCCATGGAATCCTGACGCCTTTTTCTCCTGTCTGGTTGATTCCTGGTCACAGGATCATGAAGCGAAGAGCTTTGTTATAATTTGTGCCATTGTGTTATTTAATGTAACTTTTGTAAGGTGGTTCAGTTATAACATCAGAGCGATTCAATGATCAAAAAGCTGTCCAGAAAAATAAAAAAAATAATTAACCTTCCAAACGAAGTTAAATATCAGCATTACAAACTTGATCGTGTATCATCGAATGGACTGAAGGGGTTTCCCTTCCACAGACTGGAACCTGAAACGGAGCAAAAGCTCCATGTTGCGTTTTTTGGTCCCTGCGCACTTTTGCCCATCATCAATTACGCAACAAATCACGGGCATGATGTCATCCATGTGACGATGGGTGTGGATGAAAGTCGGCAGATTCATTTTTCCCCGCCCCTGTCAGAAGTAAATCATGAAAAAGCAGAGGTGAACGTCATCGGCTTGCCGCTCCGTTCGGTTATGGCCGCCGGAGCCCTACCCTTTGACGGTTTTGAAAATGAGGTGTTCTGGCCTCGCCTCAAGACCGAAGAAGACCATGAAAATTATCTGAAATACTGTATTGACTATATTTCAGAATTCGTCACATCCATTTCCGACCTTCTTGACGGAAAGCCGACATTCTTCCTGTCATTCTGGGAGCCGAGGCAGAATTTCATGGGGTCACTTTTCCCCCGTTTTGATCTGTCCAATCCACAGTATTTCGTGACACGGCTTAATGCTGAAATGGAACGGATTATTCGGACCTATCCTAATACTTTCCTTCTGGACGTGAACGACGTTCTCAATTCGATGGGTCGTTTCCGGATACAGGATGACTACGCGCGCGAACTTTCGCATGCATCGAATATATTCGATACCACCTTCGAGGATGATGGCAGGCGTATCCGCAACAGTACGCCTGTTTCCCATATATATGATGTGGACGGCCAACCCGATGTTTACGGCCACTGCGTCTTTAACGTCATCCGTAATAATCTTGCCATTATAAACGCGGCAGCCCCGATCAAGCTTATTATCATGGATCTTGATGATACCATGTGGCGTGGTGTGCTGGCAGATGGCGACCGCACGCCTTATGAACGTACGGATTACTGGCCCATGGGTCTTGCCGAAGCCTTGCTTGTGTATAAGGCCAGAGGGGGGCTGCTGGCCATCTGCAGCAAGAATGATCCCGAACTGGCCCGCGCCGAGTTCGATCGCGTGTGGCGTGGACGCCTGAAGCTGGAAGATTTTGTATCGGTAAAGATCAATTTTCAGCCCAAATCAGAAAATATTCTGGAAATACTGGACGAGGTAAATCTTTTGCCTGCCAACGTCCTGTTTGTGGATGACAATCCGCGTGAGATTGATGAAGTCCGCTGCGTGATTCCCGAACTGCGGTTCCTGAGCGAGGAGCATATGGACTGGCGGCGTGCGATCCTGCTTTCTCCCAGCACGCAGGTACCCCGGATCAGTACGGAATCCCGGCAACGTACCCAGACGCTGCGGGCCAAGATCAGTCGCGACCAGACGCGGCAGAAAATGAGCCGCGAGGAATGGCTCCGTTCCCTTCATATCCAGCAGCGGTACACCGTGGTGCGTTCGGACAATGACCGGAACTTTGCACGGGCATTTGAGCTTCTGAACAAGACCAACCAGTTCAATACCACCGGACAGCGCTGGTCGCTGGATGCCATAAAGAAATTGTTTGCGCAGGATGGATATATATTCTGCGTGTTCCTGCGGGACAGGCAGACGGATAACGGCCTGATCGGGTTGCATCTTGTTCAGAAGAACAGGATCATCCAGTCCATCCTGTCATGTCGTGTATTCGGCCTGTGCTCGGAATACGCGTCCATGCAGGTGCTGGCACAGCATATCCTGGAAAAATACCCGACCGTAACGGGGGGCTTCATAGCAACCGGGCGCAACTTTTATTGTGAAAATTATCTGGAGAAGTGTGGCTTTACCAGGGAAGGGAATGATTTCGTCACCCGTATTGCGCCAGCCTGTCCCCCCGAAGTCACCAATGAGGATAAAATTGCATGGTGATATATAGCTGAAGCCGACGGCAAGAGTGTGCGATCCCGATAAGGCACCAGGTCGAGCGACAGACCGTTCGCAGTAGGGGCTGAACATCTCCCCTTATGGCAGACAAAAAAGGTTTGTACCCTGTTTTATTCGACTGTCATCCTGCCTTCCTGAATATCAGGAAGGCAGGCATCGCAGTTTGTATGATCCGTAATGAAGATCAGAGATCGGCGCTGATCGAGAATTTGAACGTCTCGGGGTCTCCCATAACCAGATCGCTCTGGTAAACGGAGGCCCAGTAACGCTGGTTGCCTATATTGTCGACTTCAAAGCGTGCAGTGAGCGGCTTTTTGGCCGCCAGGAAAGTGTATCGTGCGCCCAGATCGAAACGGGACCATGCGGGCAGATGCGTCGTATTGGCGTTGTTGAACTGCTGCTTGCCCGTGCTGATCACGCGGCCAACCAGTGTCAGCCCCTTTACGAAGGGGACATCGTATTCAAGGTTGCCATTGATGGTGTAGTTCGGCACGCCGATCACGGTCTTGCCATCATACGTGCCGCCCGTCGTATGCATCTGCTTGGCGTCAATCAGGGTCAGGCCACCGTTAAAGCGCAGGCCACGCAGGATTTCACCATTGAAGGTCAGTTCCATGCCCCGATTACGCTGCTTGCCATCCTGGGTGTAAATTTCCTGACCGGTATTGCCGTAGGCTTCGGTCATGCCCTGCGGCATGGAGGTCTGGAAAAAGGCCACGCCAGCCGCAAACCGTCCCACGTCATACTTGGCACCGACTTCGTACTGGGTGCTCTGGTACGGGGCGAAAACCTGTCCGGCATTGACGTAGGTTGCCCCCACGGTCTGCCCTGCCGACAGGCCCTGAATACGGTTGAAATACAGGGCAGCGTGTTTGACCGGATGGATGACAAGCCCGATGACCGGTGAGAACGCAGCAGCATCGTAATGCGTACTCAGGGTTCCCGTGCCATAGGCATATGAATCCGACAGGATATCCTGATAACGGAAGCCGCCTGTCAGCGCGATGCGATCATGCCAGAACGTCATCGTATCGGACAGGAAGAAACTATACAGCTTGTTCCATGCCACACGACCGGGATTGTTCAGGCTGCCCCCGCTATAAGTTTCCGACGGCGTGAACTGCGTGGGGTGATAGATGTTACCTGCGTTGGAGACGAGGCTCATGGAATAGGCCGCGTCCGATTCTTCCCATATCGCGGACCCGCCCGCATTGATTTCGTGCTTGATGGGGCCAGTGTTGACGTGCGCGCGCACGCCAGCCTGGGTTGCTTCGTTCATGACATTATACGCATCCGCCATGGCGCCCACCGTGCCGTCACCGGTGCGGGAGTTGGTAAGCGTGGTGGTCGCGTAATTGCCCATTTCATTGCCGCTCTGGGCGCCGAATTTGCCATATGCCGTTATGTGGCTGCCAAAATCATGTTCAATGTTCAGCGTGCCAAACAGATAGCTCAGATCGGTATAGGCCCAGCGCTGGCCCCAGTTTTCCGAAGGGGACGTTGCTTTTGGCGCAGGCATGTCCGTCGCCAGACTGGAAACGATGATCGCGCTGCGTCCACCAAAAACCTGCTGTTTCTGGTAGTTCATGTTCATGTCGATGCGCGTATCGTCATTATGCCAGTCGAAGGCCGCACCAAGGGCGACATCGTCATGCCGCTCGTCCTTGATTGCCGTTTCCCCATCCATGCCGGCGGCGTTGAAGCGGAATCCAAAGGCATGGTCCTTTCCAAACCGGCGGCTTATGTCAAACGCACCACCGCCCTGCCCGCTGCTGGTATAATCGCCGGTGATGCGGGTGATATCCGTCGCCCCCGCCCGTTTGGGGATCAGGTTGACATTACCACCAATGGCCGAGCCACCGGGGGCCGCGCCATTGAGGAAGGCGCTGGCGCCATTGAGCACCTGCACTGAGTCATAAAGCTGTGGAGACACAAGCTGGCGCGGCGTCACGCCATACAGGCCATCAATCGCCACATCATCCCCATACAGGGTGAACCCGCGGATCTGGAAAAGCTGGGCGTAATTGCCATACCCCATTGTGGTACGCACGGTGGGATCGTTCAGCAGGACATCGCCCAGCGTCTGTGACTGCTGGTTCAGGATCAGGCTGGAATTGTAGCTGCGGATGTTGAAGGGCACATCCAGTCCCTTCTTGTTGCCCAGCGCGCCCAGATCACCGCCGCTGCTTACATACATTCGGTTCTTGCGCGCGGCCGTGACGACAATGTCCTCATGCTGGCCGGGCGTGGCATCCGGTGTGTTTTCAGCCGTCTGGTCCGCGTTTTTCACCGGAGTATGGGCAGGCTGCGTGCGCAGTGCGGAAGACGGTTTCACCTTCTGTGGCACGGGGCTGGACTCGTCTGTTGCAGCGAGGGAAATCACCGGGTTGGCAAGACCCGCCAGCAGGCTGGAGGCGCAGATGGTGCTGAGGCAAAGCGCACGAAGACTCATTATCAAAGCTCACGATATGACGTTCCCGACCGCTTATTTAGTAAATGATAGTGAATTGCAATATCAAATATGTCTTTTATGGGACAAACATCCCGAAGGGTTTTCCGGCCGCGTTCTGATGATTCTTTCCGGCTGAGGCTCTGGGGTCTGAGCAACAGACAGTGGGCGCGGATGTCACGCTCTTACGACGATGCCGGATTGTTCCAACGTGGTGTTCGCCTGGTTCTATGGTAGGCTGCTTTGCCTGATCTGGCCTTATTCCCTGTATGGGAAAGCCAACCGGCGGAGTTCCGGTATTCTTTGTGGGAAATACGCTCACCGGACGGTTCGGCACTCCGGGAACTGGTCGATCGTCCTGCATGTGGCATGCGTCGGTTTGCCGGTCGCCAGTGGGCATTGACCCTGTCCATGCTGCGACGGATGCAGAAGGACACGTTGGAACGTGTGCATGCAGAACTGTTTGAAATGCCTTATGATGTAGTCAAAATTTGGCGTCAAAAGATGCCGGTATCAATTTCATTATATTACTTTTGGATATGGTTCCGGATCATAAACTGATCCTGTATGACCATCCCGCTGACATAAGCCATCCAGCAGCACGTCCAGCGCCGCACGGACTGGCTCCATTCCTACCTTTTCTTCAAGAAGCTGGCCATTAATGGCCAGCATGGCCAGTCCGTGTACCTGCGCCCAGCTTGCCGCCGCCAGTGCGCTGATGGCAGCCGGGCGGAAACAGCCGTTCTGTTGCCCCTCCTCCAGAAGGCGTAAAAGGATCCCGAAAGTGTCCATGGCTGCGTCATGCAGGTGCGTGTCCGCCGTCTTGTCCGCATCTGCGCTGAACATCAGGCGGTAAAGGCCGGGATTGTGGAGTGCGAAATCAATACAGGCCCCTGCTCCGACAATGAATTTTTCACGCACGGAAAGACCCTTTGCCCCCACGGCTTCCGTCATGCCCTGTCCCAGCCGGATAAAACCGATCCGCGCCAGTTCCCGCAGCAGGTCCTCGCGATCGCGGAAATGCTTGTAGGGGGCAGCGTGACTGACACCGGTGCGGCGGGCGACCTCGCGCAGGGTAAAGGTCCAGTTCTGATCCGTGGCCAGTATGCCAAGGGCCGTGTCGATCAGGGCGCGGCGCAGGTCGCCATGATGATAGGGACGGTCTGTCGTTTCACTCATTCGCGATAGCCATGTTTACAGAAGAAACTTTCGTTGACACCGGATCATTCTACTCCATATCCTGCCTGCATAAGTTTCTCCTGTAAACATGGAGGTCGCAATGTCCAATACTGTTTCAGAAAATGTTACCCCCGATGACCTGCGCCGTATCCTCGACCGTCAGCGGGCTGCGTTCGTCAATGACGGACCGCCCGTCCTGAAGCAGCGCCGGGCCGATCTGCGCCGCCTGAAATCTGAAATCCTGAAGCGGCGGACGGACATCACGCACGCCCTGAAAACGGATTTTGGCCAGCGATCAGAACGCGAAAGCGCAATTGTGGAGCTGATTCCGCTGGTGCAGTCGATCAATTATATGATCTGTCATCTGGGACAGTGGATGAAACCGGAACGCCGCCACGTTTCCGCCTATTTCCGGTCGGGTCGTTCGTGGGTGATCCATCAGCCCGTTGGCGTGGTGGGCATTATCGCGCCATGGAATTATCCGCTATCCCTTGCTCTTGTACCATTGGCCACCGCGATTGCTGCTGGCAACCGCGCCATGGTCAAGCCATCGGAACTCACACCCGCCACATCGGCTGTGATCGGACAGATCGTGCAGGCTGCCTTTGCGTCGGAACAGGTGTCCGTCGTAACGGGGGATGCCGAACTGGGTGCCGCGTTCTCCGCCCTGCCCTTTGACCATATCCTGTTTACCGGCAGCACGGCGGTGGGAAAGAAGGTCGCCGCTGCGGCCGCAAACAACCTGACCCCGGTGACGCTTGAACTCGGCGGGAAGTCACCGGTAGTGATTGAGCCCGGTTTTACCATACCGCTTGTGGCGGATCGGGTGGCATTCGGCAAACTGACCAATGCGGGACAGACCTGTATCGCACCGGATTACGTGCTGGTTCACGAAGCGGATCAACACGCTTTCGCCACGGCGTATCAGGCCGCTGTGGAAAAGCTTCATCCGGGCGGTTACGCTGGTTCACCCGATTACACCGCCATCCTGAACCAGCATCATTACGAGCGGCTGACTGCTCTGGTCCGCGATGCCGAGGAACAGGGCGCGCGCGTCATCCGGATGGGCAGCGACTCAGCATCCAGTCATGTCCTTGCCCCGGTTCTGCTGCTGGGCGTCACAGCAGAAATGGCGGTCATGCAGCAGGAAATCTTCGGGCCTGTCCTGCCTGTACTGACATATCGGACACTCGATGAAGCGATCGCCTTCATTAACGCCCGCCCCCGACCTCTGGCTTTGTATTACTTCGGTAGAAAACGCGCTGACCGGGACAGGGTGCTGAAGCGCACGGTATCGGGGAGTGTGACCATTAACGGTACGTTGCTGCATTATGCGCAGGACGACCTGCCGTTTGGTGGTGTGGGGGATAGCGGGATCGGCGCGTATCATGGGAAAGAAGGCTTCATGACCCTCACCCATTCCCGGGGCATTTACCGGCAGGGTCGTTTTAATGCCGCCACGCTTCTTAAGCCTCCCTTTGGCAAACTGACCGATGCCATCACGAATTTTATTCTACGGTGAGAAAAAACGCACTCTGAAGACAGAATTCCCTGTGATGGGGGATCACGGTTGCTGGACCGGCGGGGCAGTCACGTCATGGCTTCCCGCCGGTAATGAACGTCGTGAACGATTTCCCCGACACTACAGACGATAGCTGAATTCACCACCGAACATCGCCGGGTCGCCGAGTTGCCCGTAAAACACGGCTCCGGCGGCAAGGGGTGTCATGGTAATGAAATACCGCTTGTCCAGCATGTTATGTCCCCAGAAACTGAGGTCCCATTTGCCCGATTCAGGCCGTATGCCGATATGACCATCCAGCAGCCCGTACGGTCTTATGCGCGTATAGGAAGATTCGGATGCGTCGGCATAATAACTGCTGCGATAGGTATAATCCGCACCCACAAAGAACACGAGCTGTCGCCAGAACCGACCGGATACATTGCCGATGTTTCTGAGATGCGTAGTATATTCCAGACCGGCGGACAGGTTCCATCGGGAATTCAGCGGAATCTGGTTTCCCGTCAGACTGTACAGTCCTGACACGTTGGAAGATTCCAGCGGATGGGACGCGTTATTGAATGATGCGAAGAAGGCATCGGTATAGGATGCGGACAGGCGGCCCTCCAGCCCGGGGAGGATGGTGCCGCGTGTTTCAAGTTCCAGCCCGCGCGAAACAACGTGTTTGGCGTTTGTCAGATATGAAATCGTGGTGCCAGCCGAAGTATAATATGCGGCACTGGTGATGTAATCATGCACGTTGTTCCAGAATGCGTCGAAATTGACCACGAGCCGTTTGTTGAAAAACGCATTCTTGCTTCCGACCTCGAACATGTCGTCGAGTTCCGGTTTCACGTCCGGATTGGCGCCCTGCGCGATGTTCAGGCTGACCAGATTGATCCCGCCATTCCTCAATCCGCGACTGTAGGTGGCATAGACCAGATTGTTGCCGGTTGGACGGTACACAAGGCTTAGCGTGCCGCTGGGTTCGCTTTCCCGATGGAATGCGTGATAGGACGTCGCCGCCCCCAGCACCCCCGCAGCAAGTGACGGGTTGGATGAGTTGACGATGGTTGATGTATAGCTGCCTGACTTGGTGACAAAGGAATACCGGAATCCCCCTTCAATGGAGAGTTTCGATGTAATGTCGTATTTCGCGCGCACATAGCCCGCAAGGTCGTTGGTGATCGGATTATCCGATGATCTGAACAGCGCACCATTATAGGCGGAATTGTACACGGCAGGCGACAGGCCGTAGCCATAATACTTTGCACCCTGCGCAGAAATCTGCCAGCGCGTATAATCCGGCACTTCCTCATACATGTAGAAAGCACCGGCGGATATGTGGAAACGGCGTCCTTCGGGGGACGATATCTTCAGTTCTTCCGTGGCGTGCTGTTCATATACCTGATTGTTGCCAGCGGTCAGCGTCCGCAACCCCGGTATGGTGCCAAGACCACCGGAAAATCCGTTATGCGGGTACCACAGCCATGAATGCCATGCCGCGGTATTTTCCAGTTTCCATCCATGCGGCAGCCGATAGGTAACATCCAGCGAGACACCGTACGTTTCCTGATCCACGGCCTGACTGCCGGTGGATGGCAGGGCCACCAGCATGTCACGGACGCCATGGGCGGGCAGCGTCTCAGCCCCCGCAAAGGCAGCGCGTTGCCAGTAATTTCCCACCACGGCCGCCCCGTTGGCATAGTGGGTAAGTGCCGTGGAAAAAGGTGTGACGCAGCAGCTTTCCTTAAGATGCGAATAATCGACGATCAGGCGGATTGTCAGCCTGTCAGTCGGAACCGCCAGTATCTGCCCCTTTACGCCAATATCGTGATAATCCTGATAATCCCGCCCTGTCGTGACGTTTTTTATATAACCGTCATGATTGATCGAAAATCCGGACAGGCTATAGGCGACCTTGTCGCTGCTGCCGATCGGGCCGGTGGCCCGTAGCCGGACATTGGCGGTATTGTAACTGCCATAATCGCCGGTGACGGAGTAGCCCCGCGTAAAGGATGGCGCGAGCGTGGTGATGTTGATCGCGCCGCCATCGTTATCCACCCCACCACGCGTAGCCTGCGGGCCCTTGAGAACCTCCATGCCCGCCAGATCGCTGATGTCGCCCAGTACGGCGCCGGGCCGTGTCTGGTACACGCCGTCGATATAGACAGCCGTACCGTTTTCCAGCCCGTCCTGCGCGCTGGAACTGAAATTGCCAAGGCCGCGCACGTTGATGGCCGTGTTACGGGGATTGGTGACCTGAAGCGAGACCGCGGGCAGCAGTTTTACAGCCTGCTGTATGTTGGTGATCTGGTGGGATTGCAGATCGTGTTCGGTGATGGTCGTCACAGCCACGGGGTCGTTCTGCCGTGCAAGGATCTGACGCCGCGACAGGGAGCGCGTGGCGGTGACCTTCATTTCCTCGGGATGCGTAGCGATCACGGCGTTCGTGCTGCGCGTTGCCGGGGAATGGGACTTTACGGCTTTCGGGGCGCGCTGCGGATTGCTCGGGCTGTCGGCGGCATGGCCGGGGTTGATGACGCCCGTCGTCACCAGCAGCGAGAAGGCCAGGGAACAATGCGCGACCAGACGCCTGTCCGATGATGGCCATCGTAAATTCTGCTGTCCGTCCGGTATGGCGCGCATTGCATCCCTCAAAATAAACGAATCATATGTGCATATATGATTACCACTACATATAATCGTTCATAAGTTCGGATACGAGTCAATATGACAATACGAATCGTTTTAATATCGGTTGATCTGCCCGGCGAAAGGCATGTGTGTATCCGAGATAATGTTGGAATGATGCGATCTCGATTAATTTAATCATATTAAATGTGAAAACCAATTGAACTACGATCAGTGATGTGGAACAATTCCATCATTGGTAATGATGATATAGATTAAAAACTACAGCGGGTGATCGTATGTTAAAGGCATCCCAGCCTACTGGTATCCACACGCATGGTCTGTCAACGGATGTGCTGTCCGGCCTTCTGTCCCGACATGGCCGCCTGCCCCGATGGCGCGATATTGTGCGTTACGTTTCGCCGCTGGCGCTTGTGGCGTTGTGGCAGGGTAGCTGTTCGGTGGGTATTCTCTCGACGCATCTCGTCGCCTCGCCAGCCCAGATCGTCACGACGGCATGGTCGCTGATGCGCGATGGTACGCTGGAGGCCAATCTTGGCATCTCCCTGCTTCGCGCGGTGTCGGGACTGTCGATCGCGCTGCTGGTGGGTATGGTCCTTGCCCTGATTTCCGGCCTGTCGCGTATCGGCGAGGATATTGTCGATGCCCCGCTGCAGATTATGCGTACGCTGCCGGTGCTGGCGCTGGTGCCGCTGTTCATCCTGTGGTTCGGGATCGGGGAGACGCCAAAGGTACTTCTGGTGGCGCTCGGCGCGACCTTTCCCGTCTATCTGAATTTTCATAAGGGCATCCGCACGGTTGATCCGAAACTGCTGGAAATGGCGCAGACGCTGGGGCTTTCGCGGGGGCAGACGGTTCGTGATGTCGTTCTTCCCGCGGCCCTGCCCGATTTGCTGGTCGGCGTGCGTTATGCCGTAGGGGTCGCGTGGCTGATGCTTGTCGTGGCCGAACAGATCAACGCCGAAAGTGGCATCGGGCACATGATGATGGATGCGGAAGATTTTCTGCGCACGGACATCATCCTGGTGGGGCTGATGGTGTACGGCCTGCTGGGCCTGCTGTCGGATAATCTGGTCCGTGGGCTGGAAACGTGGCTGCTGGCCTGGCGTCCGCTTTCGCCGCGACGGGGAGAGAACGCATGAGCACCCTTTCCTCCCCCGCACAGACGCGACCCGGACCCATGGTCAATGCTGTCGACGCTACTGTGACGGTCACCGGCCTTACCCGCCGTTTCGCCAATGGTCCGGCGGTGCTCGACGGGCTGGACCTGCATATCGCGCCGGGCGAATTCGTCGCGCTTCTGGGCCGGAGCGGATCGGGGAAATCAACGTTACTGCGTATGCTGTCAGGACTTGACCCGGTCACGGAAGGTTCAGTCCACCGTCCCGATGATGTGGCGGTCGTGTTTCAGGAAAGCCGGCTCCTGCCCTGGCGACGTGTATGGCAGAACGTGGTGCTGGGACAGAAAAAGGACGATTCGGTCCGTGCGCGTGCCGAAGCGGTCTTGCAGGAAGTGGGGCTGGCCCACCGTAGCGAAGCCTGGCCGCTTACGCTGTCGGGGGGCGAGGCCCAGCGCGCGGCGCTGGCACGGGCGCTGGTGCGGGAGCCGGACCTGCTGATGCTGGACGAGCCGTTCGCGGCACTGGACGCGCTGAGCCGGCTCAGGATGCAGCGTCTGGTTGCCGGGCTATGGCAGCGCCATCGCTGCGCCGTGCTCCTTGTCACTCATGATGTGGATGAGGCCGTGCTGCTGGCGGACCGGGCGGTGGTTCTGGAATCGGGACGTATCAGGACGGATCTGGCTATCCCCCTCGACCGGCCAAGACGGCACACCGACCCGCAGTTCGAACAGTTCCGCCAGACGCTGCTGGATGCGTTGGGTGTTCACGATGACTGACACGTCAGACGCGCAATAATGGAAGGAAGGCAGAAAGTGTTATTTTCGAGACGTCGCGTTCTGGCCGCATTCGTGGCGCAGGGGATCATGGCCGGTATGACACGGCGCGCCCATGCCGCATCCCGGACCGTTCGGATTGGCTATCAGAAATACGGTACGCTTGTCCTGCTGAAAAACAGGGGATTTCTTGAGGATGCGCTGCGTCCCCTTGGGGTGTCGGTGGAATGGGCGCTGTTTCCTGCCGGGCCGCCGCTGTTGCAGGCGCTGGTGGCCGGCGCGCTGGATTTCGGGCAGACGGGGGACCTGCCGCCCGTCTTCGTGCAGGCGGCCTCGCCCGACGCTCTGGTCTATGTCGGGCATGAAGCCCCGACGGGCACCAGCGAGGCCATCATTGTTCCCTCCTCAAGCCCCATTCACTCGGTGGCTGATCTGAAGGGCAGGCGTGTTGCGGTGACCCGGGGGGCGGATGCCCACTGGCTTCTGGTTGCCTCCCTGCGCAAATATGGCCTGAGCCTGAACGATATATCGGTATCCTATCTTCTGCCTGCCGCAGCGCGACCGGCTTTTGAGACGGGACAGGTCGACGCATGGGCAATCTGGGACCCGTATCTGTCTGGGGCCAATGCCGATACCCGTGTCATTGCGACCGGCGATGATGTGAATGGCGGCACCCAGTTCTATCTCGCCCGTCGGGGATTTTTCGAGGAGAGTCCGGATCTGGTGCGCGCCATTCTTGCGGCGATCGCACAATGCGATGACTGGGCGACGAACCACAGGGACGATGTCATCGCCCTGCTGGCCCACAGCACAGGACTGCCCTCGGAAGTCGTTGCCCGTTCGGTTGCGAAACTGCATTACGGCCTGCTACCCATGACCCCCGAAGTGATCGCAGGGCAGCAGAGGATAGCTGACAGTTTTCATGCGGCTGGTTTGCTGGCCACCTCCACTGAAGTGGCGGCCGCAGTGCCCAGGATTCCTTGAGAGAATAGTAGGCCCATACGTTCATTAATTGAGATTATCTTCAATAATTACAATAGACAGGGTACCTGCATGCCATGGCGTTCTATCTGGCCCGGATTGATGCAGTCGGTCGGCTGGTGTGGGAAATCCATGCTGTGTGTAGTCAGGGGTGCATGCTTTTGTGGTAGCGGCAACCGCATGGATTTTCGATACAGGCATCCCTTTTCCTTTTACGGTATGTTGCTCTGCTATCCAGAAACCATATTTTATGATGGGCATGGATAAGCGATTGCATCACGGCGGCCTTCCCTTCTCAAACATACGACGGAATGCTTCTGTGTGAAGAATACCGTAAGAAATGTAACCGCCCGCTCTTCTCGGCAGACTTTTCCGGCGATGTCGGATGGGTCGGAAAAATAGACCAGTCCCCGTTATGGTGAACGGGTAGCCTGTGTCCCTCGGCTGTTGTCCGTACGATTTTGAGAGATACGTCTCATGTGACCTTCAGCGCCCATCACTATCCTGCCGGTCTGTATCTATTCATCCGTATTTTCACAGGAATTCATCGGGCCCCCTCTCCCGTCCTGTGGGACGGATATGGCGGAACGGGAAGATATTTCATTTCATATTGACAGTATGACTGCCGCCTCATAAGGAACGATACGGGATCGTTCAGTAATGGAATGATCCTTGTTTCGACCATATCAGGCAGGAGAAGTCGTATGATGTGACGACGCCTGTCGGGGCCTCATATGCAATGAATCTATCCCGGACTATTGGCCTGTGTTTCCTCATGGGGGCGCTGCCCCTTTATGATAAGGCGCAGGCCCAGACGCACTGCGCGCCAACCGATGCAGTTATGGATATATCCGCGCGCCAGATCAGTGCGGGTGTTGGATATCTGTGGGGCCATGGCGCATTGTCCGCCGGTGAACATGTTTACGCGTTTACGGTGCGTGGTGGCGGAATGCCGAGCATAGGCAGCATCTCCCTGTTCGGGCGCGGGTGTGTCCACAATCTGGGACGCGTGCAGGATTTCAACGGTACATACTGGACGCTTGGCGGAACCCTTACCGTCCATCATGGTACGATCGGGATTGTTATGGAAAATGCCCGTGGGGTCGATATCGACCTTCATGCCCGGACCAGAGGCGCGCAACTGTCAGGCCAGATTTCGCGGCTGTCCTTCCGTCTGGTGAACCGGCCATCACAGCCCGCGATCCCCACGGTGGATAAGATACATCTGAACTGAGGCTGGCTGCCCTTTTCATCGGCTGTGGCCATGTAGTCGGGGCGGTTTTGCGTAATACCCGCTGGGGGCTTGCACGCAGGATCATTTGCGCATTTATCCGCAAGCCACAGCAGAACGTTCGGATACAGCCCCCCTTCGGCTCGATTTTAGATATGGAAACCGTAGGGATAATCCGTTCTTCGGAAAGGGGGCATCCGGGGGGAAGCTCCCCTTTCCAAAGGGCCACTTTATTTCATGCAGTACAAAAGTTACGCCTCGATTGGCTGCAGGGGCTGGACGGGCTGGAGGGACGGCGGGGCCTGCCAGCGTCCTGAATCCACATTCCCGATTTCCTGATCGATTTCCTTGATAACCTGTCGCGAAAATGGACCAAGATGCAGGTAAAGGGCGCTCGTCATCACCACATAGGGCAGCGCCTTGGGGTTGTGCAGGGCGCAGTCCAGCAGCATGCGCCAGAACTGCCCTGCGGTGCCCGGTCCGGCCCGGTTGATCCGGAACAGCAGTCGGACAAAGCTGCGCAGATCACCCTTCACCATTTTATGGGTCCGCTCGCGCTTCAGCATGCGGCCAAGCCTGCGCACACGACCGAAATAGGCAACCGGATCATAGATCGCCTTGAGAACCGTCCTGTAGTCATTCAGCACGTCGCGACGCGGGCGCCTGGTCTCGAAGTTCAGGCCCGCCGTACACTGGTCGCCTGATTGCGTCTGTTCACTGCCGGAAAAAAGACGTCCCTCCGCCAGCAGGCGGCGCGTCAACTGGGTCGTAGGCAGGGCGTAAAGCAGGCCGACCATGCAGACCGGTATGGACGTGTCCTCGATACAGTCGATCATACCCTGGGCGACGCTGCCCTTTTCGCTGTCGAAGCCGACGATGAAGCCTGCATTGACGAAAATGCCCGCCTTGTGGATCGTCTCGATGCTTTGTTGCAGGCTGCGGCGCGTGTTCTGCTTTTTCTGCATAAGCACGAGGGAGTCCGTATCCGGGCTTTCGATGCCGACGAAGATGGCGAAGAAATTGGTGTCGGACAGGCTGCGCAGCAGGTCGGCATCGTCGGCAAGGTTGATCGATGCCTCGGTCGAGAACTCGAAGGGAAAGTTCTTCTCGTTCTGCCAGCGTTTCAGGTCAGGCAGGAATTTCTTGAGCGCCTTCTTGTTGCCAATCAGGTTGTCATCGACAAAATCCACATGTCCGCGATAGCCAAGCGCGTACAGGGCATCGAGTTCGGCCATGACCTGTGCATTCGTCTTGGTGCGCGGAACCCGACCATACAGTTCGATGATATCGCAGAATTCGCAACTGAACGGGCACCCGCGCGAAAACTGGACGCCGACATGCAGGTACTGGTCCAGTTTCAGCAGGTCGAAGCGGGGCAGCGGGCTTTTTGTAACGTCCGTTTTGCCCATCGGGGCTTCAAACACACCTTCGCGCTCTCCCCTGCGCCAGGCCGCGATGAAATCAACCATGATTTCCTCGGCTTCGCCCAGAACCTGAAAATTCGCGGCCGCGTATAGCGCCGGGCTGGATGTGACATCGGGACCGCCAACCACCACCGGCTTGTTGGCGGCACGGCACATTTCAATGATATGAAGGGCATCGTTGCGCTGCGGCAGCATGCCGCCGGTCATCACGATATCGGCCCAGCCGAAATCGTCATCGTCCAGTTGCTCGGTATTGCGATTGACCAGCCGGACCTCCCAGTTTTTGGGCAGCAGGGCCGCAACTGTAATCAGGCCAAGCGGTGCGGCAGGATAGCGCGCGCCAGACAGATCGCAGGCTTCCTTGTAATTCCAGAATGAATTTGCATTGAAAAGCGGGAAGATCATCAAGACCTTGCAGGTGTCGGTCATTATGGTGAAATCCTTCGATTTACCCCCTCTTCACGATCGAAACGGCCTCCCCGGTTGGTAGCAAGGTATATGCGGGCGGACTGATCCATTTCGGGTGAAATGGGAATATTCCGGCGAAGGGTCGTCATATGGATCTTCCATCTGGATGAAAGGGTGTTTCTACACCTCCTGCCCCGCAATAGCGATAGAAGAGCTTCAGGTCGGCGGGATACCATTTTTGCGAAATGTAACACAAACACGACTGCCCGGAGCCTGCCTTCCGCCCCTTACACTCGAAATGGTTTTCTTCCCCATACCATGCCGGCCATTGCGAAAACTTTTCCTGTCAGCCGACATTGTCATTGCAAAGGGGTTCTCCGTCTCCCCAAACGGCACCCCTGTCACTCGCGGGAAACGGGAGCATGGATCATGCCACGTGGAGACAAGTCCGCTTATACGGACAAACAGAAGCGACAGGCCCAACATATCGAGGAAAGCTACGAGCAGCGCGGTATCGACGAGGATGAGGCCGAGCGCCGCGCCTGGGCTACGGTCAACAAGGAGACGGGCGGCGGCAAGAAAAGTGGCTCAGGCAGGGGGCATACCGTAACGCACGAACCCTCCCGCAGGGGCGGAAAGATCGGCGGGGCAGCCTCAGCCCATCGCCCGGCGGAGGAACGCTCCGCTTCCGCCCGGAAAGCCGCTGAAACGCGCCGGGAAAACGAAGAGAAATAGCGGAATACCTATCCCGGCCGACCAGATACGCGGCGGCGTTCCCGCTTGGCGCGGTTGAGAACCCGGCGGCGTCGGGGCGGGAGCGAGCGCCCTGCCCACGAACAGGATGCCGGTCAGGGATATGCAACGCGTCACCCGGTCAGGCATCAGAATCAGGCGGCATGAGCGGGAGGGACTGGACAATGGCAGGCAGGCCGTTCTGGGCTGGGCATCTCAGGCTCTCCCTCGTAACCTGTGCCGTATCCATGATACCGGCCAGAACGGAAGCCGAGCGTATCCGCTTCCATATGATGAACCGGCAGACGGGAAACCGGGTGTTCGTTCAGTATGTGGATGCCGTAACCAGTACGCCGGTCGATGATGGTGATCTTGTAAAGGGTTATCCGTGCGGTGATGACCAGTATGTTGTGCTGGAGGACGACGAACTCGACGCCATTGCGCTGGAAAGCACACGTACCATTGATATCGAATGTTTTGTGGATAGGGAGGCGATTGGCTGGGTCTGGTACGATACGCCGCATTATCTGCTGCCGGATGATGAAATCGGCACCGAAGCCTTCACCGTCATCCGTGATGCCATGCGTCATACCGGCACGGTCGGTATTGCGCGACTGGTTCTTTATCGACGGGAACATGCCGTATTGCTGGAGCCAAGGGATAACGGGATTGTGGTATGGACGCTCCGTTACGGTGTGGACATGCGCGATCCGGCGGATTCCCTTCCGGCGGGGGACATCCCCGCCCTGAACAGGCAGGATGTTGCGCAGCTTGGGAAGGTCATGGCCGGGCTTACCCGTCCCTGGAATGCGGCCATGGTCCATGATCCGGTGCAGGCGCGCCTGAAGGGAATCATTGATGCCCGCAGACGGTCGCGCAGAAGCAGGCCAGTCAGGCGGTCCGAACCACCGGCGGAAGAAAAAATCGTGAACATCGTGGATACGCTCAGGGCAAGCCTCAAATCATCTGACAGGAACGGTTCCTAATGACCCGGCCGGGAAAGCATTGCTGTCGTGATCGGCTGACGCGCCGCTGGAAAATCCTCCCACGGGTCCGTGCGGAGTGAGGCAAGCCGTTCCATGGCGTTGTTTACCGTGAATTGCGCCGGACCGGTAATCGTATCCAGTTCTTCCCACCCAACAGGCATCGAGACCGGGGCACCGGTGCGGGCACGCGTTGAATAGGGGGATACGGAGGTCGCGCCCCGTTGATTGCGCAGGTAATCAATCAGGATTCTGCCATGGCGCTTCGCTTTGGACACAGTCGCGACAAAGCGGTCCGGACTGTCGGCTGCCATCGCCTGCGCCATGGTGTGGGAGAAGGTTTTTGCCATATCCCAGTCGGCTGCGGGTTGCAAAGGCGCTACGACATGCAGCCCTTTGCCCCCGGACGTCTTGACGAATGCCGCCAGGCCACTGGCTTCAAGCCGTTCGCGCACTTCCTGCGCAGCCGTGATGACGGCCTGCCACTCAACCCCTTCCCCCGGATCAAGGTCCATGACCAGTGTATCGGGATGGTCCCAGTCGCGGCAGGATGCCCCCCAGGGATGAATTTCCAGCGTTGCCCCCTGCACCAGCCCCATAAGGCCATCAAGCTCATGAATCCCGATCAGATGCCCCGCGGCATCTCCCATCGGGTCATCCAGCGGCACGATATGGGTGTTCATGCCTTTCCATGCGTTTTTCTGGAAAAAGTGCGGTCCTTCCATCCCCTCCGGGCAGCGCAGCAGCGCAAGTGGCCGGTCGATAATAAACGGCGCGATACGGGGCCATATCGCCGTATAGTAGTCGGCCAGCCCTGCCTTGGTAATACCGGCATCGGGCCAGTAAACCCGGTCGGGATGGGTCAGGGTGACAGTGCGTGCGGGTTGTTTTTCGGGCTGGGCCGATGATGTGTCCATGACTGGCATCTCACGAATGATCTCCTCAGCCGGTCTGTCGTCCCGGACACCGCGAAAGGCAGCATGGCGAAGCCGGTTATCCGCGGTCCAGCCCGTGCTGCTTTCCTGACGGAATGGCTGGTGCCCTGGATGAAGAAACCGGCGTTTTTTATGCTTTACCTATCTTTGGGAAAGGCGGCATGCTTTCCGCAATTTCGGTGATGGTCCGACCGCTTTTGACCGACAGGGGCTGTTCTTTGAGGATATCGGGATCATCCGCACTACGGGCGGCCTCATCATCGGCCTTGATCAGAAGCCAGTTGTCATGCCTGTCGCGTGGCCTGCCTTTCATCCGGACCAGATGCCAGTGCCCGGTGAGCTTCTGCCCGTGCAGTTCAAAATCAAGATGCCCCTTGGCCAGACCCTGTCCTGCGTCCCCTGTCGGGGTCCATGTGCCCCGATCCCATATGGCCACCGTGCCGCCCCCGTACTGGCCTGCGGGGATGGTGCCTTCAAAATCACCATAATCCAGCGGGTGGTCTTCCACCTGGACGGCCAGACGCTTTTCACCCGGCACAAGGCTTGGTCCTCTGGTTACAGCCCAGCTTTTCAGCACGCCATCCAGTTCAAGACGAAAATCATAATGCAGTCTTCGGGCATCATGCTTCTGGACAACGAAGTGCTGCCCTTCGCCTGCTGGTTCCTGCGTTTTGTGGAAGTCGCGCTTCTGGCGATAGGTATCGAGCGACACGGTCAGCCTGCCCTACGCCGGGTACGGGATGGGCGGGGACTGTTTTGGTCCCTGTGGGGCGATGGTGTGCCACTTTCTGGCGTGCCGGCACTTTCACGCAGGGCGTCCAGCAGGCTGACGACCCCGCCTGCTGCCGGACGCCGTGCGAGGCGCGGCTTTTTGCCGGCCAGTTTTGCCCGTACCAGATCCGCAAGAAGGGCTTCATAACGGTCGGTATAGTCTGCCGGTGTGAAATGCCCCTTTTTCGTTTCAATAATATGGGCTGCCAGATCCAGCATTTCCCGCGACAGTCTCGGCCCGGAATATCGCGAAAAGCGTCCTGTGCCGGGCGGACTTCATCATCAAAGTTCAGCGTTGTTGCAATCAGCCTGTCATCGTGCGCCCGGATCAGCAACGTCCGCACGCGACGGAACAGGACTGTGGTGGTCAGGGCCGCGACCTTCTGGCGGGCAAGACTGTCGTGGATCAGTGCAAGGGTCGCTCCTGCCGCCGGTTCCGCCGGGCAGAGGTAATAGGGCCGGTCCAGATAGACATCGTCAACTTCGCTGCATCGCACGAAGGCGGAAAGCGCCAGCCTTCTGTCGCTGTCCGGAACGGCGGCGGCGATTTCCCCGGGCTCAAGCAGAATGATCTCGCCATCTTGCGTCTCGTAGCCCCTGACCTGATCGTCCCGGTCCACTTCAGTGCCGTCCTTGCTGTCGATATAGTGGCGATGCACCCGATTGCCCGTGCGACGGTTGATCAGATGCAGGGTAACCCGTTCGGAAGCCGAGACTGCCGCATAGAGGGCAACCGGACATGTGAGTTCCCCGATCGCAAGAATACCTTTCCAGCTTGCCCGTGCGACCATGGCGACACCTGCTGTTGGGATTATGGACGTTATCTTACGCTGTGACTGTCTTTATCTGGTGCATCGGGATGGCTGCCGGGTTCTTCTTGCCTGCTGTGCCCGTGATGCAATGCCTGTCCTCCATGACCTGCCGTATTTTCGGGCAGTCGGCGGCAGGTAAAGCTGCGGAGGCGTGACATGGGCTGTCCTTTCGGTCGCCATGAATCATGCTTTATGCCGCTATAAAGCGTCGTGACTGGCGGGAGTTTCGCCGCAAAGGTATCAAACAGGGATCGCTTTCATCGCAGATGAGTTGTGACTTCCATTAATGCGGCGCCGGGCCGCCCATTGCCTTGATGCGGTGGTTGTCTGCGTCATGAAGTGACATTGCCCGCTGTCATGTCTGCGACGCTGCAAAGTTCGGAAGTGAACTGTATGACCACCGGGTGATGCTGAAACACGCAGAGTATTCATCCTTCCTTTTCTGGCACTGCGCCTGTGGAATTGTACAAAATAAATACAAAATGAATTAATCCGTTACATACAATATCACATAAACTTTCTTTTAATTCTCATGCTTTTTTTGTCATTTTTGAAATAAAAATTCCTCCCCGCTTCTATCTGCTAGGCCGGAGTGGCGGCATGATTATACTTTGCCCCGTCGAATGAATGCGAATGTAATGGCGCGGAGTATCGGATTGATAGCGGGGCAGTCAGGCCATGATCTTCCATACAGGCAGGGAACAGGTGTTTCCCCGGCTGAAAAAGGGCGGAATTTCGTCCTTGTCGTGGAAGATGACATGGATATCCGCAACCTGCTGACACGTTTCCTGTCACAGCAGGGTTATGCGGTAGCGTCCGCCATGACGGCGGCGGAGGTGCTGGCCATCCTCGCTGGGCGCACGCCTGATATTGTCCTGCTTGATCTCATGCTGCCGCAGGAAAGTGGCCATGCCATCTGCCGCCTGATCCGCGAGCGGAGCGTTGCCCCCATCATCATGGTTACGGCCCTGGCCGATGTCCGTGACCGGATTGCGGGGCTTGATCTCGGGGCGGACGATTACGTCAGCAAGCCTTTCGATCTTGGGGAGCTTGCGGCCCGCATCCGGGCAGTCCTGCGTCGCCCGTCGGGTAACGCAGCCGCTGTCACGCACGAACCAAAGCATGGCTACAGCTTTGGAAACTGGACTTTCGTTCCGGAAAAACGCGCCCTTTACAGCACGGAGGGCATACGCATGACCCTGACCGGGGCTGAAACCGACCTTCTCCTGCTATTGTGGAACCATGCGCGGGAATTGCTGAGCAGGCAGCGGATTATTGAACTGCTCTATAATACGCCGGGGGCCGTTGAAGAACGCACCATTGACCTGCTTGTCAGCCGCCTGCGGCGCAAGCTGGCCCATGGCGGTCGCCAGCTTGAGATGCTGCGGACGGTACGTGGCGACGGCTATGTGTTCGACCCAGGCCCGGCAGCGTCCCACAAGGGAGCTGCCGACCGATGAAAACCCGCTTTTCCCTACTGCCCCGCACCGTTTACGGGCAGATGGTTGCGATCGTGATTTCCAGCATGATGGTCACCATTTTTGTTGTTGCCTTTCTGGTATTCGTGTTGCGGCCAACCGTGCCGCCCCTGCCCGAAGGACCATGGCCAAACGCGCTGGCCATTGAGACCGCTATTGACGCATTGCGTGCAGGCCCGCCCGAAATACGCGCAGTGATTGCGCGTGGCATGTCTACGCCGGATGTATCGTTCCAGACGACCGGCCCCTTCCCCTGCGAGCCCATTCCGACCGAACATTTTTCGGTCCTGCTGCGCCGTATCCTCAAGGCGCAGATGAACAACCGGAATGCCGTCATCAAGGAATCCACCTGTGCCGCGGATTCCAGCGGTATGACCTCCACCCATATCGACATGCCGCGCGAGGGGATATTCATTACCGCCCATAACGGGATCAATCATCACCTGCCCCAGCTCATGCGTGCAACGCTGCCGCTGATCGTGTCATTCCTGTCGCTGCTGGTCATAATGGGCACGCTGTCGTTGTGGAGCCTGTGGCGCATCAACCGCCCGCTTAAGGTACTTGCGAATAAGGCGGAAACCTTTGGCTATGACATTACGCCCGAACCGCTGACGGAACAGGGGCCTGTGGAACTGCGCCGCGTGGCCCGCGCCTTCAACCGCATGCAGGCCCGTATCGCGGCAGCAGCGGAGGAGCGCACCCGCATGCTTATGGCGATTGGCCACGACCTGCGCACGCCGCTTACCCGCCTGTCCATGCGGATTGAAATGGGGGGGACGGATGCTTCGCCTGCGGCCCTGCGTAATGATCTGTGGCTCATGAACCGGATGCTGAACGGGGCACTGTCTTTCCTGAAGGGTCAGGGTGACACGGAACCGGCGGAACGGGTTGATATCGGCGCATTGGTGGAAAGTGTCTGCGCGGAATTCGAGGCGACCGGCCGGAATGTGATCTATCAGGGCGACCTGGGCCTGACCTGTCTGTGCCAGCCGGTGGCAGTCTCCCGCATGGTCAACAACCTGATCGACAATGCCTGCAAATTCGGTAGCACGGTGCAGGTTGATACAAGACGCAATGGCAATGAAGCCATTATCGAGGTCGCGGATGACGGTCCGGGCATCCCCACTGAAATGCACGATGTCGTCCTGCTACCCTTCGCGCGGCTGGACCCGGCCCGTAGTTCGGACGGTGGGCTGGGGCTGGGTCTGTCGATCATCCATGACATCGTGCAGCGCCATCGCGGCAGCCTGAACTTTCAGTCCAATCAGCCACACGGATTGCGGGTGTGTATCGCCCTGCCCCTTGACCCGCAGCGGTTCACGCACGCGCGCAGCCGGACACATTCAGTGCATTGATGCCCCTGCATCCACCAGGCAATACAGAGACGGATATAAGAAGAATGCAGCGTATTGATGATTTTACTTCGTCTACGGTTCCATGGAGTGGTGTTTCCGGTTGCACGGACCGGGGAATGCCGACTGGATACCGTAACCTGACGGGCATGGCCCTGCTGGCGGCGCTGCTTATGATCGGTTCCCATCCGATGCGGGCGGCTACAAAAGCGGTGGATGAAGGTATTCCCGTCTCTGTTGCGATCATAAAATCAGGCGACATGCCCGTGGTGCTGAGCGAACTGGGTACGGTCATTCCCGTCACCAATGTGACCGTGCAGAACCGCGTGGAAGGCTATCTGACACAGGTGCTCTTTACCGAAGGGCAGGAAGTGCATGAGGGTGACCTGCTGGCGGTCATCGACCCCCGCCCCTATGAGGCCGAACTGAAGCAGTATTCCGGGCAGCTCGCAGCCGATCAGGCCCAGCTTGATGAAGCGCGGATGGATAACGTCCGGTACCAGAAGCTGCTCAGACGCGACAGTATCGATACCCAGACGGCACAGGACCAGCAGTACAAGGTCAAGCAGCTTGAAGGCACGGTGGAAGCCGATCAGGGGCTGGTCGATACCTACAGGCTGGACATTGAATACTGCCACATCACAGCGCCGGTCAGTGGCCGTGTGGGCATCCGTGCGGTGGACCGGGGCAATTATGTGACCGCGGCACAGTCCGGCGGCCTTGCGGTCCTGACGCAGATGCAGCCGATTTCAGTTATCTTTACCCTGCCGCAGGACAAGCTTGGCATGGTCTGGAAACGGCTGCGTACTGCAAAGTCGCTGCCGGTCGAGGCATGGGACAGCACGGACACCACGAAGCTGACCGATGGCGCGGTCAGCAGTCTGGACAGCCAGATCGATACCTCGACCGGCACGGTCCGGCTGCGCGCCCTGTTCCCTAACAAGGATGAGGACCTGTTCCCCAACCAGTTCGTCAATGCCCACCTTCTGGTTGATACCGAGCATGATGTGCTGCTTGCCCCAGCCAGCGCCATCCAGTCCGGTCCCAATGGTTCATTTGTTTATGTGGTGCAGCCTGACAGCACCGTGGCCGTGCGTCTGGTCAAAACCGGTGTCAGTCAGGGGGATACGGTCGTTGTCACATCCGGCCTGAAGGCGGATGAGCAGGTGGTGACATCGGGCATCGACCGCCTGCACGCAGGGGCGAAAGTCACCATTCCCGCCACCACGACGCAGGGGGGATAATGAATCTCTCCCGTCTTTTCATACAGCGGCCCGTCGCCACCACGCTGCTCATGTTCGCGTTGATGCTGGCGGGTCTGATCGGCTATCGGTTCCTGCCGATTTCGGCCCTGCCGGAAGTGGATTATCCCACCATTGTAGTCCGCACCTTCTACCCCGGCGCCAGCGCGGATGTGATGATGACCTCCGTCACCGCGCCACTGGAAGGGCAGATGGGCGAAATGGCGGGGCTGGACCAGATGACATCCCAGTCCTCGGCCGGGGCGTCGGTCATCACGCTGCGTTTCGGGCTGACCACGTCGCTGGATGTTGCCGAGCAGGAGGTGCAGGAGGCCATCAACGCCGCCAATTCCCTGCTGCCAACCGCCCTGCCCGCGCCGCCCATCTATTCCAAGGTCAATCCGGCTGATACGCCCATCATGATCCTGGGGGTCACGTCCACCACCCTGTCCCTGCCTGAAGTGCAGGATTACGTGACGACACGCCTGCAGCAGAAAATCAGCGAGATTTCCGGCGTGGGTGAAGTCTCCCTGTCCGGTGGCAACAAGAAGGCTTACCGCGTCCGCGTGAATGTGCCCAAAGCCACCTCGCTGGGCATTGATCTTGATACGCTGCGCACCACGATCGGCAACGTGAACGTCAATTCACCTACCGGCAGCTTCAATGGCAAAAAGCTGAACCGCACCATCCATATCGACAGCCAGATTTCCAGCACCGACCAGCTGCTCAATCAGGTTGTCGGCTGGTCGGATACCAGTCAGGGCCCGGTCCGGCTGCGTGATATCGCAACGGTGGTGGAAGGGGCGGAAGACACCCAGCTTGCCGGATGGTCGAACCAGACCCCGGCCATCATCCTGAACATCCGCCGTCAGCCTTCGGCCAACATCATCAACACCGTCAACGCCATCAAGGCCACGCTGCCATCACTGCAGCAGGACATGCCCGGCGGCGTCACCATCACGCCGCTGACCGACCGGACCACCACCATCCGCGCATCCGTGGCGGATGTGGAGTTCGAACTGGCTCTTGCGCTGGCGCTGGTTGTGGGCGTGATCTTCGTGTTCCTGCATGATCCATCGGCCACCGTCATTCCGGCGCTGTCCGTGCCGCTGTCCATTATCGGCACGCTGGCGGTGATGGATATGATGGGCTTCTCGCTCGACAACCTCTCTCTCATGTCGCTCACCATTTCGACAGGTTTCGTGGTGGATGATGCGATTGTCATGATCGAGAACATCGCCCGCTATATCGAGATGGGACGTGACCGGATGACTGCGGCGCTGGAAGGTGCCGGCGAGATCGGCTTTACCATCGTCTCGCTGACCATCTCGCTCATCGCCGTGCTGATCCCGCTTCTGTTCATGGGCGATGTGATCGGGCGGCTGTTTTATGAATTCGCAGTGACACTGGCGGTCACCATCATCCTGTCCGCCGTGGTCTCTCTCACGCTGGTCCCGATGATGTGCGCCCGTCTGCTCAAGGACAGGGCCCACGCCGTAACCAAGCCGCGCTGGGCACAGACGACCGACCGGCTGATCGTCTCGGTCATCGATGCCTATGACCGGGGGCTGACACGCGTGCTGCGTCACCAGCGGGCGACACTTGCCCTGTTCGTGGCGACGCTGGCGCTGACCGGCCTGCTTGTGGCTGTCATTCCCAAGGGGCTGTTTCCTGAACAGGATACCGGGGTGATTCAGGGTGTGTCCGTGATGGATGCCTCCATCTCGTTCGATGCGATGCGTGAACTGCAGCAGCAGTTGGGGGCAGCGATTGCGAAGGATGCGGATGTTGTCAGCCTGTCCTCCTATATCGGGGTGGATGGGGACAACACCACGCTCAACCGGGGGCGTTTTGAAATCAACCTGACGCCACATGACAAACGCAGCCTGTCGGCGGCAAAGGTGGCGCAGCGTATCCAGCGCGAGACAGCCGCCATAGCCGGTACGCAGCTTTACCTGCAGCCGGTGCAGGATCTGACATTGAACACCAATGTATCGGCCACCCAGTACCAGTTTCTGGTGGCGGATTCCGACACGAACCGCCTTGCCATATGGGTGCCGCGCCTGACTGACGCCCTGCGCAGGGAACCGGCACTGGCCGATGTCACCTCCGATCTGCAGGCGCAGGGACTGGCGGCCAGTGTGACGTTGGACCGGGCCACGGGCGCACGCTTCTCGATCACGCCGGAAACGGTGGACAATCTGCTGTATGATTCCTTTGGCCAGCGTCAGATTTCCACCATCTATACCCAGTCCAACCAGTACAGGGTGATCCTTGAGGCCGAACCGTCGCTTCAGAACACGCCGGAGGCTCTGGACAGGCTGTATCTTGCCGCCAGCGGCAGCGGGGCCGCAAGCACGTCCGGCCCGACCCGTGACCCGTCATCCGGCCTTGTGCCGATGAGTACGGTGACACGTATGACAGCATCCACCGCGCCGCTGCTGATTACCCATGTGGCGCAGTTTCCGGCATCGACCATCTCGTTCAACGTCGCACCCGGCTATTCCCTCGGTGCTGCGACCGATGCGATCGAGCGGGTGGAAAAATCGCTGCATCTGCCCGCCACCATGCAGACATCGTTTCAGGGCACGGCCGCCGTGTTTGCGGGCAGCATGAGCAACGAGGCCTGGCTGATACTGGCGGCCCTTGTTGCGGTCTATATCGTGCTGGGTGTTCTGTATGAAAGCTTCATCCACCCGCTGACCATCCTGTCCACCCTGCCCTCGGCCGCCATTGGCGCGCTGCTGGTGCTGTGGGTATCGGGGTCCGGGCTGGATGTGATGGGGGTGATCGGGATCGTCCTGCTGATCGGCATCGTGAAGAAGAACGCCATCATGATGATCGATTTCGCGCTGGAGGCCGAACGGCAGGAAGGCATGGATTCCATGCAGTCCATAACCCGGGCGGCCCGGCTGCGTTTCCGCCCGATCCTGATGACGACGCTGGCCGCCATGCTGGGGGCCATTCCCATGGTGATCGGCACCGGAACGGGATCGGAACTGCGGCGGCCGCTGGGTTACGCCATTGTGGGTGGTCTGGCTGTCAGCCAGTTGCTGACACTGTTTACCACGCCGGTCATCTACCTGTTCATGGAGCGGGTGCGCCTGCGCTTTGCCGCCTTTCGCGCCCGCCATACGTCCCCGCCGCCCGCGCCTTCCGGGGGGGCACACTGACATGTCGATCGTCGCCCTGTGCATAAAACGTCCGATCGGCACCACGCTTATCGTGATCGGCATGATGATTGCCGGTGCCATCGGCTACTGGCTGCTGCCTGTATCCGATCTGCCCAATGTCGACCTGCCGGTCATTCAGGTGCAGGCCCAGCAGGCCGGTGGCACGCCTGAGCAGATTGCCAGCACGATTGCCGAACCGCTGGAGCGGCATCTGGGCACGATTGCCGGGCTGAGCGAGATGACATCGCAATCCGTGACCGGGCAGGTCAGCATTGCCCTGCAGTTTGATACCTCCCGCGACATCAACAGCGCCGCGCGTGACGTGCAGGCGGCCATCGTGGCCGCGCGCGCGGACCTTCCCGCCACCCTGCGGCAGAATCCGACCTATGTCGAAGCCAATACCGCCGGCATGCCGGTCATGGTTCTTGCGCTCACTTCGGCCACCAGAACGCCCGCGCAGGTCTATGACGTGGCGACCAATGTGCTTGAACAGCATCTGTCCCAGATCAGTGGCGTGGGGCAGCTCATGCTGGGTGGGGCGGCGCTGCCTGCCGTGCGGGTGGAACTCAACCCCCTCGCCCTGTTCAAATACGGCATCGGGTTCGAGGATATCCGTGCTGCCCTGTCCTCCGCCAATGCCAATACGCCCAAGGGGTTCCTCAATCGCGGCAGGCAGCGCCTGATCCTGCAGACCAATGATCAGGTTCATGGCGCGCAGGATCTCAAGGGTCTGATCGTGGCCTATCGCAGCATGCGTCCCGTGCGGCTGGAGGACGTGGCACAGGTGACTGACGGGGTGGAAAATGTCGAAAATGGCGGATTTTTCAACCGTAAGCCCGCCGTTCTGGCCATTGTCTTTCCCCGTGCGGGGGCCAATGTGGTCCAGACCATCAATCAGATCAGGGCGCAGTTTCCGACCCTGAAGGCCGCTCTGCCCGCTGATGTGGAACTGCATGTCGGCATGGACCGCTCCGCCACCATTCAGGCGGCCCTGACCGATACCAAAAGCACGCTGGTCCTGTCGGTCCTGCTGGTGGTTGGCGTGGTGCTGGTGTTCCTGCGTTCACCGCGCACGACCATCGTGCCCGCCCTGGTCATTCCCGCATCGCTGGTCACGACCTTTGGCGTGATGAAGCTCATGAACTATTCGCTCGACAGTCTCTCGCTCATGGCTCTGACCATTGCGACGGGCTTCGTGGTGGATGACGCCATTGTGGTGATCGAGAATATCAGCCGCCATATGGAACAGGGGGCGAGCCGCGCCGATGCCGTGCTGCAGGGCGCGCAGGAAGTGGCCTTTACCGTGCTGTCGGTGTCCATATCACTGGTGGCTGTGTTCCTGCCCATTCTCATGCTGGGGGGGCTGATGGGCAGCCTGCTGCATGAGTTCGCCGTGACCATTTCGGTGACGGTGCTCGTCTCCATGGTGCTGTCGCTTACGCTTACGCCCATGATGTGCGCGCGTATCCTGCCATCGGGCGCGGTGCGGGCCGACCGGCAGCCAGCCTTCTGGTCACACTTGTCGGCGCGGATGGAACGGGCGTTTGCTTACGTGGAAAACGCCTATGGCCGGTCACTGGGCGCGGCCCTGCGCCATCGCAGGCTGGTGCTGCTGTCACTGCCCGTAACCATCGGGGTAATGGGACTGCTGTTCGTAATCATGCCCAAAGGTCTGTTTCCGACCGAAGATACCGGCATGATGATGGCGCATCTTGTCGCCGATCAGGCCACCTCCTTCGATGAGATGCTGGCGAAGGTCGATCAGGTGGAAAAGAATATTATGGAGAACGGACAGGTCTCCGGCGTGACCGGCTTTGTCGGTGGCCGCAATTCCAGCAACCAGGCCAATATCTTCATTGACCTGATCGACAAGGCGCAGCGTAAGACCACCATCAGCCAGACACTGGCCGATCTGACCCATCGCACGCATGATCTTGTGGGCGGGCAGTTCATTGCCATGCTGCCCAGCCTGCTGCCCTCGGGCGGGCGGCAGGCCAACGGGGCCTATCAGTACACATTGCAAAGCGATGATGCGGCGACGCTGTATCACTGGATTCCCCGCCTGCAGGCGGCATTGCAGAAGCATGCGGAACTGCGGGATGTCTCATCCGACGTGCAGCAGGGCGGACTGTCCACCAATGTCATGATCAACCGTGACGTATCGGGGCGGACGAGTCTGACTCCGCAACTGATTTCCAACACGATTTATCAGCCTGTCGGGTTGGGGTACCCTGTGAAGGGGTAAGGCTGTAGAGTGTCGCGATGAGCCGCTTCATCCCGTTTGACCGATCCCAGCCGTATCTTCTGCCGCCTGATCTGACGTCGTGGCTTCCGGCTGACGATATGGCGCATTTCATTGTCGCAGCTGTTGAGCGGGTTCCGATGAGTGCGTTCTGCGTGCCAGTGCGCACGGGAGGCAA
>NZ_NKTY01000072.1 GCF_003207825.1 Komagataeibacter saccharivorans | reverse complement strand
TCGGCGTGTCATAAATCCTTCATAAAACTGTATTGGAAACATAACACACAGAATTGTGCGCCCATTCTAAATGAACCCATCCTTCATTACGGAATGGTTAATATGATTCGCCGGTCTGCTGTATCGCTTCTGCTGGGTTCTTCTGCCATCTGGGGTCTCTCCTCGATCAACCAGGCGTATGCGGCATCCGCGTCGGATGCGCAGATCCTCGCCCTGCAGCACGAGATGCAGGAAATGCGCCGTGAAATGTCGGGCCAGATCAGCGTGCTGCGCCAGCGCCTTGTCCGTGCGGAAGCCCACAACACCCCGGCGGCCAATGCAGCCCAGGCCCGCCGCGTGGCGGCCAGCAAGGGCCAGCCGCTGCCCGACAGCTATGCGCAGGACATCCATATCGGCGGCGACAGCGGCATGGGCGGAAACCTGGGCAGCGTGATGCAGAAGGCCGATCTGGGCACCCCGCCGTCGGATCGTGGCGTCGCGTCCTCCTGGGCGTCTTTCCGGGCGGCGAACGAGAAGGAAGAGGCCGTGCATATGGGGGGCATGATGATCGGCTTCCCCGGTGGCCGTCCCACCATCTCGTCCGAGGACGGGATGTATGCCATGTCCATCGGCCTTGCCTTCCATGAGGATATCGGCGGCTTCATGGGCATGTCGCCGCGCCGGGGCGAAACCCGTGGCGATTTCTCCAGCCTGACCGAAAACGCCCGTCGCCTGCGTATTCCCATCTCGTTCCGTTACAAGGACTGGATCGCCAACATCACGCCCGATTTCGGCAACGGCTCGGCGGACGGGTCGACCACGCTGTATGAAGCCAACGTCAACTATGCCGGTTTCCACAACACGATCCTGACGGCGGGTTACTTCCAGCCGCGCGTGACGGAAGAAGATTCCGAAAGCTCGAACGAGTTCGAGATGATGGAACGTCCCGCCATCACCGATATCGTGCGTAACATCGCGGCAGGCGATGCGCGCATGAGCATCGGTGGCCTGCATTATGACAAGCGCTGGTGGATCGCCGGTTACCTGACCGGGCAGAGCTATGGCGCGCGTAACGGTACCGGGGTGACGGACAGCCAGACGGGGGCGACCTTCCGTGTCGCGGGTCGTCCGTACATGTCCAAGGACATTGATGTGCATGTCGGCCTGTCGGCCATCAGCGCCTTCAAGGTTGCGGAAAAGAGCAATGGCCGCAGCTACGCCTTTGCCGAAGGGCCGGAAGTCAACCTGACGACGACGAAGTTCCTGAACCAGACCGTGGGCAATGTGGGCAGCATCTGGTCGGCGGGTCCCGAACTGGGCTTCCGCTGGAAGCGGCTGGTGCTGAAGGGTGAATACTACCATATCGGCGTCACCCGTGGCGACAATACCGGCGGCAATGTCGGCAACCAGCAGAGCGTGAACTTCTCCGGTTACTACGGCGCTGCCAACTATACCCTGTTCGGCAAGGGCCGAAGCTACAACATCAAGGAAGGCGCCTTCGCAGCGCCGGGTGTGGACCATGTGTTCGACCCGCTGCACGGGTACTGGGGCGCGCTGGAACTGTCCGCGCGGTACAGCGTGGCGGACCTGAACAGTGGCCTGAACACGGCAGGCGCCGTGCGTGGTGGGCAGCAGACGGTCTGGTCGGCGGGGCTGAACTGGTATCCCAACCGTCACTTCCGCTTCATGCTTGACTTCAACCACATCATCGTCAGCCGCAACAGCCAGCTTTACGATCTGGTCGGGCGGGACGGAAACTCCGTCGCCGGACGTATTCAGGCCGCTTTCTAAAA
>NZ_NKTY01000071.1 GCF_003207825.1 Komagataeibacter saccharivorans | reverse complement strand
AACATCACGCACCAGCGTATGCAGGAATTCGGTCAGGGCAATGTGCGGATTGCTGGCGAACGCATCCCGCAGGGCCAGCGTGCGCCACGCCGTCAGTTCCGTCAGCAGCCGGTCAGGCAGCGGCTTGATCCCATCTTCCTCCTCGGGTTCGACGTCGAGAGCGGTAGTATTGCCCTCACCACCCGCATCGCTGCCATAACCAGCAAGACGTTCATCCCGCCCATCATACGCCGCATGATCGTATCCATCGGCACCGCCGCCATCATCGGTCTCTTCGGGCTCGGTCGGCATGTCCTCGGGCAGCACGAAGCCCCGCTCCACCTGCAATGTGCCATCGCTGGCGAGGCTGACGAAAGTCCCAGCCCGCGTCATGTCGGCAGGATCGAACGCCAGAGGTCGTTCCTCCAGGGCAAGGATCGCCTGTTCGATCCCGCCCAGCCGTGCATCGACCTCGTCAGGGTATTCATCGGCCTGCGCATATTCGGCCTCGATGGTTTCCTGCTCGGCACGCAGGGCTTCGAGACGGGCTGTCTCTTCATCGGTCAGGGGCAGTTCCGTGCCATCGATCTCGACGAACTGCCGTGTGTGCCCCCATGGGAACGACAGGGCCGTCTCGACCCATTTCCAGCCCTCGGCGCGGATATCCTCAGCGGCTGTGTACAGTTTTTCCATGACCAGCCGGTCCAGAATGGCCGGGTCCTGCAGCCAGCCGCCGTCGTCGGCTTCGAACAGGTCGCGCATGATGTGACCACCGGCTGCGATATAGACGTCCAGCCCCACGAAACGGGCGCGCGCGTCCGAGGCCCGGACGGTCTTTTCCGTCAGCATGCGGCGGATGACGTAGGGTTCGCGATTATGGCTCTGGGCCACGATCTCCCAGACCTGTTCCTGCCGAGCGTGGTCGTCGCTGATGGAAAAGGCCATCAGCTGTTCCAGCCGCATCCCATCCTGCTCGTATATCTCAAGCAGCTTATCGGACACGGTCATCAGTCGCAGGCGCTGTTTGACTACGGTGGGTGCGACAAAGAACGCGGCGGCGATTTCTTCCTCGGATATGCCCTTTTCCAGCATGTCTCGGAAGGCGCGAAACTGGTCCAGCGGATGCAGGGCCAGCCGCTGGACGTTCTCGGCCAGAGAGTCATCCTCGGCAAGAATGGCCGACCCGGCCTCGCGTACGACGCAGGGCACCGGGGCGGTCTTCGCCAGTTTCTTCTGCTTCACCAGCAGTTCAAGGGCACGGAAGCGCCGTCCGCCGGCAGGGACTTCGTAAGTGCCGGTCTCGGCCCCATCGCCATCAAGCACGGGACGGACGTTCAGGCTCTGCAGCAGCCCGCGACGCTCGATATCGCGGGCCAGTTCGTCGATCGACAGGCCGGATTTCACACGCCGCACATTGGACTGGGACAGCACCAGCCGGTTGAACGGGATGTCGCGGGATGAACTCAGGGTGATTTTGGGAATAGCGGTCGCCATGGCGAAAAACTCCATGACGGGCGGGCCGGAGACGCTCTCCTGCCCTCTCAACCCGTCACGAAAATCCGCGCAGCCCTCTGACTCTGACTGCTACACTCACGCCACCCCATCCCCTATTATCGGCCGAAAAATGTCGGCAATGGGGGGGATTTCTGCCTGTCCGCTCCGAAGCCGCAATGCCTAAATAGCGGGCGTTCAGTTCGAATTACTGGCGGATTTGGCTAGAGCCTTAATCTCGGCTATCATGCAGTTGCATATCCTCTATCTTTGCTAGGTTCTGTTGACAAAAGACGGTAGCCACAATTTTACGGCTGCGAGGTTAAGAAAGGCGAGAAATGATTTTCTTGTCTTGTCATATCGTGTGGCGAT
>NZ_NKTY01000070.1 GCF_003207825.1 Komagataeibacter saccharivorans | reverse complement strand
GCTCAAGGAACTCAGGCGAATAACGCGATGTCTTCTTCTTCTCTACCATAGGGATCATCCTCCGAGAGTTTTACTCTCCGGTAAACTCGGGGCAGTTCACCGGATCAAACGACGGACGCCCGCCCTTGCGCTCGTCTGAATAAGCCAGAGCCTGCTCCAGATCAGGGCGGAAGACTTCAAAACCCACCGCCCGAGAAAAGGCTTCAAGTTGATCAGCAAGCCCGCTCAGACGGGCCAGCCGCTCCTCAACATCAAAGAAACCGGACTGCTTCACCATCCATCCTCCCATCATCACACTAACGATGGAATCACAGCCAACAGTTCAGAGCCAGGGGTTCTGCGAACCCTCCACCTGGCCCTGGATAAAGGCACCTGTTCGCCGATGGCGCCTGCGATCGGCTCAAGCTCATGGACAAGGAAACTTATCTCGACTTCGTCCTTCAGATCATCCGCCGCAGCGAGGGTGCCCGAGCGTTTGGGGCGCTGCCGCGCTGATGGGTCGTGGAGCGAACCTTCAGCTGGATGACCAGATGGCGGCGCCTGGTCCTGAATTACGAGCGTCGCACCGACGTATCAAAGGCCATGATTCTCGTCGCCATGGGGGCCGAAACGCTCATCCATAGATTTTCTAAACTGGCTCTAACTACTTCTGTACCAAGCAAGAAAGCGGTTAACCTTTTTAATAAAACGCCTAAACAGAGCTGTTCTGCGATCATGCGCCCAAAACATTCTGTCATGTGATATTTTTGTTTGTTTTGAAAAAACTTTATCAATATTATTTTGTGGATCTTCTATAATTTCATCTAAAATAGCCTGTGACATACATTCGATCCGTGTATGCTTGCTCATTTTTCTTACAATATGCTGATATTTTTTTATATAAGCATTCATATCTCTTAAATTGGCTACAATGAAATTATCTGCCATAATATAAAAAGACTCTTTCACGAATTTTGTATCATTATGATAATCAAGCTTCAAATGCGGAAATGATTTTTTGAAATAAGGAAAATGGATATACTGTTCACAAGCTAGCCTGATAAGAAATCTTTTTTCCAGTAGGTTTGTATTTTTTAAAAAATTATTACTCTGATAGTAAACACTATCTGAAAAAGAGATTTTCTTTACACATTCCCATAAATCTTTTATGTCTTTGCTTAACCCAAAATGGAACCAGTCACTATAATGGAACGGCATTTTATATAGTGTTATGGGGTTTATCGTAAAAGTTTCTGATATAAGAACTTTCTGAGAGAAAACTCCATATTTCCCTCGTGGGCTAAATAGATTATTTTTATATATTTCTATAAATTTTTTAGTTGTGAAGCATAAGTCACTTCTGATTCGAAGCGTGTATTTCCTGGAAACGTATTCCAGACCTGTCCTTGCAGACTCTATCTGTAGGTTTATATTATTTAAAGAATTGGTATCATTTTTTATTGGCGGAAGTGGTATTTCATCACGAGATTTTACAATGATATCTGCACAATCAAACAAAACTTTTAGAGAATTTATTTTAATTGTATCAAATTCAGCGATCGTCGTTACAAAATCCTCTGGGAACAATCCAGAAATATGGTTCCCAGATTTCAGAAAATCACATGATGAAACTGAAAATATAATTTCTGCCTGCGAAAATAGCTGGCGCCAATGACGGCAGATCAGAGCACAGTCATTGAGGTTCGTCTTTAATAAAGGACCCTGCATGACGATGGAAAGCTGTGCTCCATCCTCAGCAAGGCCCTCTAGCAGCCTGTCGGGTTGGGGTACCCTGTGAAGGGGTAAGGCTGTAGAGTGTCGCGATGAGCCGCTTCATCCCGTTTGACCGATCCCAGCCGTATCTTCTGC
>NZ_NKTY01000069.1 GCF_003207825.1 Komagataeibacter saccharivorans | reverse complement strand
GCGCTATCGCAACCCGCTACGATAAACTGAAATCGACCTTCCTCGCAGCCGTGCAGTTCGCCTCAATCATCATCCTGCTTAACTGACGACACGCCGTAGTTTTTGCAAAGCGGTCATACATTGATCGTCTGATGAGCGCGCATGCTATAACCTACAGCTTCTGATCCTCATAGTTATGCTTAACGGCATTAATGCTTCACGTAAAATTGCTCATCAACTTCTTGCATGCGCACATTATTAACAAACCACCAAAAATGCGCTCGATTATTTTTGTCTATTACTATGCCCAAATCCAAGTGTATACTGTGTCCTTCTGGAATTGAATCTAAAAGGTCAACAGGAATCCCAATCCGACTCTGGGTAACGCCATCTGCGTAATAAGTCAGCAGGTAGCCCATATCGTTGTGCTGTATCTTTACTGTGGGCAACAAGAATGGGGGACGTGAAAAAATTTCAAATTTATTTTGAGAGTGTTTTACAATAAAACGAAGAATATCAAGATGATTCTCTTTGACGCAAACAATATTAGATAAATTTCCTTCAAATTGTAGCGTAAAAATTCGCTTCTTCCACTGTCGTCTGTAATTTTCGGACATTGGCGATATCGGAACAACTTTGGCGTTACGATATTTAGGAGTATTTAGTGTGTTAGGGGCACCAATTCCAATTGCGCGCTCGATCAGCCAACGAGAGTCATTTTTCCCTTCCGAACGCGCATCCCCAGCCACTTCATAACATTGAGGAGCAATTAGTCCCATGCCGGAAAGCAGAGCATTTGTATATGCTACGTATTCTGCACCAATACCTGCGTTGTACGATGCCCCGATGTCAGAGTGCACGCCTGGTCGTTTGATCGTTACGACACGACCGTCTCCATCATTTGATGGATTATCAAGAATTAAATCAAAAAATATTCGGCGTTCATCCTCAGAAACAAAATGATAGAATATATCCGCACGGACAGGCACTTGTAATAGCAAATTTTTTGTTTGTCCGGTCGAGACCGTATCGAAGATAAGAGCATAAAATGTTGGAGAATCACCAGTTTTTCCTTGTTCATCCCAGTGCTGTTCAACTATATTCATAAAATGTCTTGCGGCAGCAGCTCCTCTAGAAAACCCAGAAACAAGCAAGCGAACGTCTGCATTTGGCTGCTGCTCACGAAATTTGGTGATTTCAGAGATAACCTTTTTAGCCGCTTTTTCGGCAGTATCCTTTACAGAATCGCCCCGAGCCTCATCCATAAGTGATCGAAACTTGTTGGGTTCAGTTCCGGCACCAGCATAGTAATGAAAAATAGGTATTTTGAGAATATTTAGTTTGTCATATAGATGGCCTTCTATAGTTTCGTGTAATTCTCCAGACATATGAAACCGGTCGTTCCCAGTTCCATCAAAAAGAATCGTCCCCAATATCACCGGACGGTGGTCGATTGTCTTAGTTAAAATGGGCGTCCAAGTGATCGGCAGAGGTGTGTCCAACTGAGCATAATCGTCAGGAGAAAGCGGTACTGCTTTGTTACTGCTCAGATCACACCCTTCTAAAGAAAAAAGAAAAATGGCCGCTGAGATATATCGGCCCACAAGATGTCTCGTCCACATATAATATTCCTAATTGATGCCAATGATCCACTGACGCCTCCCGCTGGAGCGTCCCCGATCTTCCTGTACTGCGGCAGACCAGATGATACCCCCCACAAATTCAGCCAATCAATCTTACGGCGTGTCGTCAGTTAAGCTCTGAATGTGGCCTGTGAGGGTTGTACTTTGTGTCTGCGTGTGCTGACTGTTTTCCCGTTTTGAGGGAGACAGACAGATGCGGCGCTATAGTTTACGCGATGACCAGTGGGA
>NZ_NKTY01000008.1 GCF_003207825.1 Komagataeibacter saccharivorans | reverse complement strand
TGCGCGGCCTCACTCCATATGAATTTATTTGCCAGCAATGGGAAAAAGAACCATCACGGTTCATGCAAAATCCGCACCATCAAATCCTGGGACTAAACATCTAAAGACTACAGGTCGGGCGGGCCTACAGCACCATTACCGCCATGCGTTGAATGGACGACACAACCCGGTTCTATTGAGCAGTCTCAAGCCTGTACGCACCGGATGGAACAGTATCCAGTGCGGCAACCGGTTGCGTGGGTATGGGATGTGGCGTGTCCTTTCCTACCCATGCTTCTGGATTGGCCTGAAGGGTGAAGGACTCAATAAGCGTATTGAGTTGTTCAGCCTCGGTGGCAAGGCTGCGGCCTGCGGCCGAGGTCTGTTCCACCATGGCTGCATTCTGCTGCGTGTTATGGTCTATGGTGCTGACAGCGGCGTTCACATCCTGCAATGCGGCGGCCTGCTCGGTGGATGCTTCTACAATGACGGATATATGCCTGTTGATCTCGGCAACGTCGGTGATAATTGTCTTGAGCGCCTTGCCGGTTTCCCCGACCAGCGCCACACCGGATCTGACCTCCTCCCGGGATTTTGCAATCAGCGCCTTGATTTCCCGCGCCGCATCGGCGGAACGCTGGGCCAGAACGCGGACTTCAGCGGCGATAACCGCAAACCCCTTGCCCGCATCGCCCGCACGGGCTGCTTCCACGCCTGCATTCAGCGCCAGAATATTGGTCTGGAAAGCCACTTCGTCCATGACATCGGTAATGCTGCCAATGGAACCGGACGACTGCTCGATTGCCCCCATGCTGGCGATGGCTTGATGAACAATGGTTTCCGATTGCTCTATACCTGTCTTTGAACGGTCCACCAGCATGCCCACTTCCTCGGCACGCTGCGCGGTGGAACGGACGGTGGCGGTGATCTGGTCAAGGGCTGCAGCCGATTTTTCAACCGATGCCGCCTGCTGGAGAGTACGGCGCGACAGGTCATCGGTGGCGCAACTGATTTCCCGGATGGCAACGTCAATCGACGCTGTAACCTGGGCCACGGATTGCAGCGACTGGCGCAGGGTACCCATCGCATTATTGAAATCGGCGCGTAGCGGATGGTACGCTTCCGGCAGGGCTGTATTGATCTCGCTGGTCAGGTTCCTGTCCGCGACTTCCGCCATGGCCTTGCCAAAGCTTTCACATACCAGACCCTGTTCAGCGGCGATGGCCGCCGCCTGACCGGCAAGCTTGGCTTTTTCCGCCTCGTCCATATAGACGGAAAGGGCGAGGTCCATGTCCAGAACCACAGCCTTTACCAGACTGCCCAGCGTGTGGCCGAATTCTTCACTACTCATGGTGGCATTGGCGAACAGGCGGCGTTTGGGAAATACTTCCCTGACGGCGGCCTTGATCAGGTGGTCAAGGATGATGGCGTAACCGCCCATATACCACCGGGGTTCAAGTCCGATACGCGCATGCACGGTGCCAACCGTCTGTGCCCTGCGGGCATAATCCTGACTGAAGTCGCCGTTGGATATATTGTCCCAATGCACGGCCTGCGCGCTTTTTGCGGTATCAATATCCTTTTCGGATGAGAAAAATCTCATCATTTCCGGTGTCTTGCGCACCTGCGCGTAGAACTGGTCCAGTGCGACAGGCAGTTCGCGCTGCAGCATGTCCTTGAGCGAGCGGATCGCCATGCAGTCCTGCGGGGAAAGCTGCATGAAATCCAGCCGTTCGCTGACGGCACGGATATCGGCCTGGGTTCTGTCTGCCGCGGTCGTGCGGTGCGGGTGTGGCATGAGACACTCCGAAAAAGGTTTCGAATGCTCGGGGCAGGATCGCAACCCATCATCACCGTCACCATAAGGCGGTCATGATGGGTCACTTGCCGGTATCCGTTGCGATCAGATCGTGCTGGGGCCGTTTCTGATCATCTTCGGCGAACACATTAATGAGAGTATCGGGTAACGCAGTAAAATTATGAACGCAAGGTTAATGTTCGTATTTTGTAAATATATTTCTGAACAGCGTGTTACAGAAATTGTTTACTATAAATATTAAAACAATACAAAAATGGTTCTATTTGTTATAAATAGGAAAATGTTCTGGAAATTTATCTTGCGAATACCGATTTTGTCTATGTATCATCCCTGATGCCCATGGCTAACGAAGGTATATTCTAACAGCGTCAGGATTATTATCCTATTTCTGGATTTGTTCCTTTTCGGCAACATTGTTACCGTGTTGTTATCGGCTGACGCTGAAATCCAGACCGTAAGATGCCTGATCGGGGGAGCGCCGCTGCTGCTGGATATGAATGGCCGGATCATGGGGCAGCAGGCCATTGACCAGATATACCGTATCGGTCCCGACACCATGATTCGCATAAACCAGTCGATACGAACCCGGTATAAGTTCCACATTTGCATCAAGACGCAGGATGATCGTGCCGTTTCCCGTCTGCATGGTCGTGACAGGGGGAAACAGGGTTTCCGCTACGGTCAGGGAAAGGGGATGGCCGTTCAGGTCCAGTTGCAGGCCCTGTCTGACCCGGTCCGTATAGCGCTTCTGCTCCTGCGCGGACAGGATGCCATCCGCGTTGCTGTCAATCTGGCGGATGACACCAGATGCCACATCAACCCCCGGTGTCAGGCGCACGGTGACGGTGATGTGCCTGCATGCCACGTCAATGACTGTGGCCTGCATATATTCATCCAGCCTGTGCGCGCGGGCGGGTCCAATGGCGGCCATGAACCCGATGGCCGCCACCAGCAGCGACCGGCCGTGTCTCATGGCCGGGTGTACCGGCTGCCATAGCTGTTGGTTGGGTCACGATAGACCGTATGCACATGCATGGTGGGATCATCGCCCACACCCTGCGGCGAGAATTCGATAAGTAGCCGCGGCCCCTGTATCCGGTAATAGGACGATCCGTTACGCCCCGGCGCATGGGTGGTGGGACCACTCCACGCGAACCATGTGCTGTCCAGATCCTCCCTGATTTCTTTTAGCCGGGGGGCGGCATAGGCATCGTTTATGATTCCCGCCCATTCCCCGATTATACCCATCAGCAGGTCTTTCTGGGTGGCAGTCAGGGCAGACCCTTTTATCCCTTCGGGAATGATTGTCTCGCCATCATGCCTCGGCCCCTGAACAAGGTCTTCCACCTTGTAGGGCAGGATGGCCTGCTGGCGCTGCGTGGCATCCAGCGCATCCAGCAGGGCGAAGGCGCGGTCGTTTTCCCCGGCCAGAACGCGCACGGTTTTCCCATCTGCCCGGTAGACCGCTGGCTGCGCGCCGGTCAGGGTGGGCGTCATGACGCCGTGAACCCCGTCGATCACGATATTGAGTCCCAGATGATGGCCACCGAACTGCACCATCCATGGCTTTGCCGCGTCCGGTTCGCCAAAAATCGCGATGGTATAGACCGACCGGCCAGAAGCGAAAGGCGTTCCTTCATCCGACAGCGCCTGATCCGCCCCCATGATATCCAGCACTTTCTGGTATCCCCGCGGGCTCAGCACTGTCTGTAGCAGGTGCAGGGCCGCCGCGTGCTGGATCGGATTTAACTGCCCCATCTGCAGACCGGGGCGTAGCACGTCGCTGACTGGAAAATTGGACCATACCGCGTCACCGTAGCGTTCCCCGATAAAGCCCCCCCGGCGGCCCCATACCAGGCCCGCGAGCGGTGGGGGCGCTCGCCTGTGCATCTGTTACGGGCTGGACAGGCTGCCCCGGTGCGCTGCGGCGGAAGCGGGCCAGACTGCCTGATTCCTGTATTTTGAAGGGGAACTGCACCTTTGCCCGACCGGCCGCGTCAAAGGTTGCAAGAAAGGACTGGGCGGCTGCGACCACTGCCTTCGTGCGGGTAGCTGGCATGTCTTCTCCCGTAAGGAGCGTAGGTGTGGACGCCATGGCCGGAACGTTCCCTGTCATAACGGGTATCAAGGCCATAACCAGCCCGCCCGCTGCCAACGAGATTTTTTGCATCAGTCCTCTGCTCTGTCCCATCTGGCGATCGCCTGCCCGGATAAACACTGCATGGCCCATGCCATGAAAGCAAGAGACCAGCATTATCAGGCGGATAAAAAGGGCATGTCAGTTTGCCGTGCAGGGCGTGTCTGTATTGATGGTTTGCGGTTCTGTCCCATGGCCTGCGCGCGGTAATGGAACCGCTTCTTGTAAATACGACCGGAACCGGCGGATCATGATGATAAAGTCTGATCCGGTCGATTTCTGGCGTACAGGTCAGGCTCCATGGTTGGTATGATTTTGCCTTGAAGTCATTATATTGATAATCTGACTGTATGGCTGTCTGAAAGCCATATCAATAATATCCGCATGTATAGTCTGTGGATATTGCAGGAGTGGGAATAAAATGAAAATCAGTGCACGTAACCAGATTGCCGGCAAGATCGTTGAAATCATAAAAGGCGCCACAACTTCGCATGTAAGCATTGATATCGGTGGCGGCAACATCATCACCGCGTCCATCACCAACGAAGCCGTGGATGATCTGAAACTGTCGGTGGGTGAAAACGCCACCGCCCTTATCAAGGCGTCCGACGTGATGGTTGGCGTTTAAAAAAACGGCCCCTGCCTGCATGCCATGTCAGGCAGGGGATACTGCGCAATGGTAAATGATTGAAAGTATTACTGGGGTACTACCCAGTCGATAACGGCTTCCGTCTCCCCCATGCCGATATGCTTACATAAGGGCGTCAGGATATTCCGGGCGGTTTCGTCAAACTGGAAGGGCGGATTTGCAATCAGCATGCCGCTGCCATTCAGTCGTGTCGGGTCAAGGGGCGGGCGTATCGTAAGTTCCACAGACAGCAGATTGCGCTGCCCCGCATCCTTCAGCGTATTGAAGAAGGCGCGCACAGGCGCACGATGCTTGATGGGATACCATGCAGCGACAATGCCGGTGGCAAAGCGGCGGCGTGCCGTCATGATGGCATTGGCCAGTCGGGAAAATTCGTCTTTCCGTTCAAAGGGAGGGTCGATCAGCACCAGTCCCCGCCGGGCATCTTTTGGGGGGAGGAGTGCTGTAATCGCCTCGTAGCCATCGCGTGCGTGAACAGATACGCCGCGATTGCGGCGGAACAGACGCTTCAGGCTCAGTTGATCCTCGGGATGAAGTTCGCAGCAGGTCAGGCTGTCGCCGGGGCGCAGCAGGCGCGCGACGAGGTCAGGCGAACCAGGATAGAAAATCTGCCCTTCATGTTCACGGATGACGGTCCGCACAATGTCCAGCCAGTTTTGCACGGCGGCCATGTCGGGCGCCTGTTCAGGAACCTGAAGCAGTCTGCCGATCCCCTCGCGCCATTCTCCCGTTGACTGGGCCTGGGGGCCAGACAGATCGTACAGCCCGATGCCAGCATGGGTGTCCAGAACCGAAAAAGGTGAGGGCTTACGGCAGAGGTTTTCAATTAATGCCGTTACCAGGGCATGTTTCATGACATCGGCAAAATTGCCCGCATGATAGCTATGTCTGTAATTCAATATCCGCTGGCCTCAACTCTGGTCATCCCGCGCGCAGGCGCTTCCGGTGCCTTTTAAAGCATTGGCATGGTCTTTTCCATGGTGGTGTCGGGATCATGACATGCCGCCCGGCACAGGACAGCGGCATCAAATTTACGATGAAACCACCGCAGAAAGAATGAGAGCCGCAGGCATCCATGCCGATATCCGGGCTTATTATGAATATTTTCCTGTTTCTCAAACTAGACAGGGAGGGCGGGCCACCAAATTCCAATGCGGTTGCGATATAGTGCCGCGTCCATAGTGGATGATTATCGGTTGCATGCTGGTAACGCCCGTATGTCTACCGGGCAGATCGTTCCAGACGCATCTGATTTATTAGAAAATCAAATATAATTGTCCGATGATTATCATGTGATTTCTTCATTGCCATTTTAGACATTGTGGACTAAAGGTGCCCGGATTGGTTGCCGTGTTTTTTATTTGTTCTGGAGGCCGGTATATTGAGTATTGGTTTGGCATACAGAAATATTAAACTTTAATACCGAAATAGAAGAGTATTGATATGTCGGGGTTCAGAAAGGTTGTTTTCAGGGGTGCGGTTGCACTGACGGGTTTATTTGCTATCGACTGCATTGTCGCGCCTGATCATAAGCTGATTGTGGCAGCCGGGGCGCAGACTGCTCAGTTGGTCCACGACGCGCAGGAAGAAGCCGAGCACGAGGAGCAGGACCCCAATGGTGACGACCATGCTTCGACCCGGCCGTTTAACGATCCGATCGAAGGTTACTGCCTGCCAACCTCACATATGAGCAGGGGGCCGGTTCAGGCGGTTGAGGAAGTCGCGCATCCTTACGGTTATATGGCGGTTCAACTGCATGACCGGGTGGTTAGTGATGGTACCTGGATACGGTGTGAGTCTGCTGCGCGGCGTCCCGAACCTGATGGCTCCGTGACAATCCGGTTTGACACCACGAACGGTCCCGTTGACATAACGATGCAGGAAACCGCTCCCGACAGCCAGAAATATCGTATCTCCAGAGTATGGAGTCCCCGCATACCGGATGCGAAGGTCGTGGTCGGAAACTGCATGACGCCCAACAACCTCATTCAGTGCGCCGCCCGTCTTTCCGTAAGGCATGGTAGCACTACGCCTGAACTGAACTATTTCATCAACTATCACACGAGCGATATGTGAAAACCCCACAGAAGCAGGTTGGGGAACTGGACAGTCAAGGGCATGGGTAAGGGGTCTTCTGGAAAAGGATGCTGAAGGATCAACGCGGCTATTGAAGATGTTCGCAGGCGCGGAACGGGTAATTCCCCGTTTCAGGGCTGGAGCAGGTGCTCAGACAGGGCAACGCGTTCTGAAAAAAATATCAGAAGTAAACATGCGGGCATTATTTGAAAAATACTGTCGGTTCATCCGACCGTGCCCCGGACAGCCTGCATGAATGCTTCCGCAGGCTGTGTGGGGTGGCGCCTTGCGTCAGTCGTCAGTTTTTGTAATCAGGCTGCTCCCGGTCAAGCTTGCGGCGCAGCGCCTGCCAGATCAGTTGGCCCTGATCGGGATCTTCATCGAACTGGGCCTTCGTCCGCATGATTTTTTCTTCCGACGGCATATTGAGCGGTACACCCGTGGCCTGCGCCGCGATCTGGATACGGCATGCCTGTTCCAGATAGTACATACGGTAAAATGCCTGTGCGATGGTGCTGCCAACCGTAAGCAGGCCATGGTTTTGCAGGATCAGGGCATTTCTGTTGCCCAGATCGCGGACCAGCCGTTCACGTTCGCTCAGATTGTCATCTGCCGCGATCCCTTCATAGGCATGGAAGCCGACACTGCCATAAAACTCGATATTGATCTGGTTCAGGGGCAGGATACCATGGTCCTGTGCCGCCACGACCATACCCGGCACGGTATGGGTGTGCATGACGCAGGCCGCATCGGGGCGACTGCGGTGAATGGCCGAATGGATGACAAAACCCGCGGGATTGATGGGATAGGATGTCTGCTGTCGCGGGCGGCCATCCGCATCGACAATGACGAGCGAACTTGCCGTGATTTCCTCAAACAGGAAGCCATAGGGATTGACCAGATATTCATGCCGATCCCCCGGCAGGCGAACGGACAGATGCGTATAGACAAGGTCCGTCATGCCGAAATGGGCAATCAGGCGGTAAGCCGCGGCCAGTTCTTCACGCAGGGACTGTTCCGTAGGGGGAGAGAGGGTCATGGAAAATCCTGTATATTCGTCCGGTAGGGTATAATACCGGACTGTATGGCGTCCAGTTTCCGTGGATCATATATGCGGCAGACGGCCCGCTCAGGAACCGCTCTTGCCACCAGTCATGCCGCCATGTTCAGCATCGGATCATCTGGTCCAGAAAGGCGCGGGCCCGTTCCGTGCGGGGATTGGTGAAAAACGTATCGGGCGGGGTGATTTCAAGTATGCAGCCCTGATCCATGAAAATGATCCTGTCGGCGATATGCCGCGCGAAGCCCATTTCGTGGGTTACGCACAGGGTTGTAATCCCCTGCGCCGCCAGATCGTTGATGATGCTGACCACCCCGGAAATGGCTTCCGGGTCAAGCGCCGCCGTCGGTTCATCAAACAGCATCACGTCGGGCCGCATGCACAGGGCACGCGCAATGGCCACGCGCTGCTGCTGCCCGCCGGAAAGCTGGATCGGGTATTTATTGGCCTGTTCCAGTATGTTGACCTGTGTAAGGAAACGCCGGGCCATGTCCTCGGCATCGTGTCGGCTGGTCCTGCGCACCAGACGGGGGGCCAGCGTGCAGTTATCCAGAACGCTGAGATGTGGAAACAGGTTATAATTCTGGAACACCATCCCCACCATGCCGCGTAAGCGGGGCAGGCTGGTATGATCGTTGATGATCTGGCCGTTTATGGTCAGGCTGCCGCTGGAATGGGGTTCGATACGGTTGAAGCAGCGGATCAGCGTGGATTTTCCCGATCCGGACGGCCCGAGAATGACAATTTTCTCCCCCCGCTTCACATCGAAGTTCAGCCGGTTGAGCGCAATGAAATCCTTGTAAAGCTTGCTCAGGTTGCGCACCGAAATCATGATGGAAGGGTCAGTATCCGGATCAGGGTACATTGGCGGATGCCCTGTGCCGGTCAGCCCATGTAAAGCGCCGTTCAACCCGTTTCTGCACAAAGAGGAAGAAGAAGACCATCGCCAGATAATAGACCAGGGCTGCTGCGTAATATTCGGTAAATTCAAACGTACGCGCAACCTCGATCTGTGTCACCGACAGCAGTTCCTGTAGCGAGATGACGGAAGCAAGTGATGTCGTTTTCAGCAGGTTGATGAATTCATTGATGGTTGGCGGCAGGGCGATGCGCAGGGCCTGCGGGAATATGACGTGAAAATAGACCTGCCGCCGGTTCATGCCCAGCGCGTCGGCGGCCTGTTCCTGCCCTTTGTCCACGGCGGAAAGGGCAGCGCGGTTGATTTCCACCTGATAGGCGGATTCATTGACCGACAGCGACAGCCATGTTGCAAGGAAGGGGGTAAACCATTCCTCCCGGAATATGGGAAAGAACTGCGGTAGCGCGTTCCATATGAACAGAAGCTGCAACAGCGTCGGCGCGCCGCGGAAGATCGAGACATAGGCCCGCAGCACGACCTTGAGGATGCTGTCCCGCCCGTTCAGCGCCATGGCCATGGGAATGGAGATGACAATGGCGGTGATATGCGACAGGACCGCAACCGCCAGCGTAATCAGCGCCCCCCGGGCAAAGGCGGGGGATGTCAGCGCCGCGAGAAATGTGTCCCAGCGAAAGGCGGGCACATGCCCTGCCTGGGCAAAGGCCTGCGTGCTGCTGGTGCCGATGCCCCATTTCTTGCGGATGATCGCTAAGGTACCATTGGCGTCCAGCGTCCCGATGGCGGCTTCCACGCTCTCGCGGTCATGGGCGTTCTTGCGGATATAGACCGCGAAATGCCGGTATTCCGGATAATCCGATCGCAGGATGACGCTGACTTTACCGTGGAGCTGCTTTTGCCGGTAATAAAGCTCCACATCCTGACTGGCGAAGGCAAAGACGCGCCCGATCAGTACCTGCTGGACGACCGCGTCCTCGGTCGGGTACTGCTGGATCGTGATGGGCGCACGCCCGGCGGCAAGCAGGGCCTCGTCTTCCCGTGCGATGCGGGCCGCATAGCTGGTGCCCGACTGCACGGCAACCGTCCGGCCCGACAGGTCGGCCATTGACGTGATCGGGGGCGTGCCCGCGCGCGCGACAACAACCAGTGCGGTATCCAGATAGCTTATGGCGTCGAAATTCCGCTCCCGCGCCGGAAGTTTGATAAGCCCGCTGATCACCATGCCGCAGCGCTGCGCCGCCAGACTGGGGAACAGCCCGACAAAATCCATCGGCGTCGTGACCAGCTTTACCTTCCAGTAATTCGCCAGTGCCTGCGCCAGATCCAGATCCACCCCCGCCATGGCCGTGGTGTCCGTCCCGTTGACGAATGTCATGGGGGGCAATGTCGGGTTGGTGCATACGGCCAGCGTGCCATCACGCACGAAATCCGGCGCGTCCGCAGCGCGGGCGGACAGCATGGGAACCGCAATCAGGGCGAGACCGGCCACAACGCGCAGGCATTGCCGTACGAACGCGCGGCGGCGGGGGAAGGTCATGAAAACGCTACTCCATGGCCGGGGTGGCCGGCGGGGCTGAAGCCCGTGGGCGGAATCCTAGCACGCATTTTCAAGAATGGTCCGGAACGTTTCCACCATCAGTCCTGTTTCGGGCGAGGAACGGACAAGGAAATGGAAGCTGGTGATCAGGTGCAGGTCGTCAAAGCTGATATGGCGCAGCAGTCCTTCGCGCACCAGCGGCTGGGCGAAGGGTTCGGGCAGGAAGCCGATATAATTGCCGGTCAGGATCAGCAGGGCGCGCGAATCAACATTTTCCGCCGTGGCGGTAAAGACCATCTGTTCACGGATCTGGTTCCACCGGGGCGACTGCGCCGCGTCCGATACCTGCACCATGTTTTGCGCCGCCAGCAGTTCCAGCGTGATGTCGGATTCCGCCATGGCGAACAGGGGATGGCGCTGGCCGCAATACAGGTTCAGGCGCTCGGTAAACAGGGTGGTATCCTGCATGTCCGGCTGGTGATGGGGGTAAAGCGTGATACCCGCCGTGGCCTGCCCGTTCAGCACCGCGAATTCCACATCCCGTGTCGAGCCGGAGCGTACATCCATGAACACGTCCGGGTGCCGGGTGGTGAAGGTTTCGATCGCGCGGACAATCGCCGTTTCACCATGGACCTGCGTATTGTCGGGCACATACAGGCAGAACCGCCCGGACAGCACGCCGCTTGCATCATTTATGCGCTGCTGGAAACGGCTGATATCAGCCTGGAGCTGCTCGGTCGCTTCCAGCACCATGCGCCCTTCGGCGGTCAGGGCGAACCCGCTGCGCCCGCGCTGGCACAGCTTCAGGTTCAGCCGGCTTTCCAGTGCCGATATATCGATGCTGATGGAGGATTTGCTTTTGCCCAGCGCGATTTCCGCCGCTGCAAAGCCGCCCCGTTCGGCCACCACGCGGAACACGCGCAGCAGCCGCAGGTCCACTTCGGCAATCTGGCCGTGAAAGCCACCGGGGCGGTGATTGCGGGCCGTGCGGCGCGGCGGAAGGGACTTGGCCGATGCAGCAGGTGGCGGGGCGGTCATGTGCGGGGTTTCCTTGGTTGGGCGGTCAGGGTGTCTTGTTCTTAAGGAGTAATAAAGCGTATGGGGGTGATTGGGAAATCTCATTGACAAAAATTGTTAACGGGCTGTCCTGATTATCCCCTTTCGTAACGATCTCGGGAAGGGCAGGGCGGCGACAGATGCAGATACCGGCATGCACGCGGAACACGCACGCCCCGCGCCCGATGCTTGCGGTTCTCACCGGGGGGGTATGGGCACACGGACCCTGCGGTGCATGCCGGTTATGGATTTTGGGTCTGGTAAAGGCGCACCGCGAAAGCTGACGGCCCATCAAGAAAGTATACCGAGGTCGCGGGCTTCCCCCGCGCCTTGCGGTCATGGACAGGCTCCCAGCGTCTACCGCCACGGGCAGCGGGAACCCATGGCGCTCCGTCCGATTAATGAAAAGGCAAAGTAAAGTACGGACGATTGATATTTTGGCGGACCGGTACGATCGGGTATCGTTCCGGCATCCAGAGGATAATCAATCCGGTCATTGCTGAGGATTTCAAGATAATGGTAGCGAACCGCTGGTTTATTGACAGTGAAACCGGGGATCTGGCTGACGTCCTGCTGTGCGCGCCTGACTATTATTCATGGATTCCCAGCAATGACATCGCGATCCAGAGCATGGCGAACGGTATCACCATCGACCGCGCGGCACTGAAGGCGCAGTTTGGCGAACTGGTCGGCGCGCTGGAAGGGGCGGGGGCAAGTTGCCATTACCTGACGCCCAAAGAAAACATGCCCTATGAGGTCTATACCCGTGACAGTTCACAGACGACGCCGTTCGGCACGGTCGTAACCCATCTGTCGCGCAGTGAACGCAGGCCCGAGGAAGGGCAGGTCCGCGCCTTTTATAACCCTGACGAGATATGGAAAACCTGTACCAGGGGGAATATCGAAGGCGGCGACATCCACTTCATCCGCCCCGGCCTGCTGGCGGTTGGCGTCAGCGGTGGCCGCACGGATGAAGCGGGTGCGGCCGAGTTCATAAGCTGGTTCGAGGAAGCCGGATGGACCTGCCGGATGATCCGCTTCCCCGAGCATTTCCTCCATCTGGACGTGATTTTCACCATGGTGGCGGATGATCTGGCAATCGCGGCGGTGGATGTCCTTTCTGATGAGGATCTGGAGTGGTTCCGCCAGCAGGGCATTCGCCTGCTGCCGGTTTCCTACAAGGAAGCCATGCGCGATATGGGCTGCAACGTCCTGGCGCTGGGACGCGGGCGTATCATCAGCCCCCGCCATTCCACCCGGATCAACCAGATGCTGCGGGCCGAGGGCCTGACGGTCCTTGACCCCGAACTGGACCAGTTTTCGCAGGGCGGCGGCAGCGTCCACTGCATGACCATGCCGCTGCGTCGCAAGCCGCTGCATTCCGCGTAAAGCCTGCTCATCCCGCATTTCAGTACTGGGAAACCACCCCGGCGGCAGCGCCACGTCGCATCAGATGCAGCCGGTTCGGATTGCGGCCCGATCCGTTGCCGTCTGGCCTGATGCAGACATGATGATACCGCCGTGTTCGGGCTTCCCCATTATGTATTAAAGTGGCGGGCATACGGCCACCGTCAGGGGAATGCGGGAGAATGGCCGGTATATGGGAACCGGGATAGAAAATTCATGGTCAGGCTGGTCATAAGCGCGGATGGTCCCAGGGCAGCGGGGGACTGGTACGATGCCTTCCGTTGCGTCGCGCCGGAGCTGGATGTCCGTTCGTGGTATGAACCGGGTGTGGACATCGCCCATGCCGATTACGCGCTGGTATGGGAACCCACGTCGGACGACCTGCGCCGCATGGGGCACCTGAAGGCCATCATCTGCGTTGGGGCCGGGGTCAACCACCTGTTGCACGATCCGGGTTTTCCCGTGCATGTGCCGCTGGTCCGCATGGGCGGGGAACAGACGGCGGCCCTTATGGCGGATTATGTGCTGTGGGCGGCACTCGGCCTGCTGCGCGATGCCCGGACATGGACCATGCAGCAACAGCGCGGCGTGTGGAAAAACAACCCGGTTTCGCGGACCTGTCGTGAAGCGCGGATCGGTATCATGGGCATGGGGCATCTGGGCGCGTATGTCGCCCGGCACCTGCATCATGTCGGCTTTTCGGTGGCGGGGTGGCGACGGACCGCGCGTGATGTGCCGGGTATTACGGTTTTCACGGGCACGGATGCGCTGCCGGACTTTCTGGCGGATCTGGACATACTGGTCGATCTGTTGCCCAGCACCCATGCAACGCGCGGCATCATCAATCATGCCCTGTTGCGGCGCCTGCCGCGTGGGGCCGGGTTCATCAATGTGGGGCGGGGCAACCATGTCATTATGGACGATCTGCTACGCGCGCTGGATGAAGGGGCGTTAGGGGCTGCGGTCCTTGATGTTACGGAGCCTGAACCCCTGCCCCCCGGTCATCCATTATGGCGGCATGAACGGGTTACGATCACGCCCCATGTCGCATCACAGGCCTCCTATGAAGCGCAGGCCCGTTATGTCCGCGATGTCATCATGCAGATGGAACGCCACGAACGGCCAGCCCTGCTGTGCGATCCGATGCGCGGCTACTGAACTATAATGCCGGGACGGGGCAAAACGGGGGGAGACAGGATGCGCCAGACCAATCTGGCGATAGACGGCACCGCCCTGTGGTGTGATCTAATGGAAACTGCCGTCTTTGGTGGTACAGCTAGGGGGCGGCATACGGCGTCTTGCCCTGTCGGATGCGGATTTTGCCATCCGGGGCTGGTTTCAGCGCACATACACGGGCCTTGGGTGTCACGTCACCCCTGATTCAATGGGCAGTCAGTTCGCCCGCCGTGGATTTTGACCCGGTCTGTGTGGAATGCGTGCGTCATGCCCACGGCGATGATTTTCGGCCCCTGTCCGGGCGGTGTCAGCCATAACGGGGCCGAAAGCGCCGAAGCGCCGAAGTGGTGACATTATGGCTGGCGCGAATGTCCTGCCCCATGCCGCGCTGGACGCCGATTGCAGGTTTGACCGGGCCCCATCTGGGGTGGGTGGCGGGTGTTCAGGATGAATAATCCAGCCCGATATCCATGACACGCACTGTATGCGTCAGCCAGCCGAGGGAGATCAGGTCAACGCCCGTCTGTGCTACCGCTGTTACGGTTTCCGGCGTGATGCCGCCCGATGCCTCGCTGATTGCGCGACCGTCAATCAGGCGCACCGCCTTGCGCAGCAGGTCGGGCGGCATGTTGTCCAGCAGGAAAACATCCACCCCGCCGACATCCAGCCCTTCGCGTAGCTGTTCCAGCGTGTCCACCTCCAGTTCGATCCGGACCAGATGGCCCGCCGCCGCGCGGGCGCGTTCCACAGCCGCGCGCACCCCCCCGGCGAATGCGAGATGATTGTCCTTGATAAGAATGGCGTCATCCAGCCCGAAGCGGTGATTGTTGCCGCCGCCCGCCCGCACCGCGTATTTCTGGATCGCGCGCAGTCCCGGCATGGTCTTGCGGGTGCAGGTGATGCAGGCGCGATAGGGGCGGACAAGCTCCACAAACCGCGCGGTGGCGCTGGCGATCCCGCTAAGGTGGGACAGGAAGTTAAGCCCCACCCGCTCCCCCGACAGGATACCACGCGCAGGCCCTTCCACCGTGGCCAGTGGCGTGCCTGCCGTCACTGTGCTGCCATCGGCCAGATGGGGGGTAAATTTGATGCGCGGGTCCATGAGCGCGAAGGACAGCCGCGCCATGTCCAGCCCCGCGATCACGCCATCCTGTCGCGCGGCCAGCACGGCGCGGACATGGGTGTCGGCATCGGCGATCACCGCATCGGTCGTCAGGTCGCCCGCGCGGCCCAGATCCTCCAGCAGTCCCGCGCGCACAAGCGGTTCAAGCATGATATCGGGCAGGGGATGGATCATGTCGGCACTCTTTCATGTCTGGATGGAATGGATGCATCCTCAACGGCCATGATATCGGGCAGTTGTGCCTGCATTTCCGCCAAAGTGAACCGCGATGGCGTGGCATGGGCGGCAGCATCGGGATGATCGCTGCGGAAATGGCCGCCCCGGCTTTCCTGCCGCATAAGTGCCGCGTACAGTATGGCGACGGATGCAAGTCCCGCATCCGTCTGTCGGTCGTGGGGCAGCAGGCGGCGCAGCCCTTCGCGCAGGTCGGCCCCCGTGCGGACCACGCCTGCGTAACGGCTCATGATCCTGCGCAGTTCGGCGGGTGGTGGTGACGAAAACCGTCCATCGGGTGTGACGTGTCCGGTCAGGGACGGGGCATTGAGCGTGCAGCCATCCAGATCCTGCCCCACCCATGAACCCAGAAGAACGGCTTCCAGCAGGGAATTGCTGGCCAGCCGGTTGGCGCCGTGCAGTCCGGTGCAGGCGACTTCGCCCGCCGCCCACAGGCCGGGAATGCCCGTACGGCCCTGAGCGTCCACAACAATACCCCCCATGTGATAATGGGCGGCGGGCCGGACCGGAATGGGCTGTGTGACCGGATCAATGCCATGGCGCTGGCACAGCGCGGTGATGGCAGGGAAATGCCGGGGGAAATCAGCGCCCACCGCCGCGCGGGCATCAAGGTAGACCGTATGCCCGTCGATCATGTGTTGCCACACCGCCCGGGCGACACTGTCGCGGGTACCGAGTTCGTGGGTAAAGCGTGCCCCGGTTTCATCAATCAGGATGGCGCCTTCGCCGCGCACGGCCTCGCTTATCAGGCATAGCCGCTGCCCGTCCGCCCCGGCGGATAGCGCGGTGGGATGGAACTGAACAAATTCCATGTTTCCCAATATCGCACCCGCGCGGGCGGCGATGGCAAGGCCGCTGCCGGTCGCGCCCGCCGGGTTGGTGGTATCAGCGAACAGGCCACCCGTTCCCCCGGTCGCCAGCACGACCGCTGCTGCGGGCAGGGTTACGTTTCGCCCGGCGATGGATACATGCAGGCCCGCAACCGCGCCATCATGCAACACCAGATCAAGGGCGCGGGCGTGTTCAATCACCGTTATGCGTGGCGTGTGTCGCACGCGGGTCATCAGGGCCTGCATGATGGTGGCCCCGGTGGCGTCTTCCCCCGCATGTACGATGCGACGGCGGCAGTGGGCGGCTTCCAGCCCCAGTTGCAGTGTCCCGTCGGGCGCGCGATCCCATGCCACGCCAAGACTGGCCAGACGGGCGATGGCATCCGGTCCGTTTGCGGTGATGCGCGCGACGGTTTCGGGATCGCATAATCCGGCCCCCGCCGCCAGCGTATCCGTCGCATGCAGGGCAACGGTATCGTCGGCACCCATCGCGGCCGCCAGCCCGCCCTGTGCAAGCATGCTGGCGCAGGGCGGGCTGGCCATGTCCACAGGCGTACCCGCGCACAGCACAACGCAGGGGCGGGTGGTGGTCAGGGCGGTCATGATTCCCGCCAGACCCGCGCCCGCAATCAGTACCTGACCGGCCAGCCGGTCGGGCCGGGGCAGGCCGGTCATACCGCCAGCATGCGTTCAACGGCGCGGCGGCCACGGCTGGACAGTTCCGGGTCCAGCGTGACTTCATGCGTCATGGTTTCCAGCGCATGGCGGATATTGGCCAGCGTGATGCGCTTCATGTGCGGGCATATGTTGCACGGGCGCACGAAACTGGTCTGCGGATATTTTATCGCCAGATTGTCGCTCATGGAACATTCGGTCACCAGCAGGATGCGGCTGCCGCTGCGTTCGCGCACGAAATCGTCCATCATGGCGGTCGAACCGCTGAAATCCGATGCCGCCACCACTTCGGGCGGGCATTCGGGATGGGCGATCACGACCAGACCGGGATTGTCCGCGCGCATGCGGGCGATCTCGTCGGGGGTGAAGCGTTCATGCACTTCGCAGTGACCGGCCCATGTAATCATCTTGATGCCGGTTTCGGCTTCGATATTGCGGGCCAGATATTCATCGGGGATCATGATGACGCGGTCGGTGCCAAGGCTTTCCACCACCCGTTTCGCATTGCCCGACGTGCAGCACATGTCACTTTCGGCCTTCACTTCCGCCGAAGTGTTGACGTAGGAGACGACCGGCACGCCGGGATGGCGTTCACGCAGCAGCCGGACATCGCGCCCGGTAATGGAATCCGCCAGTGAACAGCCCGCCTGCATGTCCGGGATCAGGACCGTGCTGGCCGGATTGAGCATCTTGGCCGTTTCCGCCATGAAATGGACCCCGGCCATGACAATCACATCGGCATCGGTTTCCTGTGCCTCACGCGCCAGGGCAAGGCTGTCGCCGCGGATGTCGGCCACACAGTGAAAGATTTCAGGCGTCTGGTAATTATGGGCCAGAATGACGGCGTTGCGCTCGCGCTTGAGGGCTTCGATCGCGCGGATGTCCTCTACAAAGGTGTCCCATTCCATTTCGGGGATCAGATGACGCACCCTGTCATATAGTCCGTCGGTCCGGTCGCGCATAGCAATCTGGTTCATGTCCCTTTTCCTTCCCATTCCTGCCAAGCCCTTTATGCTCATATTGAGCATAAGTCACGCAGCAGGGACCGCCCCGACACTTCCAGAGCGAAATACGCTGTTTGTCAATCAGGATTTTCGTGAGGTCCGCCGCACCCGTTACGGCACCGCAAGGGGAATCTTGGTGCCGGTGAACTGGCGCGCCTGCCGTACCTCGCCACAGAAACGGAACAGGCGGGCGGGCCTGCCGCCGGTATTTTCCTCCATGGCGCCGGTTTCCTCAACCAGTTGCTGCTGCGTGATCAGGCGCCGGAAATTCTGCTTGTGGATATGAATGCCGGACAGGCTTTCCATCACGCGCTGCAGGTGCAGCAGGGTAAATTCTTCCGGCATGAGTTCGAACACGACCGGGCGGTAGCGTATCTTCGCCCGCAGTCGCGCCATGCCGGTGGCCAGGATGCGACGGTGGTCATGATGCATGGGCTGGCCCGGCACCGCATCCGCCGCAGCACAGCCGGATTCCGGCACCAGCCCGGCTTCATACAGCAGTTCGTAGCGTTGCAGCACCAGCTCATCATCCCACACCGCCATGTCCCCGATGGCAAACAGGCTGACACAGCGCTGCCATTGCGCGATGCGTGTAGCCGGATTGTCCATGCCCGCCACCCACTGGCACAGCCTGCGTTCGATATGGGCGCGGCATGTCCGGCCTGTATCCGACTTGGCGTTCTCCCACGGGAAATAGTCGTACCAGTCCCGCCAGCCGGTTTCGCCCGCGTGGCTGCGGGTCAGCGCAAGGTAGGATATGGCGATGGTCCTGACCTGTTCCGTCGTCAGCATGCGGCCATGGTCGGCAAAGGTATAAAGCTGTTCGACATGGCCGATGGGGTGGCCGGTCTGGCGTTCCACCCATGCCCGCACCCCGGCCTGAAGGGAGCGATGCGCGTTTTCCAGCGGGCCGGACGGCAGGGAACGCCCGTGGTCAATGGTCATGACCTGCGGGGTGTCATCCCGCACTGCCGTAAGGACAGCAATCAGTTCGATCAGTATCTGGGTCGTCATGCCGGAACCACCCTAGCATCCAACCCGACGGTTGGGGAGGGATTTCCACCGCGCGCAGGGGTGGACAGGGCTGCCCTCTTTCCCCTGGCGGCCATGCAGCCCATATTACGGGACCGGAACCCGCAAAGAAGGCCCGTTTTTCATGCCCCGTATCCTGATCGCAGCCGGTCTTGTCCTTGTGGTCGCGGGGATATGCTGGCCCTTTCTGTCCCGCCTGCCGCTGGGTCGGCTGCCCGGTGACATCCTGATCCAGCGACCCGGTTTCACCTTCTACGCCCCGATTACGACCGGCCTGCTGATCGGGGCCGTCATATCCGCGCTGATGTGGCTGTTGCGGTGGTGGGGAAACGGCGGGGCGACATAGGCGCGGGATTACGGGCCGGTGGGGCGCAATGCCGGTCGCCATTTTCTTCCCGGCGGCGGGGACGGGTTAACGTGCTGTCAACTCCCTGCCTCTAGCGTGATCCCCTGTCGGGGCAATGGGTTGCGGCAATGCGCAGCCCTGCCCGCAGCCGACGGCAAAGCGGGGGAAAGGTGTCAAGAGAACTGATCAGTCTGGGCTGGCGCTGTGACACGGCCTTTGAGTTGCGCATGCACGGCAGGGAAAACGTGGCGCATTTTTTCGACTGGCTGGCCACGCCCTTTTCCGGCCTGTTACGGATACTGGAAGCCGATTTCGATGTTTTTCATCCTGAAAACCTGATCCTGCGCACGGATCTCGACCCGCATTGCGTGGAGGACGTGCCGACCGGCGTTCTCTTTCACCACCAGTTTCCGCTTTATCGGGGGCATGTACAGCCGGATTTTCTGGTTCATTATCCCGATTTCAGTTCCAAGTTCCGCCATCTCGCCGCGCGTTTCAGGCAGTACATGGCAGACAGGCCGGTGACACTGGTGCGCCAGGAGATCACGCGCGATCAGGCCCTGCGGCTTGAGGACGTTGTGGCGGCGGCGTTCCCGGCGGCTGATGTCCGGTTCCTCTATCTCAACCCGGACCCGCAGGAATTCATAACGCCCCGTGGCCGTGGCCGCGCCCTGCGTAATGACGGCACACTGGGCGATCCCGCCCAATGGGCGCGGGTACTGGGGGAGGAAGGGTTGATCGGTCAGCCCTACCGACACGCCACGGCCGAGATTCTGGGCGCGGATCACGGCAGCCATAATCTGGCGACGGATAACCGATTTACGGATGCGCAGTTGCACGCGGCGATTACCCATAACCCGCATAAAACCGCCTTCCGTCTGGAACGCGCGCAGCTTCATATGCTGCATGGGGCATGGTCACAGGCGGAAGAGGAAGCCCGCGCCGCGCTGGCCATGGCCCCGGATGATCCTGCCGCGCGTTATGTCGCAACGCTGGCGGCATGGCGGGCGGGGCACATGGCGGTGGCGGATGCCGCGCGTACGATGCGCAGCCTGATGGAAGGGGGGCATGCGCCTTCCGGCTGGGCGGCCCAGGCGGCGCAGGTCATGCTGGCGGCGGATGATGCGCCATCCGCCCTGCGATATGTCCGCCGCGCGGTTGCGGCGGCGCCGGACCAGTCGGGCCTTTATCATCAGCAGGCCGAGATCCAGTACCGGTTGCGCGATTTCGGTGGTATTGTCAGCACGTTACGCATGGCGGCCCGTCTGGCCCCGCTGCCGGGGCATTACGAGCACATGCTGGCCAATGGGCTGGAAGCCATCGGCGCGCTGGAGGAAGCCCTTGCCGCATCCGAACGCGCCGTGGCGAGCGGGGAGACATTTCACTACCATTACACGCGGGCGGGGCTGCTGCTCGCCCTTGACCGCCCGGCCGAAGCACTGGCCGCCTGCCAGCGGGCCGTTCCACTGGCCGGGGACCTGCTGCCCGCACTGGAACAGCGCATTGCGCAAATCGGGGCGCTGCTTGCCCCGCCAGCGGAAAGCATAAGGCTGGTCATATGGGATCTGGATGAAACCTTCTGGCGGGGCACCCTGACCGAAGGGGGCGCGCAACCGGTTGCGGCCCATGTGGACCTGCTGCGCACCCTGTCGCAGCGTGGCATCATCAATGCCGTATGTTCCAAGAATGATGAGGCCGCCGCGCGGGATCTGCTGCGTGCATGTGGCGCATGGGATCATATCGTGTTCCCGCGCATCGCCTTTGCCCCCAAGGGGCTGCTGATCCGCGATATTATCGAAAGCGCGCAGTTGCGGGCCTCCACGGTCCTGTTCATCGATGATAACCCGATGAACCTGAACGAGGCCGTGCATTACAATCCCGGCCTGCAGGTGGCGGATGCGGAATATGTAGCGCAGCTTGCCGATGATCCCCGCATGCAGGGCAAGCCAGACCCCGACATGACGCGGCTTGCCCATTACAGGGTTCTCGAACAGCGGCAGGCGGAACGCAGGCTGGCGGGCGACAATCTGGATTTCCTGCGCCACAGCAATGTGCGGGTCAGCCTGCATTATGATGTCATGGCGCAGTTTCCGCGCATACTTGATCTGGTCAACCGTACCAACCAGCTCAATTTCACCAAACGCCGCTGGCCCGAAACGGCGGAGCAGGCCCGGGATTTCGCGGCAGCGGAACTAAGGGAATGTTTCAACAGCCATGCGGGCTACGTAAAGGTTGCCGATCGGTATGGACAGTATGGCATATGCGGATTTTTCCTGATCCGCGAGGGTGTCGCGCATCATTTCCTGTTTTCATGCCGCGCGATGAATATGGGGATCGAACAGTTTGTCTGGCACCGGCTGGGCTGCCCATGTGTTGACATCAATGGCGCGGTCAGCGGCAGCCCTGAGGGGCCAGATCCGGACTGGATCACCCTGACGGACGATGCCGATGCGGACGGCGCGCCCGTTACCAGTCGCGCATCGCGGCCTGTGATCTGCGTGCGCGGGGCCTGCGACCTGAGCATGATGACCCATTACCTGCGGGTGAAATACGAAACGATCGAGGAATTTCCATACCCGTATCAGGAATGGTCCATCCATCCACTGGCGCGTTCCGTCGCCCTGCAACGGGAACTGGATACCCCGGCGGGGCGGGACCTGCTGGCGCGCATTCCGGTGCGTGTCGGCAGCGCGATCAATGAGCGCAGCGCGGATGTTTATGTGCTTTCCTTCTCATCCGAAGTATTCGGCACTTTGTACCGTTCGCGCAGCACGGACCTTCTGCTGCCATTCAACAGCAGTGTCATACCCGATCAGGATTTCGGGCGGATCGGGTATGAGGACATAGCCCGGCGTCTGGGCCACGCGCCGGATTTCAGCGCCGAGGACTGGCGGTTCATGCAGACGGAATTTACCTGTCACGGCCCGCTTGACCTCCAGCAGCTTGAAAATGATGTGACAGCGATGTTCGAGACGCTGCGGGGCAGGACCGTCATCGTCCTCATGCTCAATACGCGGGTGGGCGGCCAGTCATGGGTGCTGGATGCGTTTGCGAAGATCAATGCGGTCGTCCGGCCGCTGGTGGCGCGTTATGGTTATCTGAGCATTGACCTGGCCGATTTCGTGCGGACGGTGGCGGATCTGGACAGTCCCGATGACGTGGGCGTGCATTTCAGCCGCGCGGTCTACAGGCGGCTGGCGGAACAGGTGGAGGCATTGTGTTGCAGCCCGGCCCGACAGCTTCCGGTTCCCGCATGACGCAGGCAGACATGCTGATTGAAACGGACGCGCTGGAACAGGTCCGAACGATCCCGATCACCCCATCGTTCCAGTATATGAGACCGCCGCGCATCTATGATCCGCACCTGATGCCCCCTGATGTGGCCCGGATATTGCGCAGGCGCTGGAACCTGTCGAAACACGTCATTCCGCCGGTGGCGTTTCATCTGGCGCGCGATGTCTATGTTGTGGAAGAAGGGCTGGTGTTTACGGGGGACGGGCATCTTGTCGCCGCCAGCCAGGCTGATGTCCCGGCGCATGAAATCGTGCGGGCCCGTGCGACATTGCAGGCCAGTCTGGCGCAGCCCGCATCCATTCCGTCACACCCGCGCGCCATACTGTGCAAAAAGCGCGGGGCAGGAAATTACGGCCACTGGCTGGCGGAAATGCTGCCCCGGGCATATGTGGCCAGACAGTACCTGCCGGACCGGGACTGGCCCGTCGTGATCCACGCAGTGGAGGGCACATTGCGCACCGTCATGCGTGAATCGCTGCATGCCGTCGGCATTACGGAAAACAGGATCATTGAATCAGGTGGCGCGCCGGTCCATTTCGGTGAACTGCTGGTGCCCAGCGGCCTGACCGCCCATGCCGTTTTCCTTTCCCCCCTTGTCATGGAATGTATGGACTTTATCGCCGATCAGGTGCCTCCCGCCGATATCGACGCCCTGTACATACCAAGGGCACCGGCGACCACCCGTGATTTTGAAGATGAAGCCGCGGTCAGGACCGTCTTTGAACAGCACGGATACACCACGTTCGCGGGCAGCACCGTGCCCTTTATGGAACAGGTGGCGATGTTCCGTTCCGCGCGCCGTGTGGTGGGGGCGATGGGGGCGGGGCTGAGCAATACGCTTTTCTGTCGGCCCGCAACCGAAGTGCTGGTTTTCATGCCCGGTAATGCACTGGAACTGTTCTACTGGCTGATCGCGGAAGGCCGGAAACTTGATTACCACGAGGTCCGGACCCCGCAGAGCGGCAGGATGCAGGGCAGCCTTCCATGGGACCGGCAACTGGCGATCACGCCTGCGGAAGTCGAACGCATGCTGGCGCGACTGGAAGCCGGGAAACCCGCGTTTCAATTGACTGATTTTTAATTTTTAGACCCCAGAATACCGTTTTGGGTGTGGGAGAAACAATGATTCCTTATTCTGTTGTTGAATCCAGCATTAAAAGACAGGACAACGCCGTCATCATACCTGAGGCGATGTTCCGTTTCCTGATAACTGAATATCTGCGCAGCCTGCCGTTTGATGAAGCAGCCTACCTGAAAGCCAACCCGGATGTGGATGCCGCCATCCATCGTGATGAGTTCAGCAGCGGCAAGGAGCATTTTACCCGGATCGGCTTTTTTGAAGGGCGGGATGCCGGGGGCGATGAATTTGATGAAAAATGGTACCTGAAGAACAACCGCGACGTCGCCAGTTCGGTCAACCGGGGCGACTGGAGTTCGGGGGAGGAACACTGGCAGCGGATCGGACGCAATGAATTGCGCGCGCCATGCAGGGCGCAGGTTCCGCTATATGATATCTGGCATGCGTTTTTGAAATCCGGACAGAACAGGCAGCCATGAAAACCAGTAAAAGCCCGAAGCCGTTCTGAAATATAACGGTATGGCTCCTGATACTTTATCGGGGGGTAGCGGACATGTTCTTTCCCATATCCTGTCGCTGTAACTCCGTCAGTTGCTGTCCATATCCGACAGAAGGGAAGTAATGCCATTTTGTGGAAATGGTAGGGAAACGGAATTATTGATGAGGCTGAATAATGGATGATCCATACATCAATAGTTTCGTGCTGGAGGAAACCCGCCGCTATATCCTGACCTTAACCGGAAAGTATGAACAGCTTGCCCCCGTGGCGGGTGACGTGCCTGCCTGCCTGCGTCGGCTTCTGTACCTGCAGCGCACCCATCCCAGCGCGCATGATATCATGCTCGGCATCGGGCTGTGCCGTCTGGTAACGGGCGATCCGCGCGCTTCCGAAGCCCTGGAATTTCTGGCGGGTACCGTCATATCGCCCGTTGCGCGGTTTTTTCTTCTCATGGCGCGGATCAGGGCTGGCGCGTACGACAATGCGTTTGTCGAGATGAAGTCGCTCCTGCGGGAAACCGCCGTGCTGTATTTCGATGTCTTCCATCGCCTGTGCGATATGGTTGTAAAGGCGGTCAGGTGTAACGGCTGGTGCGGTATGTTGCCGGACGGGCAGATTGTTGTCGGGGTCCAGACAAGACGCCAGCCATCCATTACGATCCGTACGGGCGGGAACGAAATCGCCGCATCCGTGTCACTGCTGACGGATCAGGGGGAATACGCGGTCTGGAAGGTGGATAATGTCACCATCCCCCCTACGTTATGTCCGGTACATGTGCATTACAAAGGCAGGCAACTGGTCGGTAGTGGTCTGGAATGCAGGAGCATCTGGCAGTTTCAGGGCTTTGTTGAAGAATGTGCCGAAGGGATCAGCGGGTGGTGCCGCTACCCTAACAATATCGCGGCGGAAAACCGTCTGGTCGTGCGATCGGAGCGGACGGATGGGGTGATCTGCGAAAAAGTATTCGGGGTTGAGGATGCCGGTCGGTTATCCCCAGAACGCAGCCGCACGGAGTTCTGCATTACATGGGCTGATCTGGCGGATTGTGCTGCTGATCCCGTCAGGATAACGGACCCGTTCGGGCAGGATCTGTACGGAAGCCCCCTTACGCCGCAGGCGGGCGCACAGTATGCCCGCCATCAGGCGGAACGGGTCGCGATGGCCTTTCCGGCCGCCTGCCCGCCGGAAGCGCCTGCCCATTGCGTTCTTCCCTATCCGGCCCTCCATACGCCACGGTTTTCACCCCATCGCGGTAAAGACGTGCGTGATCCCGCGGTCAATCCGGTCGTTATCGTCATTCCCGTTTACAAGGGACTGAAAGTGACAAAGGAATGCCTGTCACTGGCCCTGAAATGGCGGGAAGCGGATACGCGGATCGTGGCGGTTAACGACTGTTCACCCGATCCTGCCATTGTCGCCTATCTGGAAAGTCTGGAAGGGCGCGAAGGTATTCAGGTCCTTCATAACGAACGCAACCGGGGCTTCACCTACACCGCCAATCGGGGCCTGCGCGAAGCGGGGCGCGATGAGGACGTTATCCTGCTCAACAGCGATACGCTGCTGCCCAGGGGGTGGGTTTCGTGCCTGCGGGCAACCGCGTACAGCGCGCCCGATATTGGCACGGCAACACCCCTGTCCAACGCTGCGACCATTTTCAGTTACCCACGCAATGACGGGCAGAACACCATTCCCCGCTATGACGAGGTGGAGGAGCTAGCGGCCCTTCTTGCCGGGCTGGGGCGTACGGATACGGTGGATGTGCCGACAGCCCATGGCTTCTGCATGTATATCCGCGCGGAATGCCTGCGCCAGACCGGCGTACTGCGCGAAGACGTTTTCGCGCAGGGGTATGGAGAGGAAAACGATTTCAGCCGCCGCGCGCTGGCGCTGGGGTGGCGGCATGTGGTGTGCCTGAATACTTTCGTGGGACATGTGGAAGGGCAGTCGTTCAGCGCGTTTCGTGGTGACCTCATGCGTCGTAACCTGCGTATACTGAACGGACTGCATCCGGGGTATGACGCGGTTGTGCAGGCATGGCAGAAAAAGGACCCGCTGGGGCCGTTCCGCCGCCTTGTTGACATGACCCGCCTGACCGCGGACCTGCGGGGCCGGGCGACAGTCGCCCTTGTTACCCATAACCGGGGCGGGGGCGTGCAGAAATTCGTGCGCAGGCGTGCCGCGCAGATTACGGATGAAGGAAAACTGGCGCTTGTCATATCCCCGCTGACAGCAGGGAAAAAAGGCGTGCCGGCACGCTGGCATGTCCTTCCCGCGACACTGGAGGACTATCCCAACATCCTGTGCGATACCGACGGCGACGCATTGCAGGACATCCTGCTTGCCCTGAACTGTGAGCGCATCGAGATGCACAGCTACATAGGCGCGGGTATTGCCGCAATCGGGCGCGTGGCGCGGTGTGGCATACCCTATAACGTCTATCTGCATGATTATTCGTGGTTCTGTCCGCGTATTACGCTTATATCCTACAACAACATTTACTGTGGCGAGCAGAGCGAGGACGCATGCGGGCGATGTGTCCGTGACCTCGGTGCGTTGAATGAAGATGACCTGACCGCCAGTGACCTGCGTGATCGAAGTCGGGATATCCTGAACGGGGCCACGGAAATCATCGCATCATGCAAGGATGTGGCCGCCCGATACCGGCGGCAGATGGGTGTTTCCCCCATAATCCATCAATGGGAAGCGCCAACGGCGAATGAACGGATTGCCTTTCGTCCCAAACTGGACAGCGAGGTCAGGCGCATCCTGCTGATTGGCGCGATCGGGATGGAAAAAGGTTATAATGTCATCCTTAAACTGGCGCGTTATGTGGTGGAAACCGGCCTGCCGCTGCGGTTCGTGATCGTGGGCTTTACCTGCGATGATGAACGCCTGCTGGAAACGGGTGTTGTTGAAATTACGGGGCCGTATGGCGATGACGAACTGCCCGCCCTTATATCCGAACAGGGCTGTGACTGGGGTTTCCTGCCCGCGCAATGGCCCGAAACGTGGTCCTATGTCCTGACGGCGTTCTGGCGGCAGAAGATCCCCGTCGTGACGTTTGATATAGGCGCCCCCGCGCAGCGGGTAAGGGAATGTGGGGGCGGGATGGTCATTCCCCTTCATCTGCGCATGCCGGAACTGGCGGCCCTTCTTATGGACCCGGCGGTCTTTTCCGATGGATGAGATGAAGTGTTCGTACTGAAATATCCATAATGGAAACATTTAAAATAGCATCATATTTCAGGTAAGGTGGAGGATATTCTGGAACTTTCGGTAAAAAAAGACTGGTCAGAGTTTGATCCTGAATGGTACCGGCAGGAATATAACAGCCTGTGCGTTCTGGCCGTTCTGGAAAGCGGCGATGAAATATACGAATTCTATAAAACATGCGGGGTTCAGGCAGGTCATAGTCCCAACTGTTATTTTGATGAAATATGGTACCGCCGTTTTTATGATGATGTAGATCAGCTCATACAGGAAGGTGAATACCAGTCCGGATTTGACCACTACTGTAACGCAGGATACCAGGACCGGAATCCCAATCCTTTCTTCGACGAAAAATTTTATCGCGCGAGCGAACTGAAACTATCTGATGGGGAAATGTCTTCCCACGGACTGAAAAACGGCTATGACCATTATCTGAATTATGGCGCACATGAACAGCGTGATGCGTCGTTCTATTTTTCCACGAAAACATTCATATCTGAAAATCCCGATTTTTTATTTGATGAACAGGATGGTCCTTTCATCGCTTTTCTGAAGTCCCGTCATCATCCCCGGACCATGCGGCGTCGCCTGTCATGGTATTTCGATCCGGCATGGTATCGTGAAACCTATCCCGATACGCAGGCGGAGCGGATATATCAGGAGCATCCCCTTGCTGAATATCTGGTCAATGCCGGGGCCTTAAGCCATGATCCCAACCCCTATTTTTCAGAAGAATTCTATCGCAGCGGCAACCCTGACGTTACAGCCGCCATTGATGCCGGTGTGTTCCACAATGCTTACGAACATTTCCTCAATTACGGCCTGACCGAGTTACGCAGGCCAGCACCACAGGTCGATCTGGAACGTTACGCCAGGGACCCCGCCGTTGCCCATGATGTGCGCAGGCAGACCTATCCCACCGTTTTCGCGCAGTACGTGGCCCTTGCGGGTGCCTTGCCCCATGAATACAGCACGGAACAGGACGGTGAACTGGCCTGCAAGCGGGCCTTCATGCGGCTGGCATCTGTCTATGCGGCTATCGGCGGCCCAAAGTGTCCTGATTTTACGTGTGACGTACCCGATGTCAGCATCATCATGGTGGCCCATAATCGGTTTGCCTTTACCATGACAGCCCTATCGACCTTACGCGCGCAATATGCGGGGGCCATGCAGGTCATACTGGTTGATAGCGGATCATCGGATGAAACGCGCGGTATCGAAAATAGCGTTAGCGGCCTGGAGGTCATCCGCACCGAAGAAAATGTGGGCTTCCTGCGTGGCTGCAATATGGCGCTGGAGCGGGTGGTCTCTCCCTTCGTCCTGTATCTCAATAATGATGTGGCGATCATGCCGGGTGCGATCAGTGCGGCCCTGCGCAGGATGGGCATGGACCCGCAGGCGGGGGCGGTAGGGGCGCGGATAATCCGCACCAACGGCTTGCTTCAGGAAGCAGGCAGCATCATCTGGCGGGACGGGACAACGTCCGGATATTTGAGGAATGCGGAACCAGACCGGCCCGAAGCCAATTATGTACGGTATGTTGATTTCTGTTCGGGTGCTTTTTTACTGGTGCGGACAGAAATAGTAAAACAGATCGGGGGCTTCGATCCACAGTTTGCACCGGCCTATTATGAAGATACGGATTTATGTGTGCAGATCCACCGGCTTGGATTCAGAATTGTTTACGACCCGGATGTTGTCATGGTCCATTATGAATTCGGCACCGGCGACCGGGCGGAAATAGATGGACTGCTTGAAAAGAACATAAAGATATTTTGTGACAGGAACAGGGACTATCTTAAATCAAAGCTGCATCGGGAAAATGTAAATATCCTGTCGGCCCGCTCATCCACACCAGATGAAAAACGCATCCTGTTTATCGAAGATTATATACCGCAGCGTAGCATTGGCGCCGGTTTTCCGCGCTCCAATGATATAATCCGCGCCATGGTATGCGATCTTGGGCTGCATGTGACGGTCTATCCCGTCTTTCCGCCCCGTACCCCGCCGCATGGCCGCTATCCTGACCTGCCTGACCGGGCAGAGGTAATATGGGACCGGGGCCTGGGCGAACTGGCGCGGTTTCTGACCGACAGGGCAGGGTATTACGATATACTCTGGCTGGCCCGAACCCATAATGCCGAAAGACTGCGGGAAATTATCAATACATGCCGCGATGCCCTTGGTCACTGCCGTATTGTTCTGGACACGGAAGCCGTGGCCAGCATGCGTGACATGGGTCGGAACCAGGTGCTGGGCCGGGAAAATCCGCTTTCCTTTACCCGTATGCTGCAACAGGAATTTCAGGCAACGGATTTCGTGGACCAGATCATGGCGGTAAGTGAAACCGAGGCCAGTATTATTTCGGACCATCTGGGGCGTGACGTATCGGTTCTTGGACATGTCCAGCCACCACTGAATAACGGACCGCAATGGGCCGATCGTCGTGATCTGCTTTTTGTCGGATCAGTACAGAATGACGCATCGCCAAACTGGGATGCGCTTATGTGGCTGAATGACTGTATCCTGCCGCTACTGGATACCGTATTGCCGCCTGAAATCCGCCTGCGGGTTGTGGGGCATACGGGGCCGGGAATTGATCTGGTGGCTGCACTGACCCATTGGCGCATTGATGTTGTTGGCGCGGTGAAGGATCTGGCGCCCTATTATAACGCGCACCGTGTATTCGTGGCCCCGACCCGGTTTGCGGCAGGCATCGCGTATAAAATCCATGAAGCTGCTGCCCATGGCCTGCCGATAGTCGCAACGCAGCTTTTATGCGATCAGGTCGGCTGGATCAGCGGAACGGATATGATGACAGCCGCCATTGAAGACCCACAGGCATTCGCGCACGCACTGGTCCGCCTTTATAATGACGAAACATTATGGAAGCAGATACGCCGGAATGCGCTGCATCGGATATTTGTTGAAAACAGGCCGGATGTCTATGCGGACAGGATAAAAAGGATCATCTGCCCGGAAGAAAATAAAACGCAGCCTTTGTGAAATACAATATGTGACCAATTCGTTTCACGGTGCGTAAAACTGTTGGTAAGAAAATACTGGAGGATTTCAAGGTAATTTCGTACTGTCAGTTTGTGGCGCAGCTATTGTGTGAATGGTGTGGCTGCACCGGCCATATGTTGACCTTCCGGAGAGGATGTTTGCAAAGTCTGTTCGGAAAACATCCAGAAACCATAAAGAAGTTTTTGGTGAAGCTTTTTTCAAAAAGCTTTGAAAGACATTGATTTTGTGAAAAAGCGCACCAAAATATTTTCCTGCCCCTTATCAAGTATTGTGTTTCAAACAACCCCCTATATGTACTGGTTTTTTGGGCAGGAACAGTCCGGCACAAAACAACTGACACTCTGACAGCAGGAAACGCAGGCAGATACAGGATTTTGCAGAAATAATCATGAACGGCGCAGCCTGCGGGGCGTTACAGACCCTTTATGGGAAGTCCGGGGGACCTGATCTCTGTGATGTGGGAAAATGTGCCGCAGCTTATGGATCTGTTTATCGCGTTCATACTGTCTGGCCTGATCGGACTTGAGCGGGAATATCGCCAGAAAAGCGCGGGGTTGCGAACATACTCGCTGGTCGGGTTATCGGCTGCCCTGTTCATGCTCATATCAAAACATGGCTTCGGTGATGTGATTGCGAGCGAGAAGGTCATTCTGGACCCATCGCGTGTAGCGGCGCAGGTTGTTTCGGGAATTGGGTTTATCGGCGCCGGTGTCATTTTCATGCGCCGGAATGTGGTGCGCGGGCTGACAACTGCGGCCTCGGTATGGTTGACGGCGGCCCTCGGCATGGCGGCGGGCGCGGGGCTGGTCCAGCTCGCCATTGCGACAACGGTGGCCTATTTCATCATCATGTTCGTCTTTCCGCTGCTTACGCGGAACCTGCCGCAGGCCGGTCGCAGTGCAACCCGGATGGAAATCTCCTACCGGGATGGCAGGGGCGTGCTCAGGCTTATTCTTGTAACCTGCACACGGCTGCGTTTCATCATCGATCACGTGCAGATCAACCAGAACGGCCATTACGAGGAACATTCCGAAATCGCACGGGGCCAGGAAGATGATTTTGACGACCGGCTTGTCACCCTGTCCATGCAGGTGAAGGGAAAGCGCCCGGTATCACATCTTATTGCCGCGCTGACGACTATTGAAGGCGTGCAGAAGGTGGGGACAATGGACGATACTGCGCTGGACTAACAGATATTGCTGTATTGAGCTGATCAGAAGAAAGAACGCCTCTACACGCATGTCGCTCGGTCCCTGCCTCTGCGCAAGGATCGTTACCGACGCGGCCCCCTCAGATCATTCAGCACGGTGCAGGCAAGGGCGGCCAGAACGATTTCAATACTGATCCATCCGGGCCACGTAATCAGGGCAATGACCGGGGCCTGTGCCACGCGTAGCGGAAGGACAAGGCTCAGGACCAGCAGCAGCATGCCTGCTGCCTGAATACTCCGGCGCAGCAGGTGGGACAGGCTCCTGCGTAATATAATGTCGCTGCCCCGTATCGATCCGGCAGCCAGCAGCAGCATGCCGCATTGCCCGCAAAGGATTGCCGCAACCATCATGCCCGCCGCGCGGTCCTGAACGCCGCATAGCCAAATGCCCCGCCCAGCATGAGGGCAACAATGGCCGTGCCGCGCGTCACCACGTTCGTCCACGGCAGGCCAGACAGGCCAGCGCATTGCCGCCCAGAAGCTCTGGCCACGCGCGATCGGGCCGCCGGAAAAGGGCGAATGTAATGCCCAGCGCCCATACTGCAAACACGGCCTGTACTTCATGCATGGCCCTGTTGGCCAGCGTAAGGGGAAGCAGACGGTTGGCAAGGAAATAGGTGGCGAAGGCCAGCGGTGTTCCGGCCAGTATTCCGGTATTCATGCGGCAGACAATACGCTGCCCCATGTGGGGCTGCTGACGCAGGCGCTTGAGGGTCCACAGGTGCATTCCGCTGCCGATAACGGCCGCAAGCGCAAGACCGGACAGAAAATAGAGCCACCGCGTAACCGCTGGCGCAAAACGTGCAACATGCAGTCCGTAAAGGAACGTGTAGAGCCGGATGACAGGGCGCGTTTCGGTGTGCGCGTTTATCAGTTGGCCCGTGGTCCCATCGAATGTCATGACCCCGGTGGTCGTGCTGACCGTATGGTCGTTGCCGGCAATGACCGTGACAAGGGCGGCGTGATCGGATGGATTGAAAATATATACCTGCTCGATGCCCGCCCCGCCGAAATGCCTGTCCGCTTCATCAAGCAGGGGACGGATGGGCACAAGATGTCCCGGCTGGCCACTGGCGGGGCGGGAATACAGGGCCGGGTTCAGGTCCGTATAGGATGCCATCATGTCATGGTGATAGATGGCCTGCGTACTCCACGGCAGCAGCAGCGACCCGAGCGTGACCGCACCCGTAAACGAAATCATGAGGTGGAAGGGAAGGGCTGCAGCCCCCAGAAGGTTATGGGCATCAAGCCAGCTTCTGAGGCCCCGCTTCGGCCTGAACGTGAAAAAATCGGCAAATATGCGCCGATGGATGATGATGCCTGTCACAAGGCCCACAACAAGCGCAAGTGCCGCCATGGCCGCGATCAGCCTGCCCCATGGATAGGGAAGCTGTAGCTCGAAATGGAAACGGTAAAAGAACTCGCCCCCCAACGTGTCGCGCAGGCCGTCAGGGCTGCCGGTCTGCGGGTCCAGAATACGCTGGATATACGTGCCTTGCGCATCGGGCCATATGGCGGTCGGAAAGGGTGCTTCCGCTGTCGGGCTGGTTACGTACCACGCTGGCGCTGACGGTGCATTATGGGCCAGCCAGTCGATTGCCCGGCTGGTGGCCTCAAGCGGGTCAACGCGGGGGGGATCGCGTTCGGGATGCATCCACAGGGTGATGGCCTGACGGAAAACACTCAGGGAGCCGGACAGCGCAATGGCGAACAGCACCCAGCCGGTAACAAGGCCCAGCATGGAATGCAGCCATGCCATCGTGACCCGGAACGATCCCATCATAACCCCCGGCCCGCGGCAAGGGCTATGATGGTGAAGGACACCATGCAGCCCGCAATCACCATCACCAGCCGCCAGATACCGGACACGCCAAACGCCGCCATGAACACGGTGGGCCATAGCAGCAGCCCGAACAGGATGCCCGCCATCGCCCCGTCAGCGCGCGACAGGGGCAGCCACAGGGCAAGCGCCACCCCGCCCAGTGACGCAACACCGTACCCGCCCGCAAGGCCGACAAGGGTGCGCAGGGCGATATTCAGGCGGGGCCGCCGGGGTGGAACTGATTTACCAGGTGAAGCCAATGCTCGCCTGCGCATTCCGGCGCTCACCATAATAGCACCATTCCTGTCCATAGGATGCGTAGCTCAGGCAGTTTGCGATGTAATCCTTGTCAAACAGGTTACGCACACTGGCCGCGACGGTCCACCCATGCAGCGACGGGGAAAGGTTCGACAGGTCATAACGGGCGGACGCATCGAACACCGCGTATTGCGGCACCCAGACGCTGCCATAGCTGGCTTCGCCGCCATAGGATTTGTTGGAATAGCGCATGCCGCCACCGAAACCGAGCCCTTTTACCGGGCCCGAAGGCATGGTGTAGAACGCGAACAGGGAGGCATTGCCCGTCCCGGCCTGGATCAGCGGCTTGCCGGTTGAATCATCATGGACCTTCTGCACGCTGACCGCCGCCGTAATCATAAGGTTCTTGTACGGTTCGGCATGTGCTTCGAATTCGAAGCCGTCCGAATGTACTTTTCCGCTTTCGTTGCTGTAGCCCAGATTGCCCACCGCAACCAGCACGTTGGTCTGTTCGATATGGAAGCCCGCCGCCGTGAACAGGAGTGACGTGCCCGGAAGCTGGTATTTCAGGCCACCTTCAAGCTGCTTGCCAAGGGATGGATTGGCCTGACTGAAGGTTCTGCCGCCATCGTTGGATACGGTGCCCGCCTGCGGCTGAAAGGATGTCGAGTAGCTGATATAGGGCGAAAGACCGAAGTTGAAATGATACAGCGCCGATGCGCGCCATGTGATCTGGCGGGGATTTTCATGTGTGGATGTATGGTAGATGTATTCGTTCTGCTGTGAACGGTACCAGTCGTTACGCAGGCTGCCGGTCACGACCAGTCCGCGCCAGCGCATTTCATCCTGCGCATACATGCCGACCTGATGGGAATTGGTCTGGTAATTCACATACGGGCTCATGGTGGGGATCACCATGTGATAGTCCGGGTGCAGCACGTTCAGGTCGGGCGCAGTGCCGTAAAATCCCTGTTCGGATGCGCTCTGCTGCATGTAATCGAAGCCGAACATCATTGTATGCCGCAGCGGGCCGGTGCGGACATGCCCCTTGAACTGGCTGTCAAATGCCAGGTTGTGGGTATGTTCGTTCGTTCCGAAGGCGGAGCGGGCGAGCATGTCATTGCTTGTGTAATAACCATTATTATACACGCTGCGATATATGGTCTTGATGTCGTCATACCGACCGCGGCTGGTGAAGCTCCAGTTATTGTTGAAACGGTGGTTGAAGATATAGGTGATGCCACCCTGACGGCGGTTGAATTTCTCGAACGGAACGTCACCGTCATAGAAATCCCGTGGCAGGTATCCGTATGATGCGCGTTTGAGCGAACCCTCCAGCGGCGCGCCGCCATAGGTGCCGTTTTCGGGGTCGTACTGGTAATTGCCCAGCAGTGTCAGCGTCGTCGGCCCATCACCGCCAAACGTGAAGGAGGGGCTTATGGAAAAGCGGCGGCTTCCCGTCTTGCTCAACTGGCTGTGCTGGCCGTTGACCGTGCCATACAGGCGGTAGCGGACAAGACCATCCTTCGTCGCATAGCCGCCAACATCGGCATCCACGCGATACAGGTCGAACATGCCGCCGGTCGTCGTGACGCCACCATAGAATTTCTGGTCGGTCGGCAGCTTGCTGGACAGGGCGACAAGGCCACCGGGGCTGGACTGGCCATACAGCGCGGATGCCGGTCCTTTCAGGATTTCGACCCGTTCCAGCCGCGACGTATCGGTCTGCGCCGTGGCATAGCCCGTGGGGCTGTCCTGCAGCTTCAGGCCATCAAGGAAGGTCGGAACCGTAAAGCCGCGCAGGGCGAACTGGTCATAGCGCGTGCCTTCCCCGCCGCCACGCAGGTCCGGTGTGATGCCCGCCGTGTAGCGCACGGCCTGATTGAGGCTGAGCACGCCGCGCACGTCCATTTCGTTCCGGCTGACAACGGTAACCGACTGGGCGGTCTCGATCAGCGGCGTATCGGATTTCGTGGCCGATGACGCCACCGTTGCGGGCCTGCGTGCATGCACTTCCAGCTTTTCAACCCGCCCGGCCTTCTCCCCCGACGGGGTGGTTGCCTGTTTCGTGCCTGTTGCATGTGTGGCTGTGTTCTGGTCAGCCTTGCGGGCCGGATCAGCCGCAAGGGCATTGCCTGTCACCATAAGCGAAAGGGGAAACACATAAAAAACCTTGCTGCGATACATGCCCGACCTCAGTTAGTGGCGTTGTCTGCCGTGTGGAAAGGGCTGCCTATCGTAAATGCGAATCACTTGCAACATATATCAAAACGTGTCTGCAAGGAAACCGGTGCAGGTGCTCAGGCTGGACGTTCCCTTGATCCGGCGGGCGTATACCGCATGTATGTGCCGCGCAAACGACCGATGGCGACCTTTTTATTCCTCCTTTTTCAGACGTACCGGGTGTGCATGGAATAGACTGAACCCGAAGCTACATGTTGTATGTAACGTCGCAGTTCGTCCCGTTCCCCAGTCACCTAATAGCAGGGAATATCAGCGATCTCGACGTTGCTGTCAGCGGCCCATGTCAGAACACCGCTTTTTTGATATACAATAATAATAATTTATATTTAATTAGTATTTCCAATTATTTATGTGCATATTGAGAGTAATATGTGGTCGATAGCAATATCTATATGTGAGAATGTTTCTATGACAATTTCAAATTTGGGGATGGACTTATTTGTTACCTCAAAGTCGATATTCATATAAACCGAATCTCTCTGGTACGTGTTTATTTTGTTAAATACATAATCCCTAAACCCAAGAATTAATCTTCCACCCTCCCCTACTGCAGATATTCTTATTTTACATTGATTTTCTTCGGGATATAAAGCTGATAAAGAGACGCATGCGGTATAAGAGCCTTGCCTCAAGGTAATGTATGGCCCGAAACATGCTACACCCGGCGGCGCATCATAAGGAACAACGATGCTTTTTCCGCAATGGAAGCCCGTTTTTGTATAAAGCTGCTCCGCACCAATTTTCAAAGGGAATGTAACAGGAGCATACTCATGTAGTTTATTGCGCGGAACATAAAGGAATTCAGCCGGATTTATGTTTCTGTGGGCAGATAGGTATTCCCACATACGTTGCATGATTTTTGTGTTATTATCAGCATATGAGTTGAATCCGTTAAGATATTTTGGATAATATACATTTAGGTAATATATGTCAGAGACAATAAAATTATCTAAAAGAATCTGTATGGACTCCACAATCGAATGATCATCATTGTGATGGTTGAGCCTTAAATTTTTAAACTTTTTAGAGAAAAAACTAAAGTATATATATTGTTCGACAGCAATATGTGCATTGAAATTTTGCTCTTCCGCTTTGCTTCCTGGTGCACAATAATGGGTGCCATAGTATGTCATGAAATCCAGGGTAACCAGAGGTACGTCCCATATGGAGCGTATATCAGACAGTTTGCCGAAGTTAAACCAGTCGCTGTAATGAAATGGAATTCTGGCCTTGGAAAAGGGATTAAGTGTATAAAGGGAAGGGATCATGACCGGGAAAGAAACAGCCGTATACTCTCCACTTGTATAATATTCGCTATATAGTCTGATGTATTCATTTATAAAAGATCTATCCTTGAATAATAAGTCGTTTCTTGTTCTCAGGACAAATTCTCTGGATGCCAATGCCAGTCCGTTACGGGCGGATTCAATCATATGGTTGGCATGACAGTTTGGCGCATCGTGGATAATGGGCGGGAAGGGTTGCGCCATATAGGAGTAGGCTATTTTATCCGCACATTTATTAACAAGGCGGCAGAAGCCAACCATATTCTTTTTATATGAGAATAGAGAATTCTCATTGGAAAGTTCAAAATCTATAAAATCCGAGCTTGATATGGAAAAAATGATCTCTGATTCATTAAAAATATTTCTATAACTTGAAAGTATATTGGCAATGTCGGATGCGTCTTTTTCAAAGCATCCTCCATGTATAACAATGCTTATTGATTTATTTTCTATTTGTATCATGATTGTCCTGAATGATCCTCGCCTATAATTTTCATTACGTATCGGTATAAGTGTAATGTAAAAATTATTTAGCGCCAAGACCCATTGGGTCTTGTGGTAAGCTGCCATAGGCCGCCATTCCCATGAAGTAAGCCCACAGATTCTGAACCAGATGTCGGCTAGTCCTGGGCCATCCGGAACAGGATATCCGTGCGTCCCACTGTTTGCCTTGCGTCTTCAGTGCGCGGAAGGGCTTTCATGGGCATTCATGCCGGTGTCGCCCATTGCAGCCATGTCGCCGCCTGACTGCATGCCGCCGCCGCCGCCACCCGCGTTGCCGGTTCCTTCCTTTTTTCCGTCTTCCTTGTTCCGTCCGCCGGTGCCCTGCGTGCGGGTCGGTCCCTGCATCGGGATGGCAAGATCGGATGGGATGGGGTCGAGATCCAGCGCCCTGCGGATGAAACTGCGTAGGGAGACAACCAGATCGTGCGTATGCACAAGCTGTCCTGCCACCAGTTCCCGCGCAGCCCGTTCCGCCAGACGGACATGCTCCTCGGTGCCCAGTAGCATGATGTCCGACAGGGCGGCCTCCACCGCATCGCGGATGCGTCGTGCCCGGTCCGATCCCGCCATGCCCCCGGTATCCGCATTATCAGGAAGGCTATCGGGGGTATCGCCATCCGGCACGCTGCGCAGTTCCCGGCGATGACGCGGGTCCACGGCCAGATTTCCCGTAAACGAACCGCCCAGCGTGCGGTAGGCGGCAATGAGGGTGCGCAGCCGTTCGTTGATCTGGCGGTTCATGCGCTCCCGCCGCTGCTGGATGACGACCATCATCAACAGGCGGATGCCAACCCCGATCAGCGTAATCAGGGACAGCCCGATCATGGTGACCAGAAGATTGTGCCAGGAACTGAAATCGAGATTGTGCAAGGCAGGCTCCTTGCGTCGGGCTGCGTGTCGAACGGGCCGGTTACTATGAACCGATGGAACCCGACTGTCCACCAGCGCGCCAGACACCGCGCATGCCGCGGCACCGGCCCGAAAATAATCATGATGGCCCGGTGATGAAAAAACCGCATGGCACATCCGGCGTTCAGTAGCCGTGTGGGGGTGTGTCGCGTGGCCCGGATGCGAAGGCTCCCGTGGCTGGATCATGGAAAGACGCCGCTTCATGCATGAGGACAGGAGTAGCGGACAGCCCCGCGCCCACGGGCCGGGCATGGTGGCCTTCATGGCATTGGCCGGTCCCTGCGGGTCAGCGGTCCCCCTGCCGCCATGAACGCCATTGTCCGTCTGGCGCTGGCGCGTCCCTATACCTTTGTCGTCATGGCGATCCTGATCGTGATCGCGGGCGTGCTGTCCGCCATCCGCGCGCCCAAGGACATCTTCCCCAACATTGCCATCCCGGTGGTGGCGGTTGCATGGACCTATACCAACCTTTCGCCACAGGATATGTCGGGCCGCATCCAGTTACCGTTCCAGCGCGCCCTGACCACCACCGTCAACGATATCGAACATATCGAAGGGCAGGCCCTGACCGGCATTGGTGTGACCAAGATATTTTTCCAGCCGGGTGCTGATGTCCGCCTTGCCAATGCGCAGGTCACGGCCATCGCGCAGACGCTGCTGCGCCAGCTTCCCATCGGCACGACGCCACCGCTGATCCTTAATTACAATGCCTCCACCGTACCGATCCTCCAGCTTGGCCTGTCGGGAAACGGGCTGACGGAACAGCAGCTTTATGATTTCGGCTTCAATTTCATCCGCACCCGGCTTGTCATGGTGCCGGGGGCGGCCATTCCTTTTCCCAACGGGGGACGGGTGCGCCAGATCCAGATGGACCTTAATCCCGCGCAGCTTCAGGCCCGGGGCGTTTCAGGACTGGACGTGGCCGGTGCGCTGGCCAGCCAGACACAGATCACTCCGGCCGGTTTCGTTAAGATCGGGGAATACCAGTATAATTTCCGCCTGAACAATGCGCCGCTATCGGTCGAACAGCTTAACATGCTGCCCGTCAAAACGGTGAACGGGGCGGTGGTGCGCGTGCGCGACGTGGCCCATGTGCGTGATGGCTCCCTGCCGCAGCAGAACGTCGTGCATGTCGATGGCCAGCGTTCGGCCATGCTGACGGTGCTGAAATCGGGTGCCACCTCCACCATCGCGATCGTGGAAGGGATACGCGCCACCATACCCGACGCCACGCGCGGACTGCCCAGACAGCTTCAGGTCACGCCGGTCAATGACCAGTCGCTTTTCGTCCGCGCCGCCGTAAGCGGCGTATTGCGTGAAGGCGCGATTGCGGCGGGCCTGACCAGTCTCATGATCCTGCTGTTTCTGGGGTCGTGGCGGTCCACGCTGATTGTCGCGACCTCCATCCCGCTATCGATCCTCGGCGCGATCGCAGTTCTTTCGGCGCTGGGGGAGACGCTGAACGTCATGACGCTGGGCGGTCTGGCGCTGGCCGTTGGCATTCTGGTGGATGAAGCAACGGTCACGATCGAGAATATCGAACGTCATCTGGAAATGGACAAGGACGTGCATGCCGCGATCATTGACGGATCGGGCGAAATCATCGTCCCGGCTTTCCTGTCGCTGCTGTGCATCTGCATCGTTTTCGTGCCGATGTTCTACCTGCCGGGCGTGTCGGGTTTCCTGTTCGTGCCGATGGCGCTGGCGGTGATTTTCGCCATGATCATGTCCTTCATCCTTTCGCGTACGCTCGTGCCCACCATGGCCATGTTCCTGCTGCGCCGGCATGACGGGGGCGAGGGGGGGAAGGGCAATGTCTTCACCCGCTTCCAGCAGGGTTTCGAACATCGTTTTGAAGCCCTGCGCGATCGCTACGGCAACGTGCTGGAAGCGGTACTGGACCGGCGCGGGCGTTTTGCGATCGGCTTTCTGGGGTTTGGTTTCCTCAGCCTGCTGCTGCTGCCGTTCCTTGGTCGCAATTTCTTTCCGCAGGTGGATGCGGGAGCCATGACGCTGCATGTGCGCGGCCCGGTCGGCATGCGGATCGAGGAAACCAGCGCGCTTTTCCTCGATATCGAAAAACACATACGCGCCCGCATTCCGTCCGATGAAGTGGAATCCATTGCCGATACGATCGGCCTGCCCAACAGCGCGATCAATGTGTCCTATAACGCATCGGGCACGATCGGGCCGGAAGACGGGGACATCCTGATTGCGCTGAAGGAAAATCACCACCCTACCGCACGCTATGTGCGCCGCCTGCGCACGGAGCTGCCCCGACTGTTCCCGCAGGCGCAGTTCGCGTTCCTGCCATCGGATATTACCAGCCAGATCCTCAATTTCGGTGCCCCGGCGCCGATAGATATCCAGATCATCGGCCCGCATCCCGATGAAACGCGGCAGTTTGCCGAACTGGTGCTGCGCGCGGTCCGCCATATCGACGGTCTGGTCGATGCGCGGATACAGCAGCCCGCCAGTTATCCCGAACTGCGTTTTGATGTGGACCGCACGCGCATCAACCAGCTTGGCCTGACGGAAGGCGATGTGACCAACAGCATTGCCACCTCCATCGCGGGCACATCACAGACAGCGCCCCTGTACTGGCTGAACCCGCAGAATAACGTCACCTACCCCATTGCAGTACAGATGCCAGAATACCGCATTGCGGCGCTGTCGGACGTGATCGGCCTGCCGGTGACGGGGGCTGCCGCCACCACGCAGCCGCAGGTGCTGGGCGCGCTGGGCACGATCACGCGCGGCACGACATCACCGGTGGACGGGCAGTATAATATCCGCCCCCTGATCGATGTTTTCGCGGGTAGCGACGGGCGCGATCTGGGGGCGGTCGCATCCGATGTGCAGAAGATTCTGGCCCGGCTGGATCACCAGCGGCCCGCAACGGTCAGTGTTGCGCTGCGCGGGCAGTACCAGTCCATGACGACCGCCTTTTCCGGTCTGGGCGCGGGGCTGCTGGGGGCCATCGTGCTGATCTATCTGCTCATCGTCGTCAATTTCCAGAGCTGGACCGACCCCTGCATCATCATCCTCGCGCTGCCGGTGGCGCTGGCCGGTATCTGCTGGATGCTGTTTGCGACCGGCACTCCCCTTTCCGTCCCGGCGCTGACGGGGGCGATCATGTGCATGGGGGTGGCTACCGCGAATTCCATCCTTGTCATCACATTCTGCCGTGAGCAGCTTGAGGAGCATGGCGATGCGTTGCGCGCCGCACTGGTGGCGGGCAGGACGCGGCTGCGGCCCGTGCTGATGACGGCGCTGGCCATGATCATCGGCATGCTGCCCATGGCGCTGGGACTGGGGGAAGGGGGCGAACAGAACGCGCCGCTTGGCCGCGCGGTCATTGGCGGGCTGATTTTCGCCACCTGTGCCTCGCTGTTTCTTGTACCGACCCTGTTTGCCATCATCTATCACCGGCGCGCGCAAGGTACGACGCATGGGGCGCCCGCCCATTCCTGATGCGGCTTCATCATTCCCACAGCACAGGACAGCGGAGAAACCCGGACATCGTCCGCGCCTGTACCGCTTCGTTCTTGTGGCGGGTGTCCTGTTTGCGCTGGTCCTGCTGGTGGGGACGCTCATGCGGCTGCATGCGCGCCACCAGCTTCATGCGGTAACGGTCGCGGCAACGATCCCGACGGTCAGCATCGTCCACCCGGGCGGGAAAGCATCCGACCGGCTGGTCCTGCCGGGGCGGTTGCAGGCGTGGTACAGCGCCCCGGTCTATGCGCGGACCAATGGCTACCTGCTGCGGTGGTATGTCGATATCGGCCAGAGTGTGCAGGCGGGTCAGTTGCTGGCGGAAATCGACACGCCCGATGTGGACCTGCAACTGGCGGGCGCGCGCGCGGCGCTGGCCACGCGGACCGCGCAGCGTGACCTTGCGGGCATCACCACGCGGCGGTGGAACCGGCTCAATGCGCTGAATGCCGTATCGCAGCAGGAAACGGACGAAAGGCGGGGTAATTTTGCCGCAAGCGAGGCCACGCGGCACGAAGCGGCGGCCGAGGTGCAGCGGCTTGAAACCCTGTCGGGTTTCAAGCGCATCGTTGCGCCGTTTACCGGTGTCGTCACCAGTCGCGCCACGGATATTGGCGCGCTGATCGTGGCCGGTACATCTGCCGCCCAGCCGCTTTTCACCGTTTCCGATGTCTCGCAACTGCGCATCTATGTCAGCGTGCCCCAGACCTACATCGCGCGCATGAAGGAGGGCATGTCCGTCGCCTTCACCGTGCCCGATTATCCGGGCAGGGAGTTCAGGGCCCGGCTTATCCGTTCCGCGGATGCCGTTGATCCGCAGTCGGGTGCCATGCTGGTCCAGCTTGTTTATGACAACGCCCGCAACCTGCTCCGGCCGGGGGCGTATGCACAGATCGCCTTTACCTTTCCTGCCACAGATGGGGCATCCGGTGCCGTGCGTATTCCCGCCAGCAGCCTGCTGTTCCGACGTGACGGCACCACGGTGGCAACCATGGATTCCAGCCAGCACGTAAAAATCCTGCCCATTGCCATCGTAACCGATTTCGGCACGGAGCTTGAGGTTACGGGGCTGACCGCGCAGAGTGCGGTCATCGACAATCCGCGCGATGACCTGCGTGACGGGGATGAAGTCCGGCCGCAGGAGAACAGGCATGGCGCCTGATACGGAACGGCGTGCAGGGGCCGTTCGGGACCGGGGGCGCAGGCGGGATCATGGGCGTTCCGGTCGTCCTTTCGGCATCGTGTGGACGGCCATATCGTGCATGGCGGCACTTGCGCCTGCCGGGTGTAACCTTGCGCCGGATTACCATAAGCCCGCCCAGCCCGTGCTGCCGGTCACATTCCGCGAAAGTGGTCCGTGGACGCCAGTTTCCCCCACGCCCCCATCCACGCGGGCGGACTGGTGGACGGTCATGGGGGATGCGCGGCTGAACGCGCTGGAGGCACGCATCGAACATGGCAGCCCCCAACTGGCCGCCGCCGTTGCCCGTTACGATCAGGCCCGCGCGATGGTGCGTCGCGCACGGTCGGAGTTTTTTCCCCAGATCGATGCGTCTTCCAGTGCCGTGCGGGAGCGCACGCTGTTCCTGCAGACCGGTTCCTATTTCGATTATCGCAATTACGCGACTGGCGGCACCGTTTCGTGGGAGCCTGACCTGTGGGGGCGTATACGCAACCTTGTTTCAGCCGCGCGTTCGCAGGCGCAGGCCAGCGCCGATGACGTTGCCGCCATGCGCCTCAGTCTGGAGGCTGAACTGGGCGATGACTATTTCCACATCTGCGGTCTGGATGCGCGTATAGATGTATTGCGGCGGACCGCTTCCGCCTATGAAGCGGCGCTGCACCTGACGACGGACCGTTTCACGGGCGGGGCGGCGAGCGAACTGGACGTGGGGCGGGCGAAAACGCAGCTTGCGTCTGTCCAGTCACAGCTTGAACAGCAGGTTGCGGACCGCGCGCTGGTCGAACACGCCATTGCGGTACTGATTGGCGAGGAACCGACCACGTTCTCGCTCCCCCCGCATGATATGTCTGATGTCGTGCCGGTTATTCCTGTCGTGGCCCCGTCGGCCCTGCTGCAACGTCGCCCCGACGTGGCCGCCGCCGAACGCCGCATGGCGGCGGCCAATGCACGCATTGGCGTGGCGCGGGCGGCGTTTTTTCCCAATATCAACCTTGGCGCGTCCGGTGGGTCGGAAACTACGGTCAGCACGCTGCTGTCCGCCGGTTCGGGCGTGTGGGCGCTGGGGCCTGCGCTGGCGACCCTCGCCATTTTTGACGGGGGCCGCCGCTTTGCCGATCTGGCCGCCATGCACGCCGCCTATGCTGAAGATGCCGCGAATTACCGCCAGACAGCCCTGCATGCCTTTCAGGAAGTGGAGGACCAGCTTGCCCTGCTCAACCATCTGGCCGATGCCACCACGCGGCAGGCTGAAGCCGTTACCGCCGCCGCCCGTACCGATCAGTTGGCCAGCATCCAGTATCGTGAAGGGGCCGTGGACTATCTTCAGGTTGTCATTGCGCAGACTGCCGAACTGCAGGCGCGTGAAGACATGATTACCCTGCTGACGCGCCGCCGGATTGCGGGCATTGATCTGGTGCGCGCAATGGGCGGCGGATGGCAGGCGGGCCGGAAGACCTGACTGTTGCGCTGTGTCATTTGTAGGCGCTTTGACTGGTGCCTCTGTCAGCCCCTTGAACATGCTTTCAAGGGCATCGTCGCACTGGCAGTCGGACAGGCACGATAGATCAATCAGCACGCGCCCGGCATTTTCGCCCATGCCGGTAATCCAGACAGAAAGATCAGGCAGTCTGGGTGGGACTTTTTGATCCTGTCTGGATCTTGGCCCGACGGGCTGCCACCAGAGCCTTGTAGTGAGCGATTTTTTCCGGCGAGGTCTTGACCACCGACGGCTTGCTCATGTCCGGAGTGTCCGGATAATCGAACTTTTCCAGCTCGTCCTGACTATACTGTTTCATTGTGTTTTTCCGAAATGATAACCGGAGATGATCCCCATGGAACCATATTGCTCCGGAAGGACCATGCATCTGCACGTCCCTTTATGAGTTTGAACGTATGCCCGTCTGTCGTGCTGTCAAGAATTATATGGGGAGGGACCAAACGCCCGCTGGACAGAAATCGTGCCTCACCACGCGTGGCCGCCTCTTCTCATATTGGGTCGCAACAGCCCGCCACTCCTTGAGTCTTGCCCACAGGTTTTCGACCAGATGCCGGTGTCTGTAAGGCCATTTGGGACAGGCGACTTCCGGATCATTCTTCCCTGGCGGAATGACGGGACGAACTCCCCGGTCCCAGAGATATTCACGGAATTTATGCGAGGAATATCCACGATCACAGACGACATAGGTCGGTGGGTACGGAGTACGCGGATGGCAGTTCATGTGCCTGTCCGGGCGAAAGCGTGAAAGACAGTGCCCTGCCATGTCCATCCGCAGCTACGCAGACCCTGGTGCCAAAGCCTCCACATGAGCGGCCAAGCGCCTCACGATCCCTGAGGCGTCCACTGTATCCCCTTTTTTGGCGGCCCCGGCCGCTTTGTGATGGGTACGGATCGTCGTGCCATCGAGATAAACCATGCCGAGGGCCTGATCCCGGTCTTTGACCTTTTCAAAGAGGCGCTGCCACACACCGAACTTCGACCAGCGAATGAACAACTGTGCGGCAATCCACCAGGGACCAAACTCAGATGGCAGAGCGCGCCATTTTGCACCGTGCTGATGGCGTCAGAAAATCGCGGATATCGTCCGTCGAAGGTTCTTCGGCGGGGTTTTGCCCTTCGGACGGACTTCCTCGATCAAAAGCTCCCAGACGGACTATGCGGTATCAGAAAAGACAGACTGCATCATGCTCATCATAAACAGCCATGCAGTCCGTTCTGTCATTCAAGGTCTGACACGCCCTAGTAATCGAACGGTGTTGCCCGCCATGTCGTCCCAGAATGATTGCAGCATGACCGGTAATGCAGGGAAATGACGGTTTCTACCGTTTTGTGCTGATGCGCGACCTTTTTCGATCCGCATGCACCGGGCTCCGTTACGGCCGGTGCGCAGGAAGGGGAACGGCGCGCAGATTGCGGCTTAACCGCTTATCACACGCAGGTTTCGGCTGTATCGTGCCCGGACTTTTTCATATTCCATCGGCAGGACAGGGAAAAACACGATGAAGCCGCGAATTCTGGTTGTCGGGGCAGGGGCCGTCGGGGGGTATTTTGGCGCGCGGCTGGCTGCGGCAGGGCATGATGTGACCTTTCTGGTCCGACCCGGCAGGCTGCGGCAGATCCGCGCCGATGGACTGCATCTTGTCAGCGCGGCGGGGAATGCCAGCATCAGCCCCCAGATGATGACGACGGATGAGATCACCCATCCGTACGATATCGTGCTGCTGAGCGTGAAAGCCTATTCTCTGGCGCAGGCCATGGATGATTTCAGCGCTGCCGTTGGGGTTGAGACCTGCATCGTCCCGCTGCTCAATGGCATGTGTCACCTTGATGTGCTGGCGGAGCGCTTTGGGGCGGACGCCGTTCTTGGGGGCACATGCTTTATTGTCAGTACTCTGGACGCGGACGGACGGATCGTGCAGACCGGACCGCAGCCGCGCCTGTCCTATGGTGAACGCTCCGGGGTGGATACGCCCCGTGTCCACGCCATCAGCGCTGCCCTGTCGGCCCCCGGTTTCGATACGGTGCTGTCACCCCATATCATGCAGGATATGTGGGATAAATGGGTGCTGCTCGCATCCCTTGGCACCCTGTGCTGTCTTATGCGCGGGACGGTAGGCGATGTGGCGCGCCAGCCTTACGGGCAGGATTTTGCCCGTGCAACCGTTGCGGAATGTGTGGCGGTGGCGGGTGCATCGGGCCATCCGCCTGCCGATGGGGTGGTGGAGCGTACCATCCGCATGCTGACTGCCGAAAGCTCGACCCTCACCTCCTCCATGTTTCGGGACCTGTCGCAGGGGGCAGCGATCGAGGCAGGGCAGATCATCGGTGATCTTGTGGCAAGGGCGCGCAGTTACGCGGTGGCAACGCCCATTCTTGATCTCGTTGACCTCAACCTGCGTGTCTATGAGGGGCACAGGGCGGATAAAGGCCGGTAGAAGCCGCCTACCGACCGGCGCGTGCGTAAAATGTGTTGAGCAGGGCCGCCAGCGGCGCGGCCTGCCGTCCCGGTTGGGTGGCCATGCGTTGCGCTTCCATGCAGGTCCGGCGTGTGGATTGGGGGCGAATGCCCAGTTCCTCGCGCATGCGGGCCAGTGCCCTGTCCAGTCGCGCGCGCAGATCGTCCAGACTGCTCCTGTCCTGAAGGCTGGCGCGGGCGTTGGGGCCGCGCTGCTGCGCTGTGTTCATGGCGGCGGCAACCATGGCCACGATATTGAATTCGCTCAGGATGGTATTATCGGGCAGAAGGCCCGCGGCTTCCATATCCCCGTCATAGACAACCTGCGCCGCCGCGCGGCCGAATACCCATGCAATGGTGCTTTTTTCGTACAGGCTGGCCCGGTCAAGGAACATGATCGCCGCCGTCATCCGTTCCGGGCTGGTATAGGCGTTCAGTGCATCGACAGCCTGCCGGGCCATGGCTTCACCATGTTCGGGCAGGATACCCATGGCCATTTCCTGCTGCCGGGCCATGATGGTCCGGGCCGCGTCCTGTTCATCGCGGGTAAACAGGCCGCCTTCATTGGCCCGCACCGCTGCAAGGGCGGGACGGTCCAGCATGGACATGAGACTGGTCCATTCCACATTGTCCAGACTGCGCACGGTAGCCAGACCGGCGGGGCCGTCAGGCGCGGTCCGGGCGGCGTCGATACTGGCGCGCGCCAGCACGGCGATTTCGTCAGGGGACAGGCCCGCAGACAGGGATGTCGCGGCCGGGTCCACCACGCCCGCGCCGAGGGCGGTCGCATCCATTCCCTCCAGAACCGGGAAGAACTGCGCGAAATAGGCGATTTCCGGCGCAACGACATCTTTTGTCATCTGCGCAAGCATGGCCGTGGCCTCGGCGGAGAGGGTAACGGTATCGCCCCCACCCACGCCGGATGATGGACCGAGCGATGATTGCGACCCCGCCGCCCTGATATTTTCAACCCCGCTTTCCCCAGGGGACAGGAAAGCAGGCGGCGACCCCGGTGTATTAATGGTCGTCATGACGCCGCTCCATCCTGTTGCAGGCCCGATCCGGCCCTTCCGTTCCGGTCATGGCGGAAGGGGGCGTGTGTCTTTCCATGCGCGGCGCGCCCTTCTGGTATGTTCGGGGAAAAGGGTTTTTTGATACCCTTCCGGTCGATGGCGCACTTGGCTCTTTCTGTCTGGCCGTCCATGCTGTAACCACGCGTTAATCATTATTAGAAATCAGTAAACTCAGTAAACAATGTACCCGTTCATTCACCCTGCAGCCTCTCTCCCCCCTTACGCCCCGGCGCGGGGAAAGGGCAAGGTTGCGACCGTTCATGATGGCCCCGCCGTCTGTCATGGTCGTATGGCGGGCAGGGAATGGCGGGGCTGGTCGATGAATGCGCCGGGACGGACTGCGACCGTAACCCGGCGTCATGACAGGGCCGGATGATGCAGCCTGTCATGCTTGACAGCCGGAACGCCCCGAATGCCCAACCCCGGCGAAAGGTTACGGATCTGCTGCTGCCGGTCCTGCTTGCGGTCGGGTCGCTTGTGGTCATTCTCGGTATTCATCTGTCCCCTCCCGATCAGGGACCGCTGGCGCTGGTTTTCCCGCCATGGTGGGACGGACAGCATGCGCGGCAGGCTGCCGGTTCGGTCGGGCGCGTGATTGGTACCGGTGCTGTGGCCAGCATCGTCATAATTGAACCGCGCGGGAATATGGCGCGGGGGGATGCCATAAAATCCGGGGCGATCCTTGTCCTTAACCCACAGGCTATGACGGGCTGCCACGCATCCCGGCAGATGGAGATGTAAACAAGATGGTCGATGCTCTGGGAAAACTTCGCGCGACAGTCAGTCAGGGCCTGATCTGCGGGTTCTGGCTGCATGTGGGTCTTGTGGCGGCATGCGCCCATATTGCGGGCAATGACTGGGTTGCGCCCACGCTTGCGGCGGTCGGGCTGGCGGTGATTGAAACGCTGGTATGGTGGATGGCGCCACAGGCCAAGACAACGCGCCTGACCATTGGCGTGGGCGTCAGCGCACTGGTTTCGATCATTCTGGCGGCGTGCCGTGGGTCGTATATGCAGATTGACGTGCATATGTACTATTTCGCGGCGCTTGCCATGCTTGCGACCTATTGTGACGGCGATGTTATTCTGGTCGGCGCGGCCACTACGGCAGTGCATCATCTGGTCATGAATTTCCTTATGCCGAAACTGGTGTTCGAGGACGGCGCGGATTTCTACCGTGTTATGGTGCATGCGGCCATTGTGGTGGTGGAAGCGGGCGCGCTGTACTGGATGGCGCAGCAGATCGAGCATCTTTTTGCCGTATCGAATACCGCGCTGGCGGAAGCAAAGCAGAATGCCGAACAGGCGGAAGCCGCATCGCACGAGGTGGAACACCAGCGCAGCCTTGCGGAAGCCGAACATCGCCGGACCGAGGTGGAACGCATGGAAACCGCCGCCCGTCAGGCAACCGTGGTGGACGGGCTTGCCACCGGTCTGGGCCATCTGGCGCAGGGGAACCTGACCTTCACCCTGACGGAAAAGTTCGCGCCTGAATACGAACGCCTGCGCACCGATTTTAACGAAACGGTCGTGCGGCTGCGCGGTGTCATTGAGGCCGTGGTGGCCAATACCATCGGGATCAGGAACGGTACGAGCGAGATCAGCAAGGCATCCGACGATCTGGCCCAGCGCACGGCGATACAGGCCAAGAACCTGGAGGAGACCGCATCCGCGCTGAACCATATTACCGCAACGGTGCAGAAATCCGCTGAAGGGGCGATCCACGCGCAGGAAGTGGTGGCCAGCGCCAATAACGATGCGCAGCAGAGCACCGTCATCGTGCGTCAGGCCGTAGGCGCGATGGATGGCATCGCCACATCAGCGGGGCAGATCGCCCAGATCATTGCGGTGATTGATGAAATCGCCTTCCAGACCAACCTGCTGGCCCTCAATGCCGGTGTCGAGGCCGCGCGGGCGGGGGATGCGGGGCGCGGGTTTGCCGTGGTCGCATCCGAAGTGCGTAATCTGGCCCATCGTTCAGCCGAGGCCGCGAAGGAGATCAAGACCCTTATCTCCACATCCAGCCGACAGGTTGATTCTGGCGTGAAGCTGGTTTCGGAAGCGGGCAGCGCGCTGGACCGTATCGTGAAGCTGGTGGCCGAGATCAACGAGATCATGGATGAAAGCACGCACCGGGCAAAGGAACAGGCAGGCGGTCTGGCCAACGTCAATTCCACCATATCGCAGATGGATCAGGTGACGCAGCAGAATGCCGCAATGGTGGAACAGTCAACCGCGGCCAGCCGTTCGCTGCTGGATGAAGCCACGCGCCTGTCTGATCTTGTCAGCCAGTTTCAGCTCACATCGGAAAGCCGGGATGTGGAAGAACGGGCGCGCCTGCTGACCTGACGCCAGCCGGGGGTTGCGCACAGCGAAACCTGCCCAGGACACTGCCCGCCCATTGTAGAAAAGCTTCGGAAAACGCCGCCTTTTTTGAAAAAGGCGGCACCCGGAAACTTTTTCAGCCCATCACTGTCAAACACTCCTGACCGGCGGAATGTCTACTGCCCGTCCACCGTTGTATGACTGCCCCATGCCGGGCGGGAGTCCGCCGGTGGGAATCCCGGTTTTCCATCCACTATGGTCTGGCTGCCGGGGCCATAGGTACGCGGCCCGTAAGGCGGATACCCGCCATTCATGCCACCCCAGCCATAGGGCATGTAGCCGCCGAACATGTAGGGCATCATCCCCCCGCCATATCCACCCTGTCCCCCGGTCATCGCAGGCGGCCCGTACGCGCCGTAGGGACTGTACCGGGTGGACGGCATCTGCGCGGAACCCGCGCCACCGCCCGACATGCCAAACGTGCCTGTGGCCATGCCGCCATTCACGCCGAAAGACTGCGCCCGGCCCATCAGGGGAATGATGACAAGGGCAAGGGTAATCGCTGCGAGTTTCCGGGTCATCCTGCTTCTCCAGTCGCGTTCTGCAGTAAACCTTTACCGCAGGGCTGAACCAGTCTGCACGGATGATATTGGCAAGCGCCTCTCCCCCATGGACGGGGGCCGGCCTGTTTTGCAGGAAACCGCCGGTTCCGGCAGGCAGGACTGCTGACGGGACAGACCTGCACTCCACTACCGTAATACCGGGGGACGGCAGAAAGGCACCTGACCCCGGCACAGGCCGCCGCCCCTGCGTGGCGATCTGGCGGACAGGATGTCCGCTGTCTCTGCGGCGGCAGGATCATGTCAGCAGGGGATAAAGTGATCCCGATGAAAGCCGCCCGACCGGGCCGGGTCATGATGCCCGGTCCGGTTCGTGTCCCTGCTTTTAAGGTCGTGATGTCACGGAAAGAATGCGCGGCAACCCGGCTCCAGCCACCATTATGTCAGGCGATGAAACCGGGTACGCGGTCCCTGTCAGGCCGCGCCTCTGGGCTTTGCGGGCGTGCGATGGCGCACCAGATGGCCGGTTACGGTCAGCACCACGCAGGTACAGATCCATGCCAGTATCTGGATGCCCGTGGGCCGGTCCGAATAACCGATCAGTGCCTTCGCCGCACGGCCCAGCATGCTGCCATCGGACAGCAGCCACGATGAATCCCATATGTCATAGCCCAGTGCGGGCAGCAGGTCGTCATTGGCCAGAAGGGCTGCGGCCTGACTGGCCATGCCCGCAGCAAGGAACGTGACCAGCAGGCCGGTTACGGCAAACAGCCGGTTCAGGGGGATCACCACCAGCCCGCGATACAGCGCCCAGGACAGGGCCGCACCGGCAAACACGCCCAGTATGCCGCCAATCAGCATCGGCACCGGCCCCGTGCCACTGGAAATTGCGATACCATACAGGAACAGCACCACTTCCATGCCTTCACGCAGGACAGCCACGGCCACAACCACCGCCATGGCCAGCAGGGAGCGGTTGCCGCTGGCGACTTCGGCCCCGACCGCCTTCATGTCCCGTGCCATTTCGCGTCCATGCCGCGCCATCCACACGATATGCCAGCCCAGCATCACCACCGCGAGGCACAGGATGGTGGCGGAAAAAACATCCTGCCCGTTGCCGGACAGCGCCTGTGACAGCGCCCCGGCAAAGATCGCCACAATACCGGCCCCGGCAATGCCCGCACCGATACCGCCCGCAACCCAGCGCCCGCGATGGGGAATGCCCTGCGTCGCCGCCAGCACGATCCCCACGATCAGCCCGGCTTCCATGACTTCACGGAAGACGATCAGAAGACTGCCCAGCATGTCAGGGGGCCTCCGTTACGGTAACGGTGCCGGTGGCGCTGTCGGGGTGGTAGTCATCAAAGAATTTGTAGGTGCCCGGATGAAGCGGTCCCGCATGAACCGAAATGGTGCCGCCTGCGACCACGATCTTTTCAAACTTCAGGTCGTAGCTTTCGAACTCATCCACCGTGTCATCATGGTTGGTCAGTTCGATCACGAAGCGCTGACCGGCAGGCACGGTGAAATGGTCCGGTGTGAAGTGATGGTCTTTCACTTCCAGTCGGACCGGGTCCATGGCGTGCGCCGTTGCGGTTGTGGCCACGATCATGGAGACGAGGGCTGTTAGGGCAAGTGCAGGTCGCATGGTTCGTCCATCGGATTACAGTCATCCAAGTAGTGAGACTGGTTCGCAATGTCAAATATGGGAAGATTTAAAGGCGTTTGACCGCATCGTCCTTTCGCCCCGGCTTGATGCCTCCATCCGGAACGCCTCCCTGTCGCAAAACAACGATATATAATCGTGAATAACGGAGAACCACTCATAACGCGCGAATCGGTATGTTTATTGATAAATATACCGAAACGGAAATGTATGAACTGTTCCGGATTTCGTTCTGAACCGATTACCACGATATGAAATGTGCAAATTAAAGGCGCACATTGGCGTTATAAAAAACTAAATAAACTAGTGGAATACGGAATGGAAAATATATCCATATATCAGCTACATATATGAATTAAGCACCGAAAAATGCGATGGAAGGCAATCGAATTTATATCCCTGTGCACCCCAGGATGGCGATATAAACGACAAAACCCGTTAATTTATAATTGACTCGGATATAACGGTTGTTAATGTGATTGAAGGATAAACAACACAATAAAATAGTTAAATAGAAATACGGCAGGGTTGTCATGACTGATCCGCTACGTCCTTCACACGGTTTCTCTCCCCGGATTGAGGCGCTTGCCCAGACGCTGCGACCGATCTTCGCGCGCATCGCCAGTGAGTCCATCAACCGTGAACACGAGCGGGTTCTGGCCCATGATGCTGTCCGGTGTCTGCTCGATGCCGGTTTTGGCGCGCTGCGGGTGCCGGTGCGCTACGGCGGCAGCGGGGCAAGCCTGCCGGAAACTTTCCGGCTGCTGGAAGAACTGGCCGAAGCTGATTCAAACCTGCCCCAGATTTTCCGCGCCCATTTCGCCTTTGTCGAAGGGCAGTTGCACCGCGGCGACAGCCCGCAGGCCGTGCGGTGGCTGGAACAGGTGGCTCGTGGCGCACTTTTTGGCGCGGCCATGGCCGAACTGACGGACAGTACCGGCACCACCACAACGCTGCGGCCCCACCCGGATGCGTCGAAAGCGTCATGGATACTGGACGGGACGAAATATTATTCCACCGGCACGCTGTACGCATCGTGGATCGTAGCGGTCGCAACCGATGGGGCGGACCGCATCCATGTCGCCGTGCCCGTAACCGCGCATGGCGTCACCCGCGTGGATGACTGGGACGGTTTTGGACAGAGACTGACAGGCAGCGGTACGACCCGTTTTGAAAACGTGATCGTGCCCGATGAAAACGTCCTCAGCCGCGTGCCGATCGACGCCTTTCCCACCAATGAATACCTGACCACCTATTACCAGCTTTTCCATCTGGCGACGCTGGCGGGGATCGGGCGGGCGATCCTGCGCGATGCGGTGGCGTTTGTCCGGCCCCGCACCCGTACCTTCGGCGTGCCCGGTCAGGTCGCGCAGCGTCATGACCCGCTGGTGCAGGGTGTGGTGGGACGTCTGTCCGCCCTGTCATTTTCCGCCGATACGCTGGTGGAAAAGGTCGCATGGGCGCTGGAGGACACATCCGCCCAGTGGGCTGCCGGTGTTGATGGCGGTCCTGCCTTTGAGGTGGCGCAGGTGCAGGCCTATCAGGCCCAGCAGATCGTGGCGGGGCAGGTGCTTGAAGCGGCCAACCTGCTGTTTGAAGTGGGCGGCGCATCGGCCACCAGCGAAGCCAGGCGACTGGACCGGCACTGGCGTAATGCGCGCACGCTCGCATCCCACAATCCCCTTATCCAGCGTCAGCGCGAACTGGGTGACTTCGCCCTGAACGGCACGGCATTCGGTTCGCGGTGGCGCGAACGCACCGATGTCGCGCGCGAAGGCGCCACCAACGCCACCCGACGGGAGCAGGCAGCATGACCACCACGCCCAAACAACTGCACGTCAACCTGTTTGAAATGGCCTGCGTCAGCCACATCGTGCACGGGATGTGGCGGGCGCCCGGCAACAGCCGCCACCGCTACGGGGAACTGTCCTACTGGCTGGAAGTCGCCAGACTGGCGGAAGAAGGGCTGTTTGACGCGGTATTCCTTGCGGATGTCATCGGCACCTATGACCGGTTTGGCGATGGTACGGCGGCGGCCCTGCGGGAAGGACTGCAGATCCCCAACCTCGACCCGCTGATGCTGGTGCCCGCCATGGCGGCGGTGACGCAAAATCTTGGTTTCGGGGTGACTTTCTCCACCACGTACGAACCACCATTCGCCTTTGCCCGCCGCATGGCGACGCTGGACCTGCTGACCCAGGGGCGGGTGGGGTGGAATATCGTCACGTCCTACCTGCCCAGTGCCGCGCGCAATTTCGGGCTGGAAGATGAAATCCCCCATGATCAGCGTTACGCGATAGCCGATGAATATATCGACGTGCTGTACAAGCTGTGGGAAGGAAGCTGGGATGACGACGCCGTTGTCAACAATGCGGCCGCAGGCGTCTTCACCAATCCCGACGCCGTAAGGCCGATCAACCATGACGGGCGGCATTTCCGCGTGGCGGGGCCGCATCTTGTCGCACCGGGGCGGCAGCGTACGCCCGTGCTGTTTCAGGCGACCGGCTCCCCCGCCGGGCTGGAGTTCGCGGCGCGCCATGCGGAAGTGGTGTTTATCGGCGGCAATACGACACAGGCGGTGCGCGACAACATTGCCCGCACACGCGAACGCGCGCGCGCCCATGGCCGCAATGGCGACGACATCCGCTTTATCGTCATGGCCGGGATCATTGCCGATACGACGCAGGAACTGGCGGAAAAGAAGCTGGAGAAATACCGCCAGTATTACAGTGTGGAAGGTGCACTGGTCCATGCGCAGGCGGAAATAGACCTGCGGCGTCATGACCCCGATGCGCGCATCGGCGATGTGCTGAAACGTGAAGGCGTGCCGTTTGGCAATATGGGGCGGCGTTTCCATCCCGACCAGACGGTTGGCAGCGCCCTGCGCCAGATCGCATCGTTTGATGAAGGGCGCTTTTTCGTGGTGGGCACGCCCGGACGTATCGCTGATGAAATCGAGCGCTGGCTGGATATCGACGGCATCGACGGCATCAACCTGCGCCAGTACCACACATTCGAAACCGCCCGCGATTTCATTGATCTGGTCGTGCCCGAACTCCAGCGGCGCGGGCGCTACCGCACGGCCTATGCGCCGGGTGAAACCCTGCGTGAACGCCTGTTCGAGCCGGGGCGCGCCCATCTGCCCGAACGGCATTTCGGCAGTCGCTACCGTAACCCGGCAGCCCTTCACGCCCCGGCCGAGCCGCTTTTTCCTACCGAAACATTTTCCAAGGCCTCGTAACCATGTCCTACGAAATTCCCGAAAAGATCAACGCCTTGTGGTTCCTGCCCACCCATGGCGACAGCCGCTACCTTGGCACGCAGAAGGGGGGGCGCCCGGTTGACCTGCCCTATCTGCAACAGGTGGCGAAGGCGGCGGACACGCTGGGTTATTACGGCGTCCTGATCCCCACGGGCCGCAGTTGCGAGGATAGCTGGATTGTCGCATCCGCCCTGGCGCCGGTAACCGAACGCCTGCGTTACCTGATCGCGCTGCGTCCGGGCCTGCTTTCCCCCACGCTTGCCGCGCGCATGACCGCGACGCTGGACCGTTTTTCCAACGGGCGGCTGCTGATCAATATCGTAACCGGGGGCGACCCGGCGGAAAACGCCGGTGATGGCCTGTTTGCCGATCATGCCACGCGGTACGAAATTACCGATGAATTCCTTGATATCTACCGTGCCCTGCTGCGCGGGGAGGATGTCAATTTTGAAGGCAGGCACTTCACCATCAAGGACGGGCGGCTGCTGTTCCCCGCTTTCCAGAAGGATGGCCCGCCGCTGTTCTTCGGCGGGTCGTCGGAAGCGGCGGTGCATGTCGCGGCGAAGTCGGTCGACAAATACCTGACATGGGGCGAACCGCCCGCGCTTGTGGCTGAAAAGATCAGCCATGTGCGTAAACTGGCCCGTGAACAGGGGCGCAAGGTTTCATTCGGCATCCGCCTGCATGTGATCGTGCGCGAAACGCAGGAAGAGGCATGGCATGACGCGGACCGCCTGATCCAGCATCTGGATGACGCCACGATTGCAAAGGCCCAGCAGGTTTTCGCCCGCATGGATTCCGTGGGCCAGTCGCGCATGAGCGCGCTGCATGGCGGCCGGCGCGACAGGCTGGAAATCAGTCCCAACCTGTGGGCGGGCGTCGGCCTGGTCCGTGGCGGGGCGGGTACGGCGCTGGTCGGTGACGCGGAAACGGTGCAGGAGCGCATAGACGAATATCGCCGCCTGGGTATCGATACCTTCATATTCTCCGGTTATCCGCATCTGGAAGAAGCCTACCGGTTCGGTGAGCTGGTGCTGCCCCACCTGCCCACCGCGCATCCGGTGCGTGGCGCCGCGTCGCTGAACAACATGGGGCCGTTTGGCGAGACCATCGCAGGCGATCACCGCCCGACCCGCGCGGCCTGATCGTGGGGGGGTCCGCCATGCCGGTTTTTTCTTCCATACCGCATATCGCCATTATCGGTGGCGGGTTCAGCGGCGCGGCGCTGGCGTGGCACCTTGCACGCGGCGCCAGCGGCCCGCAGCGTATTACCGTGTTTGAACCGCGCCCCTTCCTTGGGGCGGGTCTGGCCTATGGCGCGACCGACCCGCAGCACCGGGTCAACGTGCCCGCTAGGCGCATGAGCATCGATACCGCCAACCCGGATGATTTCGCCAACTGGATCAGGCAGACCGGTGCGCTGGCGGATGACCCGGACGCCATCCGGCCCGATGGCAGTCATTTTCCCGCCCGTTCCGTATTCGGCCGCTACATGGCCGACCGTCTGGCCCCGCTGCTGCATGGCGGGGTGGTCACGCATCTGCGCCGCCGGGTGGTGTCGGTCCACCGGGGGCGGGGGGATGGATGGGTGCTGACCGATGCGCGCGGCCAGTCCACGACCGCCGATATCGTGGTCATCGCCACCAGCCATCCGGCCCCGCAGGCCCCTGCCGTGCTGCGTGACCTGCCGCCCGGCGGGGATGGCGCCCCCAGGCTCATCACCAATCCATGGGACGGCACGGCGCTGCATGCGATAGGGGAGGCGGATCGTGTCCTGATCATCGGGACCGGCCTGAGCATGGCGGATGTGGTCGCAACCCTGACCGATCGGGGGCATCATGGCCCCATCACCGCCATTTCCCGCCGGGGTCAACGCCCGCGCGGGCATCATGATGGCGCGGTGACGCCAACCGGGCAGTTCGCATCGCCCCCGTCGCGTACGGCGCGACACCTGCTGCGCACAATACGTCATGCCGTGGCGGATGCCGCCGGTCAGCCATGGCAGGCGGTGTTTGACCGCATCCGCGAACAGGGGCCTGATATCTGGGCCGCCCTGCCGGTTGTCGAACGCAGGCGGCTGATCCGGCACCTGCGTCCGTTCTGGGATACGCACCGCTTCCGCATCGCGCCGCAGGCCGATGACATCCTGCGCCAGCGCGAACGTGACGGCACGCTGGAGATCCGCGCGGGCCGCGTGGTGGAGGTGGACAGCCGGCGCGGCGCGTTTGTGGCAACCATCCGCCATGGCGCGAACCCGGCGCGGCAGGGGACGTATGACGCCATCATCACCACAACCGGCCCCGCGCACGACGCCATCCTGAAGACCGTGCCGTTCCTGTCGGAACTGGCCGCCGCCGGGTGGGTGGAAATGGATGCGACGGGGCTTGGCCTGCATGTGGATGCGCTGGGCCGCGCCTGTGTCGGGACGGCGCATGCGGGCAACCTGTTTGTCGCCGGGCCGCTGGCGCGTGGGCGCTTTGGTGAACTCATGGGTCTGCCCGAAGTCACCCGCTATGCCGAAAAGCTGGCGATAACCCTGTCCGCCCTGACCACGCTGCACGCTACGGGCCATCATTCCCACAAGGAACAGGTGACGACATGACAGAACAGACCACGTCCGATCGCCCCATTGTGCGGGACGCGGACGATATTTCCGCCATCATCAATGCCGGTCCGCGCGCGGGAAGCCATGCCCGCATTGTCGTAGCACTTGCGCTGGGTGGCGTGTTTCTTGATGCCTATGACCTGACGACCCTGTCATGGGGCATATCGGACGTGCAGGCCCATTTCGGGCTGTCGGCGTTCCAGACCGGCCTTGTCGCCGCCGCCCTGAATGCAGGCACGATCATTGGCAGTCTGGCGGGCGGGTGGCTGACGGACCGCATCGGGCGGTACGCCGTATTCATGGCGGATATGGTGTGCTTCGTCATTGCCGCACTGGTCGCGGGGTTCGCGCCAAGCGTGGGTATCCTGATCGCGGCGCGGTTCGCCATGGGGTTCGGGGTGGGGATGGACCTGCCGGTGGCCATGGCGTTCCTGTCGGAATTCTCGCGCCTTGAGGGGCGGGGCAGCAAGGCCGCCCGGGCGGCGGCATGGTGCCCGACATGGTATGCCGCGTCATCCCTGTGCTTCGTGCTGGTATTTGTGCTCGCGCATGTGCTGCCAGCGGGGCACCCCGACTGGCTGTGGCGGGCATCGCTGGCTTTTGGCGCGGTACCGGCCATCATCATCATCATGGTGCGCGGGCGTTACATGAATGAATCCCCCGTCTGGATCGCCCGCCGTGGCGATCTGGCGCGGGCGGCGGAAATCGTGCGCCGGTCTTATGGCGTCGATCCCATCGTGCGTCCGACCGCGACACATGCGCCCGTTATCGTCCATCCCGATCCGCTGCAACTGCTGCGGCCGCCGCTGTTGCAGCGCGGACTGCTGATTTGCGGCATGACACTGGTCAGCGCGCTTTCCTACAGCGCCATCATATTCGGCCTGCCCGGATTGCTGACAACCATCGTGCATGCCAGCGCGGGACAGGTGCTGGTCATTTCCATCGTCCTCAACCTTGCCGTGGCGTTTCCCGGCGGCCTGCTGGGCGTGCGGCTGACCCGCAGCTTCCATTCCCGTCCCATCGTGCTGGCGGGTTACGCGGTGCAGATTGCGGGTATCGCCGCCCTTGCGCTGACCGGCACGCCACACGGGACGCCGGGCGTCATTGTCGCCCTTGGCGGGTTTGCCGCCTTCCTGTTCGCGCAGGGGTTCGGGCCGGGGTGCCAGCTCATGGCCTATCCCACCCTTAGCTACCCCACGGAACTGCGCGGGATGGGGATTGGTCTGGCGCGGCTGGTTTCGGGCATGGGGGGCACGCTGGCGCTGCTGTTCCTGCCGTGGCTGAACGCACATCTTGGCCCGCGCCTGTTCTGGCTAGTGCTGCTGGCCCCGGTGGCCGGGATCACCATGTCCTTCCTCTCCCGGTGGGATGTATTTGGCTACGACCCCGATATGGACCCCGCCCTGCGGCGGCACCGGGCCGCTGTCCCCGCGCGGGCGTCCTATGTCGTCGCCACCCCTGAAATGCTGGTTTCTTCTGAAAGTGGGAGCTGATCCTTCATGACAAATGTAATCACGCCGTTTGGCTATACCGCCCTGGAAGAGGACGCGGTGCCGGTCGCGGATTTCCGCAATGGCATGGCGGCGCTGGCCAGTGCGGTGACGATCGTGACGACCGATGGTTCGCAGGGACCGCACGGATTTACCGCATCCGCCGTGTGCAGCGTATCCGATACGCCGCCGACCCTGCTGGTGTGCATAAACCGCTCCACCAGCGCGCATCCGCATGTGCTGGAACATGGGGTGCTGGCCATCAACGTCCTGCATGGCGGGCAGCAGCCGCTGTCGGATATTTTCAGCAGCCGTTCACGCCTCATGGCCGAACGCTTTGCCGCCGCACGATGGCACAGGGGCCGGACGGGCGCGCCGCTCCTTGACGGGGCGCTGGTGAACTTTGACTGCCGTGTCAGGGAAATCCGCGATGTTGGCACCCATACGGTGGTCATTGCCCATGTGGTGGATGTCATCACCGGTGAAAATGATGGCCAGCCGGGCCTTGTCTGGTTCAACCGGCAGTACAGCCATGCGGTCACCCGATGAAGAACGGGCGGTCGTATTCAGTCATTCATGAATGGAACAGTGGAATGTGTAGAACCGAGGCGTGCGTACAATGATTACGAAGAAAAACAAAGAAAACAATCAATACAGATACAGTTATGGAACAGCCCCCTATGCCCCGGATACCCGTAACCACCATACGTAACCGATATTCCACCAGTTCGCGCATCCTGTCCCGTCACACCACGCTGGTTGTCAGTTCCTGCTGGATAGGGTTCGCCCCCCATGCGTTTGCGGCTGAAAAAGCACTTTCCCCCCGTACCGGGCATGCTGCCGCCACGCAGCACGCAAAACCCGCGGCGGCGTCCACATCGTCCACTGCCACCGCGCCCACGCCGCCGCGACCGGAACTGATTTCCGTCTCCCGCCACCGCGCAACGCCCGTCAGCCGGGCAGAGACAAGGCTGGCCTCCATCCCCGGCGCCACCAGCGTGATTGATGCGCAGAAAGTGCTCAAGGGCCGTAATTTCACCAGCGCCGACGCCCTTGCGTTCCAGCCCGGCGTTTTTGCGCAGTCATCGGGCGGGGGCGATGGCATCCGCCTGTCCGTCCGTGGGTCCGGCATTGCCACCGGCACCAATTATTTCCGTTCCGGCATGCTGATGATGTTTGACGGACTGCCGGTTACGACACCGGCGGGCACGCCCTATGAACTGTTTGAACCGCTGGGCCTGCGTTATACCGAGGTGCTGCGCGGGGCCAACGCGTTCGATTATGGGGGAATGCAGCTTGGCGGCGGGATCAATTATGTCAGCCAGACCGGATATGACGCGCAGCGGTACCAGGCACGGGTGGAAGCGGGCAGCTTTGGCTATGTCAAGGAACAGCTCAGTTCCGGCGGGGTCTTTGGCAAATTCGATTATTACCTCAGCGCCACCAATTCCTATCGTGGCGGGTATCAGGACAATACCAAGGCGACCAGCTTCGGGCTTAACGCCAATTTCGGCTACCGATTCAACGATCGCGTCTCGACGCGGGCCTTCTTTCGCTACCGGCAGACCGATAACGGCTATCCCGGTTATCTGACGCGCGACCAGATCCTGTCCGATCCCAAGCAGGCGCAGTCCCCCTATTATTCATGGGGATCACACCGTATCCAGCCTGGAACCAAGTATTACGGGTCCATGACGACCATCCGTATCGACGATCACTCGAAGATCGAGTTCGGCGGCAATTATCAGGATGCGCCAATCGACATCCAGAATACCGCATCATCGCAGATATGGGGCTACAAGACGATCGCGGGCGTGCTGAATTACGACCGCCATGATGTGCTGCGTGGCCATAAAAGCGATACGCAGGTCGGTATCCTGAGCTATAGCGATATCGAGGCATGGCAGCGCAACCGCATCCGCGTCAGTAGCGTATTTGGCGGGGTGCCGGATGGCACGTTGCTGCGTAACGTGAAATATGGCGGCACGGAAAACTATTTCCATCTGCGCAACAATACCGAGGTCGTGCATAACCTGTGGCTGACGGCGGCGGGGGCGCTGGCGTTCATCAAGCGTACGTCCGATGTCACCTATCCCAACCGGAGCGACCTGCACACGGCATCGGTCAACTTCGTGCCGCGTGGCGGCTTTCGCTACATACCTGACCCGCATATCGAGATTTATGGCAACGTCAGCCGCAGTATCCAGCCCCCCAATGACTGGAACTACAACTATGCCGGGAATTACTATAATGCCGCCAGTTATCCGCTACAGGCGACGGCGGGGGAAAACTCCACATCGGGCAGGCTGCGCAACCAGACCGCAACCACGTTCGAGATCGGCACGACCGGCCATTACTTCCACAATAAATGGAGCCTGACATACTATCATTCATCCGTGCATAACGAACTGCTTACGATCACTACGCCCGCATCCCTTGCGGCGGGCACGTCGATTTATGGCAACGCATCCCCAACAACCCATCAGGGTGTCGAGGTTTCGCTGGAAACCGAACTGCTGAAATGGGCGGGCAATACGCTGTCACTCCGGCAGGCCTATACGTATCAGGATTTCCGCTACAGACATGACGCGGTTTTCGGCAACAATCACCTGCCGGGCATTCCTGAGCATTTCTATCAGGGTGAAGTGCATCTGGACATGCGCAACGGGTTTTACGCAGGCTTCAGCGCGCAGGTTTCATCCAAGGTGGGCGCGTCCTATGACATGACGTATTTCGCACCCTCCTATCATATCTATAACGCCAATATCGGGTATTCATGGCCGCATAAACACCGTGAAGTCTTCATAAGCTTCAATAACCTTGCCAACACCCATTACGCGGCCATTGTGGTGCCGGGGTATCAGGCGGCGGGCAAGCAACTGGCGGTCATGCAGCCGGGTGACGGGTTTGGCGTGTTTGTGGGGGCATCAATCGGGTTCAACTGAAGCGTCCTGATGGCGAAAAGGAGGATATGGCCGGATGCAGCGCAGACCGGCCATGTTCGCAGGCTTACTGGTCCAGGCTGGCTACGGCGGTGGCGAAACTCGGTGCCAGCGGGAGGAGCGGCGTAAGCGTCGCCTGCCAGGCATGGTACAGATCCGCCTTGCCCGCATAGACAACTTCGGACGGGTGGTTATCGCGGTCCAGTTCCTGAATCCAGCCACCGCGCCTGCGGTCGATCATGTACAGGTCGATATAATCCCATATCGTGCGGTACCAGTGTTCATATTCCCTGTGGCCGGTCCGCTTGAGCAGGGCAGCGGCGGATGTCATGGCTTCCGCCTGACACCAGTGGGGGCGGTTATGCACCACCGGTTCAAGGTTCCAGTCCACGGTATACAGCAGGCCCGGCTGGCCATCGCGCGCCCAGCCTGCCGCCATGCCCCGCTGGAACAGGCCGGTCGCATCATCCAGAAGCCATGCAGGCGCGCGACCGCTTTCGCGCAGGAGGGCGGCCTCCAGTTTCAGGAGCAGGTGTGACCATTCCACGAAATGCCCCGGCGTCATGCCGAAGGGACGCAGGTCATCCGTGGGTTTGTCGCGGTTGAAATCCTTCAGCAGCGTCCAGTTGCGATCAAAATGTTCAGCCACGTCGTAATTGTTGCGCCGGGCAAGGTCGTGGATGATCCGCTCCACAATCCTCAGCGCGCGCTGTCGCCAGACCGGCCTGCCAGTCACATCCGCCACTGCCATGCAGGTTTCCACTGCGTGCATGTTCGCGTTGGCGCCACGGTAATTTTCCTCATCCGACCAGTCGGCCGCGAAGCTTTCACGAAAAACGCCTTCTTCCTCGCTCCAGAAATGGTGTTCCCATACCGCCAGCGCCTCCTCCAGCAGGGGGCGTGCGCCATCCACGCCTGCTACCACCGCCGATGATGCCGCAAGGGCTACGAAGGCATGCAGGTAACACTGCTTGCGGCCCCCATCGGGTGGCACGCCATCGGCGGGCGGCCCGGTGAACCACCCGCCATGCCTTTCGTCGCGCAATGGCCCCAGCAGGGCCGCAACACCGTGGGTGGCCAGCGGGAAACATCCCGGCAGGCCGCGCCCTGCCGCCACCGCGTAGACATGGGTCACGCGCGCGGTCAGGATCGCATCCGCCCCGGCATCGGCGGAAAGCCGCCCGTCGTCATCCAGCGGGGCAAAGCCGTCGGGCACGCGGGCAGGTTTTGAAAAATCAAGCAGGCGCTGCCCCTGCGCATCAAGCCAGCGACGATGGGCCGCCGCGCGAAGCCAGCTCGATGCAGGAAGCATGAGCGAGGGGAGCGCCTCAGCCATTGATGATCATGCCCCCGTTTACATGCACTGTCTGCCCCGTGACGTAAGATGAATCTTCCGCCGCCAGATAGACATAGGCCGGACCCATCTCGCTGGGCTGGCCGATGCGGCCCATGGGCGTGCTCTTGCCCATGTCGGCCACTGCCTGCGGATCGACCGGCCCCCAGCTTGCGGGCTGCAGCGGCGTCCAGATCGGGCCAGGGGCGACCGCGTTGACCCGGATGCCCTTTTCCGCAAGCTGGAGGGCAAGGGCGCGGGTGAAGCCCATCTCGGCGGCCTTGGTGGTGGTATAGGCGACCAGCGCCTTGTTGCCCGCGAAAGCATTGATCGACGATGTATTGATGATTGCGCTGCCCCTGTTCAGATGCGGCAGGGCGGCACGGGTAATGTAGAAATAGCCGTTGATGTTGACGTCCATGTGACGCTGCCATGTCTCATCGGAAATATCGGTCAGGTCCGTGCTGACATACTGCACGCCCGCATTGTTCACGACGATATCAAGCCCGCCAAAGACCTCGACCACATGGGCTACCGCGTCATTGCAGACCATGCTGTTGGCCACATCGCCTTCGATGGCGAGGGCCCTGACACCTTCGGCTTCCGCCAGACGGATGGTCTCGCGCGCATCCTCTTCCTCCTCAAGATAAAGGATGGCGACATCCGCCCCTTCCCGCGCGAAATGCAGGGCGACGGCGCGGCCTATGCCGCTGTCACCGCCGGTAATCAGCGCGCGGCGTCCCTTCAGCTTGTCGCTGCCGCGATAATCGGGGCGGATATGTTCAGCCCTGGGCTTGAGCAGGCGTTCGACGCCGGGCTGGTGGTCCTGGCTCTGGGGGGGAATGCTCTGGGTCATGGATTTTCCTTCAGCAGGTGGCACAAGGGGCGGCGCGGGCCGTTATGGGGCTACTGCGTGCGCCCCCGTCTTCGGCAACCAAACGCCCCCGGCCGGAAGATGTTGCCGGTCGCATGGCTGGCCTGCGGCCTGCCCGCCCGATCAGGCGGTCCGGTGCAGGGTCATGAATTTCAGGATAGGAGCGCAGGCGTTAACAATCAGTGACCGGCCCCGTGACGGAGCGGACCGCGCTTTTTTGCCCCGCAGGCAGGCGGAAAAACCAGATCGCCCGCCCCCGCCGTGCTGGCCCGGCAGATGGCACGGACAAAAGATATTCAGGGAACGCAGTCTCGATACCGGCGTTACACTATGGGCGACTGTATCCTGCCCCCGGCCCTGCCGGCGACCGATCCAGTCAGGCCCTTCGCATTATTTCCATATCCCGGATAGAGGAGAGTGGAGGATGGATACATCCTTCAAACCGGCCACGTCTGGCCAGTACGCGCCTTCCCGCGCCGTCGCTGCTGCGCGCCCCGTGGCGGGGAGGGCAGGAAAATTCCCGCCTGATGGTGATGGGCCGGATGAATACACAACACAATCCATGACGCGGGAAGGCGACCATGCGGTGCCACCCCTGTTGCGCCAGCGTGCCCACCATGCGTCCCAGCCACGGATGAGCCTGTTTCGCAGATAGGGGAACGCGGGTGTGGGTGTTCCGCCACGGATATAACTGGAGCAGAGCATGGACGGAAATCCCGCGTTACCCCATCAGGCCGATCGCGCGTTCCGGGCCATGCCCCGCTCGTGGCTCGAACGCCTGTCTGGTCAGCCTACCCAGCTTACGTGGCAGGATGATTTCGCGCCGGTCAAAAGCGAAATTTTCGGCATGGAACGGCTGGAAGCCCATGCCAGAAGCCTTGCCGCCGCGCAGACCATAACGCCCCGCACCCATATGCGGGGGCAGGGTCATTCACTGGCCCGCCGCCTTGCGGACAATGGTGCATTCCTGCGGGCCGCGGATGAAAGGATTGCCGAAGCCCTGCAGGCGGGCAAGCAGTTGACGCCCGCCGCACAATGGCTGGCGGATAACTACGCGCTGGTTGACATGCAGATCCGTGAAATCGCACTGGACCTGCCGCCGCGCTATTATGCCCGCCTGCCCAAGCTGGCCAGCGGTCCCTTTGCCGGACTGCCCCGTGTGTTTGGCGTGACATGGGCGCTGGTGGCCCATACGGACAGCAATATCCAGCCCGAAACCCTGTACAACTACCTGCTGGCGTATCAGGACGTGACGCCACTGACGATTGGTGAACTCTGGGCGGTGCCGATCACGCTGCGGATCGTGCTGATTGAAAACCTGCGCCGCGTGGTCAGCGCGATCATGGCCAACAACGCCAGCAGGCGCGAAGCCGACATGCTGGCCGACAGTCTGGATGGCTATCGCAAGGATACGCCATCGGCGATGGCCGCCTTCCTCGCCACGGTTGACCCCGGCGTGCTGAACGGTGCCTTCATCGCCCAGCTTGCCCATCGTTCGCGCGGGCTGGACCCCGAAAAGGACCCCGCCCTTGTCTGGCTTGGACAGCGGCTGGCGGACAGGGGCACCAGCATTGAAGACGCCGTGCGCGACGACCTGCAGGAACAGGGCACCTTCAACGCCACCATCCGCAACATCATCACCAGCCTGCGCCTGATCGCAGGTTTCGACTGGACCGAAGCCTTCGACCATGTCTGCCTGGTCAACAGGATCTTTGACAGCTACCCCAGCTTCACCCAGGCTGATTTCGCCAGCCGTGATCTGTACCGCAAGGCCATCGAGGATCTGGCCCGTGGCAGTGACCATAGCGAGATGGCGATAGCCGAACTGTCCGTCAGCATGGCCCGCCGGGCGGCAGCCATGGACGGTCATGACCCGCGCCGGGCCGATCCCGGCTATTACCTTCTGCTTATGGCGGGGCGCAGGGAACTGGAAGCGGCAATTGGCTTCCGTCCGCCCCTGTCAAGCCAGATGGTGCGGCTGTTCTGCGCGCGTGGCATCGCGGCCTACAGCATTGTCGTGACCCTGCTGACGCTGCTTTTCCTTGCCGTGCCCCTGTGGCTGACATCGGATGGTGCAAGCGGCATGACGTGGCTGCTGGCGGTGCTCGCCTTCGTGCCGGTTTCGGAAGCTGCGGTGGCCTGTGTAAACCGGCTGGCGCTGGAAGCAATCCACGCCACCGCCCTGCCGGGGCTGGAATTCCGTGATGGTGTTCCCGCCACCCTGCGCAGCATGGTCGTCGTGCCCGCCCTTATGACCACGGAAGAAACGCTCACCGCCCTGCTGGCGCGGCTTGAGGTCCATTACCTCGCCACGCGCGATGACTCCGTTCACTTCGCCCTCCTGACCGACTGGACCGATTTCCACAGTCCCGATGCCCCCGATGACCAGCGCCTGCTGGATCTGGCGCTGGACAGGGTGGCCGGCCTTAATCGCAAATATGGGCCCGCACCCGGCGGGATGCGTTTTTACGTGCTGCACCGCAGGCGGACATGGAGCGAGAGTGAACAGGTCTGGATGGGCTGGGAGCGTAAACGCGGCAAGCTGCATGAACTCAACCGCCTGCTGCGCGGCGCGACGGATACCACCTACCTTGCGCCTGCCGCCCCGCTGCCCGCCAATGTCCGGTATATCATCACGCTGGATGCCGATACCCGCCTGCCGCTGGAAACGGTGTGCCGCCTGATCGGCAAGATGGCCCACCCGCTCAACGCCCCCGCCTTCGACCCCGTGGCGGGCCGTGTGCGTGAAGGCTACGCCATCTTGCAACCACGCGTCACGCCGTCCCTGCCGGTGGGGCATCACAGCACCCTGTTCCAGCGCATATTCGCCAGCGCCAGCGGCATTGACGCCTATTCCGCCGCCGTGTCCGACCTGTATCAGGACATGTTTGGCGAAGGGTCGTACGCGGGCAAGGGCATATACGACATTGATGCGTTCGAGGCGGCCCTTGCCGGGCGTGTGCCGGAATCCACCCTGCTGAGCCATGATCTGTTTGAAGGCATATTCGCCCGCGCCGGACTTGCGACGGATGTGGAGGTGGTGGAGGATTTCCCCACCGACTACCTTGTCGCGGCCCAGCGGATGCACCGCTGGACACGCGGTGACTGGCAGTTGCTGCCATGGATCATGTCCGGCATCGCGCGGCGCAACGCGCCGGTGCGCGACCGGTTTTCGGGCATCGCGTTATGGAAGATGCTCGATAACCTGCGCCGCACGCTGGTTACGCCACTGGCGCTGGTGGCCCTTGTCGCGGGGTGGTTCCTGCCGCTGCACGCGGCGGTGGTGTGGACGGCGTTCGTGCTGCTGGGCATGGCCCTGCCTGCGTTCCTGCCGGTCCTGCCGGACATCATCCCGCGGCGGGAATGGATTACGCTGCGCGGCTATCTTAGCGTTATTGGCGCAAAAAGTGCTGAGTCCGCCGTAATGACGTTCCTGAACGTCACCTTTCTGGCCCATCAGGCCTGTCTTATGGGGGATGCGATTTCGCGTACGCTGGTGCGTGTGTTCATTACGCGCCGCCATATGCTGCAATGGGTGCCCGCAGCCCAGATCGCGGGGCTGCTGCGGTCGGGTCTGGCGGGTTATTATGGCCGCATGTCCGTCGCCCCCCTGCTGGCGGGGGGGATTACGCTGTGTGTGGCCATATGGGCGCCGTGGAGCCTGTTTCTGGCGGTGCCGGTGGCGGTTTTGTGGAGTTTTTCGCCCGCCGTGGCCATGTGGGCCAGCCGCACGCATGTCATCGCGGCCCGCTCGCGTCCGTCCCGCACCGATATCCGCACCCTGCGCATGACCGCGCGGCGGACGTGGCGCTTTTTTGAAACCTTCACCACCCCGGCGGACCATATGCTGCCGCCGGATAATTTTCAGGAAGATCCATCCCCCGTTCTGGCCCGCCGTACTTCCCCCACCAATATCGGCCTTTACCTGCTGTGTACCGCCAGCGCGCATGATTTTGGCTGGACCGGTCTGGCCGATACCGTCAGCCGGCTGGAAGCGACGTTCAGCACGCTGGAAACCATGCCGCGCTACCGGGGGCATTTCTATAACTGGTATGCAACCGACGATCTGCGCCCGCTGGAACCGATCTATGTTTCCAGCGTGGACAGCGGCAACATGGCGGGCCACCTGATCGCGCTGGCCAGTGCGTGTCAGGGCTGGCAGCATGCGGGGCCTGAAACCGATACATGGCGTGAAGGGATTGCCGATGCGCTGAACATCGCCATTGCCGACCTGACATTCGATCGTGGCGTCCGGCAGAGCCACACGGCGGCGGAGCGGCAGTTGCTGCGCCTGCTGACAGGACTGAAAAACGCGGTCCTGTCCACCCCCGGCAAATCAACCGCCGAACTGGCGGTCCTGCACCGTCATGCCGCGGGGGCTGCGGAACATGTGGCGCGCATGCACCCCGACGTGGCCGCCGGGGGCACCGACCGTATTACCGACCGCGTATTCTGGGTCACGGCCCCGCTGCGCGCGCTGGAAAGCCATATGCGCGACCTTGATACGGACCTGCATGCCACGCTGGCCAGCAGGCTGGAAACCATCGCGCAGAAGGCCCGGACCATGGCGCAGGAGATGGATTTCCATTTCCTGTGCAATCCGTCGCGCAAGCTGCTGTCCATCGGATATCTGGTGGCCGAGGATACGCAGGACACCAACTGTTATGACCTGCTGGCGTCCGAAGCGCGTCTGGCGGTGTTCTTCGCCATCGCCAAGGGCGACATGCCCGCGCATGACTGGTTCCGGCTGGGCCGTTCGATTACGCCGGTGCGCAATGGCGCGGCGCTGGTTTCGTGGTCGGGGTCGATGTTCGAATACCTCATGCCCTCGCTCGTCATGCGCGCGCCGGTGGGCAGCCTGCTGGAACAGACCAACGGCCTGATCGTGCAGCGCCAGATCGCCTATGGCCAGACGCATGACATTCCGTGGGGGGTTTCGGAATCCGCCTATAACGTGCGGGATCTGGACTATACGTACCAGTATTCCAATTTCGGCGTGCCGGGGCTGGGGTTCAAGCGCGGGCTGGGGCTGGACCGGGTGGTGGCCCCATACGCCACCATGCTGGCGGCCATGGTTGACCCGCAGAAGGCGGTGGCCAATCTGTACGTGCTGGAAAAGACCGGGGCGCTGGGGCAGTACGGATTTTACGAATCACTCGACTTCACCCCCGATCGTGTTCCCGATCAGGGCAGGGTGGCAATCGTGCGCGCGTATATGGCGCATCATCAGGGCATGTCCATCCTTGCGGTGGCGGACGCCATCATGAATGGCGTCATGCGCACGCGCTTTCATTCCGACCCGGTCGTGGCGTCCGCCGAACTGCTGCTGCAGGAACGCGCGCCCCGTACCGGCGCGGTCGCCCGCCCGCTACCGTTCGAGGAGGATACGCATCCCACCGTCCACGCCGTCTCCACCCCGGCGGGGCGGTATCTGGAACGCGCCGATACGCCCCAGCCTGTCACCCATCTGCTGTCCAATGGCCGCTATACGGTCATGCTGACGGCGGCGGGATCGGGTTACAGCCGCTGGAACGGTCAGGCCATCACGCGCTGGCGCGAAGATACGACATGCGATGATTACGGTTCGTACCTGTACCTGAAAAACCGCAGGACGGGACAGGTCTGGTCGGCGGGCGTGCAGCCCTGTGGCCCGTCGCCCGAAGAATATGCCGTGGCCTTCCATGAAGACCGCGCCGAATTCGCCCGTCGTGACGGGACGCTTACGACGCGGCTGGAAGTCCTTGTCTCGGCCGAGAACGATGCCGAAGTCCGCCAGCTTTCCCTGTTCAACGCGGGCAGCGATCCGCTGGATATCGATGTGACATCCTATATGGAACTGGCGCTGCTGGCGCAGGCTGGCGATCTGGCCCATCCGGCCTTTACCAAGCTTTTCGTCCATACCGAATACCTGCATGCCGCGCGCGCCCTGATCGCCACCCGCCGCCGCCGCACACCGGACGAGGCGGAAATATGGGTCGCCCATCTGGTGGTATGCAGTACTGCCATAGAGGTGGAAACCGACCGCGCCTGTTTCCTTGGCCGCGAGCGCACGGTGCACCGGCCCGTGGCCGTGATGGGTGACGGGGCGCTGTCCGGTCATACGGGCAACGTGCTGGACCCGATCTTTTCCATCCGCGTTCCCCTTTCCATCCGTCCGGGCACCATGGGCCGCATCGCGTTCTGGACCATGGCCGCGCCATCGCGCGAAGCACTGCTGGACCTGATCGACACGCACCGCGACCATGCCGCATTCGAGCGTGTGCGCACCCTTGCCTGGACACAGGCGCAGGTGCAGTTGCGCCATCTGGACATCACACCCGCCACGGCGGATCTGTTCCAGCGCCTGGCGGGACATATCCTGTTTGCCGGGCCGGCGCTGCGGGCCAGTCCGCCCGCGATCGCGAAGGGGGCAGGGGCACAGCCGCTTTTGTGGGAACAGGGCATTTCGGGCGACCTGCCCATTCTTGTGCTGCGCATACGCGAGGCGTCGAATACCGCCATCGTGCGCCTGCTGCTGCTCGCGCATGAATATTTCCGTCTCAAGCAGGTGGCGGTGGATTTTGTCGTGCTGAACGAACATCCATCCTCCTACCTTCAGGAACTTCAGGCGGCACTGGACCAGCTTGTCCATTCCGTAACACAGAGCGGGGGGAATGCGGGCGCCGTGCGTGTGCTGCGCGCCGACCTGCTTACCCCCGCCATGCGTGACCTGATCCTGTCGGTCGCCCGCGTGGTGCTGGTGGCCGATCGGGGTCTGGCGGAACAGCTTGATTATGCAAGGGTTCCCGCAAAGCGTACGTTCCTGCCCACCCTTGCGCCCACGCCGTCGCCCGCTTCGGCCTTTGCCGCCCCGCCGGTGCCGGAACTTGAATTCTTCAACGGCCATGGCGGCTTTGCCCGCAATGGGCAGGAATACGTGATCGTGCTGGCGCCGGGACAGACCACGCCTGCGCCGTGGATCAATGTCATCACCAACGACACCTTCGGTTTTCAGGTATCGGGGGAGGGGAGTGGCTATACATGGTCGGGCAGCAGCCGCGAACACCAGATCACGCCATGGTCCAACGATCCGGTCAGCAACCACGCGGGCGAGATTTTCTATATCCGCGATGAAAGCACCGGCATGCTGTGGTGCCCCGCTGCCGCCACCCGGCGCGACCGCGCGGCGACCTACGTTACCACGCATGGGCGCGGCTATACGCGGCAGGAACGCATTGCCCATGGGGTGGCCAGCACGCTGCTGCAGTACGTGCCCGTGGCGGACCCGGTCAAGATTACGCGCATCCAGTTGCGCAACCTGTCCGATCATTCCCGCACGCTGTCCATCACCGCCTATGTCGAATGGGTGCTGGGGCGGGCGCGCAGCACGTCGGCGGCCTTTGTTTCCACAGAACTGGATGAGGAAACCGGCACACTGTTTGCCCGCAACCCGTGGAGCGCGGATTACGGAAACCGCGTGGCCTTTGCCGATATTGGCGGCTATCTGACCGCCAGTTCCGGCGACCGCACGGCCTTTGTCGGGCGTAATGGCACCGTCGAACACCCGGCGGCCTTCGCCCATGCCGATGGCGTGCAGGGGCGCACGGGTGCCGGACTGGACCCGTGCGGGGTGGTGCAGACGGTGGTGATCCTGCCGCCGGGTGGGAAAGCGGAAATCGTCTTCCTGCTGGGCGAGGGGGCGGACATCAATCAGGCCCGTGACCTCGTGGCCCGGTACCGCACCGTGGATCTGGATGGTGTGCTGCGCGATGTCCGCCAGCATTGGGACCGGATTACGCAATCCGTGCAGGTCCGCACGCCCGACCGGAGCATGGACATCATGCTCAATGGCTGGCTGCTTTACCAGACACTGGCCAGCCGCGTGCAGGCCCGTGCGGGTTTCTATCAGGCCAGTGGGGCCTATGGCTTCCGCGACCAGTTGCAAGATGGCATGGCCCTTGTGCTGTCACGGCCCGATCTGGTCCGCGCGCACCTGCTGCGCGCCGCTTCGCGCCAGTTTGTGGAAGGCGACGTGCAACACTGGTGGCTGCCCCAGACCGGGGCGGGCGTGCGCACCCATATTTCCGATGACCGGGCATGGCTCGCCTATACCGTGGCGCATTACGTCGCGACATCGGGCGATACGGGTGTGCTGGATGAAAGCCTCCCCTTCCTGGTGGCCCCGCCCCTTCCCATTACCGAACATGACCGTTTCACGGTTCCGACCATATCGGATGAAAGCGGGTCATTGTTCGAACACTGTGCCCGTGCGCTGGATCACAGTCTGGTTGTTGGCGCGCATGGCCTGCCGCTTATGGGCACGGGCGACTGGAATGACGGGATGAACCGTGTGGGCGAGCACGGAAAGGGGGAGAGTGTCTGGCTGGGCTGGTTCCTGCATGCCACGCTGAACGCCTTTATCCCGCTGGCCCGCGCGCGCGGCGATCTGGTCCGCGCCCGCGCGTGGGAGGACCATGCGCGGTCCCTTGCCGTGGCGCTGGAAAAGACATGGGATGGCGACTGGTACCTGCGTGCCTATTTTGACGATGGCACGCCGCTTGGGTCGCATATCAGCGCGGAATGCCAGATTGATGCGATTTCGCAGTCATGGGCGGTGCTGTCAGGCGTTGCGTCACCCGAACGTGCCGAACACGCCATGGGGTCCGTGCTGTCGCGTCTTGTCCGCCAGCATGAAGGGCTGATCCTTGTCCTTGCGCCGCCCTTCGATACCACGGGGCCTGATCCGGGCTATATCCGCGGTTATCCGCCCGGCATCCGTGAAAATGGTGGCCAGTATACCCATGCCGCGCTGTGGACGGTCATGGCCGTGGCGGCATTGGGCGACGGGGACCGCGCGCAGTCGCTGTTTCACACCCTTACCCCGATCAACCATGCGCTGAATACCACGGAAGCCGCGCGTTACCGGCTGGAGCCCTACGTAATCGCCGCCGATGTCTATTCCCAGCCACCGCATGTCGGGCGGGGCGGGTGGTCGTGGTACACAGGATCGGCGGGATGGATGCAGCGTGTGGGGATCGAGACCATCCTTGGCATACGGGTGCATGGCACGCAGTTGCGGGTTGACCCGTGCATTCCCCATGACTGGCCGCGTTTTGAAGTCACGCTGCGCTGGCGCAGTGCGGTTTACAACATTACCGTGCTCAACCCCGCCCATCTGTGCCGGGGGATCGGCACTGTCAGCGTGGATGGGGTCAGCATACCGGCCACCGGCAGTATCGACATGCTCGATGACGGCAATACCCATGCGGTGGAGGTATCGATGGGATAGAAGCATTCCGTCCGGCTTCCCCCCATGTGGCCGGGTGATTGACCGGTGCATTACAGTAGTGTCCCCTGTCCGCCCATTGTCCAGAGGAACACAGTCATGACCGCACCCGACCGGCGCGTAACGCCCGATACCCTGCCTGAAACCGTATCCGCCGTGGTTGCGGGTGAGGGCGACATGATCGCGAACATGGCCAATATCGCCGCCCTGATATTTGAAGCCCTGCCGGATCTGAACTGGGCGGGTTTCTATCTGGTAAAGGATGGCCAGCTTGTGCTTGGGCCGTTTCAGGGGCGCGTGGCCTGCACCCGCATCCCGTTTGGCAAGGGCGTGTGCGGCACGGTTGCGCGGGACCGGCAGACAGTGGTGGTGCCGGACGTGCATGCTTTCCCCGGTCATATTGCCTGCGACGCGGCATCGGCTTCGGAAATCGTGGTGCCGGTCGTGATGGGCAAGGAACTGCTGGGCGTGCTCGACATCGACAGTCCGCGCCGTGACAGGTTCACCGACAGGGATCGCGCGCTGCTGGAAGCAGTGGTGGCGCAACTGGTGCAGGCCCTCTCACCCCGGCAGTAACGGCCTGTTGTCTGCGCTTTTGTGGGCTTGTGTGCCCGGTCCGGGTTCCGGTCCGCCCGGACACCGGGCACGGTTTAGTAAAATGCGCCTGCTGGCATCGGGATTTATGGAAACAGTGGGGATGTGTCCGCGTTGCAGGCCATGGCCGGGAACAGGCGTGGTCGGGTTACGGTAAACATGCCTGAAATCTTAACAAAAAATTCCCGGACCAAAAACCTTTATCCTGTTAGGTAATCGCCAGTTCATGATATGATGAATTAAATATTCTTCCATAGGTGCTGTGTGATTTTGTTTCTGTCGGGGCTGGTATCGCTTGTTATGCTGGTCGCGCTTAATATTTTTATTTCGCTTTCCGAAGTCTCTTTTGCCGCAGCCCGCGATGTGCGGCTCCAGTCCCGCGCGGAAGCGGGTGATGAACGGGCGGTCGCGTTCCTGAAACTGCGGCGCAACAGCGGGCAGGTCATTACCGTCCTGCAGATATGTCTTAACGCGGTCGGGGTTCTGGGCGGTATCATCAGTTCCGGAATGATCGCTCCGCCGCTGTACCAGTATCTGGTCCACTGGGGCCTGAGCATCGCAACGGCGCAGACGCTGGCCTCGGCGTTCGGCTTCGTGCTGGTAACGGGCATGTTCGTCCTGTTTGCCGACCTGCTGCCCAAGCGCGTAGCCATGAACGCGCCCGACAAGATCGCGCTGGCGGTGGGCTGGTTCCCGGCGGCGGCGCTGAAACTGCTTTATCCCATTGTATGGGTATTTTCGCGCACATCCGATACGATCCTGCGCGCCCTGAAAATTCCCGCAGCATCCGGTGTCGAGCCGGTCACGCCGGAAGACCTGCGCGCCATTCTGGCCGCCGGCACGGCTTCGGGTGTCCTGCTGGAACAGGAACACCAGATGATCCAGAACGTTCTGGGGCTTCAGGACCGTTCCATCACATCCGCCATGACGCCGCGTGATGAAATCGTGTTTCTCGATCTGCAGGAAAGCATCGAGATGCAGAAGGACAAGGTCCGCGCCAAGCCCTATTCACGCTATCCCCTGTGTGATGGGGGACTGGATAACGTCATAGGCTCCATCCGGGCGGAAGACGTGCTGGCCGCCGTGGTGGACCGCAGGCCCGGCGTCCTGTCCACGCCGGACGATCAGGACGCCCCTGCGCCACGGGAAAACCCGATCGTGCAGATGCGCCGTGATGTCCTGTCGGTGCCCGAGACCATCAACCTGTGGGACACGCTGGCGCAGTTCGATACCCATGGCGTGGGTTTCGCGCTGGTGGTGAATGAATACGGGCTGGTGATGGGGCTTATCACCTTCAAGGACATTCTTGGCGCGCTGATGGGCGGGCTTGCCAATCCGTTTGAGGAGCAGTTGATCGTGCGCCGCGATGCGACATCGTGGCTGATTGACGGTGCCGCCACGATCGGGGATGTGCGGCGCGCGCTGGATGCGTTCGATCTGGATGAAAGCGCGCCTTTTGACACCATTGGCGGTTTTGTCCTGCACCGCCTGCGGCGCATGGCGCGTAAGGCGGACCGGGTGGACACGGTCAGTTTCCGTTTTGAAGTGGTCGATGTGGAAGGTTTCCGCATCAATCAGTTACTGGTGACGCGACTGAACCGGTAGGCCATTTTCTACGGATGTTTTTATGGGGCATTATCTCCAGTCACGCAGCGGGCCGGAAGTAATGTCCCGCCCCCTTCTGAACAGGTGCGATCACGTAATAAAGCGCATGATTATGTAAATATGAATATTATATGAAGATCAGGTGCGGTGACTTAAATTCGTCCTTAAAATTATTTATAAAGCAAATAACAATAACTTTCTGTGTGTAGTTATATGCTTCACTTTGCACCCTATTCCACATTTTCCATAATCGCGCTTGTCGTGTGCTTCGCGCTTGTCTGTGTGTTTGAATTCGTAAACGGATTTCACGACACGGCAAATGCGGTCGCCACCGTTATCTATACCAGATCGCTTAAACCCCGCACGGCTGTGATCTGGTCGGGGTGCATGAATTTCGTAGGGGTTATCCTGGGCGGGATCAGTGTTGCGTACGGTCTGGTCGAACTGCTGCCCGCCGACGTGCTGTCCCCACCCAATGGCGATCCGGCGGTGCCGATGCTGATATCCCTGTTCGGCACGGCGCTGGCATGGAACCTGTTTACATGGTGGTTCGGGATTCCGAACTCCAGTTCGCATTGCGTGATTGGCGCGCTGATCGGCATAGCGATCGGGGATGCGCTGCTGCATACCCGCGATCTGGGCAACAGCGTGGACTGGTCGCAGATATGGAAGATCCTGCGCGCCCTTGCCATCTCGCCGCTGCTGGGCCTGATTGGCGCGGGTGGGCTGTATTTCATAATCCGCCATCTTGTGCGCGACCCGGAACTGTACCAGCCCCCGCAGGGTGACAGGCCGACGCGTGGCTGGGTGCGCGGACTGCTGATCCTGACCTGCACCGGTGTCAGCTTCTCCCACGGTAGCAATGACGGGCAGAAAAGCATTGGCCTGATCATGCTGACCATCATTGGTATCCTGCCCGCAACCTTCGCGCTGGCGCCCAACAGCGCGCCGCATATTGTCCACATCGCGGAATATGCGACAAACGCCACCCCGCTGATCCAGCAGTATGACCATGATGGCCTGCGTGACGAAGCGGTTGCTTCCGTTACCCGCCTGTCCAGAACCGCGCCGGATGAGGTCGTGCCTTCCGAACTGCGTGCCGACCTGTATGAAGTCGTGGCCGGGCTGAAAACCGTTGCCGCGAACCCGCAGGCATCCGCGCAGGAACGCGCGATGGCCAAGACGCTGGGCAACCAGATGCGCCCGGTGGTGGAATACGCGCCGTGGTGGGTGCGGCTGCTCAGCGCCCTGTGTCTGGGTATCGGCACCATGATCGGCTACAAGCGCATCGTGCATACGCTGGGCGAAAAAATCGGTAATACGCACCTGACCCCGGCGCAGGGTGCATCGGCGGAACTGGTGGGCGCGGGGCTGATCGCCACGGCTGGTTATACCGGCCTGCCTGTCAGCACGACACACATCATTACGGCGGGTATCGCGGGCACCATGCTTGGTTCCGGTTCGGGCATCAACCGGGGCATGCTGGTCAAGATCGCGCTGGCATGGGTCTGCACGCTGCCTGTCACCATTACGATCGCTGCGGGACTATTCTACCTGCTCAACCGATAGAATCCCGCTGCCGGGGCTGCATTACAGGCTGCCCCGGCGGACCATCGTCAAGGTTCTTCTTTCCTGCACGGTATCCGGCGCTGTGATGTCCAAAAATGGACGCCACGGCGCCGATGCGTATGGAGGGAAGATATCAATATTTCCGACTTTACCGGTCAGGGATAGATAACCCTTGAGGAAACGGTTTTGCCTGTTCCCGCTTCTGTCGGTTCCGATAACTGATGAACGGTTGCGTCCTGCAAGGGGTCGCTGTTGTTCCGGCATTACTGTTACCCCAAAGCCGCAATGCGTGTGTTGAACGCAGCGCATGTAATGTCATAACGGCCCAGGAGAACCCCGGAATCCTGATGCCAGAAGCAGGGTAAGTGACTGTTTGAAATGTCCCGGAACGTAGCATTTATCGCTGATATACCAACGAACAAACACACAAAAACGGGTCGGTGGTCGTAACCACCTACCCGCTAATTTTACCTGTTCTCCCCTATTTGCGTGATAGCAGGGCGTTACCTCTGCTACGTGCCGTTTGACGGTATCCAGCCTGAGCCAGTTTGCCCATCAGGTCTGATTGCCAGCGATCACTCTCGCTGTATTCCATGATGATGTGTGAGGGAAATAAGGTTGAGGGTGCATCCCTGAAAAAGGGCATTAAAGCCCGGTCCTCATATCCTTCAATGTCGATCTTCAACACATCAACCTTGTTGACTCTGGCATCGGTCAGGATATCCAGCAAAGGCCGGATACGAACGGTTTCTCCATGACCCTGACCAATGGTGCCACCACCGTAATCCATATTGGTTTGGATCAGGGTGCCAGTTTCATCTCTTTCACCTACGGCAGCTTTGACCAGATATGCCTCAATATCATTGAGAGCCATGTTGGTGAAAAGCCGATCAAAGAGCGTAGGCTGTGGTTCAATGGCGATGATCCTGGCCCTTTTGGTAGCAGCAAACAGCGAAAAGAACCCCATGTTCGCTCCTATATCAAGGAAGGTGCCACCAGCAGGCAGGCACTTGTCCAGCCACCTCCATTCCTTGGCGTTGTAGCAGTTTCCGCAGACTGCTGACTTGGCATCAGTCTGATTGTCCTGCGGATAAAACCGAACCTTCAACCCAAACAGATATGAATCTACAGGGCCTTTACATTCCTGCTTGAACCTTTCGACGAAGGGGCGTCGAAAACGCATATATCCAAACGGGGTATTGAAAAATACCTTGCGTATCTGTTGCTGTGTTCTGGTTGGAGGATAAGTTCCAAAGGGTTTATGTTTACGTTATGTTCCTGAATAGGCACAACGAATGGCGGTGATTCCGCCACTTTTTGAAGCATCTATTGTAACCTCGTTTTTGGTGTCCGACCAAGGACGTTAAAAAACGCTGACGCCTCCTGGCGTCAGGTGGTTGGTCGCAACGATAAACGAAGTAAACGCTGCCCTGCTTATTCCCATCGCAATGAACAGCCGTCGCCATCCACCACAATTGGCCGAAGCCGGGTGTTGTATTCGCAGGCCACCCGACAAGGGGAGGCACTTCGTTTTTTCGTGCGCGACCAAGCGCACATACACAATAGCACATGATAAATCGCCATACTATATAAAAGCTAACAGGCTGATTTATAACGATATTATAAAAATGAAACTTGAGCTTCGACAATTATTGTTAATATATCGAAACTACTTCCGGGTTGTATTCATACCAATGAGCTACGGCACGGACCTCACTGACGAACAGTGGAGGTTAATCAGGAGCCACATCCCAAGGGCAAAGCAAGGTGGCCGTCCGAGGGAAGCAAACATGCGCCGGGTAGTCGATGCCATCATGTATGTGGTGACACATGGTTGCAAATGGCGTGGGTTGCCCACGGACTTCCCACCTTGGCGAACGGTGTACGGTTATTTTGCCGACCTGCAAAAAGCGGGGGCGATGGCGACACATCCACTATGACCTTTATGGCATGGTGAGAAAAGCAGCCGGTAGGGATGAGCAGCCCTCATTGCTCGTAATTGACAGCCAAAGCGTCAAAACGGACAAAGTTCTTTGGTGTCGCCTTTTTTCAAAAAGCTTCACCAAAAACTTCCTTATGGTTTCTGAAATCGGCCCGTTATTTCAATATTTTTCGGGAACGATCATGCTGTCCGGCACCGGCTGGCGGATGTAATCCGGGCTGAATACCCGTTCGGGCAACCGCACTTCAGGCTTCTCGATTTCCTGATAGGGAACCTGAGACAGAAGGTGGCTTATGCAGTTGAGGCGGGCTTTCTTCTTGTTATCGGCAGGCACGATCCACCAGGGGGCTTCGTCGATATTGGACCGTTCCAGCATGATTTCCTTGGCGAGGGTATAGGACTCCCACCGACGCCTGCTTTCCAGATCCATGGGGCTGAGCTTCCACTGCTTCAGCGGGTCTTCCATACGGGCACAGAAACGCAGTTCCTGTTCATCATCGGAAATGGAGAACCAGTATTTTATGATCTGGATGCCGCTGCGCACCAGCATGCGTTCAAATTCGGGGACGGCACGGAAAAACTCTTCATATTCCTCATCCGTGCAGAAATTCATGACCCGTTCAACGCCCGCACGATTATACCAGCTCCGGTCGAAAAGCACGATTTCACCGGCGGCGGGAAGATGGCTGACATAACGCTGGAAATACCACTGGGTCCGTTCCCGGTCATTGGGGGCGGGCAGGGCGGCGACGCGACAGATGCGGGGGTTCAGGCGCTGGGTTATGCGCTTGATGACACCGCCCTTGCCCGCCGCGTCCCTGCCTTCACAGATCACGACCAGACGGTGGCCGGTATCCTTGATCCAGTCCTGCAGCTTGACCAGTTCACCCTGCAGGGAAAGCAGGTCACGGAAGTAGGTTTTGCGGAAATCGAGCGTATCGGAATCCTTTTCCGAACCCAGACGCGCATCGTCGAGTTCCAGTTCGATTTCTTCGTCAATATCGTCAAGAACCTCCTCCCGCAGGCGGTTTCTTTCCCATGCTGATCGTGTGGTGTCAGGGCTGACGGTCATGGCGCAACCTATCCTTGTTACTGTTCAGGCTATAAAGGGGCCGGGACGATGGAACCCGTTGGGCATGAAGCGTGCTGGTCGATATGGGACAGGGGCGCGGCGTTTATGTCGCCCATCGTGCCCTGCCTGTTCAGGCAATCCCGTTGCAACGCGAAGATGTCCCATGTCATCAGAACCGTTGCTCACTCCCCGCACGCGATGACCATGCGCCGGCCTTCAGATCCGCCATCCATTGTGCAGCGGGCGTTTCATCTTCCATGGCATGCGCCATCAGCATGTCATCGGGCTCCGACCGGTCGGGATCAGGCAGCACGAACTGCCCGACCAGCGCGTTCAGTTTATGGCTTTCATCCACGATGCTTCTGGATGTGGCGCTGAACTGTTCGGCCACGGCGGCATTCTGCTGCGTTGCCCCGTCCAGCGATGCGATGGCGGTATTGATCTCATCCAGACTTACGGACTGCTCGCGCGATGCAAGGGCGATCGCATCGAGGTTCCCGCCCATGTCGGCAATGAATTTCACGATGACACGCAGGGCTTCGCTGCTGTCGCGGACGCGGCTGGAACCTTCCTGAATGTCGGATGCGGTGCTGAGGACCAGCGCGCGGATGTCGCGGGCGGCTTCCGTGCTTTTTTCGGCAAGGGAGCGGACTTCACTTGCCACCACCGCAAAACCCCGCCCGACTTCGCCCGCGCGTGCGGCCTCTACACTGGCGTTCAGGGCCAGTATGGTGGTGTGGAATGCGATGTTGTCGATCATTTCCAGGATGGAGACGATCCGTTCGGACCCTTCCTCGATACGCTGCATGGCGCTGGCGGTCTCATCGGTGATCCGTGCGGAATCCGATGCGGTTTCGCGTGCCTTGATACCGATCTGGCGTGCGGTGTCCGAACGCTGCGCCGACTGCGCGACACTTTTGGCAATGCCCGCCACGGCTGCTGCCGTCTGTTCCAGCGACGCCGCTTCCTGCGCCGTTCGCCGGGCGAGATGTTCGGCCCCTGACGCCATTTCCTGTATGCCGTCATCCACCGTGTGGACGGAACTGGACATGGCGGAAAAGGTATTGGCCAGTTGCGCCAGTGCTTCATTGAAATCGCGGCGAAGCGGCTCGAATTCCGGGGAAAACGGGGTTTCGATCTGGAAGGAAAGATCGCCACCCACCATGCGTTTGAGCGCATCGGCCATGCCGCCCGTCGCCTGTTTCAGGCGGGCGCGGGCATCCGCTTCGGCCTTTTCGTGAATGGCGCGGCGGTTGACTTCGGCCTGTTCGCGTTGGTGTTCGGCTTCTTTCTGCAGGGTTTCAGCACGGATCGTGGCACTGCGGAAGACTTCCAGCGAGCGTGAGATATCGCCGATCTCGTCTCCCCTGCTGCCATAGGGGAAGGCAAGCGTGGTGTCACCCGCCGCAAGCTGCTTGATGGCGGCGTTGATTTTCTTCAGCGGGCGCAGGATGTTATAATAAACGACCAGTAAGGACGCCGCCAGCACCAGGAACAGCACCAGATATGCCCCGTAAACGCGTTGCAGCGTAAGGCCGTAGGTTTTTTCCGCTTCGCGCGCGTATGACCCGGCACGTACCGTATTGATGGTTGTCAGGGATGACAGCGTGGCGGACATGGCCTGCTGTTCATCCAGAAGCCGCGCATTGGTGGTTGCCGTAGTGCTGCTGTCGGTGGTCGGGTTCGGGTGTGCGAAGGTTTCAGCATGGCTTGCGCGGTAATTCTGCCATTGTGTGCGCAGGTTATGGAAAAGCGTTTCTTCCTGACGGGAGCTGACCAGCGGCGCATAGGCTTCGATCGCATCCGTTTCGCCCTGTGCGATCGGCCCGATCATGGCTTCAAGCCCGGCAACGGCTTCGGGGCTGGTGGCGGCAAGCTGGTCGCTTTCGGTGGAACGGAATGCCCGGAGCTGCTCGCCTATCGTGCCAATGGCGCGGATACTGGCCAGTGATTTATGGTTGATCTGGTCTATGTGGCTGTTGACGCTGGTAAGGCCCCGGATTGAGCAGATACCCGCTGTAATGCAGGCGGCTGCGACACAGATCTGCACAAGACCTATGGAAAATTTAATACTGAAGGATTTCAAATATCACCTTTGGCCTTGCGGGGTATTATTATTCCATAAAACATGCGTGCGTCATGTAATTCAGGTGGATAGGTAAAAGTTACTGCGCATACTATGTAGTATCGTGGGGTCTGGCATAGCGGAAAAATGTTAAAGTTTTATGTCACCCGCCCTATCAGTGGACGGAAGGGGGCGCGTCGCCTGTCCTGACCCCGCGCCTGGCGTAACCACCTGAATAACGGGGCGGATCGCCCCGTGCCCCGCCCGATATAATGCTGGCTTTTCCGGTTCAGAAACTGGCCTTCAGATCGGCCACATAGCTGCGCATGGGAAAGGGATGATATTCGTAATAACGGGCGTTATTGATGTTATCTATGCCCGCATCCAGCGTAAGCGGACCATGCACCCGCCAGTGGGCATGGACATCCACCACCAGAAATTTGTCAAAAGCGCCAAAAACATGCCCGACCCGGTCGGTGTTATCCAGCGTGGAATACATCCTGCCCTGATAGCGCAGTGCCGCCGACAGATCGAGGCGCGGCGTCGCATGCCATGTGGCCTGAAACGTATCGCGCCAGTCCGGCACGTAGGGCACATGCTTTCCTGTCGCAACCGTGCCGGTCGCACTGTCAAAACCAGGATCGGACAGGATGCGGGAGTCCACATAGGTAACGCTGTTCGACAGATCAAACCCCGGAAACAGCACATTATGCCGTTCGGCCACGAATTCCACGCCGCGGTTGCGTATGGCGGTCACGTTCTGGACCGTGGTTGTGTAGATGCTGTTGATCAGGGTGCTTTGCGAAATAAGGGCGTTGCGCGTGTTTTCCTGAAACAGCGACAGGCGCAGGCTGCCATTGCGGGTGTGGCGTTCGATCATGACCTCGCCCGAAAAGACCTGCTCGGGCTTTAGATTGGCGTTCGGCACGGCGTAGGTGCCGCCGGTGGCGACGATCTGGTACAGTTCTGCAACCGTGGGGTAGCGCCATGCCTCCCCGAATGAAATTTTGGCATCCCATCTGCGGTTGATCTGCCATGCCAGCGTGGCCTTGGGCGAAAAATTGGTCGCGTGTTCCGGTGGCTGGCGGGTGGCGACCTTACCAGCCAGGTTGAACCCGTCGGATGCACGCCAGAACTCAAGCCTGCCGCCAATGGTCAGGCTCAGCCGTGGCGCGAATTTCCATGCTTCCTGCGCCCATAGCGCATAGGTCGTCGTCCGCCCCCGGCCGCTGGCGTAAAGCGTACCATTGCCCGTGGCGGGGGAGGAGCGCCAGTTATCGGTATTGTAGGTCGGGTTTCGCAGGTCGTACTGGTCACGATGCGCGCCAAAGCTGAGTTCATGCGCACCACCTGCGCCTGTTGGCCGCCAGATGCCCTTGATATCCGCCGTGGTCCAGCCCGAACCGTCCATGCGCGTGATATAGCCACCGGGCGTAAACCCTGTATTGCCCGTCACGCCCGCCGGATTGCGCTGCATGTCCTGCAGGTAGTCGTAATCCGTAAAGATGGCTTCGCCGTCCCAATGGCCTTTCGTACTGGTTTTCAGCGCGACCGTGTTCATAAGGTGTTCTTCATTATAGGTGTAGGTATCATTGGCGAAACCTGACACGCCCCCGAATGTGGGTGTGCCGGCCTGCGTGGTCAGATAGGTTTGGGCACGTGCGCGGGTCTGGTTATTCCATAACCCCACCATGTAGTTCAGGTGCAGCCAGTCCGTGAAATCATAGTTCAGCCGCAGGGTCAGGTTATCCATCGTGCTGTGTTGCAGGCCGCCTGCGCCCATCACATCGGCGGTCGAGCCGGTCTTGCTTTGCGATGCGATGCCGCCTGTCGTGCCCGTGGGCATGGAGGACGCGGTGACATAGAATAGCGGTTCGCTCAGGCTTTCTTCCCGGTTTGCGCTGAACAGCCATGACAGGCGGCCAAGCCTGTCACCCAGAGTGACTGCGCTGTTGGATGAACCGTAATTCCCGTGGGTTTTATAGGCGCCATAGGTCTGCACGCTGCCGGTCTGCTTCAGTGTCGCGGTAAAATGGTCCGGCATGCGCGTGGTGATCAGCACCACGCCGCCCATGGAATTGCCCGGATATTGCGCGGCAAAGGGGCCATAGAGCATATCGACCCGTTCGATCTGTTCGGGGGCCACCATGCCCCAGCGCGGTGCGCCGTTCGTATTGTTATTGGAAATCAGCGCTGAAATCGGCGCATCGTCCACATAGACCAGACTGCGGGCGCTGGAATTGACGCCCCATGTGCGTGTTTCCAGCGTGGCCTGCGTGTCGCCATTGCTGCGTTTGCGCAGGAACAGGCTGGGCATGTAGCGCAGCGCATCCTCGGTATCGACAATGTTTATGGTGGCCGAGATCTTCTGCCGGTCGATGCCTGCCGTGGTCTGGGGCAGGGCGAAGCGCCTTATGTCCGGCGCGCCTTTGTGTCCTATGACTACGACGGTTTCCGCCTTGCCCGCCATGACGGCAGGCGTTCCGGCAGGGTGCTGTGGGTGGTCCGCTCCGGTCCGTATCGCGGGCTGCGGATCGGGTGAAGGCGCGACAGGTGTAGCGTATGCCGCAATGGCGTGTGGGGAAAGCATCAGAAGGGCCAGCGTTATCGAACGCCCGCCCGCCCCGCGCGTATGACGCGGGGATGCCGTGTGACCTGACATGATTTCTGTCCTGAACTGACCGGGAAAAGCCAGCAGGATCTGATTGCGCGGTTCCGCCGGTTTTGACACGCACCCTGTCGGACCGGTGCGAATGCACCATCTGACTGCGTGAAAATCCGTAGGGAACCGGGTCATGCCCGCTGGCCTGCAAGCCACGCGGTCCGGCCGGGGTTTCCCCGGTCGGGCGCGGCGCGAAGGTTCAGGCAGGCATGGGCGGGCCGCGCAATGGCGGCAGGATACGGCAGGCACGACCGGGCGGCGCGCGGGGTTGCACGCAATGCCGTAGCGGCTGCACCCACCGCATGGACGCAATTGGCACGAACGGGATGACGGCCTGCAGAATGGCCGCCACATGCAGCAGCGGACAGAGCGGGCAGGTGCCGTCGTGATGATGATGGGTTGCGCGGCAGCCCGCATCATGCACTCCGTGGCGCATATGGGCCATGGTGTGGGACATGGTCTGTCGCGTCGTGTCGCATGCGGCCACTGGTGCGCCGGGCGCAATGTCGATACCGGTCAGCCGCTGGATGGTAAGACGTGGCGCTTCACCGGGCAGGGCCTGGTTCTGGACCAGCATCTGCCCCATCAGGCCAATCAGCGCGATGGCGATGACAAGCCAGCGTGCCGTTGCCGACCGTGCCACAGGATGGATCGCGCGCGCCATCAGGTCAGACCATGGTCCTTGTGCATTATTCCCGCGCGGATACTCCATTGCCGGGCGCTGTCTGTCAAACGGTTGGTGCGCCACCCCTGCTGGTCCGGGGTAGAAAGTCATCTAATTAACGATTGAAAACGTAACATACCATTTTATCAACAATTATTAATAGTGCTTTTGTTGACTGCGCACGTTCTGTGTGGTTTTATCATCGGGCAGGCGGAAGGAACGCGAAGCCGTCCCTTCCGCCATCGGTCCGGCTGACGCCAGCCATATGGGGAATAAGGGAATGCCGTTATTTTCAGGTCAGAGAGCGCCGGATTTCGAAGCCACAACCACGGCGGGTCGCATCGGTTTTCATGACTGGCTTGGCCCTGCGTGGGGCGTGCTGGTCACCCACCCGGAAGATTTCCGTCCCACAGTTACACCCCTGGCGGGTCTGCCTGACGGGGCAGTGAAGCTGCTGTTTCTTTCATCCACGCCCATTTCCGAACATGTCCACTCCATCGCCGCCGGACAGTTCCATACCGGGGCCACCGTCTGCCTGCCCGATGAAGCGCAGGCCATCCGTGCGCTGTATGCGGGCGACACCGGCGACGAATGGGATGCGCCGGTGCAAGAACATGCCGTGTTCTTCATCGCGCCGGACAGGACAGTCCGATCCCGCGTTTCCTATCCGCCTTCGACCGGACAGGATCTGGGGGAGATCATCGGGCTGCTTGATGTATTCCGCACCGGTAAGGTGTCCGCCATGGGCAATGACGCCCGCATGGCGGCGGCTTAGGCAGGGATCGCGCCATGGAACTTTCTTCTTTCCGTCATGACGGGCCCTTCATCGCACATCCGCCACCGTCAGATGCCCGGTGGGATGCGACAGCGGTGGCGCATGAGGGTCCCGACACGGGGCGGCTGATCGGGCAGCTTCGTACCCTGCTGGCCCCGTATGATGTGGTGATCGTGCCGGGGCTGCATAATTCGGCGGCGCGGCACTGGCAGTCGCGGTGGCAGGACCTGCTGGACGCGCGGCGCGTGGCGCAGGATGACTGGGACCATCCCGGTTATGAAAGCTGGCTCCGGGGGCTGGAGCATACGCTTTCCACCTGCACGCGACCGGTGATCCTGATCGCCCATAGCCTTGGTTCCATTCTGGTGGCCCGCTGGGCGGCGGCGCAGGCCGGGCGCACGAATGTTGCCGGGGCGTTTCTGGTTGCCCCTGCCGATATTGAATCCCCCCGCGCGATGGCGGTGGAAGGGATGCAGGGCTTCCTGCCCCTGCCGGAACAGCCACTGCCCTTTCCCGCCCGCATCGTCGCCAGTGGCGATGATGAATGGCTGTCACCCGCGCGGGCGCGGTATCTTGCCACAAAATGGCATGTGCCCCTGCTGGATGCGGGACAGCGCGGCCATATCGGCAATGACGCGCCGCTGGGTATCTGGCCGCAGGGGCTGGCATGGCTGGCCGATCTGGTCCGCGCCATTCCGGCCGGGCATGCCCCCATGGATGGTCACCGCGCATCATGACGGTATGGTCCTGCATGCGGGCAACAGGTTTGCCCGCCTGAGCGGTTCGGGTATCACCCTACGGATCAGTCAACGGAAAGAAGAAGATGCGCGTGTTAAGTATGAATCGTCGGACACTGCTCCATGTTCTGGGGGGCGGTGCGCTGGCCTGTGCCATCCCGCGGGCCCGTGCGGCCGATGCCCGACGCCTGCGCATAGGGATCATGGCGGGAGAGGATGAGGACATCTGGCGCAAGGTCGCCGCAAACGCTGCAAAAGACGGCCTGACGCTGGAGATCGTGACCTTTTCCGACTACAACACGCCCAACGAAGCCCTGTCCGAACATGATATAGACGCCAATGCGTTCCAGCATGGTCCCTTCCTTCAGGCCCAGATAGAAGCGCGCGGATACCGGATCGTGGCGGCTGGCAATACCTATTTCTCCCCCATCGGGCTGTATTCGTCGCGCTGGCATGCCGTGTCCGACCTGCCGAAGGGGGCGGTGATCGGCCTGCCCAACGATCCCAGCAACGAAGGCCGCGCCCTGCATCTGTTGCAGCATCTGGGTCTTGTCAGCCTGTCACCCGATGCGGGACTGCTGCCCACGGCGCTGGATGTGACGGAAAACCCGCATGACCTGAACTTCCGTGAACTCGATGCCGGGATCGTGGGCCGCACCCTTGCTGATCTCGATGCGGCCATCGTCAACACAAACTGGGCGTTCAAGGCGGGGATTGATATTGAAAAGCAGCGGATCGGGGAGGAATCCCTTGATAACAATCCGTATGTCAATTTCATCGCCGTCAATGAAAGTGATGCCCACGCGCCATGGGTGGCGACGCTGGTAAACGCGGTGCATCAGCCCGATGTCCGTCAGGCGATCCTGTCCATCTACCATGGGGCCGTGGTACCGGCATGGTCGTAGATCTGTTGCAGGTCGTCGGGATTACCCGCCGGTTCGGTTCGCATCTGGCGCTGGATGATGTCAGCTTTTCGGTCCCGAAGGGGGAAATCCTTGGTGTAATCGGGCGTTCGGGGGCGGGGAAGTCCTCCCTCCTGCGCTGTCTTGGCGCGCTGGACCGGCCTGATGAGGGCCATATCGTGCTGCAGGGTGAAAACCTGACCGAGCTGACGCAGGCGCAACTGGTGCAGGCGCGGCGGCGCATCGGTTATGTGTTCCAGCATTTCAACCTGCTCAATGCCCGCACGGTGGCGGGGAATATCGCCCTGCCACTGGAAATTGCCGGGGTGAAAAAGGATGTGCGGCACGAACGGGTGGAGGAACTTCTCCATCTCGTGGGCCTTGCGGGGCAGGGCGATAAATGGCCGTCGCAACTGTCGGGTGGCCAGAAACAGCGCGTGGGCATAGCCCGCGCGCTGGCCAACGATCCCGCCCTGCTGCTGTGTGACGAGGCGACATCCGCGCTGGACCCCGAAACCACGGCATCGATCCTGCAACTCCTGCGGGAAATCAATGCAAGGCTGGGCCTGACCATTGTGCTGATTACACATGAGATGGACGTGATACGGCGCATCGCAACGCAGGTGATCGTGCTGGATCACGGGCGCATTATCGAAAATGGCCCCACCCGGCAGATATGGGGCACCACCCACGCCGTCACCCATGCGCTGCTGTCCGATAGTCGCCCACAACTGCCCCCAGCCATCGAAGCGCGGCTTACCGGTGAAAAAATCCCTGACGCGCGCACCATCATAAGGCTGCGGGTGGAAGGGGATGCGGCGTGGGAGCCGTTCCTGTCCGCCGCCAGCCAGCGTTTCGGCACGGATATCGCCCTGTTGCAGGGCAGTATGGTGGAAGTGGGCGGCGCGCCGTTTGCGGACCTGATCCTGTCCCTTTCCAACGGGACACAGGGGGTTCTGGATTTCCTGTCACAGTCAGGACGGTCGATGGAGGTTACCGGCTATGTCCCGGCTGATTCTTGAACTGATTGCCCGCGCCACGTTGCAGACACTGGAAATGGTGGCGGCATCCGGGCTTGCAGCCGTTGTGGGTGGCCTGCCGCTTGCGCTTCTGCTTGTCATCACGCGGCGGGGCGGGCTGTATCCGCTGCCACTGGTGGCCCGCGTGCTGGGGGTGGCGATGGACATGCTGCGCGCCATTCCCTTCATCATCCTGCTGGTGCTGCTGATCCCGCTTACGCGCCTGATCGCCGGGACGGCGCTGGGCACGGAAGCCGCGATCATTCCCCTGTCGATCGCTGCCATTCCATATTTCGGCCGGATTGCGGAAGTGTCCCTGCGGGAAGTGGACCGCAACCTGGTCGATGCCGTGCAGATCATGGGGGGCACGCGCTGGATGGTCGTGCGTTACGTGCTGCTGCCTGAAGCCATGCCCGGTCTTGTCGCCGGACTGACGGTCACACTCATCACGCTGGTTGGCGCGTCGGCCATGGCGGGAGCCGTGGGGGCAGGGGGACTGGGCGATCTTGCCATCCGGTACGGATACCAGCGGTTCAATACGCAGGTGATGCTTCTGGTCGTCGCTGTCCTGATTGTCCTTGTCATCGGGGTGCAGACAATAGGCAACCGTATTGCCGCCCGTCTTGCGCATGACTGAAACCTGACGGGCCTACCGGCAGCAAGGCCGACTGACGTATTCCGGTGGAATAGTGACCATTACGCCGCAGCGGGTATCTTTACCGCTGCGGCATGGCTGCATATGGTCCCGTGCCCGTCAAACGGGTTCCGAAGCAGCCGGGAACCGTCCTTCAAATGCTATTTCATCAAGTGGCAGCCGGTCCGATGGGAATTCCCGGTCCGCCAGATGGGCGGGCAGTCCATCAGGGTGCGCGCGCCGCCCGATGGCGATGGCGGCTTCCACGGTATAATCATCAGGTAGTCCCAGCCCCGCATGCGCGGCGTCGCGGTTGATCCCGCCCATGACATGGCTGGCCCATCCTTCATGCGCGGCCTGTAGCTGGATCAGCAGGGCCGCCGCACCCGCATCGAAAGCATGGGAGGGGGACGGCACGGCTTCCGTCTTGCCCGGTGGCACGATGGTCGTGCGGGAGACGACATAGACAAGGGCAGACGCATTCTGCGCCCATGCCCGGTTGAATGGCAGCAGCCACTGCCCGAACGTTTCCCATTGCGGCGTATCGCGGCGGGCATGGATGAAACGCCAGGGCTGGAAATTATAGGCGGATGGCGCCCAGCGCCCCGCTTCCAGAAAGGAAAGGAGCGTATCGCGTTCGATTTCCACCGGTTCGAACGCGCGCGGCGACCACCGTGCAAGGAAAAGGTCATGCGTGCCCGTGCGGGTCTTGCGGCGTGATGCGCTACTGGTTGTGGCTGTCCGGTTCATCCGGGTCTCCTTTCATTATGGAATGGGTGTTTTCAGTCCGCGCGATGGCTATTCTTACGGTCCGGTGGACTGGGGCGTTGCGGGCTGCGCCACGCCGGTTTCCTGCCGTTCGATCCACCCATCACCCTGCGCGATGCGGCCTGCCGATATATCCAGCGCGCAGTTGACGATGATCGGCGCCGCGCCAGCGGGTATCACGGTTTCAAAACGCAGCGTCTGCGTGCCGGTGGTGAAATCATATGTCCCGATCATGCCGCGCGTCTGGCGCAGCCATGCCATGGCGCTGCCCGCATCGGGCAGCAGGCGGATATCCGCGGGGCGGATCAGGACTTCGCCGCGCCCGTCCGCCGCATTGGCGGCGAATGCACGGATATCGGGCATGTCGGCTACGAACAGTCCCCTGTCGATCCGGCCCGGTATGCGGATGACATCGCCGGTGAACTCCATCACGAATGGATCGGCGGGCGTATCTTCAAGCTGCTGGGCGGTGCCGGTCTGCACCACGCGGCCGTGGCGCATCAGGGCTATGGTGTCCGCCAGTTCGGTGGCTTCCTGCCGGTCATGCGTGACAAGGATGGTCGTAAGCCCCAGCCGTTCATGCAGGTCGCGCAGCCAGCCGCGTATCTGCCTGCGCACAACCGGGTCCAGCGCGCCAAAAGGCTCATCGAGCAGCAGGACACGCGGTTCAGTTGCCAGCGCGCGGGCAAGCGCCACCCGCTGGCGCTGCCCGCCGGACAGTTCATGCGGATAGCGCGATCCCATGCCCGATAGCTGCATAAGCTCCAGCAGTTCCGCAACCCGGCGTTCGATTTCAGCCCTGCCGGGCCTGCTGCGGCGCGGGCGTATGCTCAGCCCGAAACCGATATTGGCCGCCACGGTCATATGCGCGAACAGGGCATAATGCTGAAAGACAAAGCCGATATTGCGGTCGCGTGCGTTCACGTTGTCCACGCGCGCGCCATCAATGGAAACCGTGCCGCCCTGATGGCCGTCCAGCCCCGCAATCACGCGCAGCAGCGATGTCTTGCCCGCCCCCGATGGCCCGACCAGCGCGGTAAAGCTGCCATCTTCCACCGTAAGGGAAACGTCGTTGACGATTGGCCGCCCGTTCTGCGGGCTGACACGGATGATGTGATCGAGATGTACGCTCATGCGATGAGTCCCCTTGCGCCTGCGCGGCGTTCGATCAGGGTGCGGGCGGTGACGACCAGCATGGCCATGATCGCCAGCAGTCCCGCCATGGTGAAGGCGGCCACCGTCTGGTAACCGTTATACAGGGTTTCGATATGCAGCGGGATGGTTTCCGTCAGGCCGGGAATATGGCCCGACACCACTGAAACCGCGCCGAATTCGCCCATTGCCCGCGCTGTTGTCAGCAGCACGCCCGACAGCAGCGCAAGGCGCGCGCCGGGCAGGGTGACATGCCACAGGATCTGCCATAATCCCGCCCCCAGCAGCACGGCCGCGTCCTCGCCCTCGCGTCCGTTATGGATCATCACGGGCATGAGGGTGCGCGTAACATACGGGAAGGTGACGAATACCGTAGCCAGCAGGATACCGGGTGGGGCGAACATGACGGGATAGCCCCAGCGTTCCAGCGCCGCCCCCCACCACCCCTGCGTGCCGAATACCAGCAGCCAGACAAGCCCCCCCACGACGGGTGATACACTGAGCGGCAGTTCAATCAGCACGATCAGCGCCCCCCGGCCGGGAAAGCGGAAGCGTGACAGGGTCCACGCCGCCATGACGCCAAACACGGTGTTGATGGCGACCGTCAGCACCGTCATGATGACCGTAAGCCGTATGGCCGACAGCGCATCAGGATCGGCAAATGTCGCCAGCGCGGTGGCCAGACCGTGGGAAAACGCCATCACGAACACCAGTACCACCGGCAGGATCACGATCAGCCCGATCAGCAGGTACACGGCGGATGCGAATATGAAGCGCGCCATCGGATTTTCCTTTTTCAGCCCGCGCCATGGGACAGGTGGCGTTGCAGCAGGCGTATCGCGGCCAGTGAAACAAGCGATATCGCCACCAGTACAAGCCCGATCAGCGTGGCGCCCTGCGTGTCATATTCCTGAAGGCGGATGACAATCAGCAATGGGGCGATTTCGGTATGGAACGGCTGGTTCCCCGCAATGAAGATGACCGACCCGTATTCCCCGATCCCGCGTGCGAACGCCATGCCGAAGGCCGTGACCAGTGCGGGATAGAGCGCGGGCAGGACCACGCGCGTCACGATCTGCACGCGGCTGGCCCCCAGTATTTCGGCTGCTTCCTCCACATCGCGTGGCAGGTTGCGCAGGACCGGGGCAACCGTGCGGACAACAAAGGGCAGGCCCACGAACATAAGGGCCAGAACGATGCCCGACTGCGTAAAGGCGACATGCACCCCCAGATGCGCCAGCGGGCCGCCGATCCACCCGTTCGGGCCATACAGCGTCGCCAGCGTGATGCCGACCACGGCGGTTGGCAGGGCGAAGGGCAGTTCGATCACCATATCGATCAGCCCCCGCCCCGGAATGTCGCTGCGCACCAGCGCCCATGCGATCAGCAGGCCCGGCACCAGATCGGCCAGCGCCCCCATCAGGGCCGAGCCGAAACTTGTGCCCAGCGCGGATAGCATGCGCCCGTCATGCGCGGCATGCCCGAAGGCTTGCATGCCGCTATGCAGTCCTTCACCCCATGGCCGCACGATCAGGGCGGCAAGGGGCAGGACAACCATCGTGCCCAGCCAGAACAGGGTCAGGGCAAGTCCCGGCCCGAACCCTGGCAGCGCATCATGCTGCCGACGCGGAAGCCATAGCGGGAATGCGCGCGCGCCGGTCATTTTGTATAGATGCTGTCAAAGATGCCGCCATCAGCGAAGTGTTCCTTCTGCACCTTCGTCCACCCGCCCAGGCTTGCGATGTCGAATGTATGCACGGCGGGAAACCTGTCGCGGTTTTCAGCCAGTATGGCCGGGGTGACGGGGCGGAAATAATGTTTCGCGCCGATTTTCTGCCCCGCGTCGCTGAACAGGTATTGCACATAGGCCTGTGCGATTTCCGTCGTGCCATGCGCCTGCGCATTGCGGTCCACCACCGCGACGGGGGGTTCGGCAAGGATGGTGACGGGCGGCACCACGATATCGAACTGGTCCGGCCCGATTTCGCGCGTGGCAAGCAGGGCTTCGTCCTCCCATGCCAGCAGCACGTCACCCAGACCGCGCTGGACGAAGCTGTTGGTCGCGCCGCGCGCCCCGGTATCCAGAACCGGCACATGCGTAAACAGCTTCTTGAGGTACGCACGCGCACTGTCCGCCGAACCGCCGGGCTGGTTCAGCGCCCAGCCCCATGCCGCCAGATAGTTCCACCGCGCGCCGCCCGATGTCTTGGGGTTGGGGGTGATGACCTGCACGCCATCGCGGATCAGGTCGGGCCAGTCATGGATGTTTTTGGGGTTTCCCTTGCGCACAAGGAAAACGATGGTGCTGGTGAACGGTGTTGAATTATGGGGCAGGCGTGTCTGCCAGTTGGTGGCCAGCAGGCCATTCTGCGCAAGGATATCGATATCGTAGGCCAGGCCAAGGGTCACGATATCGGCGGGCGCACCTTCCAGCACGGAACGGGCCTGCGCGCCCGATCCACCATGCGACGTGCGGATCTGGACCGGGGCGCCACCATGCCCTTCCGCCCAGAAGCGCGAGAAGCTGCGGTCGATGTCCTGATAGAGTTCGCGTGTCGGGTCATAGGATACATTGAGCAGGCCGGTCGCAGCCCATGCCCGCGTCGGGCGCAGCGCCAGTGCCGCCCCACCCGCAAGGGTTGCCTGCAACAGGCCACGGCGTGTCAGGCGCGTTTTGGTAACCATTGGAATATCTCCCTGTTATTGTTGGTAGTGACCGGGTTTCGCAAGTATTCACGCAGTAACCGCGCAAGGGGGCAGAAGGATGCCTGAACACGGCCCACCAGTGCGTTGCCATCACGGCCCAGCACGTTGTATCCGCCCGAAACACCCTTGGAACGGCTGACGATGAAGTGGTCGTAATCCACCATGAACTTCACATGCCGGGTCGGGTACCAGTTCAGCCCGGCTTCCCACACGGTCTGCTGGTCACCGTTGATGCCTGCGCCACCCTGACTGGCCACGCCATCCAGATCGGTCACGCTCCACCGCCCGGAAATTTCAAGCGCGCCCCAGTGGTTGCGGAACGGGTCGAAATCCTCCACCACGCCCGGCGTGGTAAACGCTGCGGTCTTGGCGTTAAACGCGCGTCCCTTGCCCAGCAGGGTATAGTTGGCGGCGACATACCACCCATCAAAGCCGAGGGAGGGGAGCTGTTCGGCATTGGTTTCATGCCCGCGCTGCACACCGACATGGTAATATTGCCCCTTCAGCAGGAACCGCCGCCAGCGTAGCGCCAGTTCCGGCCCCGCCGCCCAGATCTGGGCCACGTCGCTTAACGCCCCCGATGTCAGCAGGCTTGTCTCCCCCAGCGGGACTTCCACATTGTCGCTGAAGGTATAGGTGCGGCCCTTGCTGTTCTGGTTGACCTTGAATGCGCTGGTGGCACCCGCGCCGAGATAGACATCCACGTCCTTGCTGACATACGGCCGTCCCGCAATACGGAAGACACCGCCGGTCTGGCTGTCGACGATTGTTGTGTCCTTGTTGCGATCACCGAATTTCTGGCCCGTGAAATAGGCGGCGACCAGCCAGCGATCCTCGTAATGTTCACCACCGACGCTGAAGCGTGCGACACCACCGGCAAGGTTACGCACCAGATCCACAATGGTCGGGCGCTCCAGGAACTCGAACGCGCCCGAACGTTCGGCGCTTTCTTCTTCCGACCGGGGCTGGAAATACCCTACCGTCAGCGTCGTATGCTTGATGCCGGTATAGTTCAGGTTGGCTTCAAACAGTGAAACGGAGCCATCGACCGAACTTGAACCGAAATCCGGCGTCAGGTTTACGACCCAGTCCTTGTACCGCCACGCAAAATACAGGCGCAGGCGGCGGGCGTTTTCGGTCAGGTTGCTGAAATTGCCCTTAGCCTCGCTTCCACGGGGACCAGCCCCCATGAACCCGCCGATATCTTCCTGCGCCAGCAGCCCCACGGAAAAGGCATAGGCCTTGTCATCGGATGCGATGGTCGGGCGTCCCGACGGGAAGCCGATGCTCATGCCGCCGATATGCACGTTTTCATCGCGCGTCGTGGCCGCCTTGAATTCAGCCCATGACGGGATCGGCCCTTCGGACAGGGCGGTGCGTGTCTCCGCATCGGTTCGGGGTCTGGGCGGGCGGTCTCCCCCTTCGACATCGCCGATGACCGGCAGCGGTCCCGACCATGGCACGGGTTGCGCGGCCGCGCGGGCCACCTGTGTCTGACGTTTCGCCAGCGTTGCGGGGCGCAGGGCGCCCGGCCCTTCGTCACGGACGACACGCGCGCGGAGCTGCTGGATTTCAGCCGACATCTGGCGGCGCATTTCCAGCATTTCGCGGCGGAGCGCGAGTACGGAATCGTCTTGCGAGGTGGCTGCCGCGGCCAGGGACGGGCAGGCTACGACTGAAATCACGGTGCTGAACGTAAGAAGATAACGACGTCCAAGTTGCACGCCCATTTTTTTAATTCCTCGCCTACGATCGCGCATAAAAACACGAAGCAGATAGTTAAACCGATAAAAACCACATCTGATGGCGAGTTAATTCACGACAAAGGACCGTGTCAAGCGTGGAACTTTGTTTAAACAACGTTATTACATGTTAAATATCGATATGCACGGTACGATGCAGATATGTCACATAGCACGAACGGGCTCGTTTAAAGCGGATCAGGGGTGGAAATCGGCCAAAACCGATCATAATATCTATATATATTAACGGGTTGGTACGTTCATATCTCCGCGTGAAATAAGCCGGAATGCCATCCTGCTATCCACGTAACTTCACGTTGTTTGTTGTGGCGGCATCGAAACGTGGACAGGCCGGGCGGTGAAGGGGAGCGCGGGCCTATGAACCCGGTTTCGACCTTCGGGATGAAAATACACGCCCTGATCGTGATTATGTCCCCTGATGGACAAGGGTGGGATAGAGGGTACACGCCTGCGGGTCCGTTCCCCTGTAACGGAAGACGGGCATGCGATCGGGGTGGGGGGAGTGGGCCTGATTGCCAGCGGCGAGGGAACATTATCCCCCGATCATCGTGGAATATGCCTGCTGCGGTCAGCCCATAAAAAAAGCGCCTGCCTTTCGGCAGACGCCATGCGTTCGGTCATTCCGAAGCAGAGTTTTCTATCCGTAATCCGGACTTATTTTCCTGTGGTCATGGAAGGAGGTGCCACGGTATCTCAGAACGGCGCGTCGATATCCACCACGTCAATCAGCTTGGCATTGACGAATTCCTTGATGCCAAGGCCGATCAGTTCGCGCCCGTAACCCGAACGCAGCACGCCCCCGAAGGGCAGGTCGGCCTTCACCATGGTAGGATGGTTGACGTACACCATGCCGGTTTCAATCTTCGCCGCCACGGCTTCGCCCCGCGCCTCGTCTTTCGTAAAGACGGAACCGCCCAGACCGTAGGGTGAATCATTGGCGATGTTGATCGCGTCTTCTTCATTCTTCGCGCGGAACAGCAATGTTACCGGGCCGAAAAACTCCTCCCGTCGCGCGGGGTTGTCTTCCGCGATGTCGGACAGGATCACGGGGCGGAAGAATGCGCCGGTATTGGGCATGGGCAGCGGGATTTCTTCTGCCTTCGCACCGCCTGCAATGGCGCCTTCCACCTGTTTTTTCAGGTTATCCACCGCGCCCTGCGATGACAGCGGGGCCAGTGTTGTCGCCGGGTCCATGGGATCGCCCATCTTCAGTTTCGCAACGCCATCCCGATATCCCTGCACGAACCGGTCATAGACCTGATCGACAACGATAAGCCGCTTGGCGGATACGCAGACCTGACCGGCATTCCAGTGCCGCCCGAATACGGCCCATTTGATGGTTTTCTCAAGGTCCGCATCCTCAAGGACGATGAAGGCATCGGACCCGCCCAGTTCCATGGTGGATTTCTTCAGCGCCGAACCGGCGGCGGCGGCGATCTTCGCACCTGCCCCCTCGGACCCCGTCAGCGCCACGCCGCGCACGCGGTGGTCGGCCACGATGCGGGCCACCTGATCATGCGTGGGGTACAGGTTGCGGAACCCGCCCTTGGGCAGTCCGGCCTCGATCATCAACTGGTCCATGGCGGCGGCGGATTGCGGCACGTTGGACGCATGTTTCAGCACCACCGTATTACCCGCCGAAAGCTGCGGCGCGATAATGCGGGCGACCTGATAATAGGGGAAATTCCATGGCTCAACCGCCAGCAGGATGCCCAGCGGCTGGAATACGATCTTGGCGCGGCCTTCATCGCGGCTGGCGACCGGCAGGTCCTGCGGTTGTAGCAGGCTTTCGGCATTTTTGGCGTAATATTCGAAAATCGCGGCGGAAAGCTCGGTTTCGGCCCTGGCTTCCGAAATGAGCTTTCCCATTTCCCGCGTCAGGATTTCGGCATATTTTTCGATATCGCGGCGCAGGATGTCGGCGGCCTTCTGCATGACCTGCGCGCGCTGGGCAAAGGATGTTCCGCGCCATGACAGGAATGCCGCGTGGGCCTGATCCAGCGCCGTATCAACTTCGGCATCCGTGGAATTGGGATAGATCCTGATCTGTTCATTCGTAAACGGATTGATCGTCGCATAAGCCATTGAACGTGGTCCTTCTGATAATCCGGGGTGGTCAGGTATTGCGCGCCATAACGGCGCGTGGCGCGCGCGGTTGCGCAGGTCGGTCGCAATACTGTGGCATGACACCGGCATTGCGCCGGTTGCCGCATCCCGGTTGATGTTCTCCCGTCTGTCAGCCTTCACACCGGAGCCGGTCTTTCCACACCGAAAGAAGGACGGCCCTGCGATCATGTCCAGCCGGGTTCCGGTAAGGGTATTTCGGTCATGAGCCTGCCGGAAACCGGAATCGGGAACGTCCCGGTGAAGGGCTGATCCTGTCGGCTGTGATGGGGCGACAGGAAAAAACGCTGTCATAAATGCAGCATGCACGCCAGCCACGTCTTGTTGAACGCATGGGGGCGGGCTGGCTTCGTAAACAATCAGATGGCGTACGTCGACCGACATGCTGCCCCTGAAAAAACGCAACTATGCGTAACGGAACCCGTTGCAGGGGAAGCGGCCTTTTTCTCTGGCCCCATGTTTGCGGCTGCATGCGTTATCTGCGCCTGCGGGCGGAAAGCAGGCCCGTTCCCAGCAGAATGGAGATTTTCCGTGGCCGGACTGGATTCCCTTTTTCTGGCGCGACTGCAGTTCGCATTTACTGTCGGATTTCATATCGTCTTCCCGGCCTTTTCCATTGGCCTCGCCGCCTTTCTGGCGGTGCTGGAGGGGCTGTGGCTGAAAACCGGCAGGCAGGTCTATCTGGACCTGTTCCGCTACTGGCTGCACACCTTTTCCATCGTCTTTGGCATGGGTGTGGTGTCCGGCCTGGTCATGTCTTACGAATTCGGCACCAACTGGGCGCGGTTTTCACAAAAGGTCGGCCCCATTCTTGGTCCCCTGCTGGGCTATGAAGTCATGACCGCCTTCTTTCTGGAAGCCGGTTTTCTGGGGATCATGCTGTTCGGCATGAACCGGGTCGGCCCGAAACTGCATTTCTTCGCTACTTGCGTGGTGTCGCTCGGCACCCTGATTTCCATGAGCTGGATACTCGCCTCCAACTCGTGGATGCAGACCCCGCAGGGCTATACGATGGAAGCGGGGACAGGGCGTTTTATCCCGCATGACTGGTGGGCGATCATCTTCAATCCATCTTTCCCCTTCCGGCTGGTTCATATGGCGCTGGCGGCCTTCCTGTCCGTCGCGCTGCTGGTGGGGGGTGTGGGCGCGTGGCACCTGCTGCGCGCGCGCAGGGCGGGGCAGCAGCCAACGGAAGCAGTCAGGATCATGTTTTCCATGGCCATGTGGATGGCTGCGATCGTCGCCCCCGTACAGATCCTTGCGGGCGATACGCAGGGGCTGAATACGCTGAAATACCAGCCTGCCAAGATTGCCGCGATGGAAGGGGACTGGGAGTCCGAAAGCTACGCGCCGGAACTGCTGTTCGGCATTCCGGACATGCAGAATGAGGTCACGCGCTACCGCATCGCCATTCCCTATGCCGGTTCACTGATCCTGACCCACAGCCTTTCGGGCAAGGTGCCGGGGATGAAGGACTACCCCCGCGACCAGCGCGCGCCGTCCTATGTGGTGTTTTTCAGTTTCCGCATCATGGTCCTGCTGGGCATGCTTATGGCGGTCCTTGGTTTCTATTCCGTCTGGCTGCGCTGGCGGGGGCGGTTGTGGTCGGATGTCCTGCTCCAGCGTGCGGCCCTGATCATGGCGCCCGCCGGGTTTATCGCCCTGCTGTGCGGCTGGGTCACGACCGAGGTGGGGCGACAGCCCTTCACCGTTTATGGCCTGCTGCGGACGGCGGACAGTGTTTCCCCCGTTCCGGGCGGTGCGGTGGCGGGCACGCTGGTCAGTTTTGTCATCGTCTATTTCATTGTCTTTGCATCCGGCATCAGCATCCTGCTGCGGGGCTTCATGAAAGAACCCCACGTCAATGAAGCTGCCCCGGACCGTCATCAGCCCCAGCGCGCGGCCGCGATGGCGGCCCCCATTTCCGATACGATTCCGCCATCCCGTCCCACCCGTGAAGGAGAATGACCATGGACCCGACCGGTGCGACGTACTGGCTGCCTATCGTGTGGGCCGTTCTGGCGGCCATGGCGATCTTCATTTACGTGGTCCTTGACGGTTTCGACCTCGGGCTTGGCATCCTGTTCCTTGCCGAACCCGACAGGACACATCGCAACCTCATGGTCCAGACGGTCGCCCCGGTATGGGACGGGAACGAGACGTGGATGATATTCGGCGGGGCGGCCCTGTATGGCGTTTTTCCCAATGCCTATGCCACCATCCTGCCTGCGCTCTATCTGCCGGTTCTGGTCATGCTGTTCGCGCTTATCATCCGGGGTGTCGCGTTTGAATTCCGTTCCAGAATGCATACGGAGCGCAACCGGGACCTGTGGGATACGGGGTTTTTCGTGGGGTCACTGATCGCCGCAATCATGCAGGGCGTGATTCTGGGCACACTTGTCGGGGGGATCAGGGTCGAGAACAATGCCTTTGTCGGCGGAAGCCTTGACTGGCTTGCCCCTTTTCCCCTGTTCTGCGGCGTGGCGGTTGCCTGCGGTTATACATTGCTGGGGGCAACCTGGCTTGTCTGGCGTACGGAAAGCGACCTGCAGACCACCATGCGTAAATGGGCGGGTATCCTGTCCGTCCTCATGCTGCTGATGATCGGCGTTGTGTCCCTGTGGACCCCGGCGCTGCACGCGACTTACATGCAGCACTGGACGGACTGGCCGCGCATCCTGTTTGTCGCCCCGGTTCCCGTAGCGGTTGTGGCGCTGGCCATTACGATGTTCCGTGCCCTGCGTGGCAGGACGTCACGCCGCATTCCGTTCCTGTGTGCCCTTGGGTGGTTTTTCCTGTCCTTTACGGGGCTGGGCATCAATATATGGCCCTACATCGTCCCACCCGGCATGACGATCTGGGATGCATCGGCACCGCCGACCAGTCAGGCTTTCCTGCTGGTGGGTGCGCTGGTGCTGCTGCCGCTGATCCTGACCTACACGGCCTATGCCTATCATGTATTCCGCGGGCCGGTGAGCGTGCATGGCGAGACTTACCATTGAAGGGGGCGTTCAGGCATCGCCCCCTTGGGTCGCTGGGGACCCGGTTACTGTGGTTTGTCGCCCTGTGGGTGGGGGGTGTCAGCGCGCTGGCCGTGGTGGCGGGAGTACTGCGACTGCTGATCCATCCCTGAATTGCCGCGACATGGCGCAGTGTATCATCCGGCCAGCATGCGCGCCTTCAGTCGGGCGAGGGTACGGCTGAAAGTGGCGGGGGACCCGAGCGCCCGCGCCAGTACGATGGCCCCCTGAATCCCCGCCACCACTTCTTCCGCCTGTTCGCGTGCCCTGGGTGCGGAGTGTCCCAGCCGGACCAGCGCGGTTTCAAGTGCTGTGATCCAGCGGACGAAATAGCCTTCGATCACGACCGCGAAGCGGTCACGGCTGTCACCCAGTCCCAGAAGACCAACCAGACAGATCCGCTGGCCCGAGCGGAAATAGTCACTGACCGCGCCAAACATGCCCTCGATCACATCGCGGGGCTGGTCGGTCGCCCGCAGCGGGGCGAAGATATGCCGTTCAAACCAGCCATCAATCTCCGCCAGAACGGTTGCCGCCATCTCCTCCTTTCCGCCGGGAAAGAAATGATACAGGCTTCCTTTCCCCAGACCGGTTGCACGCGAAATCAGGGCAAGGCTTGCCCCTTCATACCCATGTTCACGGAACACTTCCCCCAGTTGGGGAATGATGTCGGCCTTTTCACTGACCAGACGGGCCATGGTTACAGCCCCAGTTCGCTCAGTGAGGGGTAATCAAGCGGGCGCTGCGTGCCAGACCAGAGCAGTTTGCGGTCCGTTTCGGCAATGGGAAGGTCGTTGATTGACGCCACCCGGCGGCGCATCAGGCCATCGTCATCGAACTCCCACAACTCGTTCCCGTAGGAGCGGAACCACTGCCCCGCATCATCATGCCATTCATACGCAAAGCGGACCGCCATCCGGTTAACCCTGAATCCCCATAATTCCTTGACCAGACGGTATTCATGTTCCCGCGACCATTTGCGGGTAAGAAAAGCGGTGATTGCGTCACGTCCCTGTAAAAACTCGGTGCGGTTCCGCCAGTTACTGTCTGGCGTATAGGCCAGCGCCACGCGGGCAGGGTCCTGGCTGTTCCAGGCGTTTTCGGCTGCCCGGACCTTTTCGGCAGCAGTTTCAGCGGTGAAGGGAGGAAGGGGCGGTGTAGGCATGGGCGACTCCGTACCAAATGGTTGTGTGTGTACCAACCGGTACAGGATTGATGATGAAAAGCAAGTCCGCGAATGGAAACGGGGCAAATCCCATTTCGGGCATCGGCGGTCATGCAGTCAGATGACGGGGTGTACGGATTTCAGGAAATTCAATAATAATTATTTATCGGAATCATATGAGAAAGATATATGAAGGATTCCATTGCCCAGGAACACATCTGGCCAGAGAATCCTGCATATAAAAATACCCGCCTAATTTTATCAGTATTATATTTTCGCCCAGTTTGAACAGCGTGTTTCCATCGTTCATTGGCGGTATGGGGGCTGTTATTTCAATATTTTTGTCATATACGGTTCTGTATGGTCATGCGCTGAAACCCAGATCCGTTTCCGCTTCAGGTGGTGGTCGCTACTTCTCACCGCATGGATGACAATCGCATCGGACTTCCGAAATAAAATAGATATTATTATTTACATCAACTGGATATGACTTTTAAAACCGAGCAATGCAGCGTCGCGCAGGTTGGACTGGGCGTTGGGGTGAATATAGTATTCGAACAACGGGGTGAAGATAACACCCGGCATGACATGTATGGCATAGTTCGCTTCCATGACGACGGTGTCGCGCTGCACGCCGGTTGCATGGTTGGGCAGGCTGCTTCTTTTGCCGCTATCAATCATGTCCTGTTCCGCCAGCGTCACGCCATCGGCAATCCGTGTATAGGTCAGGGCAAAGCCCATCGTGTCATACGGACGTGCGCGGAAGGCACCGCGATTGAGCAGCGCCGCGTAAACAAGGTATTTGCGCAGTGACGTGCGCGGATCGTTATAGATCACGCCGGACAGCGCGGTCAGGCCGGAATCCTTGTCATGGTAATGCAGCAGGCGCTGGTCAAACATTACCCATGTGGACCATGACGCGCCATGCTGTTTCTGCTTGCGGCCCGTCAGTCCGTAAGGCGCGTCATTTACATCAAGGTAATTGTCACTCTGTGGCGTGCTGAACAGTTGTGCACCGAATTTATAATGCCCCGGCAGCGTGCCGTGACGGAAAACAGGTTCCCATGCGGTTTCTATCGGCGCGGCATAACCGATGATGTTCGCGCCGTTGAACTTGAATCCCGTCCGGTGCTGGAACACCTGATAAATCCCGTTTTCAATCGGGTACAGCCCGGTCTGCACATAGACGGACCGCGCGGGACGGCCGCGCACGCGGAATCCCCATGTGGATGCGGGGTAGCCGGCGGCGAAATTGGTGTCGGTAATGCCCTTGGGGCGACCACAGATACTGCCGTTCTGGAAGTTGCAGAACAGGGGACTGGCCGCAAAATCCGATATTTCGGCCATGCGGCCCGCTGCAATCGCCAGTCGCCCGCCCAGAAGCGTTTCCTCACCATAGGCATAGACAAGGTGGACCACCACGTTACCGCCGCCGCCATAATCTTCGGACGCATGGTTCAGCCAGTCGCCAAACATGCGGTTGGCCGTCGTACCATAACGGCCAACGGTTACCATATGGGTGGCGAACCCGTGCCAGCCCGCCAGTTTGTCCCAGTCCATGTCAAGCTGCATGGCGTACTGCCCGGCATTGCTTGCGCCCTGTTTGTAATTGCTGAACCCCGGCGTACTGCCGCGCGTGGGCGGGGTTATGGCGCCCGCGAATTCGTTGGTGTTGTCCACAAGGAAGTTGATTCCCCGACGGCGCAGCCATTTTGACACGGGGTTAGGCGCCACCGCTTCCGGTTCGGAAAACGGCGGTACGGTAGTCTTGCGCGTGGCATGGCTGGGCAGTGGGCGTGACACCAGCAGGCTGGGGGCCGAACCGATATCGCGGTCCATGACCTGTGCCCCGGCGCGTGGGGTACCATACAACATGCAGCCCAGCGCAAGTGGCAGTGTATACAGGGCCGTGCGCGCAACGTGACGCACGTGACCGGCCAGCAGGCGCGCCAAACGGGCACGCACTGGAATTGCGGTAGCAGGAAACATGAGGATGCGCCCCATTAATGTATGAAAATCGACGCAATAAGGCAGAAGACCAGTCCACATACGGCAATCAGCGTTTCCAGGACTGACCATGTCTTGATGGTCTGCGGTACGGTCAGGCCCAGATATTCCTTGATCTGCCAGAAACCGGCATCATTCATCGGGCCGAAGGCAACCGATCCCGCCCCGGTCACCAGCACCATGAGTTCGGGTGAAACCCCGGTGCTGTGTTCCAGAATGGGGGCGACAATACCGGACGCCGTCGCCATCGCCACGGTGGACGACCCGCACGCCACACGCACGATGGCCGCCAGAACCCACGCCAGCACCAGCAGTGGCATATGCGCGCCAAGAGCTGCATCGGTAATGGCGCGCGATACCCCGCTGTCGATCAGCACCCGGCCAAAGCCGCCGCCTGCGCCGATCAGCAGCATGATGAGCGCCGTGGGACCAAGGCATTCGTTAGTGAAGCGCAGGATGGTGGCGGCGGAAAATCCCTGCGCCACCCCCAGCACGTAAAAGGACAGCAGTGTTGCCAGCGCAAGCGCTATGTCCGTATTGCCCACGAAATGCAGCACGGTATTGGCCGTGCCGTGTACCGTCGTGATCCGGTCGGCCAGCGATCCGACCAGCATCAGGACAACAGGCGAAAGGATGGTAAACACCGTCAGGAAAAAGCTCGGCATATTGGCTGCCGGTTCGTGTTTCACGAACTGTTCCGCCAGTGGGTTTACCCCGGTCAGCGGCACGCGGGCGGAGGCAAAGCGGCCAAAGACCGGCCCGGCAATCACCGCGATGGGCGTGCCGATCACGATACCCAGCATGATCGTATGGCCGATATTGGCGTGATACGCGCTAAGGGCCAGCAACGCCGCCGGATGCGGCGGAATAAGCGCATGCGTGACCGACAGCGCCGCCCCCATAGGTAACGCCACCCGCAGCAGGGGCATATTGGTGCGGTCAGCCAGCACGAACACCAGCGGAATGAGCAGCACGAAGCCTACCTCAAAAAACACCGGCAGGCCGATCAGCAGGCCAATCACCATCATGGCCCAGTCCACGCGTTCGCGCCCTGCAAACCCGGATATGGTCAGTGCAATACGGTCTGCCCCGCCAGATTCCGCCAGCATCTTGCCCAGCATGGTGCCAAGCGCGATGACGGTGCCAACATGGCCCAGCACATGGCCCGCGCCATTTTCAAAGGACGCAACGACATGATCTGCCGGCATGCCTGCAAAAAGGGCAAGGGCGATGGATACGATGAAAAGAACAATGAAGGGGTTCAGACGGAACCGGGCGATCAGAACAATAACGGCCAGAATTGCCGTTAGCGCAAGAGAGATGGCAAATGCCGCGCTCATCCCATAAATACTCCCATGGTTTGACACACGGCCTAACGCCTGTGGCTGACGGGAAGGTCAGGCCATAAAGAAAATGTTATAAAAGAACTCCCATCTGTAACTGTTCCAGTTTTTGTAGCGGTATCTGCAATAAAAACAGACATCGAAGCTAAAATATACACGAAATGTAACAGTAGGATTTTCATAAATTGTGCATTGCACAATATGTGCTACAGGCCGCGGGATTGAAGCGCCGTTGATTGGTGTTGTCGTGCCTCACGTCCTGAAACACGGCCATTTTGAGTTGAAATTTTCCACTTATGGTCCCGTATCGGGGGGGAGAGTTTCATGAAGGCGTCGAAGTTCACTGCGGCAGAGGTCACGTTTGTTTTGAAAGTCGCCGAGGTGCGTTGGAAGGCAGGCATTTTCCCTCTGATAGACAAGGTTCGGCCTGATCTGGAAGATCAGCGCCAATTTCAGTCAACAGGCCCGCCTGCAGGGTTTCGGTCATGATGCAGATGAAGCCGGTTATGGCCAGTGCGGGCAGACCGGCAGTCGCTCATCGGTTTTTTTGCGTGGGTATCGGGATGGTCGGGGTCATGGACCACCCATATTATGGACCGGACGATACGCATATAGGGAGACAGTAGTCTTGGCAATAATTTCTGGACCAATTAATATGGAAGTCTTTCCACAGGAGCGATAACATGGCGCGGACCGGGCGTCCCCGTGAATTTGACCGCGACAGGGCGATTGAAGCCGCCACGGCGCTCTTCTGGGCGCAGGGCTACGAACCAACCTCCCTGACCCAGCTCAAGGCCAGCATGGGCAATATTTCGCCTGCCAGTTTCTATGCCGCGTTCGGCTCAAAGGAAGCCCTGTTCCGGGAAGTCGTGCAGCATTATCTGGCGACGTATGGGCAGGTCATGGCGCCTTTATGGGATGAAAGCCTGTCACCGCGCGAAGCCATCGAACGGACGTTGCGCGGTTCGGCACGTATGCAGTCTGCCCGCGCACATCCGGCCGGGTGTCTGGTCGTGTCTGGTGCCAGCAACTGCTCACCCGAAAACGAACCCGTTCAGACTCTGCTCGCTGCGGAACGACAGCGCACGCGTGCAGGAATCAGAGCCTGCGTGGAACGTGCCATCGCCATTGGCGAATTAAAAGCGTCTGCGGCGACCGATATTCTGCCTGATATTCTCACAATCTTCTTTCACGGCATGACATGCGAAGCCAGGGACGGGATGACGTCAAAAAAACTGGATGCGGCCATCACGTCTCTCCTGACATTGTGGGATGTCAACGCGGTGAAGCCGGGAGCAGGAAAACGGTCCCAAAAGCGCTGACGAACTGGCGGAAGCAAGGCTGGGTGGCTACGGCGCCTAAATTATGTATCGAACAATCCATAATTTCTTGACCCTACGTCGCGCTTCTTTTATGGATCGGTCGGTATGGAAATAGTGTTTTTCGGAACACAACGCCATGCCTCCTCAAGGAATCCGATCATGAGCACCTCAAAAATCGCACTCGTCACGGGCGCCAATCGCGGCATCGGCTACAGCATCGCGAAGCATCTGACCGCCGCCGGCATCAGCGTGATCGGCACCTGGCATGCCAATGAAGGCGAGGCGAAAGCAGCGGAAGCCGCCCTCAGTCAGGAGGATGCAAAGCTGCACATGCTGCAACTGGACATTGCGAACCACGCGTCGTTCACGGATTTTGCAGGGCAGGTCAAAGCCCTTCTCGCAAACGAGTTCGGGCAGCGGGAACTGAATTATGTCGTCCAGAACGCAGGCAACATCATTCACACACGCTTCGACGCCGCGACATCCGAACAGCTCGACAACCAGTACAACATCCACTTCAAGGGGCCATACCTGCTGACGGTAGCGCTCCTTCCGCTGATCCGCGATGGTGGCCGCATTCTCAACATCACCTCTGCCGCGACGCGCTTCTATCTGCCCGATCATGGTCCTTACGCGGCCATGAAAGCCGCAACTGAAGTCATCTCCCTTTATATGGCGAAAGAGTTGGGCGAACGCGGCATTACCGTCAATGCCGTCGCCCCCGGCGCGGTCGCATCGGACTTCGGCGGCGGTCTGGTCCGTGACGATGCCGGGATCAACAGGAGCCTCGCAGAGATCACGCCCCTGGGACGCGTCGGTCAGCCCGATGACATCGGGGCGGCGGTCCGCGCGCTTCTGTCTGACGACATGCGCTGGGTGAATGGTCAACGTATCGAGGTGACAGGAGGCCAGTCGTTATGAGCGACCCGACAGATATTAGAGGGGGCTACTCCATGATCCATGTTATGGCCAGCAGCGTCATTCCTGCATCCGTTTCATCCGTCTGGGGACTGATCCGTGATTTCGGTGCCCTTGGTCGCTGGTTGCCAGGCGTGAAAAGCTGCGTGATCGAAGGCGATGATCCCGGCGACCGTGTCGGCGCGGTCCGTCGCCTTGAAATGGGCGATGTCGGCGTCATTCGTGAACAGCTTCTGGCGCTGTCCGACGTGGATCATGCGGTGACGTTCTCGATCATTGAATCGGCTTTGCCGATCCGAAACTACCGCTCGACAATCGCGCTTTTGCCCGTAACCGACGGCAACCGTACCTTTATCCGGTGGTGCGGTCAGTTTGAAGCGGCTGCCGGGCATGCAGCCGGGATGGAGGCCAGAATGCCAACACACATCTATCAGTCGGCATTCAATAGACTGACGGACATAATGACAGCGGCAGGAACACGGTCATGAGCAGTTTTCATGGCAAATCCGTCCTCGTGCTTGGCGGCAGCCGCGGGATTGGCGCTGCCATTGTCCGTCGCTTCGCAGCGGATGGCGCGAAAGTCGTTTTCACGTATTTCTCCTCCCCTGACGATGCCCAGACATTGGCGGCCGAGACCGGGAGCAGGGCCCTGCGCGCCGATAGCGGCGAGCGCGATGCTCTCATCGCGCTGATCGTCTCGCTTGGTCCTCTGGATGTGCTGGTTGTCAATTCCGGAATTCTTGGTGCGGGCGACCCACTGAAAATGCCGCCAGATGACATCGACCGGCTTTTCCGCATCAATACCCATGCCGCATACCACGCGGCGGTTGCTGCCGCACGGAATATGCCGGACGGCGGCCGCATCATCTTCATCGGCTCGGCCAATGCCGACCGTATGCCGATGACTGGTCTTGCAGCCTACAGCGCCAGCAAGGCGGCACTGAAAGGTATGGTCAAGGGACTGGCGCGCGATTTCGGGGCGCGTGACATTACCGTCAATGTCGTTCAGCCCGGCCCCACCGATACCGACATGAACCCCGCCGATGGTCCGCTGAAGGACGTGATGCACGACTTCATGGCAATCAAACGCCATGCTACGGGGGCGGAAATTGCGGGGCTGGTCGCCTATCTTGCTGGACCAGAAGCAGGCATCATCACTGGTGCCGCATACAACATCGATGGCGGCTTTGCGGCCTGACCGAATAACCGATTGCAAACCATCTGCTGGAAAAAAGGAACGAGGGCCATGACCCATTCATCCGGCAACGCCACCAGATCTGGTAATTTTGCGATCGGCGGCGATCTTACCATTCACCGGCTCGGTTTCGGCGCAATGCGCATCACCGGATCAGGCATATGGGGGCCGCCAGCCGATCATGACGAGGCCATCCGCACGCTGAAGCGCCTTCCCGAACTTGGCGTCAATTTTATCGATACGGCGGACGCCTATGGGCCGGATGTCTCGGAATGGCTGATCAGGGAGGCGCTGCATCCTTATCCCAAGGGCATCGTGATCGCCACGAAAGGCGGCCTGACCCGCTCGGGGCCGGATATCTGGAAGCCGGTCGGGCGGCCGGAATATCTGCTTCAGCAGGTGCATAAAAGCCTGCGCAACCTCGGCGTCGAGCAGATCGATCTGTGGCAGTTACATCGGATTGATCCCAAGGTCCCGGCGGACGAGCAGTTCGATGCGATCAGATCCTTTATTGACCAGAAACTGATCCGTCATGCGGGATTGAGCGAAGTATCCATTGAGGACATCAAGGCTGCATCGAAATTCTTTAACGTAGCAACCGTCCAGAACCGTTATAATCTCGTTGATCGTACCAGCGAGGACGTGCTCGATTATTGCGCCGCCCGGAACATCGGGTTCATTCCGTGGTTTCCGCTCGCGGCTGGTGACCTTGCGAAGCCGGGCTCAGTTCTGGACACCATGGCAGGGAAATACGGTGCCCATCCCAGCCAGATCGCACTGGCATGGGTTCTGAAACGCAGTCCGGTAATGCTGCCAATTCCCGGCACATCGAAGGTTGCACATCTGGAGCAGAACGTCGCCGCCGCTGACATCACTCTATCCGACGAAGACTTTGCCGCACTGGATTCAGAAGGACGAAAGACGTTTCAGTCAACGCCGTAGCGGTGCATGCCCTCCACTCCAGCGGTGTCGCATGTGTCCGACATAAAAGTGGTATATGGAAAACCGCCCCCGACATGCGACAGGGGGCGGAATCCTCACGCAGGATCAGGGAGTATGAACCAGCTTGCGGTTCAGGAATTCCTCAATACCAAATTCGGAAAGTTCACGGCCATAACCGGAGTTCTTGATCCCGCCAAATGGCAGGTCGGGCGCAGTGCCGGTAATGTTGTTGATGAACACCATGCCCGTGTCGATCCGTGCCGCAACGCGGCGGCCACGCTCTACATCGCTGGTCTGGATGGAACCACCCAGGCCATATGGTGAATCATTGGCCAGAGCGACAGCCTCATCGTCACTCCCGACGGAATGGATGATGGCGACAGGCCCAAATATTTCCTCATAGAAAATGGGGTTGTCTCTGGTGATGCTGGTCAGGATCGCGGCCTTCATGAAAAAACCTTCGCGGTCGATCTTCTTGCCGCCCACAACCAGTTCGGCCCCGTGGGATACGGCTTTTTCCACCTGTGAAATGGCCCGTTCCATGGCGGCCTGACTGCTCATCGGTCCATGGCTGACACCCTGTTCCAGCGGGTCGCCATACTCGAATTCGTTCACAGCCGTTTTCAGACGTGACGTGAATTCCTCAACCAGCGACTTATGTACGATCATCCGCTTGGCGGCGGTGCAGACCTGACCGTTATTGGACATGCGCCCACTGATGGCCAGCGGCACGACTTTATCCAGATCGGCATCATCCAGCACGATGAACGCGTCCGATCCGCCCAATTCCATCGTACTTTTCTTCAGCGCACGGCCCGCCTGAGATGCAACGGCGCTACCGGCGCGTTCACTTCCGGTCAGGGCGACGCCGCGTACCTCGGGGCAGTCGATCAGCTTTTCCGACTGGTCATTGGTAATGAACAGATTGGTATAGGCACCTTCGGGTGCGCCTGCTTCACGGAACAGTTCTTCAAACGCCACCGCGCATTGTGGCACGCTGGGCGCGTGTTTGACCATTACGACATTACCCGCCATCAGGTTGGGGGCCGCGACGCGGGCTAACTGATAATAGGGGAAGTTCCAGGGTTCCACGCAATAGATGATGCCCAGCGGTTCGTTAGTGACGATGGCGTGTCCCCGGGATACCGGCAGTTCACGTGGTGCCAGGAAGGTTTCAGCCTTTTGCGCGTAGTAGGCGAGGATATCAGCCGAAAGCTCGATTTCCCCGATGGCTTCGGGCAGAATCTTACCCATTTCGATGGAAATCAGGCGGGCGTGCTTCTCCTTGTCCTTGCGCAGGATTTCCGCAGCTTTGAGCATGACTGCCTTGCGCTGCGCGATGGAACGGTGCCGCCAGTCGCTTTCCCACAACTGATGGGCGGTGGACAGTTTCGCGTGCATCGTCTTGTCGTCATGAAGGTCAAAGACCTTTTCCGTCTTGCCGGTAGCCGGGTTGATGGTGCGATAGGGGCTCATATCGTCATGTCCTTTATGGCTGCTGCGCCAGTCATCGTTGTTGGCGACCGAAGGATTGGGAACTGTTCTCAGGTCAGGTATGCTCCTGGCGGGGGCGACCTGTTTGGGACGCTCTCCCTATCGTGACTATATTTGTCCGTATTGTGTCAATGCGCGGTGGGAACAGGGCAGGGGCTCGCCCAAAGGGATAGCGGTGCCCATGTGCAGGCATTCGGGGCGCAATAGGTGGTGTGAAGATCAACGTGCCGCGTTATTATCACGCAAGGTTTATCACCATGTGGTAGCCCGAAAATGCTTTTGATGAATTGTCGTTCAAAAGCGTCAGGTCAAACCATTTCCATCCCATCGACAGAAGCGGCTCAATCTCGACCATCATGAAGCGCCGTTACATGACCGTAAAAAGGGAGGCGGCCATGTCTTGCTCAAGCACGTCGACCCGACAGAGGCATATATCGACCGCCGGTTCACAAAGGATAAACGTCCTGTTGTTTCATTCTTCACGTCGAAGGAAGAAGCCGAACGTGCTATTCACAAAGTGCTCAAGGATAACAGCTCCAGGATTGATGGCTGGCTCAAAAACGCCAGAGATGGGAATGCAATCCTCCTTGAAGGACACACCTCAGGGGGAGGAACTGTCGTCATCGAGAGGGCCAATCGGCAGCGCAAGACTGCGCGGCGCATTCAAGTTACAATTGTCAAAAAAGAACACAATGGAATGATCTACTATGTCCAAACTGTTAAACTTGACTAAATATGATATTCTCGACCTGTTTCCGCGTCTCTCTAATCTGGGCGCGAGCTCGTTTGGCGAGGATCCTGAGCTCTTTGGCGATACACTGTTCGAGGTCATTGAAGATGCGCCGCGCATGCATCGCCTGCCGTTCAAGCAGCAGACAGTCAACGAATTAAGGACGTTACTGGCCTATAGCGATATGGACCTCGATCGCGTCAGTTGGGCTGTGCTCGGTATGGACCCCACGGCGGATATTGAAGAACCACCTAACTGGGGCAGCTTTCCAAGCCTGCGGGCATTTTGGTCAGCCGTTCTGCATACCTTTGAAAATGACCCCGAGGTGCGGGCGGGAAGAGAGATTGACCGCGACGGGTAGGAGCCGGGAATTCACCAACATGGAATACAGAAATGTCTGTTTCCATGTGTTGGCGTTCCAGAAACAGACCATCCGCTTACCCCCCTTACCTGCCTGTCTGTTCAGTGAACATCAAGCAGACAGGCGGTGATCGCCTTCATGGCGGACGATTTATGTCGCTCTTATTTGCCTGATATCGGACTTTGGTCTCCGGCGTAACGCGTGGGTCTGGTTATGAGAGGCGATCGTTCGTCGGGGTACCCATGTCTACCTGACACAAAACGAGTTCGACGCCTTCGTTTCGTTCGTCTACAATCCAGGAAGAGGTTGGCCGGGTGTCCGTGCTGCTATTAACACCGGCGACAAACGCAAGGCCGTCAGGATCATCGAGGAGCAGGTGCGCTCGAAAGGCAAGATGATGAACGGTCTGGTCAAGAGACGCCACGACGAGGCTACACTTATGCTGGAAGAACGATATTGATGATCCGCGCTATCCTGAGCCTGATTTGCGCTGTCTGTATCGGCGGCACCGCACACGCGGGCGCCAAACCGGAGTCTTTAGAAGAGCAGTCTTACAACGGTAATACGATGTTCAACGAGGAGCTCGATGGAAAGGCGTTTCTCAATGGGCGGTTGATTGTGCGCGTTGAGCGTGTTTCGACCTGTGTGTCGGCGGTCTGGACCCGCAGCGGCGATGTCGGATCGCCGCTGCGGCGCGACCTGCTGGAATGGGACAAAATGTTTAATGGCGATCCTTCGAACGACGCCCGGTCTTACTATTTGACGTTCGTCTATGCCGACCATCGGCGCGACGATATCAAGAGGTGGACCCGTCCGTTCGGACAGTTTTGCGGGCTTGATAAGCTATACCTGGTTGTTGTTATGCCGCCCTTCTGACGGCGTTGCTGTTGGCCATCTG
>NZ_NKTY01000102.1 GCF_003207825.1 Komagataeibacter saccharivorans | reverse complement strand
CTGGGTCTGGGTCAGGTTGTAGCCACCGCCGATATCGACATACGGGCCGGTGATGGTCGTGGCCTTGGCTGCGAACGGTGTCGCTGCCAGCAGGCTGGTCGCCAGCAGAGCAGAGCGGAGACGCATATGATCATCCTTCCTCATGTTATTACTTCTTTGTAAACCACATCTTTCGCGTGATGCGAAGATTAATCGATTTCACCAGATCAAACACAGTGTGCTTCAGGTGGTTTCATTCTGTCTGTTATCCAGACGCGGCAGAAAGGTGACACCATAGCGACGCATGCATATGCAAGTGTTTTTTCTGTTTAATAACAACTAATTATATGGGCTGTATCAAAGCAGGCACAATCTTGTAATAAAAGATTTAGAGTATTTTGTGGCAAAATGGACACAAAGTTACGATAGCCTACTGAAGATAAAGAAACGTTTAGAAATAAAAAAAGGGGGCACCGAAGTGCCCCCTTTCCGGTAGTCGCCCTGCGCTGGATCAGTGCAGGATGATTTCCACGCGACGGTTCTGGGGCTCACGGGTGTCGGGACCTGTGGGCACCAGCGGGTGTGCTTCGCCGTAGCCATGGATGTCG
>NZ_NKTY01000068.1 GCF_003207825.1 Komagataeibacter saccharivorans | reverse complement strand
GCCTCCATGAACTCCTGCCCTGGCACTGGAAAGCCCACCAGCAGGTCCACAATACCATCGCCGCCTGAATACGCCCGCGTCTCCCGCCGGATGCTTACGGATTTTGAACATCAGCACCGGATCAAACGGCGGACGGCCGCCTTTGCTCCCGTCCGCATAGGCCAGAGCCTTCTCCAGGTCAGGACGGAATACTTCAAAATCCACAGTCCGGGAAAATGCTTCGAGCTGGTCACCAAGCCCACTCAGACGAGCCAGGCGATCTTCAACATCAAAAAAACCGGGCTGCATCATCATCCATCCCTCATCGTAAGATGAACGATGGAATCACACACAGGGCCTCATAACCAGAGAGTTTTTCGAACCCTCCAGGTTATGGAGTGGCGTGGCAGGCCAGAAGCCATCCGAATGGATAATGGCCCTGAATATGTCAGTCATACGTTGGTTTCATGGGCCGAAAAACAGGGGATTGCCCTGATCTATACGCAACCGGGTAATCCGCAGCAGAACGCCTATATTGAACGCTACAACAGAACTGTCCGGCAGGAATGGCTGGAGCAGTATTTGTTTGAAAGCATTCAGGACGTGCAGGAGGTCGCAACACAATGGCTCTGGACATATAACCATGACAGACCCAACATGGGGAACAGCGGGCTAACCCCCGCCCAGAAACTAAAAACAGCTGCCTGAATTCTCATTCAATGCCCCACTAAAAATGGGGGGATTACCAATTTTTCGAGATCGTTTGTTTTTATGCCTACATTTTACCTTCAGCCTCTGGAAGTGTTTATTTGTGGGTAAGTAATATGACGGCTACTATCAATAATCGCAGATTCAGTAAGGTGCGCGGGAACGGCATCCGTCATGGACAGAATATGAAAGACTGTCACCCCGTGGGCCAGAAGATAGTCAGTAACGATGCGCCTGTGACAGCGCCACCAGAGCACCTCCGCGCACATGATCGCAACAGTTGCCTGCTGTCCCGCCTCGATAAGCCGGGCAAGACCTCGGTGAAAATCTTCTCCAAGCGCATAATCCGCATAATTATGAAAACTCTGGACACGCCAGAATGCGTTGGTCTCCGCAGGCATCGTCTTCGACCGTGGCCGTCGTCCACCAAGCTCTGGAAAATGACTATATCCGATCCCCTGTGCCGCCAGTTCCGGCTGGAGACTGGTGCCATCATAGTCTCGATTACGCCGGGAATACGGAAAAGCCCTCACATCCGCGATCAGTGTCACGCCATAATGACGCAAAAGCGCGATAAAATCAGATAGCGCAAGCGTGGAATGCCCAATGGTGTAGAATGGATGACAAGAAGATGATCTTGCTTCCCCTGCGAGGTTCACATTGGATACGGAGTTTTCCATGCCGTCACAAACTTTCCAGATCGGAGACATCGTATCTTGGAACTCGGAAGCGGGATACGTCAGTGGACGGATCAAAGCCATTCATACGGCGCCCTTTCTGGTCAACGGCTATCAGCATCACGCGACGGCAGAACACCCTCAATATGAAATAGAAAGCCTTAAAACCAGTCATATCGCCTTTCACAAAGGCACGGCCCTTACACTTGCTGAGTGACTGGATCATCTCCTGAGCCAGCATCATGTCTGCGCCGCAATATCCATCAATGTAGAGACAGACGGATTGGCTGAGGTGATCGGAGCACAGAGCACCACATCCAGCGTCGGGGTGACAGACGTGAGTGTCGCAATAAGCCTCTCATGACAGAGATCATCTGGCCCAATCACTCTTTTATTGGCGCGCACATGCTCTGCTCTCATTATAATTCGTAATTTTTCTCTTGGTAGATGGATTGTTCGCAAATGCGGAGAATATTCCTCTCGCTGCACAACTTTATATAAGCTGCAGGTAATCCCCCCATAAAAAGAGTGACTTTTGAATGAGAATTTTCTCAGCGTAAGAATTGAGGAGATTCTGATGAAGAGTGATCGCTTTACTGACGCCCA
>NZ_NKTY01000007.1 GCF_003207825.1 Komagataeibacter saccharivorans | reverse complement strand
CGCCATCTATTCCACCTTCCTGCAGCGCGCCTATGATCAGGTGATGCATGACGTGGTGCTGCAGAAGCTGCCGGTGCGTTTCGCCATCGACCGCGCGGGGCTGGTGGGCGCCGATGGCGCGACCCATGCGGGGTCGTTCGACATCGCCTATCTGGGCTGCCTGCCGGGCATAACGCTGATGGCGCCCAGCACCGAACTGGAACTGCTGCACATGACCGCAACCGCGGTCGCGTTTGACGAAGGCCCGATCGGGCTGCGCTATCCGCGTGGCAACGGGCTGGGCCTCGACCTGCCCGCGGCGGGCGAGATCCTCGAGATCGGGCGGGGCCGGATCGTGCGGGAAATGAGCCGCCAGTCCGGACCGGAACAGGGCGGCATCGCCATCCTGTCGCTTGGCCCGCGTCTGGCCGAGGCGCTGAAGGCCGCCGACATGCTTGCAGCCCAGGGCCTGTCGCCCACGGTGGCGGATGCCCGCTTCGCCAAGCCGCTGGATACCGCCCTGATCGAACAGCTTGCGCGCAACCACGCCGTGCTGATCACGATCGAGGAAGGATCGGTCGGTGGCTTCGGGTCCTATGTCATGACGCATCTGGCGAAAACCGGCCTGCTCGACCGTGTCCGCTTCCGCCCCATGACCCTGCCCGACCGCTTCATCGACCACAACACGCAGGATGCGCAATATATCGAGGCAGGGCTGGATGCGGCGGCAATCACCAATACCGCCCTTGATGCGCTGGGTGTCGGAATCAGCATGACGCAGCCCTTGCTAAAGACAGCAAACGGACCGAAATCATGAACATTATGAAATATGTCCTGAAAACCACCTCGCTGGCGCTCTGCGCCGGGCTTATGGCGGCGCCCGTCATTCCGGCCGTCTTCCCCATCAACGTGGCCCATGCCGCCAGCGCGACCGACGCGCAGGTGCAGGAACCGATCAAGTCGCTATATGCAGCGCTTGACCGGATTCAGGCCAAGAGCGCCGGTTCGTTCGAACAGCGCGCACAGGTACTGGCCCCCGCCATCGACCGCGCATATGACATGCAGGCCGTGCTCGCCTCCTCCGTCGGCCCCCGCTATGCCGGGCTGCCCGATGACCAGAAGCAGCTTCTGCTGTCCACGTTCCGCCAGTTCACGATCGCCCGCTACGTCTCCAGCTTCAAGCCGGGCAGCGACGCGCGCTTCACCATCGATCCCGGCGTGACGGCTTCCCCCGTGGATGGGGAGCGCATTGTTATAACACGAATCGGCTCGTCCGATGACCCGAACGGCACGGAAATCAACTACGTCATGCGTTCCGGTGCGAAGGGATGGCAGATCGTTGACGTGCTGCTCAACGCCCATATCAGTCAGGTCGCGGCCCAGCGCGCCGATTTCAGTTCCGCGCTGGCGGGTGGCAATGTGCAGAAACTGACGGATCTGTTAAAGAAGAAGATCCAGAGATTCTCGGAAGAGTGATATCACAACTCTCCGATACCGTTTTCTGATTCGCTCCATACGCGGGACCTTGCCGGAAAGATAATGTCTGTTTTCAACGCTCTTGTTTCACCCGCCGGACTGGCCGCAACCATTGCGGCCGCCGGGTGCATGCAGGCAGCGCTAGGCACTTTTCTGGTCTCGCGTTTCCGCTGGCAGGAAAAACGGGTGGACCGGTCGGTGCCCATGCCACCGGTCTCCGTGCTCAAGCCCCTCCACGGCGACGAACCGCTGCTGGAGGAGGCGCTTGAAAGCTTCTGTACGCAGGACTATCCGCACATGCAGATCGTCTTTGGCGTGCAGGACGAAAACGATGCCGCCATACCGATCGTGCGCCGCCTGATGGAACGCCATCCGGACGTGCCCATGAAACTGGTGATCGATCCCACCTTCCATGGCGTCAACCGCAAGATCGGCAACCTGATCAACATCATGACCTGCGTGGAACATGATGTGCTGGTCATTTCCGATTCGGATATCCACGTCGCCCCCGACTACCTGCGTCACGTGGTCGGCGCGCTGGTGCCGCCCGATGTAGGGCTGGTCACCACGCTGTATGCCGGGCTTCCGGCATCATCCAGCGTGCCGCGCCTGCTGGCCGCGTGCCAGATCAACCACAACTTCCTGCCCGGCGTGATGCTGTCGCGCTATCTCGGGCGGCAGGACTGTCTTGGTGCGACCATGGCGCTGCGGCGGTCCATGCTGGAGAAGATCGGTGGCCTTGCCGCCCTCGTGCCGCATGTGGCCGATGATGCGATCCTGGGCCGCTATGTCCGTGAACAGGGCAAGGATATCGCCATCGCCGCGTGCATGACATGGACGACGGTGGGCGAGACCTCGATGCGGGAGGTGCTGGCGCATGAACTGCGCTGGGGCCGGACCGTCAAGACACTGGAACCGGTGGGCTACGCCGCATCGGCCATCCAGCTTCCCCTGTTCTGGGCCACTGTCGCCATGGTACTGGCGCCACATGCGTCCTGGACATGGTTTTTCTTCCTTGGTGTGTGGGGATGGCGGGCAGTATGTTCCTTCATCCTGGACCGGACGCTGGCGCAACGCAGCCTGCTGCCGTTACTGCTGCTGCCCCTGCGGGACTGGATCTCGGCCGCCGTGATGGTTGGCAGCGTTACAGGCACACGGGTTGCCTGGCGCGGACAGACGATGCATGTCACGCCACATTCGGTTATGACACCACGATCCCAGCCGGCTTCCCCCGGTGACTGACCCCCCGCCGGCAGGCCAGACTGCCGTAAGATACCAACCCTGTCGTTAATAAGAACGGGTATTAAGGGAACCCCGTTCCCCGCCAGAACCCGAGGATACGCGTAGCATGATGAAGACCCTCTTTCTCCAGCCGCCTTCGTTTGATGGATTCGATGGTGGAGCCGGTTCCCGCTATCAGGCCAAGCGGGAAATCAAGTCGTTCTGGTATCCGACATGGCTGGCGCAGCCCGCCGCCATGGTCGAGGGCAGCCGCCTGATTGACGCACCGCCCGCGCGCATGGGCATGGAGCCCATTCTGGAAGACGTGCGCAACCGTGACCTGGTCATCATGCACACCTCCACCCCGTCCTTTGCGTCGGATGTGCGCGTAGCCCAGATGCTCAAGGACGCGAACCCGAAGGTGAAGATCGGCATGGTTGGCGCCAAGGTTGCCGTCCAGCCGGAAGAAAGCCTGCTCAACGCCCCGCCGGTCGACTTCGTGGCGCGCAACGAATTCGACTTCACCATCAAGGAAATGGCGGAAGGCCGCGACTGGAAGGATGTCGATGGCATCTCCTGGCGCGATGCTGATGGCAAGATCGTCCATAACCGCGACCGCGCGATGATCGAGGACATGGACAGCCTGCCGTTCGTGACCGAAGTGTACAAGCGTGACCTGAAGATTGAAGATTACTTCATCGGTTACCTGATGCACCCGTATATTTCGATCTATACGGGCCGTGGCTGCAAGTCGCGCTGCACCTTCTGCCTGTGGCCGCAGACAGTGGGTGGCCACCACTACCGCACCCGCAGCCCCGAGCATGTGGCGGCGGAAATCCGTCTGGCGAAGCAGTATTTCCCGCAGGTGAAGGAATTCTTCTTCGACGACGACACCTTCACCGATGACCTGCCGCGTGCGGAAGCGATCGCCAAGGAACTGGGCAAGCTGGGTGTGACGTGGTCGTGCAACGCCAAGGCCAATGTGCCCCGCAAGACGCTGGAAGTGCTCAAGGCCAACGGCCTGCGCCTGCTGCTGGTCGGTTACGAAAGCGGCAACCAGCAGATCCTGCACAACATCAAGAAGGGCATGCGCGTCGAAACGGCGCGTGAGTTCACCAAGAACTGCCACGAGCTCGGCATCAAGATCCATGGCACCTTCATCCTCGGCCTGCCGGGCGAGACGAAGGAAACCATTCAGGAAACCATCCGCTTCGCCACCGAGATCAACCCGCACACACTGCAGGTCTCGCTCGCGGCGCCCTATCCCGGCACGTTCCTGCACCAGCAGGCGACCGAGAACGGCTGGCTGGATGAAAAGAACGCCGAACTGATCGACGATAACGGCGTGCAGATCGCACCGCTGCACTACCCGCACCTGTCGCACACCGAAATCTTCCAGAGCGTGGAAGAATTCTACCGGAAGTTCTATTTCCGTGCGCCCAAGATTATGTCGATCCTGAACGAGATGGTCCGCAGCCCGCAGATGATGAAGCGCCGCCTGCGCGAAGGGGTGGAGTTCTTCCAGTTCCTGCGCGAACGCCGCGCCGCCTGATCCGGCCAGTCTGCGTCATCCCATGCCGGGACCTTCGGGTTCCGGCATTTCTTTTTTCAAGCCACCCGGTTTTCCACCATGAAGCGCGTCATCATATCCGCCGATGATTTCGGCCTGTCCGAAGAAGTCAACGAGGCGATCGAGATCGCCCATCGGGACGGGCTGCTGTCGACCGCGAGTCTCATGGTGTCCGGCCCCGCCGCAGCCGACGCCGTGCGCCGGGCCAAAAAACTGCCGGACCTGCGCGTGGGGCTGCATCTGGTTGCAATCGAGGGACCGGCCACCCTGCCCCCTGCCGACATTCCGCTGCTGGTGCCGCAGGACGGGCAGTTCCCCTCCGACCAGTTGAAGCTGGGTGTGGAGTATTTTTTCCGTCCCGCCGTGCGCCGCGAACTCGCCGCCGAGATCGAAGCCCAGTTCCGCGCCTTTGCTGCAACGGGACTCGCGTTGGACCATGCCAATGCCCACAAGCACATGCACCTGCATCCCACCGTGGGGCATTACCTGATTGAAAGCGGATTGCGTTACGGGCTGCGCGCGGTGCGCGTGCCACTGGAACCACCCAAGCCCCTGTATGCCGCCGGAACCTATACCGACACGCTGGGTGATGCCGCGCTGCGCCGCTGGACGGGTCTGCTGCGCCACCAGCTACACAAGGCGGGCATGGTCACGAATGACTGGTGCTTCGGACTGGCATGGAGTGGTCACATGACCACCGACCGTGTCTCGGCCCTTGCCGCGCACCTGCCCGATGGCCTGTCGGAAATCTATTTCCACCCGGCCACGGCAAAGAATAAACTGCTTCAGAAACTCATGCCCACCTATGAGCATGAAGCGGAATTCCGCACGCTCTGCGCGCCGGGTTTCCGTTCGGGACTGGCGCATGCGGGCGCCACACCCACAACATGGACGGACGTAGCCCGCGCCCGCTAGGGACGCAGGCCACATCCCATCGGCTCAGCCGATGTTGCTCTGCACCCATGCCTTGAGCTGGCTCTTGGGCATCGCACCCGTCTGGGTCGCTACCGGCGCACCATTCTTGAACAGGATCAGGGTCGGGATGCCACGCACGGCGTAATCGTTGGGCGTGCGGGGATTTTCATCAATGTTGACCTTGGCCACGGTCAGCTTGCCCTTGCCTTCCGCCCCGATTTCATCCAGCGCGGGGGCGATCATCTTGCACGGCCCGCACCATTCCGCCCAGAAATCGACCAGAACGGGTTCCTTGGATTCCAGAACAAGCTTCTTGAACTGGTCATCGCTGACGGCAATCGTGTTTTCGCTCATCACTTATTTCTCCTTTGCGGTGGCATGAAGCCACCCCCTTGATCCTACTGACATGGCCACACCCGCGCACGCGGTCAAGACTGCGCTCCACCCTTTGTGCGCGACGGCCCATCCGGCGCGTTCTGGTCCAGCAGGGCGGAAGGCAGGATGTCAACGCGCACCCCTTCCGTCCAGACCAGCGCGCATACGACCTCCTGACCCGGATAGACACCCCGCAGCAGCGCACGATAGGCCGCCATCTGCCGCAGGTAGAGCACCGGGGTCTGCCCGACTTCCGCCGGTGGGTGGCGGTTGGTCTTGAAATCACAGACCGTGACCCTGCCCCCGCTGACCGCCATACGGTCCACCTGCCCCACAATGACCTGCTGCCCCACGATACCGGCCAGCGGCTGCTCGGCACGACTGCCGGGCGCGAACAGGGCGGCCAGATCGGGACGGTCCATGACCGCCAGAACCTGTGTCACCAGTTCATCGCACAGCGCAGGCTCCAGACCCGCCGCCGGGCGGGAAAGCCATGCATGCGCCAGCTCCGCCCGCTGGTCCGGGGGACAATCAGGCAGGTACTGCAGCAACGCATGCACCAGTTGCCCCCGTTGCAGGGCACGGGCCCGCCGGGTGGCCGTATCGGCGCGGTCGCGGACCATGTCCGCCGACAGCAGCGGCGAACGCACGGCAGGCTGCGGGCCAAGGCCGATATCATCGGGGCGGCTGGGGGCCAGCGGACGGGCAAGCGGTCCCTCCACCACCGGCATGACGGGCTGCCAGCGCGGGGCATGACCCATCCAGTCCGGCAGGGTCACGTCAGGGGCCATTACCCTGCTGTCCGTGCCATGCCCTAGCTGCGGCGTGGGAGCGGGTGAAATGGCCCGTGCCTCCTCCAGCACCAGACTGTCACCCTCCCAACCCAGATCGAAGGGCTGGACCGTGGCCGCCGCACCTGTAAAGCCCTGACGGCACAGGTCGTACCAACAGCCATCGGGTATGCCCCGGCGCGGTTCCCACCCACACACCACCAGCCGGTCGCTGGCGCGGGTCAGCGCGACATATAGCAGGCGGTTATATTCTTCCGCCGCGGCCAGCCTGATCTTTTCCTGCAGACTGGCGGTCGTGTCCGTAACCAGTTCCCGCCGGGGCACCCATATCGGTATGTCCAGTTTGGTCGCCCGGTCGCGTTCCCACAGGATGGCGGTATCGGAACGCGGGGTCGCGACCGTATCGGGCAGGACCACAAGACGCGCCTGCAATCCCTTCGCCCCGTGCGCGGTCATGACACGGACCATGTTGGCCGAGGCATCGGGTTCATGGCGCACGGTTTCATCCGACGCATTGAGCCAGTGCAGGAACCCCTGCAGGGAAATGGCGTGCGTTTCCTCGAAACGGAGCGCCGCCGACAGCAGTTCGTCAACCGGCTCCACCGCTTCCGGGCCAAGACGGGCCAGCAGACGCGCACGACCGCCCAGCGGGCCAAGCGCTTCGGCCAGCAACTGATACGGCGTTGCGTAATCAACCTGCCGGAACAGGGTATTGAGGCAATGCCATGCAGCCGACCAGTCGGGCCGCTCAGCGTGGCAGGCGCGCAGCACGGCCCATAGCGGCTGTCCATCACGCCCGGTTGCCAGATCCATGAGCGACCTGTCATCCAGACCACCCAGCGGCGATGTCAGGACGCAGGCAAGGGTCAGGTCATCCTGTGGCAGCAGAAGAGCCGCGCACAACGCCATCAGATCCTGCACCGCAAGCTGGTCCGTCAGCACGGTGCGCACCAGCGTCGCCACGGGCACGTCATTGCTCTTGAGCGCACGGATCAGCGCACGCGCGAACGCGGAACGGCGCGGCACGAGGATCAGCACATCCCCTGGTGCCAGCGGGGTTTCACCCGGCGGAGGGACGCGCCGCAGTTCTGCTGCGATCCATGCCGCCAGCGTATCCGCCAGCCGCTGCTGCGCCGTGGACTGTCCGGCATTGTCGCGCGGGGCCATCCACGGGCTTACATCCGTCTCATCCACCACGACGGGCACGGGCGGCCAGATTTCCACCCGCCCCCCCTGCCCCGGACGTGCGGTGACATGGGCGGGGACGGAGCCATCCGGTTCCACCACGCCACGTGCTGCGGCGGGATTGGCGAATACACTGTCCACCAGTTGCAGAACGGGGGCTGTGGAGCGGAAGGAGACCGTCAGCGCCGGTTCGCGCCATGTGGCTTCCGCTGCCTGCGCGCGGTCGCGGAAACGCTGCCGCCATGCGCGGAAGGCTTCGGGATCAGCACCCTGAAAGGAATAGATCGACTGCTTGTAATCGCCCACCGCGAAAATGGTGCGGGGGCACCCGTTTTCATCCCGCGTGCCTTCGCCTGCGAAGAATTCGGATGTCAGGCCACCGGCTATGGCCCACTGGTCGGGGGATGTGTCCTGCACCTCATCAAGCAGCAGGTGGTCAATGCCGCCATCAAGCTTGTACAGCACCCACGCGGCACCCGGATCGCGCAGCAGGTCCAGCGTGCGGTCGATCAGGTCATCATAATCGACCATGCCCTGTGCGCTCTTGCGCGTGGCGTAGCGTTCCAGCACGGGCTGGGCGATAGACAATAGCGCGCAGGTCAGTTCAAAGACCGTCAGGGCGCGAAGCTGTGCATCAACCCCGATCACCCGGTCCGCTTCCGCCAGCAGGATGTCAGCCAGCCCTTCACGCGCCGCGTCGATTTTGGGGTTCAGGCCACCACGCTTGCGCGGCGCACCTTCGCGCGTCAGAAGCGCCTGCCGCCATACGGTCCACTCCGCCGCCCGCGCCGCCGTATCACTGCCCAGCCATGCCAGCATGGCTTCAGCCTGCACCCGGACCTTGGGCGATCCCGCGCTGGCGACAAAACGCAGGCCATCGCGCAGGGCTTCCTCATCGGGAATGGTGGCGCAGGCGGCGTGCAGCACTTCATCCGCGCTGCGTCCGCTCAGGCCCATCATCCGCATCAACGCCGCTTCCACGCTGCCGCGGTCGTCCACCCACTGGCGCGCCAGTGGCAGGATACGGCGGGACTGGGCCTGCAGGCTTGCGATCAGCGTGGTGAATTCCCCCACCCCGATCTGCCCCGCCAGCAGGCTGACCGCCGCGCCGCCGCGCCCCACGATATCCTCCACCGCCGCGCGCTGGGCCAGGCGGGCATCGGTTTCCTCGATCAGGGTGAAATGCGGGCTGATGGCGGCCTCGACGGGAAAGCGCCTCAGCAGCGACTGGCAGAACGCATGGATGGTGCCAATGCGCATCCCGCCGGGCAGGTCCAGCACCCGGGCGAACAGTTCGCGCGCGACACGGCGGCTTTCCTCGCCCGTCGGCACCGACAGGCGGGCCAGTTCGGTATCCAGCGCCTCATCGGGCAGCATGACCCACTGTCCCAGCCGGTTCTGCAGGCGGATGGACATTTCCGCCGCCGCCGCCTTGGTAAAGGTCAGGCACAGGATGCGGGCGGGATCGCTACCGGGCACGCGGGTCGGCGTGCCGTCACGATCCGGCACGATGCGCGGCAGCATAAGGCGCAGCAGGCGGTCGATCAGCAGCTTGGTCTTGCCACTTCCTGCCGAGGCGGAGACGAATACCGAAGCCTGCGGGTCGGATGCCAGTGTCTGGCTGCGGTTGGCGATGCCGATGGCATCCGCCGTGCTGTCATGGGGCAGAATGGGTCTGTTCATCCGCCATTCTCCTCACGCGCGGCGCTCCATTCCGCAACCCGCGCCAGATGCGCGTAATCAGCGAAGCGCGGTTCTTCCCCCGGAAAGGGATGGGACAGGTAAGGCTGGTCGGGATTGTCATAGGCACTGACCAGCGCACGCAGCCCCGCGCGGCAACTGGCGATCAGTTCCGCCAGTTCCTCCCCCCGCGCGACATCAAGCACCTGCGCCGGGACGTGGCCCCCCGTCAGCCGCCAGTACACCAGTTCCGATACGCTACCCGCAACCGGGGGAGGGAATCCGCCGCATTCGATCATCGCCGCTTCCAGAACAAGCTGGGACTGCCAGCCTTCCACCACGCTACGCCGCAGGGGCAGGGTGCCGGTCTTGTAATCGAACAGGCTAAGCCCCCCATCCCCATCATGCAGGTCGATCCGGTCCGCGCGGCCACGCAGGATAAACGGACCACCGGGCAGGTCTTCCAGCCGCATCCGGCCGCTCAGTTCCGTCAGGACCGTGCGGGGCGTGCCGGTGGCGCGACGCGCTTCCTCCGTCCGGGCGCACCATGCGGCGATACGGTCCAGCCGGGGCGCCCACCACGCGGCAAGGGCGGGACGCAGCCCGGCCTCGCGCAGCACCTCGGCAAAAACCGCCTGCATCCGTTCCGCCCCGCCTGCGGGCCAGTCGGATGGATGGGCGCGGAACCAGCGTTCCAGCGCCGCATGCACGATCTGGCCATAATCGGCGGCATCAGCCAGTTCTTCCAGATCCGCAAGCCTGCGCAGGCGCAGGATGCGACGCGCGTAGATGGCGTAGGGATCGCGCATCCATGTCTCGATTTCCGTCACCGACAGGCTGCGGGGGCGCAGGCCAACGGGCGGGCAGGGCCGTGGCGGGGAAACGGGGGTCGCCACGCCCCCTTCCGGCCGGTCCAGACTGTCCAGCCAGCGCAGCGCCGGATGTACGGGCAGGCTGCGCCCATGCCCCGCCAGATAGGCGTCAAGCCGCACCAGCCACCGTGCGGGCACGGTTGGCGCGCCCTGCCGCCGGGCCGCGACCGACAGCACGACCTGCCCTGCGGCACACGCGCAGGACACGAAATCCCGCGCCGCCTGACCAATCCCCCATTCCGGGCTGGGCAGGCCGACGCGGGTGCGCATCGGGCGGCTCATCCACGGTCCGGGATCGGTCGCAGGTGGCCAGACGGTTTCCACCAGACCGCCGAGGACGATGGTGTCCGCCGTCTGCAACCGCGCTTCCAGCAGGCCCCATATGAACACACGCGGATGCGCCGCCATCCCGTCGCGCCCACGCACTGCCCGACGCCCGTGCACCGTCATGCCCGCCAGCGATGACGCCAGCAGCCCGTCCAGCGCGCCAAGCCGGGAATCGGGCAGCACGTCGCACCATGCCAGCAGCGCACTCATATGCTGGCCCAGCGCGTTGCCTTCCTCCCCCGCCCACAGCCGTTCGGCGCCATCCACCGTATCGGTCGCGGCAAGGGCCTGCGCGGTTTCGACCAGTGCCGCAAGCAGCACGGATACCGGCACCATGGTATCGCGCGGCAGGGCCAGAAGCGGGCCGAACACCGTTTCCAGCCGGTTGATGAAGGCGCTGATTTCTTCCGGCGCATCCGGCGCGTCGGCCAGTGCGCCATGCGGGTCTTCCGTCGCGCGCTGGAGCGCGCTGCGCAGTCCGGCAATCCCCGGCGGCGGGGCCGGGCCACGCAGCACGAGGCGTTCAAGCTGGCGGGCGCTGGCGCGGCATGTTCCCGGCGAAAGCCCGCAGGCCGCCAGCGGATGCTTGATGGCCGACAGCAGCGCCACCGGCGACAGGCCGCCATCCACCGCCTGCACGATCAGCCGCAGGAAGGCGGTCTGGGGCACGGTGAGCATGCTTTCACCCGCGCTGTCATCCGCCACCACGCCCCAGCGGACCAGTTCTGTCGCCACACGTCCGGCCAGTGCGCGATCGGGCGTGACAAGGGCTGCGCGCCTGCCGGGCCGTTCAAGCACCTGACGCAGGACCATGGCGATGGCGGCGGCTTCCTCCTGCTGGTCGGCGCTGCGCAGGATGGACAGGCCGTCCGCTTCCACCGGCACGTCGCGTTCGCGCCAGCGTTCCAGCGCATGGGCGGGCAGCAGGGCGCGCGACAGCAGACTGGCGCGGGAAACCGGACTGCTGGCCACGCAGTCATGCGGCAGACTGGACCATATTTCCATACCGGCACGCTCCACCCCCAGTTGCGCCAGCATATGGGCAGTTCCCGCCTGCGGGTGGTCGGGCGGAAGGTGCCGCCAGATGGCGTCGTCACATTCCATGTCCACACCCGGCAGGATCAGCATGCCGTCAGGCTGGTCCAGCACCGCACGCAACATGACGATGGTGGACGGCACGGCATCGGAAAAACCGGCAGCCCAGACGGGATAACCCGCTGGCGGCGGAGAATCACGCCACCGCGCGGCCTGCGCGTGCAGCAGGGCGGTCTGGCGGGCGACGGGGTTCATGACCCCCTGTTCCGCCAGCCATGCGGGCCAGACACTGGTGACAATGGACAGGAACTGCAGCGTCTGGTGCCAGTGCTGCGCGAAATCTCCCTCCGCCGCGTGGGGCAGGCGTTCGCACAGGTCACATTCGGCCCATTCCGCCTCGTCCATCAGTTCGGCCAGCGCACGGGCCAGTGGCCATGCCTGATCCACACCCTGCACATCACCAAACGCCTTGCCCGCCTGCATCACCAGCAGGGTCAGCGTAGCCAGGCGACGCATGGGGTCAACGGCGGGCGGCAGGTCCAGCGCGTTCTGGCCGGACAGGACAAGCGACGCCTCGTCCAGCGCGCCGATCGGCGCGATGCGCGGCAGCAGGATGGGACGGCCATCAACCTGCCGCACGAAGGCTTCGGTCAGGGCACGGCCCGCGCGGCGGCTGGGCAGCAGGATCAGGCCATTGCCGCATGCCTGCGGATCATGACCGGCCTGCTCCAGCCAGCGCGCGGCAATCTGATCGACAAACGGCACATGCGGCGGCACGACCGCCACCCGGCCCCGCACGGGGGCTGCGGCGCGTGCGCTCATATGTCGTTATCCACATCCGGGTTGAATACGGAATGCAGCGCGCGTTCCGCAGCGGCAATATCATCGGGGCGGGACAGGTGAAACCACAGCGAATCATGCACGATCACGCCCAGCCTGCCTGCGTCAATGGCACGATCCCACAGATGGTTCATGCTGAATCCGCCTTCGGGCGCCTGCGCAAACAGGCGGGGGGAGACAATCTGCATGCCAGTAAAGACGTAAGGCGTGATCTCGCCCGCGCGGGGGCGGCGCGGCCTGCCATGCGCATCAACCGCGAAATCTCCATGCCCCACTTCACCCACCGCGCGCGTCATCGCGCCCAGCAGCAGCATGGCGTCCATCGTGTCGGGATCGAACGCCGCTGCCAGCCGCCGCAGGGCGGGAACCGGGCCGTTAAGCCACATGACATCGCCATTGATCAGGTAAAACGCATCCGGCCCCAGCCGCCCCGCACGCAGGGCGGCGGCAGCACTTCCCCCGGTTTCCAGCAAGGTGGGTTCAGGCTGTTCGACCGTCAGCGGGCCACGGCCACTGGCCGCGCGATCCGCCAGCGCCCTGTGGATCGCATCGGGCTGCCAGTGGGCGTTGACCACCACCTGCTTCACACCTGCGTTTTCCAGCCGGTCAAGCGTATGATCGAGAATCGGCTGTCCGCCCACCCGCAACAGCGGCTTGGGGACCGATTCGCTCAGCGGTCGCATCCGCCGGCCCATACCGGCGGCAAAGACCATGGCGGTGGCCGGAATGTTCACGCTCATGATGCCTCTCCTGTCCGTGGGGCTTCCAGCGATGCAAGCCGCCCGTCCCATCCGCCCAGCCGCGCGATGCGCCCGCCTGCTCCATCATGCAGCAGATGGATGTGCAGCGCGCCATCAGGCTTCAGCGCGCCCAGACGGTCCGGCCATTCGACAAGGACGACGCCTTCACACGCATCGTCCCATCCCAGTTCATGCAACGCATCGGGACCATCAAGACGCCACAGGTCGAAATGCGAGATTTCGGTCCCGGCGGCCTCATAGACCTGTACCAGCGTATAGGACGGGCTGGGCACCTCCATTGTCGCATCCCCGCACAACGCGCGCAGCAGCGCGCGGGCAAGCGTGGTCTTGCCCGCGCCCAGATCCCCCTCCAGCAGCACGGCGTCGCCCGCGTGCAGATGGGCCGCCAGCATGCGGCCAAGGGCTGCCGTGGCCTGTTCGTCAGGCAGGGGAATGTCACGCATGCCCGTCATGATTCCCGGCCCTTACGTGGTTGTATTTCATGCAATGATTGTGCCCCCACCGGGCATGCGCGCACAAGGGGCGACGGCATGGGCACGCTTGAGGCTTGCACCGATGCGGACAACAACGCAAAACCGCATGCAGCCTATGCCTTTGACCAGACCATGGATTACGGGACACCAGAGCCGGACATGACCACGCCATCTTCCCCCCTTACCGTCGATGTCGCCATTATCGGCGCGGGCCCTGCCGGGCTGTTTGCCGCTTTTGAATGTGGCATGCTCAAGCTGTCATGCGTGCTGATCGACGCGCTTGACGAAATCGGGGGCCAGTGCGCCGCCCTGTATCCCGAAAAACCGATCTATGACATTCCCGCCCACCCCGCGATCGAAGGCGGCGCGCTGATCGAGGCCCTTGACCGCCAGATCGCCCCCTTTGACGTGCCCCGCCTGCTCGGCCGCCGGGTGGAAAGCCTGGAGGGAACACGCGGCGCCTTCCGCCTTGGCACCACGCAGGGTGATGTCATCCATGCGCACGCCGTCATCATCGCGGCGGGTGCTGGCGCGTTTGGCCCCAACCGCCCCCCGCTGGAAGGGCTGGAGGCATTCGAGCGCACGGGCGGCGTGCAGTATTTCGTCCGCCGTCGCGCCGATTTTGCGGACAGGGATGTCCTGATCGCCGGTGGCGGGGATTCAGCGGTGGACTGGGCGCTGTCGCTTCGTGATATCGCGCGCAGCGTGCGGCTGGTGCACCGGCGCGACCGTTTCCGCGCGGCCCCCGAAAGCCTGCGCCAGCTTGATGAGGCCGTGGCGTGTGGCCAGATCGAAAAGATCATCGGCTACCAGCTTCATGGCCTGCACGGAACGGACGGGCAGTTGCGCGGCGTGGATCTGGCTACCATGGACAACAGCATCCGCCATGTCGCATGCGATCACCTGCTGCCCTTCTTCGGGCTGGCGACCGATCTGGGACCGATCGCACAATGGGGGCTGGACACCATACGCGGCACCATTCCCGTAACCCCGTCCACCTGTGAAAGCAGTCAGCCCGGCATTTTTGCCGTGGGCGATGTCGCAACCTATCCCGGCAAGCTGAAGCTGATCCTGCAGGGCTTTACCGAAGGGGCGATGGCGGCCCATGCCATTCATCCCATCGTGCATCCCGATACGGCGCTGCATTTTGAATATTCGACATCCAAGGGGGTGCCCGCAGCCTGATTCCTGCCACCCGTTCCTGTCATAACAGAAACGGTTGACCATTCCCCCGCTCTGGCGCATCCCCGGTTGTGTTGATGACGGAAATAAGGATGAGACTGTGAAAGTTATCGTTCTGGGCGCGGGTGTGGTCGGGGTCACCACGGCATGGTACCTGGCAAAGGAAGGCCATGACGTCACGGTCATAGACCGCCAGCCCGCCGCGGCGATGGAAACCTCCTTCGCCAATGCCGGTCAGATTTCACCGGGCTATTCCGCCCCGTGGGCAGAACCTGCCCTGCCGTTCAAGGTCATGCGGTGGATGTTCAGCCGGGATGCGCCGATCGCCATCCGCCCGCGCATCGATTTCGCCATGATGCGGTGGCTGGGGCAGATGATGGCCAACTGCAACGCCCATGACTATGACATCAACAAATCCCGCATGCTGCGCGTGGCGGAATACAGCCGCGACTGTCTCGATACCCTGCGCCGCGATACGGGCATTACCTATGACGATGAACAGCGCGGCCTGATCGAGCTTTTCCGTACGCAAAAACAGGTGGACCACTGCGCGCATGACATGCGGCTGCTGGAACAGGCTGGCATCGCTTACGAATTCCTCAGTCCCGACGACATCATCCGCCACGAACCCGGACTGGCGGAAAACCGGCATCTGCTCCGTGGCGGGCTGCGCCTGCCGGGTGACGAATCCGGCGACTGCCACATGTTCACCCAGCGTCTGGCGCAGAAGGCGGAAGCGGAACTGGGCGTCACCTTCCATTACGAAACGGCGGTCGAGGCACTGGACGCGACCGCCACCGATATCGTGGGCGTCCGTACCACCGCAGGCAGGATGGTGGCCGATGCGTATGTGGTCGCCATGGGCAGCTATTCCCCGCTGCTGCTGCGCCCGCTTGGCGTAAGGCTGCCGGTTTACCCCACCAAGGGCTATTCGCTGACCCTGCCCGTAACCGATCCGGCGCGGGCCCCCCTGTCCACCATAAGCGACGCCACCCACAAGGTCGCCATCACGCGGCTGGGGGATCGTATCCGTATCGGGGGGACTGCCGAACTGACGGGCTACAACCTGCGGCTGAGCCGTGACCGGCGGCGCGTGCTGGAACTGTCCTTTTCGGAACTGTTCGGGGCGGGTGGGGACCTGTCGCAGGGCGCGTACTGGACGGGCCTGCGCCCCAGTACGCCTGATGGCACGCCAATCATTGGTCCAGCGGGACGCTTTGGCAACCTGTGGCTCAATACGGGCCATGGCACGCTGGGCTGGACCATGGCCTGCGGTTCAGGCCGCCTGCTGGCCGACCGGATCAGCGGCAAGCGCACCGACATCCCCTGCCTTGACCTGTCCCTTGACCGGTACATCCCGAACTGAGGCATAAAAAAAGCCCGGCGTGAGCCGGGCTTTTTTCTGGAAGTGCAACGCTGGCATCGCGGGGAAGCCAGCGTTGACGCAGCAGTAATTACTGCGCAGCCGGAGCGGCTTCCTTCGTTTCGTCCTTCTTGGCACCGTGATGGTGGCTGCCGTGATGGCTGCCGTGGTGCTTTTCCTTCTTCGCACCCGCTTCGGCGCCAGCGACACCTTCGGAAGCGTCGGGAGCGTGCTGCGGAGCAGAAACAGACGGGGTGGTGGGTTCAGGCGTCTGGGCCATGACGGGAGCGGCAACACCCATAACGGCAACAGCAGACAGCGCGGCGAGGAAACGGCGGGGGGAAACGGTCATATGAAAATACTCCACAAGTCAGGATTTTCTATCCCAATGCGCCTATCAGGTGGCGAATCGGCACACCCGATCTGACTTCCCTGCTGTAACATGCCGCAGGAAAGCCGTCTCGGATTAAAATTCTTAAATATATGGAGAGTGAACCGTTTTTGCCGCAAGATGACCGCAATCTCAAGAACTGAAACATTACTAAAGATTGCAGCCGGTCCTGCGGCAGTCGGAATCAGTCGACCGAACCCGAACGCTCACGCTTCTTGCGCTCGTGCGGGTCGAGGTAGCGCTTGCGGATACGCACGGCGGACGGCGTGACCTCAACCAGTTCATCGTCCTCGATATAGGCGATGGCCTGTTCCAGGTTCATCTTGCGCGGCGGGATCAGCAGCAGGGCCTCGTCCTTGCCAGCGGCACGGATGTTGGTCAGCTTCTTTTCACGGATCGGGTTCACTTCGAGATCATTCTCACGCGAATGCTCACCGATGATCATGCCGACATAGACCTTTTCGCCCGCATCGACGAACAGCGTGCCACGGTCCTGCAGCGAGAACAGCGAATACTGCGTGGTCGCACCATCTTCGGACGAGATCAGCGAACCGTTACGACGGCCGGCAATCGGGCCGACATAGGGCTGATAGCCCGAGAACAGGCGGTTCATGATGCCCGAACCACGGGTATCGGTCAGGAATTCGCCATGGTAGCCGATCAGCCCGCGCGACGGGATCAGGAAGCTCAGGCGCACCTTGCCGCCGCCCGAAGGCTGCATGTCCTGCATGATGCCCTTACGCAGCGCCATCTTTTCAACCACGACGCCCGAATACGGCTCGTCCACGTCGATCAGGACTTCCTCGAACGGTTCTTCGCGCTCACCGGTTTCCTCGTTGGTGCGGAACAGCACGCGGGGACGACCGATGGTCAGCTCGAACCCTTCACGGCGCATCTGTTCGATCAGCACGCCAAGCTGGAGTTCGCCACGGCCCGCGACCTCGAAGGCCTCGCTCTCGGGGCTTTCGGATACACGGATGGCGATGTTGCCTTCCGTTTCCTTGAACAGACGGTCACGGATCTGGCGCGACGTGACCTTCTTGCCTTCACGGCCACCCAGCGGGCCATCGTTCAGGCGGAAGGTCATGGACAGCGTCGGCGGATCAACGGGGGTGGAGGGCAGCGGCTCTTTAACTTCAGGGGCTGCGATCGTTTCCGGAATCGTCGCGTCCGACAGACCGGCCACGGCCACGATGTCACCGGCTTCGACTTCTTCCACCGGCACGCGGTCAAGACCACGGAAGGACAGCAGCTTGGTCAGGCGGCCCGTTTCCACAACCGATCCGTCGGGACGCAGCACATGCACCGGCATGTTCATCTTCGCCGTGCCCTGCTCGACACGGCCGGTCAGCACGCGGCCAAGGAAGTTGTCGTTCTCGAGGATGGTGGCGACCATCGCGAACGGCGCGTCCTTGTTCACTTTCGGGGCCGGAACGTGGCGCAGGATCAGGTCGAACATGGGCGAGAGGTCCTTGCGCGGACCGTCGATTTCCGTATCCGCCCAGCCCTGACGGCCAGAAGCGTACAGCATCGGGAAATCAAGCTGTTCGTCATTGGCGCCAAGGGCTGCGAACAGGTCGAAAATCTCGTTATGCACTTCATCGGGACGGGCATCGCCACGGTCGATCTTGTTGACGACCACAATCGGCTTCAGGCCGCGCGCCAGCGCCTTGCCCACCACGAACTTCGTCTGCGGCAGCGCGCCTTCGGCGGAGTCGACCAGCACCACGGCGCCATCGACCATGCTCAGGATACGCTCGACCTCGCCACCGAAATCGGCGTGGCCCGGGGTGTCGATGATGTTGATGCGGGTATCTTTCCACACCACGGACGTGCACTTCGCCAGGATGGTGATGCCACGCTCACGCTCCAGGTCGTTGCTGTCCATCGCGCGCTCGGCGACGTGCTGGTTCTCACGGAAGGAGCCGGACTGTTTAAGAAGCTGATCGACCAGTGTGGTCTTGCCATGATCGACGTGCGCGATAATGGCGATATTGCGGATATCCATAACTGCTCTTGACCTGACTTTCCTTGGCGGGGACGCCATAAGGGACGCGGCGGCACCGGCGCTGGGCGCCCGTGCGGCGGCGGATTGGGTGGCTGCTGGATGCGTAGATAAAGCGGACGGGCGCGGATTGCACGCGAAACTTCGCGCACAACCCCATCACACGCCCGGCACGACGCGCCCCGTGGATCAGAAATCCATGTCCTGTCGCATGTTGATCAGCGGGCGCGCACCGTAATGGGAAATCACTTCCGATGCCGCGACACTGCCCAGACGCCCGCATTCGGCGAGCGTCCGGTCCGATGTCCAGCCCGCGAGGAATCCCGCGGCATAGGCATCGCCCGCGCCGGTGGTGTCGATGACCTGCGTGCGCACGCTCTCGATCACGATGCGCTTCTGGTCCTGTATGATGACGCTGCCCCGTTCGGAACGGGTCAACACGGCGAAATGCGTCTCCGCCGCGACACGGCGGGCGGCTTCATCAAAATCATCGGTCTGGTACAGCGCGCAGATCTCATCCTCGTTGGCGAAGAGGATGTCCACATGCCCGCGCACGAGATCATGAAACGCCGCGCGGTGGCGATCGACGCAGAAACGGTCCGAAAGGGACAGCGCAACCTTGCGCCCGGCCTCATGCGCGATGCGGGCTGCGGTGCGGAAGGCTTCCTGCGCTGCCGGCGGATCGAACAGGTAGCCTTCCATATAGATCACCTTGGAAGCCTGCACGACATCAGCCAGCACATCCTCGGGGCTGAAGGTGACGCAGGCCCCCAGATAGGTGTTCATCGTACGCTGGCCATCGGGGGTGACCAGAATGATGCAGCGCGCGGTGGGATTGTGGTCGCCCTCATCGCCCTGCAGCGGCACGGAAGGAAAATACACCCCCGCCGCCTGCAGGTCCGCGCCAAAGGCCTGACCGGGGGCATCATCGGCGACCTTGCCCAGATACGCCACGCGCGCGCCCATGTTGGACGCGACGACACAGGTATTGGCAGCCGAGCCGCCCCCCATTTCCTTTTCCCTGCGGATCTGGTTGTACAGCGTCTGTGCGCGCTGGCCGTCAATCAGCGCCATGCTGCCGGGTACCATGCCATTGCGCTGCGGGAAGTCAGCTTCCACCGGTGCCAGCACATCGACAATCGCATTGCCGATACCCAGCAGATCAAACCGGCATTCCGCCGCCCGTCCCGAATTTTCCATATTCTGTTCCACTACCGTCGTTAATCCGTCGCGCATGCAGCCGCAGCGCCTGAACGCCACGAAATAACCTCTTTTTTCCTGCATGAGGCCCGTATCGCTATCATCGGCGGTTAACCGGCGCAATGCGTGATGTTTTCACGCGCCTCCCCTTCGAACGCCCTTGTCGACCTGATCGGGGGGCGTATAACCGTTAAGGGGGCTGCAGCCTGCAACCAGCCCGAAAGCGTAACCTCCTCCAACCGGAACGTCCGCGTTCCGGCGCAGCATAAATCCAAAGCGGGGTAACTATTGTTCAGACGACGCAAGCCAGCAGAAACCCAGCCACCCGCCCCAGCTCCATCCCCCGTGCAGCAGCCGGGCCGTCCGGCGACAGCAGCCGGTGGCGCTCCGTCCACTTCCAACCCTGCCAGCAAGGAAAACACATCCATGGCCCGTCCGCCCTTCCCGCCCACGCCCAACCCTTCGCCCGCACCCGGTGGCGTACGTCCCGGTGCGCCTGCAGGTCAGGCCGCGAAGAAGGAAAATGACCGCCGGACGCTGGTCGTGGGTCGTGGCATCAGCGTGCAGGGCACCATTCAGGACGCCGAACGGCTGGTTGTGGAAGGGACGGTTGAATCCTCCATGATCAACGCCTCCGAACTCCAGATCGCTCAGGGCGGCGTGTTCAAGGGCGAAGTCGAGGTCGAGGACGCTGAACTGGCGGGCACCATCGACGGTACGCTGACGGTGCGTGGTGGCCTGACCATCCGCTCCACCGGTCGCCTGCTGGGCAAGGCCAAGTGCCGCCGCCTGAAGGTGGAAGATGGCGGCCAGATCACCGGCCAGCTTGAGATGATCACCACCCCGGCTCCCGAGCCTGCGGCCCCCAAGCCCGAATAGGATACGCCTCCCCTGCCCGCCTGCCGGGCAGGGACAAAAAACGCCAGTGGCAGCAATGCCCTGGCGTTTTTTAATAGACCCGTAAAAAGGTAGTCCGGATCAGGCCACGTTATCGCGGCGGTCACGCAGCTTGACGTAGGCAAGCTGCGCATGTTCGGCGCAGTATGGCTTGCCCGGCAGGGGTGTTGCCCCGCAGAAATGGAAACCGGGCGTGCCCGGATCGCCCAGCGGCCAGCAGCAGGACTGGCTGCTGCGGCGGCGCGGTTCGCTGACCGGACGCAGGGCCGAACGCGAGGCGCGGGCCTGACTGCGCGCCGGGGGGCGGGCTGCGGGTTCCGGCTCACTCGTCAGTGCATCCCCTGCGGATGCCGGGGACGTGGCCTGCGTGGCGGTTGATATGGTGGGGGCGACAGTGGATGGCGCGGGGGCTTTTTCCGGCTGGGGCGCAGGGGCCCTGGACACGACCGGGGCGGAAACCGTTTCCTCTTTCGCTACGGACGGCGCAACGGGCGCGCTCTCCGTTACAGCGGCGGGTGCCGACGTATCGGCCACAGCTTCGGCGGGTGCGCCCTTGGGTGCGCGGCGGATGGGTGACGGACGGGGCTTGAGGCCCAAACGGTGCGCCTTGCCCACCACTGCGTTCTTCGTGACAGAAAGCTGGCGCCCGATTTCTGCGGTCGACAAACCCTGCTGCCACAGATCACGCAAGCGCGCGATCGTCTCCTCGGTCCATTCCATCGCCATCGTTCTGCACTCCTTACGCGGAATGGTGCGAAACTAAGCTTATACTGTGCCCGGCTCAACTACCATGCCACAGAATCTTGTGGACAGTTCTGAGCATAACCTGTTCGCAACCCCGGTAAAACCGTAACCCGGTTAATAAACGCCTAATCGTGGATCAGTTTTACCTTACCGCCCTCGACGCCCATTATAAGTCTGCCCGCCTTGAGTTCACGCGCCAGCTTGCCAAATACGGTATTGCGCCAGCCGTGGAAGGCAGGAATATCCGCATCGTCATCAAGCGCAAAACGGTCCAGATCCTCGGATGAGGCAACCAGTTTCGGGGCGACGCGATGGGTTTCGCAGCAGGCAGCCAGCAATACCTTGAGCAGGGCGATCAGCGCGGGCGACGGGCGCTGCGCATCCTTTCCCCGCCCCTTTGGCATGCGCGGCAGGTCCGCTTCCGGTTCCGCCATGGCACCCGTCACGGTTTCCAGCAGGGACTGCCCGCTACGCCCTTCAGCAAAGCCGCGGGACACGCCCCGCACGCGGGCCAGTGCCTCCACCGTAACGGGAGCCGTGGCTGCGATTTCCATCAGGCTCTCGTCTTTCAGAAGACGCTGCCGTGGCACGTTGACACGCTGCGCCTCGCCTTCCCGCCATGCGGTAACCGCGCGCAGGATACCCAGCATACGCCGGTTATTCGTGCGCGGGCGCATCTTTTCCCACAATGTCAGCGGATCAGGACGGAAGGTTGCGGGATTGTTCAGGATATCCAGTTCTGCTGCCACCCAGTCAAGCCGCCCTTCCTTTTCAAGCTGTTCGAGCAGCCTGCCATAGACCAGACGCAGATAGGTGACATCCGCCGCCGCGTAACCGATCTGCGCTGGGGAAAGCGGACGGGCCGACCAGTCGGAAAAACGGTGGGATTTATCGATCTGTACCCCCAGCAGGGAGGAAACGAGGTTATCGTACCCCACCTGATCGCCATATCCCGCCACCATGGCCGCCACCTGCGTATCAAACAGGGCGGTGGGCAGGCGGTCGAACAGATGCAGGAAGATTTCCAGATCCTGCCGTGCCGCGTGAAAGACCTTGACCACGCCAGCATCATCCAGCAACGCCCCGAGGGACGACAGATCCAGCCCTGGCGCCAGCGTGTCGATCACCACGACATCGTTTTTCCCCGCCAACTGCACCAGACACAGTTCCGGCCAGTACGTACGCTCGCGCACGAACTCGGTGTCGATTGTCACAAACGGCTCAAGCCGCAGTCGCGCGGTTACAGCCTCAAGCTCCGCCGTGGTGGTAACCTGCGCGGGAGCGGGGAATGCGGGTCGGGATACACGTGCCATGAGGAGCAGTTATCATGCCTCCGCCAATTTGCAAAAGCGGGGAAAATCACATGCCGCCCACCCGCATTTCCGTTGACGCCAGACCGGACCTTACGGCATCAGCCACACATCTCCTTCCCCCTGCTGACGGATGCCCCATGAACACCCGCCCCACCACCGACGATGGCAGCCAGTTCCTGACCCAGCTCGGCCAGAACACGACACAGCCCGCAAGCCCCGAGGAAGCACGGCTGGAACGTGTTCCCGCCCCCGAACGCGGGCGGCATTATGTCGTGCGGTTCACCGCACCCGAGTTCACGTCTCTCTGCCCCGTGACCGGCCAGCCGGATTTCGCCCATATCGTCATCGACTACATCCCAGACGAATGGATCGTGGAAAGCAAGTCGCTCAAGCTGTTCCTGACCAGCTTCCGCAACCATGGTGCATTTCATGAAAAATGCTCCGTGCAGATCGCAACCACACTGGTTGACCTGCTGAAGCCTGTCTGGCTGCGGATCGGTGCCTACTGGTACCCACGCGGCGGCATGCCCATCGATGTGTTCTGGCAGACCGGCGCACCGCCGGAAGGTGTGTGGATACCTGCGCAGGACGTGCCCGGCTATCGCGGGCGCGGCTGATCCGGACATAAAAAAAGCGCCCCGGACAGGGCGCTTTTTTACTGGTTCTGTCCGCGCCCGAAGGCGCGGGGGAAACCATCAGATGGACATGGCCGGAACGGCAGACTGCGCCGCGTCGATTTCGGCGCGGGCGGACTGCATCTTGCCCATGAGAATATCCAGCGCGGGCACGTTCATCTTGTCCGCTTCCTCATAGGATTTCTCAAGTGCCGCCAGACGGGCTTCGGCGTCGTCAACCGAAAGCTCCGCCAGTCCGGTCGCCCGGTCGGCAAGGATGGTGCAGTGGGTCGGCGCGATATCAGCAAACCCACCAGCCACGAAGAAGCGGTGCGTCACGGCACCGTCTTCGTAAACATCAACCACGCCACCGCGCAGCGTCAGCATGAGTGGCGCGTGTTCCGGCATGGCCGCGATGTCGCCTTCGGCCCCCGGCATGACAACCATATCGGCGTCATGGGCGAACAGCACCTTCTCCGGACTGACAATCTTGACCTTAATGGACATGGTCTATCTTCCTTGCGTCAGGGGTGGTGTCAGGCCGATTCCTTCATCTTTTCGGCCTTGGCCACCGCTTCCTCGATCGCACCGACCATGTAGAAGGCACCTTCGGGCAGGTGATCGTATTCACCAGCCACGATCGCCTTGAACGAACGGACCGTGTCTTCCAGCGAAACCAGCTTGCCCGGCGCGCCGGTGAACACTTCGGCCACATGGAACGGCTGGGACAGGAAACGCTGGATACGACGGGCGCGGGCAACGACCAGCTTGTCGTCTTCCGACAGTTCGTCCATGCCGAGGATGGCGATGATGTCCTGCAGGGACTTGTAGGTCTGCAGGATGCGCTGCACGTCACGGGCCACCTGATAATGCTCGTCACCGACGATCTTCGGATCGAGCGAGCGGGATGTGGAGTCCAGCGGGTCCACGGCCGGGTAGATGCCCATTTCCGCGATGGAACGGTTCAGCACCGTGGTCGCGTCAAGATGGGCAAAGGTCGCGGCGGGCGCCGGATCGGTCAGGTCATCGGCCGGCACGTACACGGCCTGCACGGACGTGATCGAGCCCTTCTTGGTGGAGGTGATGCGTTCCTGCAGCGCGCCCATTTCGGTCGCCAGTGTGGGCTGGTAACCAACGGCGGACGGAATACGGCCCAGCAGCGCCGACACTTCGGCACCAGCCTGCGTGAAGCGGAAGATGTTATCGACGAAGAACAGCACGTCCTGGCCTTCGACATCACGGAAGTATTCCGCAACGGTCACGCCGGACAGGGCGACACGGGCACGCGCACCCGGCGGCTCGTTCATCTGGCCATAGACCAGCGCCACCTTGGACCCGTCGGTCGAGTCGCCATCGATCTTGATAACGCCCGCATCCTGCATTTCGTAATACAGGTCGTTACCTTCACGCGTACGTTCACCAACACCCGCGAAGACCGACACGCCACCATGCGCCTTGGCGATGTTGTTGATCAGTTCCTGAATGATGACGGTCTTGCCGACACCGGCGCCACCGAACAGACCGACCTTACCGCCCTTGAGGTACGGGCACAGCAGATCGACAACCTTGATGCCCGTGGGCAGGATTTCGGTTGCGGCGGCCTGCTCGTCAAAAGCGGGGGCGGCACGGTGGATGGGCGAACGGCCTTCAGCCTTCACCGGACCACGATCGTCAATCGGCTCACCGATCACGTTCAGGATACGGCCCAGCGTTCCCGGTCCGACCGGCACGGTGATCTGGTTGCCGGTGGCGGTGACTTCCGTGCCGCGGGACAGACCATCGGTCGTATCCATGGCGATGCAGCGGACTTCATGCTCGCCGATTTCCTGCGCCACTTCCAGCACCAGGGTCTGGCCGTTCAGCTCGACGTGCAGCGCTTCGAGGATATGCGGCAGCACACCTTCGAACTGCACGTCAACGACGGCGCCGCGGATCTGCGTTACGCGACCAACGACATTGCTTTTCTGCGCCTGCGTGGAGACAGGAGCCTCTTGAGTTGTGGTTTCCGACATGGGACAGCTCCTGTGAGCGTGAAGATCGGTCCTCAGACAGCCTGGGCGCCCGAGATGATCTCGATCAGTTCATTGGTAATATTGGTCTGACGCGTACGGTTGTAGGTCAGGGTCAGGCGGTCGATGGCCTTGCCGGCATTCCGGGTCGCATTATCCATGGCCGTCATCCGCGCGCCATTTTCGCCCGCAGCGGTTTCCAGCATGGTCGCATAAAGCTGGACCTGCAGGTTACGCGGCAGCAGGCTGGACAGAAGCGTCGCTTCATCCGGCTCGAACTCGTAGCTCGCGACATCCGCCTGTTCGGCATTGTCGTTTTCCGGCAGCGCCAGCGGGATAAGCTGCATTTCCGTCGGCGTCTGGGTCATGACATTGCGGAACTGGTTATAAACCAGCGTGCAGACATCGAATTCGCCTTTGTCCAGCAGGGACGAAATCTGTTCACCCAGTTCAGAAGCAGCGGAAAAGGGGATTTCCTTGCCCGCGGCCAGATGACGGTGCCCGATGATGAGATCGGAAAACTCACGCTCAAGAAAGTCGTGTGTCTTGCGCCCGACCGGCAGCAGCTTGACCGTTTTGCCTTCAGCCTGGAGCCTGAGCACCAGATTGCGCGTCGTACGGTTGATGTTGGAGTTGAACGCACCCGCAAGGCCACGGTCGCTGGACATGGGGACCAGCAGATGCACCTTGTCCTGACCCGTTCCGGTCAGCAGTGCGGGCTGCCCGCCTTCACCTGCCACGCTACGCGCGACTTCGGCCAGCATGCGGCGCATTGCGTCGGCATATGGCCGTGCGGCGGCTGCGCGGGTTTCCGCCCGACGCAGCTTGGCCGCAGCGACCATTTTCATTGCGCTGGTGATCTTGCGCGTCGATTTGACGCTGCCAATCCGTGCGCGCAGTTCCTTCAGGGAAGCCATGGTTGCCCGATCTTCCTCAGTTGACGAACTGACGGCCGAATGTCGTCAGGAAATCATTCAGACGGCTTTCGATATCCTTCGTCAGCTGGCGCTGCGTCCGGATCGATTCGAGAATGTCCTTGCCCGACGTGCGGACATCATCCAGCAGGCGCTTCTCGTACGTCGTGACCTGATCGACCGCCACGGCGTCGATATAGCCACGCGTGCCAGCGAACAGCACCACAACCTGCTCTTCAACCGAAAGCGGGGAGGTTTCGGGCTGCTTCAGCAGTTCGACCAGACGCGCGCCACGGGCAAGCTGCTTCTGCGTGGCCGGGTCCAGATCGGACGCGAACTGCGAGAAGGCCGCCATTTCACGATACTGCGCCAGTTCCAGCTTGATCTTGCCGGCAACCTGCTTCATCGCCTTGATCTGGGCTGCGGAACCAACACGCGACACCGAGCCGCCCACGTTCACCGCCGGGCGGATGCCGCGGTAGAACAGGTCGGTTTCAAGGAAGACCTGACCATCGGTGATGGAAATCACGTTGGTCGGGATATAGGCGGACACGTCACCAGCCTGCGTCTCGATCACCGGCAGGGCCGTCAGCGAACCGGCGCCGAACTTGTCGGACATCTTCGCCGCGCGTTCCAGCAGGCGCGAATGCAGGTAGAACACATCACCCGGATAGGCTTCACGTCCCGGCGGACGACGCAGCAGCAGCGACATCTGACGGTAAGCGACGGCCTGCTTGGACAGGTCATCATACACGATCAGGGCATGCATGCCGTTATCGCGGAAATATTCACCCATGGAGCATGCGGCGTAGGGAGCCAGATACTGCATCGGGGCCGGGTCAGACGCGGTTGCCGCCACGACGATGGAGTATTCCATCGCGCCGGTTTCTTCCAGCGTGCGCACCAGCTGCGCCACGGTCGAACGCTTCTGCCCGATCGCAACATAGATGCAGTAAAGCGACTTGCTTTCGTCACCCAGCGCGTTGACGCCCTTCTGGTTGACGATGGTGTCGATCAGGATGGCGGTCTTGCCGGTCTGGCGGTCACCAATGATCAGCTCACGCTGGCCACGCCCGATGGGCACGAGCGCGTCAATGGCCTTGATGCCGGTCTGCATCGGCTCGCTGACGGACTGGCGCGGCATGATGCCGGGGGCCTTGATTTCAGCGCGCTTGTGGATGACATCGCCAACCAGCGGGCCCTTGCCGTCGATCGGGTTGCCCAGACCGTCAACCACGCGACCCAGCAGCGCCTTGCCGGTGGGCACTTCAACCACCTTGCCGGTACGGGCGACGGTATCGCCTTCACGCATGGCGCTGTCATCACCGAAAATGACAACACCGACGTTGTCATTCTCAAGGTTCAGGGCCATGCCCTTCTGGCCGCTGGCGGGGAAGTCCAGCATTTCGCCGGCTTCGACATTCTGCAGGCCGTACACACGGGCGATGCCGTCACCCACCGACAGGATGGTTCCTGTCTCGGCAATGTCAGCTTCCTTGTCGAACGTAGCGATCTGCTGCTTGAGGATATCCGAAATCTCGGAGGGGCGGATTTCCATCACGCGGCTCCCTTCATGGCATGGTGCAGGCGGGTAAGGCGGGATCTGAGGCTGGTATCATACAGGCGGGCGCCTACGCGCACGACCAGACCGCCCAGCAGGGCCGCGTCAACACGCTCCTGGATATTGACTTTGGAATAGCCGGCCTCGGCAAGGCGGCTGCGAAGCTGGATACGCTGCAGGTCGGTCAGGGGATGGGCAGAGACGACATCCGCCACCACTTCCCCGCGCCGACCGGCAGCGATGGCCGCCAGCGCGGCAAGAATGTCACGCAGGCGCGGAAGGCGGCGGTTATTCGCCACCACGCCAACAAAATCACGCATAAGGGGACTGAAACCTTCGGCATCCAGCACCGCCTCAACCGCACGGCGGCTGATACGGATATCCAGCGTCCGGTCCGTCAGGACGGTGCGCAGGTCGGCGCTGCCGTCAATCATCGCGACAAGACGCGAAGCCTGCTCCAGAACAGGGTCAAGCTGCTGGCGTTCAGCCGCAAGCTCATAAAGCGCCGTCGCGTAACGACCGGGAAGGCCATTGGCAATGGAGGCGATCGGTATTGAGGTCGTTCCACCCGAATCCACTGTCCGCTTTTCCAATCCAGAATCTTGATTCAAACACCAGCCGCCTGCCCGGAAACCCCGGTCCCGTGCGCTGCTGGCGCGGCTCTAGCACGCAGCGCATGCACACGCAACAGAGCAGGCAATACAACAGCATCGTCCAATGCCGCGGAACCGCCCGTTTTGATGCACATCCACAACCACCGGCTGAAGACTGGCGGGATCATACATGCGCCACGGCATTTCGGAAACAGGCAAAGCCCCGTTTTTTATGGCGCACAAACAGAAATCAGCGCATTGGAATGATGGCGCTCAAGTTATGCAAATTATGCATAGTGATAATGCGTCAGTTTGAATCGAGCAGTGCGGCAACCGCCTGCGCGCTGCGCCGGGCACGGACTCCGGTGGACACAAACCCCAGCAGGCCAATCGCCAGCGCGGCCACGATCATGCTCCACCACACCGCATGGGTCGCCTGCGGGAAACTGGCCCACTGCACCGCGCCGGAATGGATGCTCGTCGCCGTCAGCGCGCCTCCCAGCGCAATCCCCAGCAGCGCGCCGACCTGCCGACTGGCGGAAGCGATGGCCGCGGCCACTCCAGCCTGCGTCCGGGGCATCCCGGCAATGGCGGAATTGGTAATGGGTGCGTTGCACAGACCAAAGCCGCATCCACACAGCCCATAGGATACAAGCAACAGAGGCAGCGGCGTGAGCGCATCCAGCCCGGTCAGCAGCACCGCGCTCGACCCGAATCCAACAGCCGAAAGCAGCAGCGGCAGGCGCGCGCCATAGCGCCCCGTCAGCCGCCCCGAAACCGGGGCGCACAGCATGCTGCCAAAAGCGAATGGCAGGGTGCACAGACCGGCCTGAAGCGCGGGCAGGCCCCGCACATCCTGAAGATAGAGCGTATTGAGGAACAGGAAGGCGCTGAAAATGGCAAAGGCCAGCACGGCGGTCACGATCGCGCCGGAAAACGGCCATGCACGGAAGAACCGCAGGTCGATCAGGGGCGAGGTCGCACGCTGCTCCACGATCAGGAAGCCCGCGATGGACAACAGCCCGAACCCGAGGAATCCGGAAATGGTAGGCGATGACCAGCCGTAATTATGCGCTTCGATCAGCCCCGACGTCACCATGGCCAGCGCCACGATCGCCAGAAGCTGACCCGGCGCGTCGATGCTGCGCCCCCTGCTGCCAGAGGATTCGGGTATGAAGCGCAGCGTCAGCCCGATCGCGATCAGCCCGATCGGCACATTGACCCAGAACACCGCCTGCCAGCCGACCCAGTGCACCAGAATGCCACCCACAACCGGACCCAGCGCCAGCGCCACGCCGGAAGTCGCCCCCCATATCCCGATGGCCTGCGCCCGGGCACGAGGCTCGACATAGACATTGGTCAGAATCGACAGGGCCACGGGATTGAGCATAGACCCGCCGATTCCCTGCACCGCACGCGCCATGACCAGCATTTCCACACTGCGCGCCAGACCGCACAGCGCGGAGCCGGTACAGAACAGACCTATCCCCAGCAGGAACATCCGCCGCCGCCCGAAGCGGTCCGCAAGCGATCCCACCAGCAGCATGAGGCTGGCGACCATGAGGGTATAGGCGTCCACCACCCATTGCAGGGTGGAAAAACTGCCATGCAACTGCGCGCGGATGGAAGGAAGGACGACATTGACGACCGTTACGTCCATCATGACCAGCAGCAGGCTGAGGCAGCAGGTACCCAGCACCACACGCGGATGGACGGCGGAAGAAGTGGTTTTTACCATGAAGGATCGCCCCTGACCGTGCCGGACTGCCCGACAAGGCGGGTACCGTCCAAATTCCAGCCATGACTGGAAGAGTTTTTCATACAGGGCGATATGGAGCGGGCGAAGGGAATCGAACCCTCCTCAGAAGCTTGGAAGGCTACTGCATTACCACTATGCTACGCCCGCTCATAAGGTTGCCCGACCTATACCGTTTCAGCCGCCTGCCTTGCAAGCCCATAAACCACCGGCGGGACGCAAACACATAAAACTTCTCTTTTTCCTTCATGCCCCCTTGACTTTGGACGCGAGTCATACTTTTTTCCGCTTCCTGTGCCGGGTTCGCATGGACGACCCGAAACGGCGCGGCGCAAGCCGCACCACATGTTTCGGGCATTCGCAGGCGGCTTTGCAGGGGTGTAGCTCAATTGGCTAGAGCGCCGGTCTCCAAAACCGGAGGTTGCGGGTTCGAGACCCTCCACCCCTGCCATTCTCCGGTCGGGCATTCCCCTTCCGGCCTGGCACCCGATGGGTCGGGCCACAATGGTCCGCACCGGTTCTAAGGCCCCGCATCGGCTGGAAATTTCCGGTTGGTGCGCCGTGGCGTTGCAGGAAGGGTATTTCGTGTCGGTCGGTCCCGCGAAATTTGTTGAAGACGTCCGTGCCGAAGCCAGAAAGATTACCTGGCCAACGCGGCGCGCCACCCTCATGACAACGGGTGCGGTGCTGGCCATGGCCGGTCTTGCGTCGGTATTCTTCTTCCTCGTCGACGAGGTGATCGGCCTTGGCGTACGGAAACTCTTCGGACTGGGAGGCTGAGTTCAGCCATGGCCAAGCGGTGGTATGTCATCCACGTCTATTCGGGCTTCGAGAAAAAGATAGCCCAGCACATTACGGAACAGGCGGCCCAGAAAGGGCTGGCTGACCATTTTGGTGAAATCCTTGTCCCGTCGGAAGAAGTGACGGAAGTGCGCCGTGGCCAGAAGGTCAATGCGGAGCGCAAGTTCTTCCCCGGTTATGTTCTGGTCAACATGGAACTGACCGACGAGGCATGGCACCTTGTCAAGGATACGCCCAAGGTCACCGGCTTCCTGGGCAGCAAGACCCGTCCTTCCCCCATCCCCAAGGTGGAAGCCGAACGGATCATGAAGCAGGCGCAGGAAGGTGTGGAACGGGTCCGTCCCTCCGTCACCTTCGAGGTGGGCGAGCAGATCCGCGTGGCTGACGGGCCGTTCACGTCCTTTAACGGCACGATCGAGGAAGTCGATGAGGAACGTGGCCGCCTGAAGGTCAGCGTCTCCATCTTCGGTCGCTCCACGCCGGTCGATCTGGAATACAATCAGGTCGAGAAGGTCTGATCCTTCCCATATCCAATTGATTAAAGGCACCTTCGGGTGCCTTTTTTATTGCCTGCCGATGGTGGACCGGCGCATCCCTGCCCCGGCCCAACAACGACGCGCCTTATCGGGAACGATGCGGCTGCGGGCGGGTATCCGTGGATGGCGCGGGCGGAAGGGCCTGCAACCGCTCCGTCGCCATATCCGCCACCTGCCCCGTCAACTGGCTCAGTGCTGCGACCATGGCGCGCGTGCCAGCCCCCGTGGGCGAGGCCGTCAGGGCCAGCGGCACGGACAGGACCTGCGCCGCATCGCCCGCCCGATGCACGGACAGGCTGCCGGTCAGATGGACCAGCCCCGCCGAATCCCTTGCAAACCGGCTGATCTCGACTTCCACAAATGCCTGCGCGGGAACGCTTGTCGCATCGTTCTGGGCAAACACGGTCCGTCCGGGCAGGCGCTGCTGCAGGTCGGCTGCCAGCACATGGCCCACCATGGGCGCCAGCGGTTCGCTCCACGCCGCAGCAGGCAGGGTGGAGAGGGAATAATCATCCTGCACCCCCACGATATTCTGCCGGTCCAGTGACGGCGGAATGCCGGGGGTGCGGACCTCGATCACATCGGGCACCGTTGCGACAGCCATGACCGGCTGCGTGGTGGCGACGGGGGCAAGGGAATACAGCGTCGGATCGGACGACCCGCAACCGCCCAGCGCCAGCAGACAGGCGGTGGTGACCCCCACCGCCATATGATGCCGCGCGGAATGTATGAAATGCCGGATGGGGCGTTGCATGTCTTATCGTCCCGTAATCAGTGCCGAGGGATGGCGGGTCAGGAAGTCGGACAGGAAGCGCAGCGAGCGCGCGGCCTCGTTAAGCTGCAGCATCATCTGCTGCAGGTTGCGATGGAAATCGGTATCGCCGCCATAGCTGGACAGAACCGCATTCGCGTTCTTCAGCGTGCTGTCCATGCCATTGAGCAGTTGCGGCATGTGGGCGCGCGCGTCATGCGATATGGCCTGAAGGTTCTGAAGCGAACCACGCAGCGCCGTCAGCGCCTGTTTCGTATCGGGGCTGTTGATGCGTGCATCGGCATGGGCCAGCAGGTTGTTCAGGTTTTCACCAACCTGCGTCAGCGGCATCGCGGCGATCTTGTCGCTTATGACCGACAGCGAATCCATGATACCGGCCATGCCGCCCGCCTGTCCGGGCAGGACAATGGCGTTGTCTTCCATCGAAATCTGTTCCGGTGACGCATTCTTCACGAAGGTCAGCGCGATTTCGGATTCACCGGTCAGCATGCTGGTGCTCTGCACCGTGGCCCGCAGCCCCGCCGCGACCTGCATGCGCAGCAGTCCGGTCATGGCTTCGGGCGGCACTTCCTGATTATCCAGCACGCGTTCGGGCTGGAGTTCCATGGCCACCCGCACATGCGCCCGGCCCGTGGCGGGATCGACCTGCAGCCGGACATCATCGATCATGCCCACCTGGATACCGAACATGGTCAGCCGCCCGCCCTTGGTCAGGCCGGATACGGAACTGGTCAGATAGGTTACAAGCGGGATGCGTTCGCGATACCCGGCGCTGTTGGCTTCTTCCGCACTGTCATAAAGCTGGAAGACCGGGTCGGCCCCCGGATTGACAGGCAGGGTATTCTTTTCATTGCGCGCATCAGGCGGGTCAAAGGCAACACCACCGGACAGCAGCGCCTGAAGCGACTGGAGCTTGACCTTCAGCCCACCCGGACCAAGGCCCACCTGCACGCCCGATACGTTCCAGAACCGTGTATTGGTGCGCAGGTAATGGTCATACGGGGCGCGGATGAAAATCTGCACCCGGATCGGCCCGCGTCCTTCGGGTGGCATGGTGTAGCCCAGCACTTCACCCACCACCACATCACGGAAGAAGATAGGCGCACCCTGCCCCAGTGAGCCAAGCGACTGGGTAGTCAGCGTATAGGTATGTCCCGGCTGGTCCGAACGTACCCCCGGCGGCGCTTCAAGCCCGGTGAAATGCGTCGTGTAGCGTCCGCCCGGTTCGCCCGCATCCATGGCGATATAGGCACCGGACATGACGGTCTCCAGCCCGGTGATGCTGGCGCCGTTGATGCGCGGACGCACCACCCAGAACCGGGCGTGATCCGTCAGCATGCGCCCCGCGGCCGAGGTCATGCGCACGCGGACTTCCACATGATGCAGGTCGTCGCTAAGCCGGATGGAATCAACCGTGCCCAGCGGAACCGCCTTGTTCTTCACCTCGGTCTGGCCACTGGTCAGGCCGTCCGCCGTATCGAAGGTTATGACCACCAGCGGCCCGCGGCCCGTAAGCCCGCGCCAGCCCAGATAGCCCGCGATCAGGATAGCGACGATCGGCACCAGCCAGACAACCGAGAAACGGTACCGCCGCGTCCGGGCCTGTGGCGGGGAGGCCTGCTGGTCATTTGAAAGGAAATCGTCGTTCACGCCTGATCTGGCTCCATGCTGACCGGCGCGGGGCCGACCGGGGAAAGGGAAGATGTAGCAGCAGTGCCGTCACGCATTTTTCGCGCGCGCAGCACGGCAGGCGGCAGGCCATCGGTTACGGGACCGTTGCGCCCTGCCGCATCCCACATGATGCGTGGGTCGAAACTCCAGGCCGCCAGCAGGGTCAGCACCACAACGGCGGCGAACGCCACCATCCCGGCATTGGCCGTGACGCTGGCCATCGCGTTGAAACGCACGACGGCGACCAGAATGGAAATCATGAACACGTCGATCATGGACCACCGGCCCACCATGTCGACCAGACGGAACAGCCGCGTGCGGGCGACCAGATGACCCCGCGCACCCCGCCATGTCTGCCCGATCATCCACCCCAGACTGAGGATCTTGAGCATGGGCACGGTGATGGAGGCGAAGAACACCAGCAGCGAAAGCGGGATCATGCCGTCCACCCACAGTTCGATCGCCCCTTCGATGATGGTATGCCCGCCACCGCCGCCCATGCGCATGAAAGTCATGACCGGGTACAGGTTGGCGGGAATGTAGAACACGATGGCCGCGATCAGGAAGGCGGTGGTGCGCGTCAGCGTCTGCGGCAGACGACGCCAGACCCTGTGTTCGCAGCGTGGACAGATCCCCACGCAGGACAGGTTGGACACCGGGTGCGCAAGCTCGCCCACCAGCCCGCAGGCGCTACAGGCCACCAGATGGTCCACCGGTGGCATGGGAATGTCATCAATATGGGTATAATCGACCGCCACCATCCGGTCGCCTTCGGCGCGGGTAAGGGAATCGATCCGGCGGTGCCGCCAGATCATTTCCGTATCCAGCGTCGAATCCGTGGCCGCCATGGTCAGCATCAGCGCGCCGATCAGGTACACCGCAGGCCCCACATCGACATGGGCCATGTCCGTCAGCTTGGTATAGGCGACGAAGATGCCAAGGATATACACCTCCACCATCGACCAGGGGCGCAGCTTGTCATACCAGACAAGGATGCGTGGCCCCCAGTCCGGCAACTGTGCGCGCGACCCGGCATACAGGATGGCGAACATGAAGCCGATGGCCACAGCCGGGGCCAGTATGGTCACCGCGCCGACAAGGATGCCCGCTTCCCCCCAGCCTTCGTGCATGAGTTCCATCGGACCGGTCAGCAGGTCGACCGTGCGCTGCCTGCCGTAAACATCCAGCGTCATGAGCGAGGAGGCGAGTGCCGCGAAATAGAAGGCGGCCGAACTGATACAGAACGCCAGCGGGGCGGCCAGCGGGGCCGTGCGCCGCCTGCGCGCCAGTTTCTGCCCACAGCGCACGCATGACGCCTGCTGCCCCGGTTCCAGGTCGGGTATGCGCTGGTACAGCCCGCAGCCGGGACATTCCGACAGGCCGCCGATAATCCGCACATGGCGGACGGGATTCAACCCGGCATCATCGCAGCGCAACTGCGGGGAGGAGGATGACATGCTCATGCCATCTCTAGCATATAGATCAAATTAAAATGGGGAATGCCGCATTTGAGATATTGCATCATGCCAGACCATCGTTTATCAGACGCCACAGGTTTGCCGACATAGCTCAGGGGTAGAGCAACTGATTCGTAATCAGTAGGCCCTCGGTTCAATTCCGAGTGTCGGCACCACCTACTTTTCCTCGAATGACTGATCCACGCTACTGCCCGCTCTGGCAGGCGCTTTGTGCTGTCATGTCTGCGTGACGCTGAAACTCCCCCTTTCTTTCTCCGCCATGCACGCACCTGTGGATATGAGCCTTTCCACTCCGTAGGCATCCCGGTCGAACGGGCAGACCATACCCTGCCTTGCGTTGATGAAGGATTAAGCGGGTCGCCCGGCCCGGTTCCGCCTACAGCCCGCACCATGCCAGAATCAGGCACATCCCCAGTCCCGCGACCCCGATCAGGGTTTCGATAACCGACCACGTCCATACGGTCTGCGTCACACTCAGGCCCAGCGTATCGCGCACCTGCCAGAAGCCGGAATCGTTCATCGGGCCGAACATGACCGCGCCCGCCCCCGTGGCCAGCACCAGCAGTTCAGGCGAGACACCATGGGCATGCGCCATGATCGGCGCGACGATCCCGGCAGTGGTGCTCATGGCCACGGTGGCGGACCCCACAGCCACCCGCATGCCCGCAGCCAGCCCCCATGACAGCAGCAGCAGGGGAACATGCATGTCCACCGCCGCGCGCGCGATCGCATCCGAAATGCCGCTATCCATCAGTTCCGCGCCAAAACCGCCGCCCGCGCCGATCATCAGCAGCAGGCTGGCCAACGGGCCAAGACATTCATTGGAACAGGCGAGTATCTTTTCCTTCGACAGCCCGCGCCGCAGCCCCAGCGTCCAGAAGGACAGGAGCGCCGCCAGCGCCAGCCCCACATTGGCGTCCCCCACGAAACGCAGCGCACTGCCCCAGCCATCCGCCATCGGCCCCATGAACCGCACGGCCGATCCCGCCAGCATCAGCACCATGGGGGCAAGGATGGTAAACAGCGTGATCCCGAAACCCGGCAGCGCGGCCGGATCGCGCGGCACATCGCGCTCATGCTGTCCCGCAACCGCCGATCCTGCATCGGCAGGCAGGCGGGGCACGATGAAACGGGTGTAAAGCGGCCCCGCGATGATCGCCACCGGCACGCTGACCACCATGCCCAGCCAGATCAGGCGGCCCACATCGGCATGATAGGCCGCAACGGCAAACATGGTGCCGGGATGGGGTGGCATGTAGCCCTGCACCACCGATAGCGCCGCCGTAACCGGCAGGGCGACATGCAGGACGGGCATTTTTGTCTGCCGCGCGATGGAAAAGGCCAGCGGCACCAGAATGACGAAGCCGACGGTAAAGAAGACCGAAAGCCCGACCAGCAGCCCGATCAGCATCATGGCCCAGTCCAGCCGCCTTGCCCCGGCCAGTGACACTACGGTCATGGCAATACGGTCCGCGCCACCCGAAACTTCCAGCATCTTGCCCAGCATGGTGCCCAGCGCGATGACGGAGGCAATCTGGCCAAGCACTTCCCCTGCCCCGCTCTCGAACGATGTCACGACCTTTGTGGCGGGCATGCCCGCGGCAAAACCCAGCAGGACGGACGCGATGAACAGGGACAGGAAAGGGTTGAGCTTGACCCGCTCGATCAGGAAAACAACGACACATATGGCCACAACAGCCAGTAACAGGGCCATTCCGACCGACATCGCTGCTTTTCCCTTTTCCTGCGGCTACCCCTAATGCGCGGCGGGTGTCGCCTGCTGCCAGCCCCCCCCAAGGGCGCGGGCAAGCTGTATGGTCGCCGCCGTGCGGGCATCCTGATTGGCCAGCACGCTGCCCTGCGCATCCAGCGCCTGCACGCGCGCCTGAAGCACATCGCCCAGCGTGCGCTGCCCACCGGCATACAGTCCGGCCATTTCCTGCGCAACCTGCCCCGCCTGCCGCATGGCGCGGGTCAGTTCCACATCGCGGCCATCCAGCGCCAGACGGTTTTCATACCCGTCCTCCACCTCCGCCAGGGCACGCAGGATGGTCTGGTCATACCCGGCCACGGCGGCATCCAGCCGGGCATCGGCGGCATGGATGCGCGCCTGTATGCGGTTGGCGGTGAAAATGGGCAGGTAGGACGTCAGCGCGATCAGGCCACCCGTGCCGGAAATGCCGGGGATGCCATCAAAACGCAGCCGCCCGTCACCGCCAAAAAACTCAAGCCCGAAGCGGGGCAGCAGATCCGTTTTCGCACTTTTCAGCCGGTTCAGCGCGGCATCCACCTGATCGCGGCGCGCACGGATGTCCGGCCTGCGCTCCAGCACGGTATCAGGCATCTGGCCCGCAGGTGGGGCAGGCACGAAAAACGCGGGTGGGGGCGGCAGTTCGGGCAGCCCTTCCGGCGTCTGTCCCGACAGGACAGCCAGCCGCCTGCGCACAAGGTCAAGCTGTGCCACCAGCATGGGGCGGCGCGCGCGCAGGTCCGACAGCCTGCGGTCAATGGCGGTCACATCCGCCGTCGTGGCCTGTCCCGCCGTAAAGCGGGCCTGACCGTAAGCCCGCAACTGCCCCAGCGTGGCGAGAGCCTGATCGGTCAGGGCGATCTGGCGTTGCAGGCCCCGGATCTGCAGGTAGTCATTCGCGGCATCGGCGGCGATGACCATCTGCACGCCGTGGAAATATTCCTCCTGCGCCAGCATCCCCGCCCGGGCGGCTTTTACATCGGCATGACGGCCGCCGAACAGGTCCGGTTCCCACGATGCGCCGATACCCGCCAGATGCCCGTCCGTACCCGGATCATTGGCGGGCAGGTTATCGGGATTGCGCCAGTACATGCCGCCACCCAGCATGTCACCCGTCGCCCCCACTGTGGGATACAGCGCGGACCGGGCCACCGTGTGCAGCGCCCGGGCTTCACGCACGCGATCACGCGCCATGCGGATGTCCGGGCTGGCGGCAAGCGCCGTCTCGACCGCCTGCGTCAGGCCCGGATCACGCCATGCCTCCCACCAGCGCGTCAGGTCCGTCGCGGGCTGCGCCGTTGCCGGTGCCTGCGTGAACCGTGCCGGTACCGTTACACGCGATGCGGGCGCACGCGTGTGAAACGGGGAACATCCCGCCACCAGTCCGACCGCCATCGCGATGCCCCCCATACGGGCCAGCCGCGCCAATCTGTTCCCCATCATTCCTGCCTTGCCAACATGGATCTGAAGCGCGCAAGCGCGAATACAAGAAAAACGATACCCGTAATACTGACGGTGAGCAGCGGCAGCATGATCGCGCCCAGCCCGGCCCCCCGGTACAGGATGGCCTGCGACAGGTTGACGAACTGCGTCGTGGGCAGGAAGCGCACCACCACCTGCATGGCGGCGGGCATGCTTTCCACCGGCGTCGCCGCCCCCGACAGCAGGTAAGCCACCGCATAGACCGGCACCACCAGCAGCCCGAACTGCGGCATGGTGGGGGCGACCGTCGCCAGCATGATGCCCAGCGCCGTTGCCGAAAACAGGTACAGGAGCGAACACACCGCAAACAGCAGGATCGAACCCGCAAGCGGCACCCCCAGCCACACATGCACCACCAGCCACAGTGACAGCATGGCGCCGACGAAAATGACCAGACCGTTGGTTACGATCTTGGCGACCGCGATCTCGCTGGCCGTGACCGGCATCACCAGCAGGTGCTCCAGCGTGCCGTGTTCACGCTCGCGGATCACGGCGGCCCCCACCAGTACGATGGACAGGATGGTGATGTTGGTCACGATCTGCATGACGGAGGTGAACCACTTCGATTCACTGTTGGGATTGAAGCGGATGCGGCTCTGCGCCGTGAAAGGCACCTGATCGGCCACGGATGGCGCATGCAGCATGTCCGCCACCGCGTTGAGCAGGATCTCGTTCAGATACGCCGTGCCCAGCCCCGCCTGCGTCATGGCGGTCGCATCCACCCGGATCTGCACGGCGGGCGTGCGACCGGCCAGCACGTCGGCTTCGAACCGTGGGGGAATATCGACCACGAATATGTAGTCGCCTTCATCCATGCCCCGCAGCGCCCCGGCGCGGTCCACCATGACCGGCGGCTTGAAATAGGGCGGCAGGACCCTGTCGCGCATGCTGCGTGACAGGGGGGACTGGTCTTCATCAATAAAGGCGACCGTGGCGTTGGAGACTTCAACCTTCACGCCATTGGCCACCAGCAGCACGCCAGCGCTGAAGGCGAATACGATCAGCCCCAGCAGCACGCGGTCATGGACCAGACTGCGCAGTTCCTTGACGCATAACAGACCGACATTGACCAGCCAGCGCATCATCGGCTCAGGCTTCCTGCTTTTTCAGCAGCAGGCGGGCAGCCACCATATAGATGGCCGCGAACCCGCCCAGGGCCAGGTACATGGTCCCGAAACTGCCGGTCCCCAGCCCCTTGGTAAAACAGCCAAGGCTGATCAACTGGTACCACGCCGCCGGAAAACCCAGCCCCACCATCCGGCTTATGCCCGTAAGCGTCGAAGCCGGGTACAGCAGGCCGGAAAAATTGACCGACGGGATCAGGCAGATGATGGACGTGCCGAAAATGGCCGCCACCTGTGAACTGACAAAGGTGGAAATCAGCAGTCCCAGCCCCGTGGCGGACAGCACGAACAGCACACCGCCCACCGTCAGCGCCAGCAGCGACCCCTTGAGCGGCACCCCCATCACCACAACCGCCACGATGACCAGCATGACATAGCTTATGGTCGCAAGCGCCGCATAAGGCGCCTGCTTGCCCATAAGATACTGCCCCACCGACGCGGGGGAGGCATACAGGTTGACGATGGACCCCACTTCCTTCTCGCGCACCACGCCAAGGGCGGTCAGCATGGTGGGAATCAGGATCAGGGCCAGCATGATCACGCCCGGCGTCATGGCATAGATGCTGCGGAATTCCTGATTGTAGGAAAAGCGCGGCTCCACCGTAATCGGCAGGCCCGCCGTGCCGGGCATTTCCCGCCCCAGCGTACCCGCGTAACCCATCAGCACGCCGGTCGCATACGCACGCACATTGGCGGCGAGGAACGGCACCGCGCCGTCAATGATCACCCCGATTTCGGGCCTGCGCCCCGCTTCCAGGTCACGGGCGAAACCGGCGGGAATATCCAGCGCCATCTGCGCCTGGCCGTTACGGATGGTGCGGTCCAGCGTATCGGCATCAGCGACGGGCGGCAGTTCATGGAAATAGGGGGAGCCACGGAAACTGTCGATCAGTTCATGACTGATCGTGGTGCGGTCATGGTCGCTGACGGTAAAGCCCACCCCTTCCACATCGAAGGAGATGCTTGACGCGGCAACCACCAGCAGGATCAGCGGCCCCACCAGCGCGAACATGAGGCGCAGACGGTCGCGCAGCAGTTCCACTGCCTCACGCCGTGCGAAGGCCCAGGCGCGCGGCAGCCACGCGCCACCCCACTGCCCTGCCAGCGCGCTCCATTTCCGTACTGCCGCATGCCACCATCGCGCACGCGCGGATGGAGCCGGTCTGGCCGCCGCCGTGGCGGTTTCCTGCGCGTCCGTTACCGCCTCCGCATCCTGCAGATAGGCGATGAAGGCGGTTTCCAGATCCGGCGCACTGCGCTTTTTCACCAGTTCGGCAGGCGTGCCCACCGCAAGGACATGGCCGCGATGCATGAGCGATATCCGGTCGCATCGCGCCGCTTCGTTCATGAAATGGGTGGATACGAAAATGGTCACGTGATCCTGCCGTGACAGGCGGATCAGGTGCCGCCAGAACATGTCACGCGCAGCGGGGTCCACGCCGGATGTCGGTTCATCCAGAATCAGGATTTCGGGATTGTTGATGCACGCGGCGGCAAGCTGCAGGCGCTGGCGGATACCCAGCGGCAGGGATGCGGGGCTGACATCGGCACAGCCACGCAATTCGAACGAATCAAGCGATTCCTCGACCCGGCTTACGGCCTGTGCCGGTGGAATGCGGTACAGCCGCGCCTGAAGCATGAGGTTCTGGCGCACGGTCAGTTCTTCATAAAGCGAGAACGCCTGCGACATGTACCCAATGCGCATGCGGGTTTTCATGTCGCCCGCCGTGATCTGTTCGCCAAACAGTTCCGCCGTGCCGCTGGTGACATCCAGCAGTCCGGTCAGCATCTTCATGGTGGTGGACTTGCCGCACCCGTTGGAGCCGAGGAAACCGAAAATCTCGCCCCGGTTGATGGTAAAGCTGACATCGCTCACCGCCGTAAAACTGCCAAAGCGGCGGGTCAGGTGTTCGGCCTCGATGGCGGGGGGGCCGCCGGGATCGACATAGGGCGGAATGACAAAGCCGCTTGCCTGCTGGCGCTTGCCTTCAGGCAGAAGGGAGATATACGCCGCCTCCACCGATCCGGTGCCGGTGCGCGCCAGCACGTTGGGGGTGCGGTCACTGATCAGGACGCGGCCTTCATCCATCGCCACCAGCCATGAAAACCGCTCCGCTTCCTCCATATACGCCGTGGAGACGATGACCGTCATGGACGGGCGTTCCGCGCGCAACTGGTCAACCAGCGTCCAGAACTGCTGGCGTGAGAGGGGATCGACGCCGGTTGTCGGTTCATCGAGGATCAGCAGGTCCGGGTCATGCACCAGCGCGCAGCACAGGCTGACCTTCTGTTTCATGCCACCCGACAGATGCCCCGCCGCGCGATCGGGGAACGGGGCAAGGCCGGTAGCGTCCAGCAGGCGCTGGATACGCGCATCGCGCGCCTGCGCGTCCATGCCGAACAGGCGGGCGAAAAAGTCGATGTTTTCCCACACTGACAGGGTCGGATACAGGTTGCGCCCCAGCCCCTGCGGCATGAAGGCGACCCGTGGCAGGAAGGCTTCACGCGCGCGCCGCGCGGCCATGTCCGCCCCCAGCACCGCAAGCCTGCCGGACTGGAGGCGCCGCACGCCCGCAATCAGCCCCAGAAGGGTGGACTTGCCCACGCCATCCGGCCCCACAAGGCCGATGGTCGTGCCGCCGGGCAGGTCAAGCGTCACATCATCCAGCGCGCGGACCGGACCATAGCGGTGGGTCACGCCGGTAATGGCGATGCCTGTCGGGTCCAGCGCGCCTTCCACGCTCATTGCGCCGCGTCAGCCACATCAAGGCCCGCGGGCCAGTGCATTGCGGAATCGGTGCGGACGTAGCCATCACCCGTCATGCCCGCCTTGAGCATGGTGCCATACCGCTGCGCCACGGCGGGGGCGACGCGCAGCTTGATACGGTAGACGAGCTTGTCACGCTCGGTCGCGGTCTCGACATATTTGGGGGTGAACTGCGCCTCTGGCGAGACGAAGGAAATGGTGGCGGGGATCACCTGCCCATGCAGGGCGTCAAGGGCAATGCGCGCCTCATCGCCCACATGCAGCCGTCCCGCCTCCCGCGATGGGCAGAATATGGTCAGGTACATATCCGTGGGGTCCAGCAGCGAGGCCACCCGCCCCCCACCGGGCAGGACCGCGCCCTTTTCCACGATACGGTATTCGATCCGTCCGGCCACGGGCGCATGAATGGTCATGTCATCCACCGCCACCGCCGCTTCCGCCACCTGCGCGCGGGCAGCTTCCACCATGGCCTGCGCCGCATCCGCCGCCCCACCGGCCGCATCGGCAGCGTCGGTTGCGGTGTCCAGACCCGTCTGGCGCTGGGACAGTTCCATGTCCGACACCAGATGCTGGCGGAACATGGTGCGCGCATGGTCCAGATCCGTCTGCGCCAGATGGCGCGCCGCCTGCCGCGCATCACGTTCCGCGCCCGCACGGACCACATCGGCCAGGGCCGCGTTCAGGTGGGCGCGGGCAGCGTCAAGGCGGGCGCGGGCGCTGGCGTCATCCTCACGCGCAAGAACCTGCCCGGCGGTGACGGTATCGCCTTCGTTAAAATCCAGTTCGGTGATGCGGCCGGGATATTTTACCGCCACATCAATGCGGGCCAGCTCCAGCCGCCCGTTGGCGCGCGCAAGCCCCGGTGGCAGTTCGCCGCGGTGCTGGACCACGTACCACCCGGCCCCGCCAGCCGCGACCAGTACGGCCAGTCCCGCACCGATCGCCCCATCACGCCACTTCATCCCAACAGCCTTTCCTTCGCATGCGATCCGGCACCCCTAACATGAAACGATACCGCATCGTATCTTTAATTTGCCCTATAAACAGCAGGGCGCTGACCCACACGCCCCATTTCACGGCAAACCTGCCCTGCCCACCGAAAGGGATATGCGGCTAGGGCGTGCTGTCGTTGCAGGCCCCGTCATGCTGCATCACATCCTCGGCCCGGCGCAGGACAAGCGCAAGCACATCCATCATCGCCTGCGACCGCTCCGGCGTGACGCCTTCCAGCACGCGGGTTTCCATCGCAGCACAGATCTGATGCAGGACGGCGCATTTCTGCCGGCCCCGCCGGGTCAGGACCAGATTCTTGGCCCGCCGGTCATCCTGATCGGGATGGCGTTCGACCAGCCCCTCGTTTTCAAGCAGGTCCAGTACGCGCACCAGCGCCGAACTGTCGGTATTCATCGCATGCGCCAGCGTGCGCTGGCTTACCCCCGCGGGCAGCATCATGAGATAGGCGAGCGGGCGCATCATCGCCATGCTCATCCCCTCCGTCCGCAGGGCGCGATCCAGCAGCAGCCGCCATGTATTGGCCAGCCGCATGGTCAGGAACGTCATGCGCATGTCCTGAAAACCTGTACCCTCGATATCGGGCAGTGGTGAACGTTCGGCCATGCGCGTCTCCTGCTGATGATCGACCCTGCGGAAGTCCTTCCGCGCCCGATAGCATGCCCGCCGGGGCGGATCATGGTCCATTTATGTGATGGCTGCCCGGAGGGGATAATATGGATATTATCGTTATAATTGACATGGCACTAATTGTCATACAATAGATATTGACCGCCATACCGCTTTATCTTCCCGTGGCATGCTCTATCACCATGCCCACATGCCGCAGCCCGGAGCCTGCACCCAGATGCTGTCCACCCTCATGCGCAGTTTTTCGAACGACGCCCGATGGGCCGCCATGCGCACCACGGCGGCCTACAGTGCGCGTGCGCTCCTGTCTGTCGGTATTGCGCTGTTCCTGGCCTTCACCTTCCAGCTCCAGTCCCCCATGAGTTCGGTCACGACCGTCATGATCGTGGCCAATCCCACGGTGGGCGCGCTGGTATCCAAAAGCGTATGGCGTGTGATCGGCACCATTATCGGGGCCTCCATCAGCGTGGGGCTCATGGCGGTATTCGTGCAGTCACCCACGCTGTATTTCATGGGGCTGTCGGTCACGGTGGGACTGGCCTGCATGGCCGCGACCTTCCTGCGGCTGTTCCGCGCCTACGCCGCCGTGCTGACGGGCTATACCATCGTCATCATTTCCGCCCCGGCGTTTGACGACCCTGACGGCATCTTCCTCAGCGCCATGTCGCGCCTGTCGGCGGTGGTGGTGGGGATCGTGACCACGGCGGCAGTATTCATGGTGACATCGCCGCGCCGGTCGGACACGCTTTTTGTCCAGATCCATGACCTGTTCCGCGATACGGTCAGCTACATCCTGTCCTTCCATCAGGGTTACAGCACGGTCCCCGCGCAGAACCCCGATGCCCCGCCTGCAAGTACTTTCCGCACGCTGCCCGCCACCTTCCATGACAGCCGCGCCGCCATGCTGGCGCGCATCGGGCGGCTGTCGGACGCGGTGGAATACGCGGCGACCGACAATTACGACATCAGCGTGCGCCAGCGCGAAATCCGCGCGGGGCTTGCCCGCCTGTCCGGCATTGTGGCGTCCTACCACCCGCACACCGTCACGGCGTCCAACACGGCGGAAGACCGCGCGGTGCATGGCGAAATCGTATCCATGCTGCAATATCTCATGGACCTTACCGCCGACAGCCCGCTGGAATCCATCTGGACCCGGGGATGCGCACGCATAAGCCAGACGCGCGCCATCATGATCGCGCAGGCCCGTGACAGCCATTCGCCCCAGTCGCTGCTGTTCCTTGACGATATTCAGGATCTGCTGGGCCAGATCGAAACCGCGCTGCAGGACCTTTCCCGCCGGGGCAGCGCCGGGCGACGGCTGCGGCTGCAACCCTATCTGGAATGGCCGACCGCACTGCGTAACGGCGCGCGGGGCGCAACGACGACCATGCTGACGGCGCTGATCTGGTACGTGCTGCACTGGACGGCGGGGCCGACCATGATGCTGTATGTCGTGGCGGCGGCCAGCCTGCTGTCCACCCTGCCATCAGCTTCCCGCGCGGCGGGACTTATGGCGTCGGGCACCGCGCTGGGGGTACCGGCAGGACTGTTATGCCATATCTACCTGCTGCCGCAGATTGATGGCTATCCGCTGCTCTGGCTTACGCTGTGCATCATGCTGCTGCCCGGCGTGTGGCTGCAGTTCCATCCCAAGGTGGGGATCGGGGCGTTCGGCTACTGCGTGTTCTCGACCATCATGCTGCAGATCAACAACCCGATCCACTATTACAACGACATAAGCCTGATGAACGGCTGGCTGGCGCTGCTTCTGGGCTGTGGCATGCTGGTGCTGTCGTTCCGTGTGATCCTGCCGCCCAACCACCGGCTGGACGCGGCCCGCCTTGTCAGTTCCCTGACGCGCAGCCTGCGCAGGCTGGCGCTGTCGGGGCGCAGGCAGGGAAAAGAATGGCTGGTATGGGAAAATCTTCAGCTACAGAAGGTACTGCGTCTTGCGATGCGCCTGTCCTTCTTCGCAAGGCCCGCGGCCATGCACCAGTATATCGACGCGGCACTGGCCACCCTGTCGCTGGGGCGGCTGATCGAGCGTGTGCGCATGATCGCCACAAGCCCCGATGTCACCCCCGCCCAGCGTGGTGCGATTTACGACGCGCTCGACGCCTTTTCCGAACTGGCGCACAACCCGCTGCTGACCGCGAACGCGCTGCGGCGGGCCGCCGGGATGCTCTGTCCGCCCGATGCGATAACGCAGCGGCCCGCAGCACAGGTCGAAGCCATGGCCTGTCTGGAACAGGCCGCCCGGATCATCCATGACATTCCGGGCTTTCTGGACCAGCGCGGCCCGCTGCAATGGGGAGAGGACTACCCTGCGGCCCATCGCCCTCCCCTTGCCGCCGTCAGGCCGGAAGCCGGCTGAGAACCGAGAACGACACCGCATCCATCACGGTTGTATCGACCTCATCGCCGACCTTCAGGGTCTTGAGGAATTCCTGCATCGGCTTCTGGCGCACCAGCACGACGCGGGTGATTTCATCGGGGTCGACAAAGGTGACCTGGTTGCGGGCCGTATCCACGCCCGTCACCTTCACACGTTCCCGCTTGAAGGAAATCATCATGCCATGCGGATGCTGGCCGGTGCGGGTGCCCGCTGCATTTTCGGTCGATTCCGGCACCGGCGTACCGGGGGCGGCGATGGACGCGTCAATGGTGCGGACGATACGCAGGCCGATCTTGTCGCCCGCATGCAGCACCGGCAGCTTGGCGCGCAGATCGGGGTCCACGCGCACGGTGTCCAGATTGCCCGCCTTGTCCCGCAGCAGGATCATCCCGGCGTCATGATCCACACTTTCGACCGTCGCGGTCGCAAGCTGGTTGCCCACGATAACCGGCGCCTGCGCCATGGCCGGCATGGCCACACCGGACAGACCGGCGGCCCCACCCACAACAGCCGTCGCCAGCGCCACGGCAACCCGACGGGATGCAAACAGCTTTTTATTCATACTTCAGGTTTCTTCCCTTATTATCAATGAATGCGAATCCCTGTGACCGGGGTTACACCCGGTCCAGCTTCCCCTATTCCGTAACGCAGGGCAACGCACAGATATCCAGCCGTTACCGTGCGGGGCACCCATGCGTCAGGCGTAATCCGGCACGCCGGGCATGACCGCAAAGCCCGGAAGGGCACGCAGGCCACGCGCCCAGCGCCGCAATGCCGGGCATGTATCGCGCTCCACCCCCACATCGGCGGACAGCGCGAACACGACAAACAGCATCACATCGGCAATGCTGGCCGCAGGGGCCGCGAACCAGTCATGTCCGTCCATTGCACGCACGGCCATGTGGTCTTCCATCCGGCGCAGCACGGCATCCAGCGCCCCGGTCGCGGGCGGAACCGGCATGGCGGTGGCCAGCGCCGCGCCACGGGCGGATGCCAGCGTATCGAGCGCACTGACACCAAAATCCAGCCAGTTCAGAATGGCCCATTCATGCGCGGGATCAAGCCATGCCCGCGCCACATCGGGCTGGCGGGCAATGTAATGCAGGATCGTGCCGGGCCGGGTCAGCCTGACGCCAGCGCATTCAAGCACGGGCGGGCATTCCCCCGCCAGCAGGCCATCCGCATGGTGCGGGGCGGGCAGGTCCATATCCACCGCCTGCATGCGGCATTCCACACCCATAAGCGACAGACCAAGACGCACGGCGTAGCTGCGCACATCCGGCGTCCAGTCATACAGCACCCTGTCCGCGCTCATGCCAGTTCTCCCATGATCGTCGCGGTCGGATTTCCGCTTTCCACCGCATCGCGCAGGCGCGACGCCCAGTGCGACAGCGCAACCGGGGTCGGGGCCGGTTCCCCGCTCCGCGCGCATACGACATGCAGCATGGCCTGCCCCGCGACGGGTTCATGCACCGCAAGGCCGACGGAGCCGCGCCAGGCCATGCCATCCACCGCCTCAAGGCCGATCGCCTGCCGCAACTGCGTGGCGCCACGGCGTACATGCACGCTGCGCACCGGCTGCACATCATCGGGCCAGTGCGTGGCATGGTCGGGGAAGCCATCCGTCCCTTCCATGTTGACCCATGCCAGTCCGGCATGTTCGCGCACGCCATAGGCCCGCACATGGATCGAAGCCGGAACCCGCACCTGCGGATGGGCCGGGATCAGCCTGCACCGCCCGGCGGCACCAAACTGCCAGCCATGGTACAGGCACCCCATCGCATCCCCGCGCACGAAGCCGAAACTGAGCCGCATGCCGCGATGGGGGCAGCGATCCTCCCACGCATGCAGGCTGGCGGCGGGGGTATCCTCACGCCACAGCACGACTTCATGCCCGTCGATCCGCACGCCCGCGACCTCGCCGGGGCGTATGTCGGACAGGACACTGACCGAATGCCATCTTTCCATGCAGTTTCCGCTCCCCCTATACATCCGGCCCGGCCAGTACATGCGCGTTCAGGCGCGACCGTCCCATCTTTTCACGCAACCATATGGCGTGCCATCACTGGTGCAGCTAACATTACACCGTCGTTACGGCAATGCGCCCCGCGCAATGGATCATCCACCCCCAACAGGAACCGGGCCATGACATCAATCCCTTCTGCCGCCGAAACCGTTCTGGGCGAATGGCATGTGATCAGCCCGCTGTCGCAACTGCGCACCACGCCGACCGATACCATGCTGCTGGACCGGCACATCACCTTCGGCCATGACAGCCGGGGCGAACCGTTTGCCTGTGACGTAGCGGAAAAGCGCATGCTGCCGGTGCAGGCGCGCTATGGCTGCCTGTGGACCTGCCTTGGCACGCCAAAGGGCGATATCGCGGCCATTATGGAAGCGGACGAGCCTGACCGCAGGGTGGTGGATTGCGGGGTGTTCACGGTGCGTACCTCCGCGCCGCGCATTGTCGAAAACTTCCTCGACATGGCGCATTTCCCGTTTGTGCATACCAACATCCTCGGCGCTGAACCGAATACGGAAGTTGCGCGCTACACCATTGAAATGCGCGAAAACGGCAACGAGGTCTGGGCCACGGACTGCCATTTCTACCAGCCGCAGGCCGCCCTTTCGGCCACGGGTGGAATCGAGACCGAATACCTGTACCGCGTGGCGGGACCGTTCATTACCCTGCTTTACAAGACCTGCCCCGCGCAGCCCGAACGCTTTGATGTCATCACCCTGTTCGTCCAGCCCATGACGCAGGAATGCAGCCGCGCGCATCCGGTCATGTTCCTGATCGATGATGTCTCGGCGCTGGATAGTCTGGTTGAATTCCAGCAGACCATCTTCCTGCAGGACCGCATCATCCTGGAAAACCAGCGCCCACGCCGCCTGCCGCTTTCCGGCGGGGCGGAGGTGCCGACAATGGCCGATCGCATGTCGGTCGCCTACCGCCGCTGGGTGCGTGACCGCAATGTCACCTACGGCACCATAAGCTGAACACCTGCACATAGCGCATTACGCCTGTTCACCCCGTGGGGCTGTCGGTGCGGGGTGCATGGTGTAAATCTGCAGCATTGCCAGACAGCGCACGTCAGGAAGAACAGACATGACCGAACAGAACACGCAGGATGCCTTTGAACAGGGCAAGGCCGCAGCGACAAAGGGTGAACCGCTGATCGAAAACCCGTTTGATGAAACCCTGCCCGCTTACGCCGAATGGAACAAAGGCTGGTGGAGCGTGCGCGAAAACGACGGTGATTTCGACCCGTTTGCCGCGTAATACGCCCAGGTCCCGCAGGGCCGCCCGGTCATTGAAACGTGACCGCCCCCCGGATTGTGGGGGCGCGCGGCGTGTGGAATTATTCAGGGCGACGGTTCGTTGATTACGAAAACGGCGACTGTCCTCAGGGTAAGGCGGCATCGGCAACGATGCCGCCTTATTTGTATCCGGTAACCGTCAGGACCGCGCCGATACGCTGCCGGGGGCATCGGGCTGCGCCTGCACCACCGGGCGCCTTGCCCGCGCACTGAAGCGGAAGGCCAGCATTGCCCCCGCCGATGTCAGGAAAATGGGTATCCACATGTCATGCCCGACCTGTGTGAACTCGATACCCAGTGCAACGGCGGTCAGCGGCATGGACATGAACGTGCCCAGAAAGGCGATACCACCCAGCAGGGCCACGGTGCCGACTTCCACCGGCGGCAGCCACAGGTTCCATACCGATGCCAGCACGCTCGCCAGCAGGGCACCCATGGTCAGGCTGGGTGTCAGCAGGCCACCTGCCGCACCAGCGCGCAACGCGCCCATGATGACGATGATCTTCAGCACCAGCAGGCTACCCGCAAGGCCAGGCCCGAGTTGCGCCGACAGTGCCAGTTGCATCGGCCCGCGCCCGTTACCGGGCAGTTGCGGGTAAAAGCAGGTCAGCACCCCAAGGGCGGGAAACACCAACAGACACCACCCTATGCGCGAAAGGCCTTTCGCCGCCCGATTCTGCGCCACACCCGCCAGCCGCTTGACCCCCTGCGCGCCAATCCCGATGACCGGCCCCGCGCACAGCGCCCACAGCACCACGGGGGCCGTAACCGCCATCGGGCCGATTGCATACTGATGCACGTTGCCCAGCACCGCCCACGGCACGAACGCCCCGATGGCCGATGTCGCAACCGCGCACAGCACGGCGCGCTGCCCCACACTGGCCAGCAACACTTCCAGTATGAACAGCGCACCACCCAGCGGCACATTATAGACAGCCGAAAGCCCCGCCCCCGCGCCACAGGCGATGATGATGCGCCGGTCTTCGGCCGTAAGGCCCATTACCCGCCCCGTGCCCGTGGCCAGCACGGCACCGAGTTCACGCGGCGCAACCTCCCGCCCCAGTGGCGAACCCAGCGCCACCGTCACGATCTGCAGCAGGACATGCACCACGGTAGACAAAGGCGGCATGACCCTGCCGCTGCCGGGCTGCTTTCCAACGGCTGCGGCGATGCTGACCAGTGGCCTGCCAAAACGCCCCAGCGCCCACCAGCCCACACCCGCCACCACGCCCGCCATGCACAGCGCGGCAAACCGCCGCCATGGCGGGGCCGCACTCACGCCCTGTACGAAGTTGTGCGGACCACCCACCTGCCCGTAGCCATAGGCCAGATGCTGGATCGTGTGCAGCATTACGGACAGCGCAATACCCCCCAGCCCGGACAGGACACCCGTGCCGATGACCGCCACCATCATGGCGGGCCATGGCGAGGTTGAAGCCGGAGCGGACGGGGAAGAAGCGGAAGCTGTCATGATTGCATCAGGTATGCCGGATAAGGGCCGGGGCGCAAGGTGGGTTTCAGAAGCGCAATGACAGGCTGGACATGTAATATGTCCCGCTGCTGCCACCTGCGCGCGTCAGCGCGGATGAGGTCATGAACCGCGCCAGTGTCTGCGCCCATGAAAGATGGGGATCGATCGTCCATGTCAGCGTCGCCTGCGGGGCAGAACCGATAAACCGCCCCGCATACTGGAACGCGTACTGCGACCCCGGTCGCGACACGGGCGCCTGTGTCGAATACCGCCAGTATACCGGGTAGCGCGCCTGCACGCTGAGCGATCGGTAGAAGGTCATCCGCAGTTCCGGCCCGATATCGATCATGTTCGATTCGGATACGGTCAGCGAGGAATCGACATAAGGCAGTTGCGGGTTGAAGGGCTGGACGTAGGTGCCGATCGTATTGCGCCGCGCGTCACCACCTGAAAACACATCCGCCTGCATGGCGATGAAACTGTGGAACCGGTCACGCGGGATGCGGTAGCCCACCGTCGCGTTGACAGACCACGCATCGATGGGTCGCGCGGGGCTGTTCGGCCCGGTGGCCCGGAAACTGCCCCCCTGCCATATCCCTCCGGTGGAAAATTCGATCGGGCCTGCAATGCCATGCCAGCGGCCACCGAAATTGTTACGCGTGGCCGAACCCGACTGCACCGTAAAGGCGGGAGTGGACACGGCGGACAGCGCGCCACCCACCTTGGTGCCCAGATAGAACAGGTCGAGGAACGAATACCCCGTCTGCCCGGCAAAGGTGAAATCCGGTGGCGCCCATGTCGTCGCCACCCCGTACAGCCGCGTGCCGTAATCCTGCGTATCATGAAACATGCCGCGCGGCGTGATGTCGGTGCCGACGAAATCCCACGCATCCACGCGCACACGCGACCAGACCGCGTATGTCCTGAACCCGTTCCACGCCAGCGGCACGCTGGAAGACATACGGTAGTACAGAACATAGGATGGCATATCCAGGAAAGCCTGCCGCCCGAACAGGAATCCCGCCTTTGCCCCGGCCACCTGTCCCTTTACTTCAACAAACGCCTGCTGTGCATCCAGATGCTTGCGGTACGTGCTGCCGTATCCGTAAGCCGCCCATCCCCCGGCATCGGCATTGACCAGTTCGCCATACAGCCGCACATGCGTGCCCACATGCACGTCCGCCCCATACAGGTTACGCACCGCAAAACGCCCGGAATCCGTTACATGCGCGCTTCCCATAAGGGGACGGTTCTCGAACCAGTTGCGCACCCGCGTCTCGCCCGAAAAACTGACCCATACCTGGCCACTCCCGGTGATGGGGACGTATTTCAGCACATCGAACGGATCATCATGCTTCGTTGCGTTGCGCAGGAAGCTCCAGTCCTCCGCCCAGCGTGCGACGCTGTACAGCCCCACCGCGCCGAAGCCTGAATCCTCCGCGTTGTCACGGTTGAACACGCCCCAGTCATACCGGTGGCCGGATGGATGGCGGTACGCCGTGGCGGAGGGGCGGATGGGCTGGCCCACCGGACTGGGCGATGGCAGGTACTCGGCCGGGGGCGGCACGGTGGCGGCTGCATGAACCTGAATGGTTTCGGACGCGGGACGGGCCGTGATGCTGACCGACGCCAGCGCGGAAGAAACCGGCACACAGCAGGCCAGGGCGCCAAGGCATCCCCTTGTGGTGTGGGACGGGACGAACATCCTGCGGGGCAGGACGGAAGGTACGGACATACGCTGAAAAGAAGCCTTTCGTTACGGATGCTTTCCAATACCGGCATTTATCCCCGCCGCAACCCCGGATCACCCCAAAAGGTGTGCAGGACGGCAACACATGGATAAAGGAACGACCTGCCTGAAAGACTGTAGCAACTTCATATTGCTTCGAGATATAGTTGCATGTACGGAATTACAGACAATAAAAAATTTCAGGGGCAAGGCAGGAAGGGAACACAATGAAATTCGTAATTGCCATCATCAAGCCGTTCAAGCTCGATGAGGTACGCGAGGGGTTGCACTCCATCGGTGTGGACGCGCTGACGGCAACCGAAGTGAAGGGATATGGCCGCCAGAAGGGCCAGACCGAAATCTATCGCGGCGCTGAATACAACATCCAGTTCCTGCCCAAGATCAAGCTTGAGATCGCGGTGCCGGACAGCCAGTGCGACAAGGTGGTCGAAGTGATCCAGAGCGCTGCCTGCACCGGCAAGATTGGCGATGGAAAGATTTTTGTCCTGGATCTGGAACAGGCAATACGGATCAGAACACAGGAAACCGGAGAAAACGCACTGTGATCACGAAGATTGGCAAGAAAGCCGCACTGGCGGGAGCGGTTATCGGCGCCCTGACCACCAGCCTGCCCGCCCTTGCGGCGGATGCGCCCGCCCCTGCGATCGACACCGGCGACACGGCATGGATGCTGACCAGCACCGCACTTGTGCTGATGATGACCATTCCGGGTCTGGGCCTGTTCTATGCCGGCATGGTCCGCAAGAAGAACGTCCTTGCCACACTCATGCAGTCGTTCGCGATCTGCTGCATCATGACGGTGGTGTGGATGGTGCTGGGCTACAGCCTGGCCTTCACCTCCGGCAACGCCTTCATCGGCGGCCTGTCGCGCGTGATGCTGAACGGTCTGGGGGCCGGTATTTCCAAGGGGGCGGATGTACCGTTCACCATGGCGGCGGGCACATCGGCCGCAACGACCATGACCATCCCCGAAAGCGTGTTCATGACGTTCCAGATGACGTTCGCGATCATCACCCCTGCCCTGATCGCGGGTGCGTTTGCCGAACGGATGAAATTCAGTGCGCTGTGCCTGTTCACCGTGCTGTGGTCGCTGCTGGTTTACGTGCCCGTCGCCCACTGGGTCTGGGGGCCGGATGGCTGGGTCGCAAGCCGGATCGGGGCCATTGACTTCGCCGGTGGCACGGTCGTGCATATCAATGCCGGTATCGCCGGTCTGGTGGCGGCACTGGTGATCGGACGGCGCAAGGGCTATGGCGTCGATGACCTGTCTCCCTACAACCTGACCTATGCCATCATCGGTGCATCCCTGCTGTGGGTTGGCTGGTTCGGCTTCAATGCGGGTTCCGCCGCCGGGGCGAATGGCCGCGCGGGCATGGCCATGGCCACGACCCAGATCGCCAGCGCCGCCGCGGGCGTGTCCTGGATGTGCGCCGAATGGATGAAGACCGGCAAGCCGACGGTTCTGGGCATCATTTCGGGTGCCGTGGGCGGCCTTGTGGCCATTACCCCGGCATCGGGCTTCGTGCTGCCGGGCGGTGCGCTGGTCATCGGCCTGGCGGCAGGTGTGATCTGCTTCTGGGGTGCAACCGGCCTGAAGCACATGATGGGCTATGACGACAGCCTTGACGCGTTTGGCGTGCATGGCATTGGCGGGATTGTCGGCGCGCTGCTGACGGGCGTGTTCGCCTACGGACCGCTTTCCGCCACCGACGCCAGCCCGGAAGGCGTCAGCGGTTCGTTCGCGCAGTTCATCGCGCAGGCGGAATCCGTGGGTGTCACCATCGCATGGTGCGCGGTGCTGACATTCATCATCCTCAAGGTCGTGGACCTGACGGTTGGACTGCGGGTTTCCACGGATGAGGAAATGGAAGGTCTCGACATGGCCCTGCATGGCGAGCGGATCAACTCCTGATCCCTTCTTTCCCCTGACCCTGAATGGAAAGGGCGGCCCCGATGGGCCGCCCTTTTTTTATGTCCGTCATTATGCCGCAGGCCGTGCGCAATGCGCCTGTGGCCGGTGGATCAGAACGCCTGTGAAATACCCGTCAGGATCGTCCGGCGCAGCCCGTACTGCGGTGCCCCCACGCCGATGCCCGTCCCGCTGCGCAGCATGTAGGGATGGTCGAACAGGTTCGTCACATCCAGCCGCAACTGCGTGGTGCGGAAGAAGGGGGAGTGGAACAGATCGCGGAAGGACTGCACGACCGACATGTTGAACGTCGCATATTGCGGCACCACACCCCCATTGGGAATATCGGTATCCTGCCGCAGTCCGCTGCCATAGACCATGGTTGCCGACAGCCGGGTGGGATGGCCGGTGCGGTGGAAGAACGTGTACGCGCCCCCCGCCGATGCGGTCCAACGCTGGTCATGATCCAGATGTACCCAGCGATGGCTGATATAGTTTAGGTCATCGGGGTCGAAATTGAACTGCGCGCTGGTGATGTCCTTCCCGATCGCGCGCGACCACGCGAGATTACCGTATAGCGAGAGCGGCCCGCGATCATAGGACGTGGCGAACTCATATCCGTTCACCTGTCCACGCCGGTAATTGAACCCCGTCAGGATGATGGGCGCGCCGAACTGCCCTTCATCAATCAGGTTATGGGCCAGCTTGTAATAGGCGTCGAAGGAGACGCGTAACCCGGGCACGATCACCTGTTCGATCCCGGCATCGAAGTAATGATCGCGTTCAGCCTTGACCGTGCCATTTCCCGTTGAGGGTGCCGCCGCGGAGGTATTGGCGAACTGCTGCAGGTCCGCACCGCCCACGACCTCAAACGGCGGGGGCGTGAAGTACCGCGAATATCCCGCATGCAGGGTCGCCCCCTTCCACGCGCGCCAGACCACGTTTATGCGCGGGCTGAGCTGGTGTTCATTGGTATATTCGCCCACACCATCGAACCGCAGGCCGTAATTGACCGTCACGTTGCGCAGGGGCTGCCATTCATCCTGCACGTACAGGCCATATATGTCGCCCGTGCGGCCATTGCCGGTATGGATTTTGACGGGCTGGTCATTTGCATCGAATACCGTTGCATCCGCCTTGGTTATGTTCCGTTCCGCAAAGACCTGAAAGCCGAAGCGGATGGTATGGTCAGGCCGGACGCGCCATGTCACGTCGCTCTGGGTGCCGGTGGACATGACCGAGCGTTCGGCATGCTGGCTGATACCCATATAGGCCAGATCACCCATATTCGGGTCGGGGCTGTAGCCAAGGCTGCTGTAGCGCGAGAAAACCGATGTCTGCAGGCTGAACGCCCCGATATCCTTCTGTAGGGACAGGATACCGAAATCGGTGATTTCCTTCTGGCGTTCATTCAGGTTGCCGCTGGACGGGGCGCCTGGCAGCAACCGGGTATAATCATCACCAAACAGCGGCTGGCCGGCAATATTGGGCAACTGGTACTGCGCGTTCGATACACCGGCAATCAGGCTGATACGGGTATTTTCATCCACCGTGTACCGTAAATGGCCCAGAAAATGATACTGGTTGCTCAGGTCATGCGGCGCGTTGAACGCGGCTGTCGTGTTCTCGATCCCGACACGGTCATGCACGTAATCGGCGGTCAGGAAATAGTCCCATTTCCCGAACTGTCCCCCATATTGGGCGGAAGGGAAAAAGTAGTCCCGCGCACCGCCATAGATCGAGACATTGCCCCCCTTGTTGGTTGAGCCATTCTTGGTCGTGATGTCCACCACCCCGGCCTGAAGGAAGCCGTATTCCACCGGTAGCGCGCCAGTGGTCAGGGAAAGGTTGTCGGCAAAACGGGTCATGAGCGTCTGACCGAATACATTCATGCCTTCGGGCAACTGGACGCCATCAAGGCGGAACTGCACCTCGTTATGGTCGCCGCGCACATGGATCTGCCCGTAACTGTCCTGCGCCACGCCGGGGGCCTGCAACAGCACGGAATTCAGCCCCGCATTGTCGCCGCCGGGAATGGTTTCAAGCGCCTTGCGGCTGAAGGCATGTACCGTCGCCCCTGTCGAAGGCTGCAACTGCACGCGGGCACGATCCAGTTTCGCGGTCACGGTCATTGTATCCGGGGCGGAGGACAGGTGCGTGACACCGGTATCCGCCGCCTGCGTGCCGGTGGTGGCGGACGGGGTCGCGGCCGTCACGGTCTGGGCGATGGCGGCACCCGGCGGGGTCAGCGCCGTCATGGCCACGAGCATGGCGGGGGGCAGGGAACGGGAGGAAAACCATAAGCGCATCATGGTGAAACGGGCTCGCATCCGGAGGGAAGATTTCGGGATGCGCAGCTTTATTTGGTACAATATAACATAACAATATGAAAATGCAGGCCATGCGCCGCCAATCGGCACATGTTGTATTTTCGCAACATAAAATCAGGCAGCCTATCCGCGCGCCCGCTACCGGGCATGCAAGCGCCTCATGTCGCCCCGGATGGGAACAGTGTCAGGAAGGATCGGGAGGGGAGAAAACCATTTCACGCTTGCGCCCGCAGGCGCGCCGGGCCGCGCACCGCACGGGGCGACGCCGGCAGACGTACACACCGGAAAACGTCCCCCTTTTCAGGCTGGAACTGTCATAAGTACCGGCGGATGGACTGGTATGCGCTCAGTCGCTCGGGGGCGTTTCCATAACGACGGGCGGCAGGCGCGGCCCCTCGCGCAGATAGGCGTTAAGGAAGGTGCGTACGGCCGAACGGGCGATGAAATCAATATGCGCCTGATCCGTATTGACCGGCAGTTGCAGGCGCGCCCGCGCGGCAATGCGGGTCTGGCACAGGGCATAAAACTGTTCGGCGGCGAAAACCGGGTCGGGAATGTTCAGGATACCGGCATCGTTATGCTGCATGAGCCATGCGGACAGGATGTTGATCGCCTTCTGCGGACCATGTTTCCAGAAGGTTTCGGCCAGTGTGGGGAACTTGCCCGCTTCGGAAATGATGATGCGGTTGAGCATGAGTGACAGCGGCGAAGTCAGCAGCCGGATCATGGCGACCGCCAGATGTTCCAGCGATTCCGTAAGGTTGGCCCCTTCGTCAATCCGGCTGAACAGTAGCGGCATCTTTTCACACGCGCATTCTTCCACAAAGGCGGAGAAGAGCGTGGCCTTGCTGTCGAAATAATTATACAGCGTCCCCTTCGATACCCCGGCATCGCGCGCGATGCCGGACATGCTGGCGCCTTCATATCCATTTTCGGCAAAAACACGGGCGGCACCAGCCAGTATCTGCTGGCGCTTGGCAGCGGAGGCACCGGAAAGCGGGCAGTCCTGCGCCTGCATCTGGCCTGAATGGTCTGGCGTAGCGCCCATTGAAATCATCCTGCTCCCAAGTCGGTGCGTACTTTCGATTGACCCCGTGAGGAAAGCCGATAGGCTAGGGGACTGACCGAACTGATCGGTCATTCATGCCATGGTAGCGAAACCATGCCGTGCAGGACAGATTTATATTAACTGTTACAGGGACAACAGGGGGCCGCGTTGGTGGGTAGGGGAATTTCATGGCGCACGGCAGTGGTCGGGTTGTCGGTCGTGACCGCCGGGTGCGCGGTCGGCCCGAATTTCCATAAACCCACACCGTGGACGCCCAAACAGTATGGCGGCCCGGACCGGATTCAGGCCGCAACCGACGCGAAAGGCCAGCCGCCCAAGGTCGAAAGCCAGATCACGTCCGACGAACCGGATGCCGCATGGTGGAATATTTTCCACGATGCGGAGCTGACAAAGCTTGAGCAGCGCGTGGCGACAGACAACCTTGACGTACGCCGCTATGCGTACCGCATGGCCCAGAGCCGCGCGGAACTGCGCATTGCCGGTGCAGAACGCTACCCTGCCATGTCGGCTACCGGTTCGTACGCGCGCCAGCAGTACAGCACCAAGATGCTGCAGCGTATCGTGACCGATGTGGAAAGCGATCCGCAACTAAGCAATAATCCTGTATTTTCCCAGTATGCGCCCTCTCCCGGCCAGGCCAAGATTCCCCTGTTCAACCAGTGGCGCGACAGCATCGACGCCACATGGGAAGTTGACCTGTGGGGCCGCGTGCGCCGCCAGTACGAAGCTGCCGCCGCCGAAACGCAGGCCACGAACGAAGCCCGGCGCGGCATGCTGATTTCCCGCCAGTCCGAAGTGGCGCGCGATTACATGGAACTGCGTAACACGCAGGAACAGCTACGCATCGTGATGGAAAACCGCGATGTGGCGAAATCCATGCTGGACCTGAACCAGCAGCGTTACAGCAAGGGACTGGCCAGCAATCTGGAAGTGGAGCAGGCCCGCGCGCAGTATGAAAATACGCTGGCGCAGATCCCCCAGCTTGGGCAGCAGCTTACCGTGCAGGTCAATGCGCTGAGCCTGCTTATGGGCGAGCCGCCGCGCGCCCTGTCCGATGAACTGCTGACCGCATCGGCCATTCCCCCCGTGCCGCCGCGCGTGCCGGTGGGCGTACCGTCCGAACTGGCCCGCCGCCGCCCCGATATCCGCCGCGCGGAAGCCAACCTGCACGCGGCCATCGCACAGGTGGGCGAGGCCGTGGCCGAGTTCTATCCCCGCGTCACCATCAATGCGGGTTTTGGGTTCGAGTCCCTGTCCTTCCGCGATCTGGGGTTCTGGAACGCCAAGGCGTGGAATGTCGGCCCCTCCATCACGCTGCCCCTGTTTCAGGGTGGCAGGCTGCGTGGACAGCTTGAACTGCGCAAGGCCGCGCAGAAGGAAGCCGCCATTTCGTACCAGCAGACCGTGCTGGGTGCATGGCACGACGTGGACAACGCCCTTACCGCCTATACGGACGAGCAGATCCGCAACGACAACCTGGCCCAGCGCGCCGATGCCAGCCGTCACGCCCTGCAACTGGCACAGGACCAGTATCGTAACGGTATGGTCACGTACCTGACCGTGCTGGATACACAGCGCCAGTATCTGTCCGCGCAATCCGACCTGACCACCAGCCGGGCCACCATATCGGGCAATCTTGTGCGCCTGTACAATGCGTTGGGCGGTGGATGGGAGACGACCTACCCCGAACCGGTCCGTCGCACGAAGCAGACTGGCACCACCCCAACCCCGGTTGCGACCGGATCGCAGGCGGCTTCACCCGCCCCTTCCACTGCACGTCAACCCGCATGAAACTGCGTTAAAGGCTTGGCGCGCACGCCCCTTGCTAGTATAAGCCGCCCCGTTCCCGACTGGCTGGCCAGTGGCCGCCATGTGGAACCACGGCGCAGGGATCTGTCATAATGATTACATTGCCCCCCGATTATCGCCCTTCGGAGGATGAGGAGTTCATGAACCCGCAGCAGGTGGAATATTTCCGCCTGAAGCTGTTGAGATGGCGGGCCGATCTGCTCAAGGAAGCGGATGAGACGCTGGCCAGCCTGTCTGAAGGCGGTATTCACGAAGCGGATATTACCGACCGCGCCAGCGTCGAGACCGACCGGGCGCTGGAACTGCGCACGCGTGATCGCGCACGCAAGCTGATTTCCAAGATCAACCAGGCCCTTCAGCGGGTTGAGGCAGGCACCTATGGCTACTGCGAGGAAACGGGCGAACCCATCGGCCTGAAACGGCTGGAAGCCCGCCCGATCGCCACCCTGTCGATCGAAGCGCAGGAACGCCATGAACGCATGGAACGCATCCATCGCGACGACTAGTACGCCCTTCCAACCGGCCAGCAGCCCCAATTAGTCAGAACACGGCAAATAAGGGGTTGCCAGCCGGGACAGGAAAAGTTAGGAAGCGCGCATACAGTGCTGCTGTAGCTCAGTGGTAGAGCACTCCCTTGGTAAGGGAGAGGTCGACAGTTCAATCCTGTCCAGCAGCACCATGATTTCCCTATATTTTTTTGCTCCGCATTTTCGTGTCGTCTGGACCATATGGACCAGAGAATACCGATAGTGCGTCGATAGCCTTTTTCCGCCAGTCCGGACCGGATGTCCGTAAACCCGTTCGATCATGGCGACCATCGCAAAAACACCCCGGCCATCGCCATTCAATGGCGTAGCATGTGCGGCATCATATACTTCAGGCCCACTTTGGCGACGGGCCTGCTGAACACGGTCCTGATCCTCGCAGATCCGCTTCCCGCGATATCGACAGGCATGCACCGCCCCCCGCATCCATCACATATTCCTGAAGAGACCTGACCGCCCCTGACCGGACTGGTATGTCAGAACATGTCGTGACCGCTACCGCGGGAAAAGCGGGCCGCTACAGGCACCGCAGGGATTTGCACGTCTGCCCCTCAGGCTACAGACGTGCCAACCGTCAGGCGGGAATGTAAACAGCACAGCACCACATATGGAACAGACAGGGTAAAGCAGCACGGGTCGTATGTACCCGCTGGAGTTTTGGATGCGTATTCTTGTTACGGGCACTGCCGGATTCATCGGCTACCATATCGCACGCCGCCTGCTGGCGGACGGGCATAAGGTAACGGGCATCGACGGCATGACCCCTTATTACGATGTCACGCTCAAACGCCAGCGCCACACCATGCTACGCGCCTTTGACACCTTTGCCTGTAACGAATTCATGCTGGAAGATGCGCAGGCCGTCGGCGACGCATTTGCACGGTGCAGGCCGGAACTGGTGATCCATCTGGCGGCGCAGGCGGGCGTGCGGTACAGCCTGGAAAACCCCGGCGCCTATATCAATGCCAACCTTGTCGGTACCTACAACGTGCTGGAACAGGTCCGCCAGCATGCGCCCGACCACCTGATGATGGCTTCGACGTCTTCCGTCTACGGGGCGAACCGGGATCTGCCCTTTGTCGAATCCCAACGCTGCGACCACCCGCTCAGCCTTTACGCCGCCACCAAGAAAGCGGCGGAGGAACTGGCCCATTCCTATTCCTATCTGTGGAAAATTCCGGTCACGGCATTCCGTTTCTTTACCGTTTATGGCCCATGGGGCCGACCGGACATGGCCCTGTTCCGGTTTACCGACAGCATGCTGCATGACAGGCCGATCGACGTTTATAACAACGGCGATATGGCGCGGGACTTCACCTATATTGACGATCTGGTCGAAGCGGTGCGCCTGCTCTGTACGAAACCACCCTGCAAGGCCGGTGAAAGCGACCCCGGCGCCAGTCCGGTAGCACCTTATCGTGTCATCAATATCGGTAACGGCCAGCCTGTCAGCCTGCTGGCATTCATCGCGGCGATCGAGAAGGCGCTGGGCAGGACCGCCATCCGCAACAACCTGCCCATGCAGCCCGGTGACATGCCGCGCACATGGGCGGACTGTTCCGCCCTGCAGGCCCTGACCGGCTTCGCCCCCGCCACGCCCGTGCAGGCGGGCGTGGATGAATTCGTTGCGTGGTACAGGGACTATTACAGGGTTCCCGCCGCTACCGCGCCCACGGAACAGGATTGCGGGCACGCGCTGTAAGCCGATGGGAAAACCAGAGCAGACAAAAAATTCGCCTGACCTTACGCCGGGTTATCCAGCCCAAGCCCCGCGATATCGGCCGGTGGCCCCGCCAGCATGCAGGCTACTCCCGTAGCGCCATCCACAACCATGCGGATGTCAACCGGTCCCTCCGCCCCGAACAGGTCCGATGCGACACTGTAAGCCGGGCGCAGCGGTTCATCATGCTGCGCGTCATGGTGGACGATCTCCGTCATGATCCGGCCCAGAGCCTGTTCCAGCCCTTCCATCACCCGTGAAGGGGAAAGACGGGGACGATCCTGCGCCTCATTCCCCATGCAGTGCAGTTCCAGCAGGCGTGCCCATGATGCCGATGGAATGAACAGGGGCATGCGCGTTCCATCATTATGACGTTCGGCGTGCATGATGCGCCTTGTATTGGCCAGTCCGATAACATCGATGCGGGGCAGGTCATCGCCAATGCGGGCCGCAACCGTGCGGGGGGTATCAGTCATGGGTATCCCGTTCAGTCAAAATATGTGGGCAGTTTCACGATATCGGCGGCCGACAGGGCGGTGGAGATGAAAAAGCCCTGTATCCGCTCCGGCTTCATGGCCATGACCAGATCAAACTGGTCACGGTTCTCGATCCCTTCCACCGTCACTTCCATATCCAGTCCCTGCCCCATCTCGATCAGGCTGGACAGGACCATACATGCGCCCCGGTCATCCACGATGTTCGCGACCATGGACTGGTCGATCTTGATCTGGGAAAAGGGCAGTTCGCGCAGGTGGTTGAGAACGGTTGCCCCCCTGCCGAAATTATCAAGCGCAATATTGAACCCGGCCTGCGCAAGTTCGCGCAGATGGCGGATGCCCTGATCCGCCCGGCGACCATGCAGCATGGCTTCTGTCACTTCCAGCACGAAACTGTCCGGGGCCATGCCGGAATGGCGCAGCGCCGCTTCAAACTCACGCCCGTAATCATCGCGGATCAGGTCCATGCGCGACAGGTTGATGGCAAGCTGGCGCGGGGGCAGGTCGTGACTCTTCCACATGGCGACATTGCGCCGGAAGGCTTCGATCATGTTTGGCCCCATGGCCTGCGCCAGACCCGCATCCGTAAACACATCGGAAAAGTCTTCCGCCGCCAGCAGCCCGCGTTCGGGGTGATGCCAGCGCAGCAGCGCCTCGACCTGATCCATCTGCCGGGTGCGGCAGTTCAGGATGGGCTGGTAATAGATCTCGAACTGGTCATGTTCCACCCCGCAGCGCGCCTCGCTCAGGATCGTGATGCGCGCCTGTGCGCGCTCGCGCAGGGTCCGCGTAAACATCTGCGACTGCTTGCCGCCCGCGCGCTTGGCGGCATACATGGCCATATCGGCGTTTTTCTGCACGTCCTCCATCGTATCGTTACCGTCAAGCAGCACAGCACCTACACTGCCCGCGACGCATACGGTCACCGTCTCGATATCGATCGGGCGTTCCAGAACGGCCTGAAGCCGGTCGAGGTAGCGGTCCAGCGGCATGTCTTCCAGCGTCCGGTTCAGGATCACGGCGAATTCGTCCCCGCCCAGACGGCTGACCGGATCATCGGGATGCGTCAGTTCGATCAGGCGCGAGGCCACGGCCCGCAGCACGATATCGCCGGCATGATGGCCATGCACGTCATTGATCTGCTTGAAGCCGTCCAGATCGAACATGACCAGTGCGGGCTGGATCGCCCCGCCTTCCCGACAATGCGCGATTTCATCGGCCAGTGCCGTATTGAAGCCCCCACGGTTGAGCAGCCCGGTCAGCGTATCCGTTTCCGCCAGTTCGCACAGACGGTCGCGGGTGTTCATCAGTTCGGTAATTTCGTAGCGGCTGGCCACATAGCCCAGTATCTGACCGTGCGCATCCATCTTGGGGATGATGGTGGTCGCGACCCAGTAAAGCGAGCCATCCCTGGCGCGGTTGCAGATATTGCCACGCCACAGTTCACCCGCGCCGATCGTGCGGTACATGTCGCGAAAGAAGTTGGCGTCGTGATAACCGGAATTGACAATACTGTGGGTGGAACCGATCAGTTCCTCACGCGAATACTGGCTTATTTCACAAAAACGGTCATTCGCATATGTAATGACGCCCTGCCTGTCGGTAATGGCGACAATCAGGATATTGTCAACCAGATCAGCCCAGAAATCCACATCCTGACGTGTCAGTGCCCGCAGCCGATCATCGTGTTGCAATGCCATCTTCCTGTCTGAAAACCAAAGTAGAAAATGGGGCGTTATCCATTAAATTCAACTGACAATGGGTAGCGCCCCCTGACCCGGATGCGCCACCCCGGCAGGCGCACCATCTATTGCCCGGGAAGAATGAACGATCCACGCTCCTGCCCCGCACGGAACCATTCTTCCAGTGCCGCAGGTGGAAGGGGCTTGGCGAACAGGTAGCCCTGCATCACATCGCAACGCAGTTTTTCCAGCAGTTTATGCTGCTGCACCGTCTCCACCCCTTCGGTCACGACCGTCAGGCCAAGCCTGCTGCCAATGCCGATTACCGCCATGGTCACGGCCTGCGCATTTGTATCGTGTTCAAAATCATTTATGAAGCTGCGATCGATCTTGATTTCGCTCAGCGGCAGGCGCGTCAGGCGTGACAGGGAAGAATAGCCGGTACCGAAATCATCCATAGACAGCCCGACATCCAGCCTGCGGATGGCGTGCAGCACCTCTTCCGTATCACCGCTGCTGTCCATCATCACGCTCTCGGTAATTTCAACCGTCAGGCGATCGGGCGTGAGGTTATGGTACTGAAGCAGGTTGGCGATATATTCGGGCAGGCCACGATTGCGGAAATGCACGGCTGAAAGATTGACCGAAACGGTGGGCACATGCACGCCGTCCTGATCCCATTTCATCATCTGCGTGCAGGCTTCCTTCAGCGACCAGCGGCCGATGGCCTCGATCTGGCCGGTTTCTTCCGCCACGGCGATGAAACGGGAAGGATAGATGTTGCCCAGCTTGGGATGATGCCACCGCGACAGGGCTTCCACCCCGTACAGGCCGCCGGTCATGGTTTCCACCTGCGGCTGGTAATGCAGGTTGAGCATGCCGCGCGCCAGGGAATCCCGCAGCGCCGAACCCAGCATCAGCCGGTCCTGCGCGACCTGGTTCTTCTCGCGTCCCGCAAAGCGGTAGACGCCGCGCCCGTCTTCCTTGGCCTGATGGGCGGCCACGTCGGCCAGGCTGAGCAGGGTTTCACTGTCCGGCCCGTTTTCGGGAAAGGTGCTGATGCCCACACAGCAGGAAATGCTGAGCGTATTTTCCCCCACCTGCAGGGGCCTGGCGATGGCGTTGATCAGCCCTTCGGCAAATTTTTCCGCCTTTTCATGCGAACAGTCGGGGATAACGATGATGAACTCATCCCCGCCCGAACGGCTGACGATGCATTCATCCTTCACCTGCGATCGGATGCGCCGCCCGATCTCGATCAGGAAACGGTCGGCGTTCACATGGCCAAGCGCGTCATTGATATCGCGGAAACGGTCAATATCGACCATGAACAGCGAAAACCGGCTGTTGCCGCCGCGCAGGATCAGACGTTCGATGACATTATGCAGCGACGAACGGTTCAGCAGGCCCGTCAGGCGGTCAAAATTGGAAAGCTGGGCAATATGCAGCCGTGTCTCGTTCTGTTCGATCGCCAGCGCGCAGAACGGCATGCAGGCGGCCACCACCCGGTCCGCCCATTCATGCGATTTCTCACCCCCGCGCAGATAGATGGCGAAAATACCCATCACCTTTCCCGTGCGCGAGACAACGGGGGATGAACAGCACCGCACCAGCCCCAGCGAACGGGCTACCGACTGGTAGCTGTCCCATACCACCGCGTTGCTGGTGGCCGGGCTGCTGCCCAGTTCCCCCACCTGCGCATCGGTCAGCACCATGCTGTCGAGCCCGGCACGGAACCGGGCCGGCATGCCGGGGGCGGCAAGAACCTTGAGCGCATGCGCGCTGTCGATCAGGATAAGGGCGGCCATGCCATCGGGCACGAACCTGTCGGCCCGGCGGCACAGCAGTTCGCCCACTTCGCGTACCGTCTGGTCGGATGCCAGGGCCTGAAGCACATCGTTCTGCAGGACGAGTATCCTGCGCTGCCGGCTCTGTTCCGTCACGTCCTTCATGACGGCGATGTAATAGATCTTGCTGCTGCCGGTCAGTTGCACGCGGGAAATCGACAGCTCACCGCATACATATTCGCCAGTGGAACGCTGGAACTCGACTTCGCGGGATGTTCCGACAATCCGGCCTATTCCGGTTTCCCGGTTGCGGTCGATATAGCCGTTATGCTTCGCACGTTCCGGTAATGGTACAAGGCAGTTTACGTTCTGGCCCATGACCTGTTCACGCGGAAGACCCCATATCTCCTCGGCGGCGGGATTGAAGAAGATGATATTGTTATGCTCATCAATCACGACCATGGGGTCGATGGCCTGCTCCATGGCGGAAAGCAGGACATCGGCGCTAATCTCGGGCTGATCCACCATAAACTCCAGATCGTCGGGGCGCATGATGCACCATTTAAAGCCACGCTTCGTAATTGTGGCAGGCAGGCAGCCCATACCACATGCGCATCCGCTGCGTCAGTCCCGTCATGGTCGGGCAACAAAGCGTAAGACGCATGATGGATCTGGCGGTACGGTGCCGCTGCATCTGCATCCGAAGGGTGGTGGCCATATCACGTCCATCCCCGCCAGCACAGGACCATAAGCCATCCATCAGTCACGACAGCGTTCCAGATCCTGTGGCAGCATGCCCGCCAGCGGGCGGCAGGCATAGGCACTTTCGCCTTCCGGCTGGGGCATGTTCTGGCGCAGCTCGGCAGCACCTGCTGAAACCGCACGCCACGCCGCCTGCGCCAGCGCCTTGCGGCTGGGGAAATCCGCCGGGTCCAGCGGCGGGTGCAGCAGCACGGTCGCGCGCATCGAACGCCATTTGACCAGTTGCCATACATGGGGGCCAAGGTCCATGTCCCCGTACCATGCAAAGACCGGGCGGCGCGCGCGGTTGACCGGCACGCCCTCAAGCTGGTCGTACACGACCGAAACCGGCTGGATCAGCGGGATCATGCCCGGCTTCGCGGCGATGGTGGCGGCCTCGCTCAACGGTTCGTCCGGCACCTTCCCCGCGGGCAGTCGCGGCGGCTTGGCGATGGCGAAAAAGGCCGACAGGAACGGCAGCACCCGTGACCCGTCCGACGATGTACCCTCGGGGAACAGGATCAGGTTGTCCCCTTCCACCATCAGACGGTGCAGCATCTCGTCCCGCTCGCGGCCCGTGGTGCTGCGCTGGCGGCTGACGAATATGGTCCGCCCGATGCGGGACACCAGCCCCATGATCGGCCAGCCCTCGATATCGCCCTTGGCCACGAAATTGGATGGCAGCACGGTGCCCAGCACCGGCACGTCAAGCCATGTGGAATGGTTGGAGACGTAAATGACCGGCCGTTCGCCTTCGCGCCGGGCACGCCTGCCCCCCACGCCGCCCGCCCTGCGGCCAACCACGCGTATGCGCAGCGACAGAAGCAGGCACAGCCCGCCCCAGACCATGCGCGTCCAGCGTATCTTGGCCGTGCCGGGAACCAGCAGCAGGACCGCCTCGAACCCGACCGAAAGCGGCACCCACACCGTAATGGCGGCCAGCCGTCCCACGCCACGGGCGGTACGGGCATATTCACGCAGGCGGCCCGACGGGGTGACGGACATGGTCGCGATGGCCCGCGCGGCATCCGAACCCGCTTCAGGGGCGATCACCTGCCGGGAGGCACGTCGCGCGGGCAGGGACTGGACAGGTGGTGTGGAACGACGCCGGGTAAAGCGGCGGATGAAATCGGCGATCATGCGCCTATCCATAGCCCGCCATCATGGCACGCGACAATATAGGGCGGCAGGACAGTCTGGCTGCCGTGTCATGCATGCAACGCGCGCGGTGCGCGCCCGCCGTCATCGTGCCGTCATATTGCCCGGCGACAAGGAATACGGACCGGCGCGGATGGCCTGTGTCCCGTCGGCCGCTGGACCGGACGTGATGACCGGTCCATGCTAGGTACTTATCCCTGAGGAGTTTTTCCCCATGTCCGCATGCAGCCGTCGCGGCGTCCTGTTCGCCGCCACGACCGCCTTCACCCTTCTTGCGTCCCTCCCGCACGGCCCCGCGCGGGCGGCGGATGATGTACTGAACGTGCTGACATGGTGCGATCATGAAGATCCTGAACTGCTTGGCCCCTTCGAGCAGGCCAACAGGGTACGCATCCACTTCAAGGACATCGACAGCGGCGATGCCACCCGCACCATCCTGCGCCAGTCCAGGCCGGGAGACTGGGACGTGGTGATCATGGATGAAACGGATGCCCCCCGTCTGGCCATGGCCGGAATGCTGCAGCCGCTGGACCCCGCCGATTTTCCCGCAGCCGAAGTGCCAGCCTCCATCGCCGATCCGGCAATCGGGTCCTATGACGGCAGGCTGTATTCCGTGGCGGAGAAATATGGCTTCAATGCCGTAGCCTTCAACCGCACGCGGGTAGACCCTGCGGATATGGAGGACATCAACGCCATCTGGCAGCCACGCCATCACGGGCGGATCGCGATATATGACAGCTACCTGCCGGTCCTGTCCTATATCGCGCTGGCCATGGGCCTTGATCCCGCACACCTGCACGATACCGACCTGCCCGCCCTGCGGGACAGGCTTGTCACCCTGCGTGCCAGCGCCACACTGGTAGGGGACATGGCCACGGTGCAGCAGGCGCTGGCGGATGGTCAGGTGGATATTGTCGTGGGCGGTGGCGCATGGACCACGGCGGGCGTGGGCGAAGGCGGCGCAGTGGCGACGGCCGATGCGCAGCCCCCCGCCACAGCCCGGCGCCCGGAGCTGACCTTTACCGTGCCCCGGCAGGGCGGCATACGCTGGCAGCACGGGATTTCGATTGTCGCCACATCGCAGCGCAAGGCGCTGGCGCTGGCATTCGCGCAGTATCTGCGCACGCCTGCCGCGCAGGCGCGGCTTGCCACATCATCATGTTACTGGGGCATGCCCGCCAGTCCACTTGCCCCGCTGGATGATGCGGCCCGTGCCGCGCTGCACTGGGACCAGCAGCCGGGCTATATCGCCGCAAGCCATCCCTACCCCATCGTTGACGAGGCCATGGATGGCAGGCTGCATGCGTTATGGGACGGCGTGATGAAGGACAGTACTCCCGTCACGCCCACCACGGTCACGCCCGTCACAGACAATGCGGATGACGGCACAGCCGGTCCCTGATTTCAGCCGTGACGCACGGCCTGGGGCGTAAGCAGCCGTTCGGCCAGAACACCGAACATCAGCCCCAGACTACCCCACAGAACAAGCTGCATGCCCAGTGCTGCCTCCCGGAAGCGCCACAGCACGAGGGCGGGGAAATTGTCCGGCACCTCGTTCACATCGGGCAGCACCCATTGCAGCAGCGCGATCAGCACCACGAACACCGCCGCCCCGCACAGCGAGGCACTCCATTCACCCAGCCGCGCCACCAGCGCGCGGCCAGAAAGAACCGCCAGAACGAGCGCGCATAGCGAAAAGACCACCATCTCGAAATAGGTGGCCGTGCGCAGGCCGATCGTCTCCGGCGTGCCGACGCCGGGCGGGTTGGCCGGGTATTTGAGATCGGGCACGACAACCACCGCCAGAAATCCCGCCCCGGCCAGAAGCAGAGCGAGCATGCGCGGCGAAAAACGGCCAATCCGGCCATAAGCGGTTGCAAAGACCAGCGAAAACAGACCGCCATAGGCAGCACCATACATGACGGCGGCGGTCAGCATGCCGATGGATGCCTGCACCGCGCGGCTGACCAGTTCCGGCTCTGGCGCGTCGCCTGCCGCCGCGTCCTGTGCCGCTTCATAAGCGATGGAAAGGGCGACCTGCGGTTCACCGAACACGCGGGCGAACACGAAGGCAAGGCAGGCGGCAAGAATACCAGCCAGCATGCCACGCAACAGAAGGCGGCCCGCCATCAGCCAGCCCCCCGACCGGAAAGGGAGGAATGGAAATTCATTGTCAGATCTCCTGTCGGGAAAGCGCGTCCCGCAACGGAATTATTCTTTATCCACCGGGAGAGGTCTGACTTCCGCATGACGACATGCGATGTACAGTGGCGCGACCGTGCCGGAATCCCACCGGCTTCCCTCCCGTGGATCACGAGGGGCGCAGTCAATACCGCGCCCGCATCCAAGTCAATATCGCGCGGCCTACGGCGCAGCCGTGGCCGGGGACTGCGGCAGCGTCACCCTGCTGGCCTGACCCTGCGCCGCACGCCACTGCCGCAGCGCATCAAGCGTATGGGCGACATGGCCATCGGGCGAAAGCGCACTATAGGCGTAAATCACCTTGCCATCGGGCGCGATCACATAGGATGTGCGGTTGGCCCGGTTCAGCAGCGGCAGGCGGCTGTCATACTGCCGCGCGATCTGCCCCTTCGGGTCGGTTGCGACCATCAGGCGGCCATGGCCTTCGCTGACGGAAAAACGGTCGAGGGTGGGCAGGTCATCGGTCGAAACGCCGATCACCGTGGCGCCCAGCGCCGTGTACTGGTCCATGGCGGCAGCAAAATCGTGGGCTTCCATGGTGCAGCCACGGGTAAAGGCCGCAGGATAGAAATACACCACCACCGGCCCCTTGCGCAGCGCATCGGCCAGATGGAAGCTGAATTCACTGCCATTGCGCGTGGCCTGGGTATCAAACATCGGGGCCTGGCTGCCCACCGGCAACGCCGCGCGCGCGGGTGAGAAACACACGAACCCGGCAAACGCCAGCACCCCCGCCAGCGGCAGGCACAGCCCCGGCATGCACCAGCGCGAACGCCTGTAAAAATACCTCATGTTTCCTCACACCCTGAAAGCAGGGTTCCAGCCATCATGTGGCGGGCGGCAGGATCTGGCAGCCACCGCCACCCAGTCGCTGACAGACCTGTTCGGCAGCAGCGTGCGACAGGCCGGTCAGCCTTGCACGATAGACATGACCGCGTTGCGATGCAACGCTGGCGACCTGCGTGCGCACCCCGCTGTAGGAAACCCTGGCCTTTGCCTGCCCCGCCGCATGTTCGGCCTGCCCGGCGGAACCGAAGGCGCCCACCTGCACCGCCCAGTCATGTCCACCCGCCATGCTGATGACCCCGGGATGCACCGCAGCCGATGTCATGGGGGTCACGCCGCTCTGTTCACGCGCGCTCCATGCCGCGCGGACGGCGGCAGCTTCGGGCGACGGGGTCTCGGCTACCGTATCCTGCGGTGCGGCGGCCATCAGGGTGCGGGCGCGGTTTCGTCCGACACGGCTGTTCTGCGCCGCCTGCGCGCGGGCCAGTGCGCGCGCTTCCACCAGCAGGTCCGCCTGCGAGCGGTTGAGCGGCGTGCTGCCCGCGATCTTCGGTCCGATGGAGGCTACGTAATCGCGGGTTTCCTTGGGCAGGGTGTGGTAGCGGTCCAGAAAATCATCCAGCCGTCCCGGCCCGCTGTTATAGGCGGCAAGAAAGCCGGGGGAGCCGTAAATGTCGTACATCTCGCGGATGTAGGCAGTGCCTGCCACGATGTTGTCATGGGGTTCATAGGCATCGGGGCCGAGGCTGTAGCGCGCGCGCATCTCGTCATAAGTGGGCGGCATGAGCTGCATGAGCCCCATCGCACCGGGCAGCGAGGTCACGAACTGCCCGTTACGGTAAAGCTGGCCACCGGATTCGCGCTGCATGACCTGCCTGATCCAGACGGCGGGCACGTCGAAGCGCTGCGACGCCTCGGTAATATACGGTCCCCATGGATCGTCCGGCGGGCCGGGCGGGGTATAGCTGGTATGGGCGCGGGCGCGATAGGTATCGGCTTCGTCCATCATCTGCGCTTCGGTCATGGGGCGTGGCCCCTGCGCGCAGGCGGCCAGAAAACCCGCGAATGCCAGCGCCAGCCACCGCACGGCCCCGCGCGTAGTGGTGGACCGGGCGACCGGGGCCGCCTGCCCACATTCGTCAGATGCCGGTTCCACTACTGCCTGCGCTGTTGCCATGTCCTGCCGTTATCCCGCTCATGCCCATGTTCCCATGGTGGACATGCCAGCATGGCCCCATCCGACGGGAGGGCCGCACCATAACAGCGCGGCTCCGGCTTGCGCAATCCTGATGCGCAGGCTGCGTACATGCCATTTCCCGCCCGGAATTAAAGGAAGTTATTCCTCGGTGCAGGTCGCGGGGTCGGGACCGGTGCGGTGGCTGGGGCTGTCCAGTGCCGCAAGGTCACGCATGTCCTCATCCGTCAGCTTGAAGCTGAATGTCTGCAGGTTGGCGCGCATGCGTTCGGGATGTGCACTTTTGGGAATGGGCACCGAGCCGGTCTGTACTATCCAGCGCAGCATGACCTGTGCGGGGGTCTTGCCATGACGTTCCGCCACACGGTTGAGGACCGGATTCTCCATCACCGCACCCCGGCCCAGCGGACTCCACGCTTCGGTCAGGATACCGTGCTTGCGGTGCATGGCGCGCAGGCCCGACTGCGCGAAATCGACGTGCATCTCGATCTGGTTGACGGCGGGCACCACGCCGGTTTCGTCAATCAGGCGCTGGATGTGTTCGGGCAGGAAGTTGGACACCCCGATGGAGCGTACATGGCCATCCTTCTGCAACTGGATCATTGCCTTCCAGCTTTCCACATACAGGTCCTTGGCCGGAAGCGGCCAGTGGATGAGGTAGAGGTCGACATAACTCATCTTGAGCCGTTCAAGGCTGCGTTCGAACGCGCGCAGGGTGCTGTCGAAGCCATGGTCGGCCCCGCGTAGCTTGGTGGTGACGAAAATATCCTCACGCCCGACATCGAAACTGAGCAGCCCCGTACCCACCCCGCTTTCATTGCCGTAACGCGCCGCGGTATCGAACAGCCTGTACCCCGCCGCCAGCGCTTCACGCACCGCCGCTTCGGCCTGCGGGTTATCCAGTGGATAGGTGCCGAAACCGATCGCGGGAATCCTGTATCCGTCATTGAGGGTAAGCAGGGGAATCGTGGTCATGGTCATTCCTTCGCCAGACGCTCCCGGCAGCAACTGACCCCGCGCGGGCGGCGGGGCGGCGATCTGGCCGGGGCAGGACGTGTCGCCTATGGTCAGGGTAACGATGCCCGGCCCCGTTTGGTTTATGCCCAGTTTTCATTACTGGGCTGCATATGGTTCATTGTCCCCGCTCAGAAAGGACAGACATGACCGATACCCCCACCCCGCCTGCCGCCGATCTTCACCACACGATCCTGACGATCGATACGCATATCGACATCCCGTGGCCCGACCGGAACGATTTCGCCACTGGCGCGCCGTCGCGCCGGGTGGACCTGCCGCGCATGCGCGCCGGTGGGCTGGGGGCGGCGTGCCTTGTGGCCTATGTGGGACAGGGCGCGTGCGATGCGGCGGGTCATGCCGCGGCGTCGGACCGGGCGCTGGCCATGCTGCGCGTAATCGCGGACACCGGCCAGATACCGGGCGTGCGGGTATGCGATACAGTCGAGGGCGTACGCGCCGCCCATGCGGCGGGTGACATCGTCATTATTCCCGCCGTCGAAAACGGCTACACGATCGGCGAGAACCTGTCCCTGATCGCCGCGTTCCGCAAACTGGGCGCGCGGTACATGACGCTGACCCATAACGGGCATAACCGTCTGGCCGATTCGGCCCGGCCGATGCAGCACCTGCAGGACCCCGAAAGCATCCATGGCGGCCTGTCGGCGCTGGGCCGCGACGCGGTGGCGGAAATGAACCGCCTTGGCATGCTGGTCGATGTTTCCCACACCGCGCGCAGCACGATGATGCAGGCCGTCGAACTGTCACGCGCGCCGGTATTCGCCAGCCATTCCTGCGTGCGTGCCCTGTGCGATCATCCGCGCAACCTTGATGATACGCAGCTTGACGCGCTGAAGGCGTGTGGCGGAGTGATCCACATTACCGCCATGGACGCTTTCCTGCGCCCGCGCGACGTGCGCGACACGCGGGCCGTGACCGTGGCGGATTTCGTGGACCATATCGATTACGCCGTGCAGCGAATCGGTATCGAACATGTCGGCATCTCGTCCGATTTCGATGGCGGCGGCGGAATACGCGGCTGGGCCAATGCTGCTGAATCCGGCAACCTGACCGCCGAACTGCTGCGGCGCGGCTATGATCGCGACCAGATCGCGGCGCTGTGGGGAGAGAATTTCCTGCGCATCATGAAGCAGGCGGAAGAGGTGGCGGACACGATCGCGTGACCGTCATATCCCGCCCGCTCTGGATCACGCGCGCCCAACGGGCTATATCCTGTGCCGTACTGACCGAATATGGAACAAGAAATGACCACCAGCACTGACTACAAGGTCAAGGATCTCTCGCTTGCCGAGTGGGGACGCAAGGAAATCTCGATCGCGGAAGGCGAAATGCCCGGCCTCATGGCGCTCCGTGAGGAATACGGCGCGTCCCAGCCGCTGAAGGGCGCGCGGATCGCGGGGTGCCTGCACATGACGATCCAGACCGCCGTCCTGATCGAGACCCTGACGGCGCTGGGGGCCACGGTCCGCTGGTCGTCATGCAACATCTTCTCGACGCAGGATCAGGCCGCGGCGGCCATCGCAGCCACGGGCGTGCCCGTCTTCGCATGGAAGGGCCTGACGGAAGACGAATTCAACTGGTGCATCGAGCAGACCGTCCGCGGTCCCGATGGCTGGACGCCGAACATGATCCTGGATGATGGCGGCGACCTGACCGTCCTCATGCACGACAAGTATCCCGAGCTGCTCAAGGACGTGCGCGGCCTGTCGGAAGAGACGACAACGGGCGTCCATCGCCTGTGGGAAATGGAAAAGAAGGGCACGCTCAAGGTTCCCGCCATCAACGTCAATGACAGCGTGACCAAGTCCAAGTTCGACAACCTGTATGGCTGCCGCGAAAGCCTGGTGGACGCCATCCGCCGTGGCACGGACGTGATGATGGCCGGCAAGGTTGCCGTCGTTGCCGGTTATGGCGATGTGGGCAAGGGTTCCGCCGCGTCCCTGCGCAACGCGGGCTGCCGCGTGCTGGTGACCGAAGTGGACCCCATCTGCGCGCTGCAGGCCGCGATGGAAGGCTACGAGGTCGTGACGATGGAAGAAGCCGCCCCGCGTGGCGACATCTTCGTAACCGCCACGGGCAATGTGGACATCATCACGCTCGACCACATGCGCGAGATGAAGCACCGCGCCATCGTGTGCAACATCGGTCACTTCGATTCCGAAATCCAGATCGGCGCCCTGCGCAACTTCACGTGGGACAACATCAAGCCGCAGGTGGATGAGGTCGTCTTCCCCGATGGCAAGCGCCTGATCGTGCTGTCCGAAGGCCGTCTGGTGAACCTGGGCAACGCGACGGGCCACCCGTCCTTCGTGATGTCCGCGTCCTTCACCAACCAGACGCTGGCGCAGATCGAACTGTGGACGGCACCGGCGGGCAAATACGAAAACAAGGTCTACACCCTGCCCAAGGTACTGGACGAAAAGGTTGCCGCACTCCATCTGGCGAAGGTGGGTGCCCACCTGTCCCGGATGACCAAGGAACAGGCAGCCTACATTGACGTGCCCGTAAACGGCCCGTTCAAGAACGACCTGTACCGTTACTAAGCACCGCCAGAGTCCCTGATATACGCTTGACCGGTCCGGCACCCGCCGGGCCGGACCCTGCGATGGAGAGAGAATATGAGCATCTTCGGTTCAATCATGTCCAAGATCTTCGAATATACGGGACTCAGCCACGCTGATGCCGCGACACCGGCGGCAGCGCCCGCTGCTGCCCCGGCCGCCGCTGCGGCTCCGGCTGCTTCCGCCGCCCCGGCCCAGCCGGTGGACGTGGATGCGGTTCTGGCCGCCATGGCCGCCAGGAACCCCGAAAAGCTGAACTGGCAGACATCCATTGTCGATCTGATGAAGCTGCTCGGGCTGGACAGTTCCCTTGCCGCGCGCAAGGAACTGGCGTCGGAACTGCACTACACCGGCGACACCAGTGATTCCGCGTCCATGAACATCTGGCTGCATGCCCAGGTGATGCAGAAACTGGCGCAGAATGGCGGCAAGGTCTCCCCCGACCTGATGAAATGACGCCAGGCGGGACGGGCGCGCGTGGCAGCCAGCCATCGCGCGCCCGTTTTGCATACCGGCCCCACCAAGCGACACGACAGCCGCCACGATACGCGGCATGACGGAAGGATACGCGATGGAGACCGTGCCCGATTTTCCCATGACGGACAGCGCAACCCTGTCGTCGGGCATGTCATCAGCCTCTTCCGTGTCCAACGGTCTGGTCTGGGCCATTGCCTGCCGCGCAGGCCAGAAGCCTGAACGCCTGACCGATGAACAGATCGCCCGCGCGCTTGAAGGTGGCGACCCCGCCACACCGGGGACATGGGTCTGGCTGCATTACGATATCGTCCATACATCCACCCGTGCCCACATACAGGCCATACCCTGCCTGCCCGAAGAAGTGCGTCTGGCGCTTGGCAGCACGGACCGGGGTACGAATGTGGAAGCCGAGGGCGACATCGTATATGGCGCGCTGCCCGGCTTTGACGATGCCATGTCGGAAGATGACAAGAACCTTTCCGCATGGCGTTTCGCGGTCCTGCCGACCCTGCTCATCACCACCCGCCGACAGCCGGTGCCGGCGCTGGGAGTGGTCTATCGCACGCTCCAGCGCATCGAATCCTTTAATTCCCCTGCGGAAGTGGTCGATTATACACTGCTGGAATTCGCCGATACCGTCCGCCGCAACATCGCCATGCTCGATGACCAGTTGGACCGCGCGGAAGACCTGCTGCTGACACTGGACCAGCACACGGATTTCGGTCGCATAAGCGGACTGATCGGTCGGGTCCGTCGCCGTTCGACCGAACTGCGGCGCGTGATTTCGCCCGTGGACCGCATTTTCCATAACGAGGATCTGGAACTGCCCGAATGGGCGGAAGATGACATACGCGACCGGTCGCAACGCCAGATCCACGCGGCGCTTGATGACCTTCTGGCGCTACAGGACCGCGCGCGCTCGCTACAGGACGAACTGGCATCGGGACAGGCGGAAGAAACCAACCGCCGCCTTTATACCGTGTCGATCGTGACCACCCTCATGCTGCCCGCCACATTCGTCACCGGCTTTTTCGGCATGAATACAGGGGGCATGTTCCTGGCATCCGGCGCGATGGGCACGGTGGAGGCCGGTGGGATCTGCTTCCTGTTCATGATGATTACGTGGCTGCTGCTCAAGGTCATGAAACTGCTCTAGGCGGGCAACAGACGGGCTGCCTGAAAGACCGGCCTGCATGCCAGATCAGGGCGCAGCGCCCCTCATGTCGACGATAGCAGGCCCCTGCCCGGCATGATGTCATGAAGGGCATAGGCGCCGTATGGGGCTGTAGTGACAGGCCATGATTACGGGATGGCCGCGATGCCGAATGCTGCGCCCCGCAGGCGGAAGAACCCTTAATGGATTGAATTGAGGCCCAAACGCAAAAAACGGCCCCGAAAGGCCGTCTTTTAATCCGCTGATCTTCCGTAGAAGATCTGGAGCGGGCGATGGGATTCGAACCCACGACCCCAACCTTGGCAAGGTTGTGCTCTACCCCTGAGCTACGCCCGCGCTCCGCGTCGGTGAGGCGGTTTCTAAGCCAATGCCGCAGGGTGCGCAAGGGGGTAAAATGCTTTTTTCGAAGTTTTTTTCATCGGGGCAGAAGGCGGTTGCGGGTACGGCCCGGAATGCCAATCTATTACGCAGCGATATGAATCAGTCCCCATGGGTATCCGGGCCACAGCACCCACCCCATGGTGGCCGCACACCGACAGGATACAGAACCAGATGGACTACATTATCGGCCAGACACCCCGGCCTGCCAGTTCCGGTCCCGCAGCCGCCAGCCCCGCTGGCGCACCGGACCCGGTCATGGACGGCACGCAGAACACCTTCATGCGCGATGTGGTGGAAGCCAGTCGTAACCTGCCGGTGCTGGTCGATTTCTGGGCGACATGGTGCAAGCCGTGCAAACAGCTTACGCCTGTTCTGGAAAAGGTGGTGCGTGCCGCAGGCGGGCGCGTGCGGCTGGTGAAGGTGGATGTGGACGCCAACCAGGCGCTGGTGCAGCAGCTTGGGCAGATCGGGCTGCCGGTGCAGTCCGTGCCGCTGGTCGCGGCTTTCTGGCAGGGACAGATACTGGACCTGTTTCAGGGCGCCAAACCGGAAAGCGAAGTGCGCCGCTTCATCGAAAACGTGCTGAAGGCAGGCGGCGGCGCCCTGCCTGCCGCCGACCTGATCGATGCGGCCCGTGCCGCGATGGAGGAAGGCCGGGCGGAAGCCGCTGCCGGGCTGTTTTCGCAGGTTCTGGAAATCGAGCCCGAGAACCCTGCCGCATGGGGCGGCCTTGCCCGCGCGCTGATTGAAATGGGCGATGAGGAGGGGGCTGAGACGGCGCTTCAGGATGCGCCCGCGTCCATCGCCAGCCATGCCGAGATCACGGGTGCCAGGGCTGCGCTGGAACTCAAGCGCGAAGGCCGCAAGGCCGCCGAGGAAGCGGAGGAGATCCGTGCCCGTCTGGCAGCCAACCCCAGGGATTACGCAGCCCGCTTTGAACTGGCCGCCGCCCTGAACGCGGCAGGCAAGCGCGCGCAGGCCGCCGATGAACTGCTGACCATCATGAAGGCGGACCGGACGTGGAATGACGACGCGGCCCGCCTGCAACTGATCCGCCTGTTCGAGGCATGGGGCCAGACGGACCCCGACACCATCGCCGCGCGGCGGCGCATGTCCTCGCTGCTGTTTTCGTGACGCGGCATGACAACAGGGGAAGTGTCATCATCCATGATGACATTCCCCGTCACATTCCGCAGCTTGGCGACATCACGCTGGCGGATTTCCCGGCGGAACTGGGGCTGTTCCCGCTTGATGAAGCGCTGCTGCTGCCGCAGGGCCGCCTGCCGCTGAACGTGTTCGAACCCCGCTATGTCGCGCTGGTTGAAGACGCGCTGGCCAGCAACCGCCTGATCGGCATGATCCAGCCCCGCCCGCTGGAAGGGATGGGGGATACCGGTCCCGGTGACGATACCGTCACCGATCCCGGCATGGATGACGGCTACAGCGATACCCCGCCCCTGTATGGAATCGGGTGCGTGGGGCGGATCACCGCCATGACCGAACGGGTGGATGGCACCTACGCCATTACGCTGACCGGCATCGCGCGTTTCCGCCTGCTGCGCGAGACGGCGCTGCGCCGGGGCTATCGGGTGGGACGGATCGACGTATCCTCCTTCGTATCGGACCTGACGGATAGCGGGGATGACATTCCCTTTGACCGGGAAGGGCTGCTGAACGCGCTGCATGATTTCTGTGAGGCACAGGGCGTGAGCACGCATTGGGAAGCCCTGCGCCAGATGGATGATGCCGCCCTGCTGGTCACGCTGCCCATGATCTGCCCGTTCGGCACGGCGCCCCGGCAGATGATGCTGGAAGCGCCCACCCCGGCCGCGCGCGCGCAGATCCTGCGCAATCTGCTGGACGGGGCTGGACACGAACCCGATGAGGGTGCATCCCCCTCGTAACTGATGTCGCATGTAATACTGCAACCTGCACGGGATATGCCGCCATGACTGAAAAGCCACCCGCACCGCCACTTGATCCCCGGCTGCTGTCCGTCCTTGTCTGCCCCGTGACCAAGGGGCCGCTGGTCTATGACCGCGAGGCTGGCGAACTGATCAGCAAGCGCGCCGGACTGGCCTTTCCGGTCCGCGATGGCATTCCCATCATGCTGCCCGACGAAGCCCGCCGACTGGACGCCTGAACCACAGCCCTGCCGCCCGTGTCTCCAGTCAGGGACACGGAACCGGCAGTCAGTTTCATGGTTTTACGCCGCCGGGGGCACCGGCATACCGTCGATCAGACGCACGCCATCCAGCCATGCCGCCGCCAGCAGGCGCGCGGACATGCCCGGTGGAAGGGCAGTCAGGGGCTGCAGGTCGGCCTCGGCGCGCAGTTCGACATATTCCACGCGTTCAAATCCTGCCGCCGTCAGGTCCTGCGCGACTTTCGCCAATGCGGGGACGACCTCCGCGCCGCCCGCGATTGCCCGTGCGCAGGCTTCAAGCGCACGCGGCAGGGCCACCGCCGCCTGCCGCATGGACGCGCCCAGCCGGCGATTGCGCGATGACAGGGCCAGCCCGTCCGCTTCGCGCAGGGTGGGGCAGGATATGATCTCGACGGGCAGGTCAAGGTCGGTCACCATGCGACGGATGACCTGCACCTGCTGGAAATCCTTCTCCCCGAAAAAGGCGCGATCGGCCAGCGTCTGCATCAGCAGCTTGCACACAACCGTCGCCACGCCATCGAAATGGCCGGGACGCATGCCGCCGCACAATCCCTCCGACACGCCGGATACGGTTATGCGCGTGGCGAAGCCGGGCGGGTACATCTGCGCTGCCGTCGGGGCGTACAGCACGTCCACGCCCGCATCGGACAGAAGGCGCGAATCCGCCTCAAGCGTGCGGGGATAGGTTGCGAGATCATCGGCATTGTCGAACTGGATCGGATTGACAAACACCGTCACGATCACGCGGTCCGCCTGCTGCCGCGCGGCATGGACAAGGGACAGGTGACCCGCGTGCAACGCACCCATTGTCGGGACCACCGCCACACGTTCCCCTGCCTGTTTCCATGCCCTGACCCGCGCGCGCAATGTGGCCACGGTGCTGAGGGTTTCCATCGGCTGCATTCACCCGGTTCCTTATCCACATCCCGCAACATGCGGGTGCATGGCGGGCGTGTGCTGCTTAACACCATTGTCCCCCCCCATGTGAAGGGCGTGGTGAAGGGATGGCTTTTCTGCTATGTCCACCCTTGCGTCATGCAGGAGGTTTTTTTGGCCCGTTTTCTTCCCGTTCTTGCTCTCTGCGGCATTGTGCTGTCACTGGCGGCATGCGCCAGCAATACGCCGGGATCGGTCAGGGACCGTTCGACATGGGCACGCTGGGGCTATGCCGAAGGGGTGAAGAACGCCGCCTCCCACTAACGCGGCCCTCTTTGCCTGCCGCACGTTACATGACTGCCCTGCCTTACCTTCAGCTACGGGATGCCGGTTCTGCCGGCTGCTTGACTGTATGACCGATACTTCCGAACCCGCATGGTTCCCCATCGCGCTGCGGCTGGACGATGTCCGGGTGCTGGTGGTGGGCGGCGGCATGATCGCGGCGAACAAGGTCCGGCTTCTGCTGGCCCACCGGGCGAAGGTGGATGTCATCGCCACCCGTCTGGACGATGAAATGCGGCGGTGGGGGGAAGACGGCACGATCACCCATATCGCCACCACTGCCGATGAAGGCGCCCTGCGCACTGCCCTGCCGGGCTGCCGGCTGGTCTATGCCGCAACCGACGACCGCGAAACCAACCGCGCCGTGGCCGCCATCGCGCGTGAGATGAACATTCCCGTCTGCGCGGTGGACGACCCGCAGCCTTCCACCTTCATCACCCCGGCCCAGATCCATCGCGGCCTTGTCCGCATCGCCATATCGACCGGCGGCGCGGCCCCGGTACTGGCCCGCCGCCTGCGCGAGCAGGTCGAAAGCTCCATACCCGAAGGCACGGGCGAACTGGCCATCTTCATGCAGCAGCAGCGCGAATATGTGGGGCAGGCCTGCCCCGACATTTCACGCCGCAGGCGGGTATGGGAAACCTTCCTCGATGGTGCGGGCGCGCAGGCCGCCCGGCAGAACGAGACAGCCCGCGCGCGCGCCATACTGGATGACATCATCGCCGGCACCACCACGCGTGGTGAGGTCTGGCTGGTTGGCGCGGGGCCGGGGGACCCGGACCTTCTGACGCTGCGCGCGCTGCACATGATGCAGAACGCCGATTCCGTGCTGTATGACCAGTTACTCTCCCCCGCCCTGCTGGACCGGGTACGGCGGGATGCGGAACTGGTGTTCGTGGGCAAGCGCCGCAACCGGCACACCATGCCGCAGGAAGAAATAAACGCCGAGCTGGTACGCCGTGCGCAGGCGGGCCAGCGCGTGCTGCGGCTGAAGGGTGGCGACCCGTTCGTGTTCGGGCGGGGGGGCGAGGAAATCGAGGCCCTGCTGGAATCCGCCATACCGTTTCAGGTCGTGCCCGGCATTACCGCCGCCAATGGCTGCGCGGCCTATGCCGGTATCCCGCTGACCCACCGCGACTGCGCGCAGGCGTGCATGTTCGTGACCGGCCATGCCCGTGCCGACGGGACGCTGCACCTGCCATGGGACAGCATGGCCCGACCGGGACAGACCGTGGTGATCTACATGGGCGTATCCGCCCTGCCCGCGCTGTGCGCCAGACTTGAGGAACATGGATTGCCCGCCGACTGGCCCGCCGCCATTGTCGAACGCGGCACAAGGGCGGACCAGCGTGTGCTGACCGGCACCCTCGCCAGCCTGCCCCGGCAGGCCGCAAGCGCAGGCGTGGGCAGTCCGGCGCTGATAATCGTGGGGGAAGTCGTCCGGCACCGGGTCATTTCTCCCGCCTGACCGCATGACGCCACGGTGCTGCCGTACACGATTTGTTATGAATTTACGGCAACTTTCATTGTATTGAGCGCAATGAGCCACTGAACGGTCAGGGAGGCCATGCCAGACTTACCGGCAGGAAACGCACGCAGCGCACACGCTGTCGCCCGCGCGTTCTTACCATGGATAGATCGCCTTCCCCCCGGCTGGATGGGTTTCAGCCTGCGCACATGGTGTTCGCTTGTCCTCGGGCTGGCGACCGCTTTCTGGGTCCAGATCGACAACCCGCTTCTGGTCGGCGTTACGGTCATGATCCTGGCCCAGCCATTGCGGGGACAGGCCCTGTCCAAGGCGTTTTACCGGCTGCTGGGTACCGTGGTGGGCATGGGTGTGTCCATCGTGCTTGTGGCGGTGTGGAATGAACAGCGTGGGCCATTCCTTGGCGGGGTCGCGCTGTGGCTTGCCGCCTGCGCGTTTGTCGGCTCGCTGGAACGCGACTTCCGTTCCTATGGCGCGCTGCTGTCGGGCTATACCGTCGCCCTTGTGGCGGTAAACTGCATCGACACGCCCCAGAATGTTTTCAACGTGGCCGTCTCCCGGGCTTCAGCCATTTCCATCGGGGTGTTCGCGGTGGCGGTGGTCAATATCCTCTCCGGCTCGCCCGAGGCATGGCGTGGCCTTGCGGACGGGCTTGAAAAGCTGACCCAGCCCATCAGTGCCACGGCACGCGCCGCCCTGCTGCATCTGTATGACCGGGGGGCACAGGCGGACGTGAAGCTGGGGTCACGCATTCTCGCCCTGACCACGCGCCTGTCCTATGCCCGCACGGAACTGGAACGGGGTGGCGCACGCGCCAACGGAGCGCGTCTGGCCATGGTGTCGATGCTCAACGTACTGGACTGCGCGCGCGGACTGGGGCGGCAGGCCGGTCGCGCCAACATCGACCCCGTGATTGACGACGCCATTGCCCGGACCGCCCGGCAACGGGAACTGCGCGGCGATCAGGTGGCTTTCACCATCCATATCCTCAATACCATCCGCGCGGATCTGCCCGGTCATGTGCCCAATGCGGACGAAGCCTTCGCCATCGAACGCGCGGCGCGCATGCTGGCCGCACGCATCAATTCCCATGTGGGCCAAGCCATGCTGGCGGGCACAAAGAAGGTGGATGCCCATTGCGGAACCATCCCGATCGCCACCCAGCCCAATTACGGACTGGCGCTGATCGGCGCGCTGCGGGTACTGATCGGCTTTTCGTTCGCGGCGGGTGTATGCGTAATAACCGGCCTGCCGGGGGCGACCGTCGCGCTGGCCCAGACCGCGCTGACGCTGACACTGGCGGCAACCAATGTGGATACGGCCCGTTTTGGCATGGGGGCCGTAATCGGCATCCCGTGCAGCGTGCTGGCCGCGGCCGTGCTAAACTTCATTGTCCTGCTGCACGGGGCGGACATGCCGTTCCTTGCGCTGAGCCTGCTGCCGCAGACATTTATTGCGTGCCTGCTGCTGATGCGGCCCGCAACGGCTGCGATCGGGTTCAATTACGGTGTCTTCTTCTTCGCCATACTGGGGCTGGACAATCACCAGAGCTACAACCCCACCGAATTCCTCAACCGCAACATCTTCTACCTGCTGGCGGCACTGCTGGCCTTCATCATTCTTGTCCTGCTGTTTCCCCCTTCCCCGCGCAGGCAGCGGTTCTGGATGGCCGCGACCATCGTGCGTGCGCTGGAGCGCCAGATGAAGGGCCATGGCGAAGTACAGGGTCCCGCCCATCTGACCCGCAGTTTTGACCGGCTGGCGCAGATGCAGTTCTGGACCGAGCGGCTGCCCGCCACCGGCAGCAGCCGCAACCAGATCGAAAGCTTTACCGCCCTTGCGGAGCTGGACATGGCCCTTGCACGCGCCCGCGCCTATGCAAGGCAGGCACGCGACATTGCAGCACTGCGTCCCGCCGCCGAAATGGCGGAACGCGAACTGGTGGTACACGCCCCGATGGCCATGAACGAGCAGATACACAGGGCGCTGGATGCCGTTCCCGCCCCTGCGGTGGACCAGCCGTTACCGACACAGGTTGCGGCCATAAACCTGCTGGCCGGGCTGAACGCCGCGCTGCGTGCATGGCAGGTCGCCCTGCCCCGCCTGCGCCATTACGGCATCGTCAACATGAAGAAGGGGCTGTGATGCGGCAGGTTGTCGATGTGGAAGGCGTGCTGGTTTCGGCCTTCGTCATGAATCTGGGGCTGGCGCTGTGCACGCTGCTGGTGCTGCGTGGCCTGCTGTCATGGCTCAACCTGTGGCGGTTCATATGGAACCCGCCACTGGCGCAATTCGGGCTGCTGATCTGCCTTGTCGGCCTGTATACACTGATCCTGTGAAAGAATACTGACGTGTTCGCTTATGCAAACCGCCTTGTGCGTCTGGCCATTACCCTTGTCATCCTGCTTGTAGCAGTCATCGTGGCCGTGGTGCTGTGGGATTACTACACGGCCTCCCCCTGGACCCGTAACGGACAGGTACGTGCGCAGGTTGCCAATATCGCACCGCGCGTTTCGGGACAGATCAATGAAGTGCGCGTGCATGACAACCAGTTCGTCCATACGGGCGACATCCTGTATGTCATCGACCCGTTCGATTTCCGGGTGAAAGTGGATATCGCCACGGCTGCGGTGAACGAACGCAGGGCGGATCTGGAATTCAAGACATCGCAATATGAACGCCGGCAGAGCATTTCCGGCGTGGCCGTATCGGGTGAGGAAAAACAGCAGTTCGAGGCCGTGGCCCAGCAGGCGGAAGCGCAGTATGCCGCTGCACTGGCGGACCTGCGGCAGGCCCGCATCAACCTTGAACGCACCGAAGTACGCAGCTCGATCAACGGTTACGTCACCAACCTGACCATGCGCGCGGGCGATTACGCCAATGCGGGACAGGTGAACGTGCAGGTGATCGATGCCGATTCCTACTGGGTGGACGGGTATTTCGAGGAAACGAAAATCCACGCCATCAAAACCGGCGACCCGGTCCGGCTTGATCTCATGGGGTTCCATGAACCCCTGTTCGGTCATGTGGAAAGCATTACGCGTGGCATCGCCAGCAACAATGCCGCCACGTCCACGCAGGGACTGCCAGCGGTAGACCCGATCTATACCTGGGTGCGGCTGGCGCAGCGTATTCCCGTGCGCGTGCATATCGACCGTGTGCCGCCCGATCTGGTACTGGCTGCGGGCATGACCACGACCGTTACCGTGGTGTCGGCAGCGGGTAACCGCCGCCATATGTCCATCCGCGATGCGCTGCGCCATGTGGGCGATGACATCCAGCATCTGGTCGGTCACCGCTAGACAGTGCGTCACATCCGTTATCCACAGATTCAGGGGACGAATATCCGGGCAACCCTGTGGACAGACCCATCAGCAAACGGGGATAACGTGGGTGTTCACAACGACTCGTGAAAGAAAGGGCTGAATTCGCGCCCCATCGGCCCGCCTGTATTTTCATGGCGGGGCTGCCGGGTCAGATGCCCGGCGGGATCGTGTAGGGATCAGGCTGCGGGGTGGCAGCAGGCGCGCCCATGCGGTGGGCGCGGTAAAGCAGCCCATGACCCAGTTTTTCAATCAGCACGCCACGACGCTGCAGGCGGTCACTGGCAATGGCGTAACCCATCTCACGCACGATCTGACCCCGCAGCACCTGCAACCAGCCACGCAGGGCAAGTTTCATCCGTGTCATGTCCCGCACGTTTCCTTCTCTCCACCAAGTCAGTCATCTTCCTCATGGCAGATAAGATTTAAATGCATGACTTTCAAGACCAGTCAGCGGGCTTAAAGGGTTATTTTTACGGAATTCATGTCATGACATGAAATCCATACCCGCCCACACGCACCGGGCAGGGTCCATTCCTGACAGGAATGGCCCATACCAATCCTGCCATGGGGGATTCCTTGCGCTACCTGTTTATTCTACTTGTTCTTGTCGGCGGTTATTGTGTTCCGGCTTCTGCCCAGACCCCGGCGGCGCAGGTCATCAGCACATTGTTTTCCGACAAGCTGACCATGATGGATCTGGGCCTGATCCGTGCCGAACGCGCCATGCAGCATGAAATTGATACCCTGCCCGACAGCTATGACAGCGACATGGCGCCGGTGGCCGATTTCGATCCCCGGCGCAACAGCATCCTTGTTGGCATCTGGTACGAAAACCACGACAGCTTTACCCGCGACCAGTGCGACAGGCTGCTTGATACCGTCCATAAATCCTTCGGAAACCAGCCGACCACCATCATCGCGTCGTGGTTCCGCCATCATGGCTATACATCGCTGCGCGATGCGGGACAGTTCTATACCGGGCTGCGCAACATCATCTGGCTGGTGGTGACCGATGGGGAACGCGCGTGCTCCTATTCCATGGCCACCGGACAGCGGACCGTAACCGGGTTCTGAGCGTTCCCGGTAAAACTGTTTTCAGTCAGTCTTTCCGGCGTCGTCCCGCCTGCTCCAGAAACTGCGCTGCAGTTCCGCCGCCTCGGATTCCAGCAGGGGGCCAATGACATCCACCATGCGCTGGCCCGCTGCGAATACGGTACGGCACGGCAGGTCCAGCGTGGGGTTTTCCGGATGATTGCCGGTCATTTCCTTCAGGTTATGCTCGCTCTGTCCAAACACCACCCGACCGATGCCGGTCCAGTACACCGCACCCGCACACATCGCACATGGCTCGGCCGATGTGTACATCGTGCATGACGCCAGTGCAGCCGGTGGAAATTTCCTGGAAGCCCGCGTGGCCAGCAGCCGTTCGGCGTGCGCGGTCATGTCACCGCCTTCCGCCGTATAGCCATTACCCTGCTCCAGCACCACTTCGCCCTGCGCATCGACCAGAATGCAGCCGAAGGGATGATCGCCTGCCTGCCGCGACCGTTCGGCCACGGCAAAAGCCTGCCGCAGGAAATGTTCATGATCGAGATCGGGCAGACGCGCGGTATCAGTCATTGCTTATCCGTAAAAAATATCTGTTGCCGTTGCGGCGTCCCACTATGGCTTTTCAAAAGCCTGGCGCAATCCCTGATCCCACGCGAACGGGTTACAAATGCGGGCCGCACGACCGAAGAATGATCGCCTTCCCTACCGCCACCATCCCACCATACCGTCCGATATACCGCTCCATACCGGGCACAACAGTTACGTTTCTGACATGAACAGGCACGGATGGCATGGTGCCTGTTGTGTCGTGCCACTGGTGCTTGCCCTGACCCGGCAGGGGACCGGAGCTTTATGGCTTACATAGTGAGCGAGCGGGACCGCGTGGTAGAGCAATCCAGATTTTCTGTTTCTGAACGTCGGAGCTTTCCGTTCAGTAGACGAGCAGGTTGAAGCACGGTCGGACAAGCCACCTGTACACGCCAATATTCATCCGTAGAAAGAGTACTGACACAATTCTCTGAAACGAGCCATGCTACGGCGCGAGGAACCGCTTCCGCGCGATAACAGGACATCCGAACCCATTCCGACAGGCTGCTCCACCATACGCCGGTCGATCTGTGGACTTCTTCCATACAGGGCGGCACCCTGCATCTAAGTCTGTCGTGGATGGGCCATGGCCATTGTAACCGTTTCCATCTCGTCATCCAGATATCCCAGAATATCCGCACCGTCATAGGCGCCATCGAAACGGATGGCCGCCAGTTCCGCGCGGATGGCGGCCAGACGGGCAAGCCGCTGTTCAAGCTGCGCTACGTAGCGGGCGACCCAGGCGGGTTCGTCCGCCTCGAATCGGGCATCGATGGCAGCGGGACTACAACCATCGGGCAGATACGGATCGGGCATGACTGCCTCCTTCATTTGTATGAAAAAAATATACAAATTAGAGGCAGGCACGGAAAAATTCCGCCACGTGCAATTATTTTCTTGCTGCATGTGTGGTTTTTAGACACAAATTAAGTATGAAAAATACGCACACCCTTGCGGCAGCCGAGACTCCTGCCCGTCGCACCCGTCCACCCCGTGTGAACTGGCGCACACTCGCCCCTTCCGTTGAAAATCTTCGCACACAGGGTTATTCCACCCGCGAAACCGCACGCAGGCTGGGCCTGAACGTCAAAACGCTGGAGGCCCATCTGCGCCGCCATCGCCTGCGCCACGCCATCCCGCTGGACAGACCCGATCAGGTCCGGCGCAACTGCCTGAACTGCGACAGCGCCTTTGTCGCCGATGGCCGCTTCCTGCGCCTGTGTCCCGAATGCCGGACAATGTTCGGTTAACCCGCTTCACATTTCCGTGCATCCGCAACCGGACCGCCAGTTTCAGACTTTCCAACCCATCAAGGTCAGCCCTCCGGACATGGATACACACATGCCTCTTCTTCCCCCGACTACCGCTTCAGGCATCGATACCGACGACAACCGCATCCAGATCCGTCTGGCCCTGCATCATCAGAATGAAACCGCCAGAACGGATACCCGCGACACCGCGCGCCCCGTTACGCGCAGCGTGCGTTCCTTTGCCATGATGGCCCTTGCCCTTGTGCTGGCCAGTCAGGGTCTGACCGCGTGCAAGCGCCATCCCGAAACGGTCGGGGAAAAAGTGGACCACTTCGGGGACAAGGTGCAGGACACGTTCGACCCGCCCAAGGGACCGGCAGAAAAAGCGGGACGTTCGATTGACCGCACCCTGCACAACGACTGAACCGAACACCGGGCTCAGGGCGTGACACCACGCCCGATCGCGGCAAAGGACAGGTTCATGACCGGATAGTCCTGCCAGTCCGCGTAATCGAAATGCCACCATTCTTCCGCCAGCGGCACAAAGCCGGACGCGCACATGATACGCGCCAGCAGATCACGCGCGGCCCGCGCTTCGGCGCAGCCGCCAGCGTAGCTGGTATGGGCGCGCGGCGTCATTTCATCAAATCCGGATGGCATGGCAACAGCCCTGCCATCGGACAGGTTCCACAGGGTCAGGTCAACCGCACAGCCACGGTTATGCCGTGACCCGGTAGCGGGATCGCCCACAAAATCATACAGCGTTTCGGACACGGCCTGACGGAACAGGTAGCTTACATGCCACGGGCGGTAGGCATCATAAACCAGCAGGCCGTATCCATGTTGCGCGGCAAGGCTGCGGGCATGTGACAACGCCATAGCCGCCGGTCGCTGCAGGAAGGCCCGCGCTTCGGAATAGACCGGAAAACCCAGAAAATTCCCTGCCGTGGCGTAGCGGATATCCAGCCGGATCGCTGGATCAATCCGCGTGATTTCCACCATGTCGGCAGGTTTGCGCGCGACCGGAAAGGTGGGCATCCGCGCCGCCGCCGCGCGTTCCAGCAATATGTCGGGGGCCAGTTGCAACGGCGCCCGGAATGTATCGTCCCCTGCCCCCGTCATGACCGGGCGCGGCCTTTCAGCCCGCGTCCGTGCCACGACAGGCTGATGCCCGACACGCCGGGTTTATGATGGCGGGGTGTAGGACTGCACATCTTCGACCGTGTGGCCGAGCAGGATCTTGCCATTATCGGTGGACTGCACCCATGACTGGGGAACGGTAAACGTACTTTCCGCCGGTCCATCGACCGTGATCTGGATCGTCGCATCGGAATTGACAGCCGTAAGGGTACCCATCCGGCCTGAACCTGACGCTATTACGTCCTGACCCACCATGGCCTGCGTTACATCTGTCATCATTTCCCTTTCGCTGTCACGCACGGGGCCGTTCCATATCGTGCCCCATGTTTTTCCGGCCTGCGCCTGCCCTGATCGCGCGGAACAGGGCGCCCGGATGGCCGCCCCAGCGTAACGCGCGGCAGGGACGGAAGTTGTATCCGCCTCAGTTCACGCCAAACTGTTTGCGCTGCGACATGACCTGATTCAACTGCGCATTGTAGCGGTTGTAGGTTCCCTTGGGCACGCAACCCATTTCTTCCAGATCCTCGAGCTTGATGCTGTCATTCAGCCAGGAATTGACATCATTGAACGCGATTTTCGTGGGTACGTCGCGGCCACTGAACACGACCGGATCATCCTGCCCCTGCACGTAGCCGAATTTCCTGAACACGCCATCGGGCGGCGGATTGTGCTGTGCCATTTCACCACACACCACGGATGCCCCATCCATGGCGTGAACCGCGACATTACGGAACGTGGCCGTGTGCGGGTCCGGCAGCGTGGCCGCCGCGTGGCGTTCGGCCTCCGCTATGATGGTGGCGTTCCCCCCGCCCTGCGCCGCCGCATGGGCCTGCACCACAGGCTGGCCCACGGAATACAGGCATAGGGATGCCCCCAGTATGATGAACCTGTTCATGCTTCTGCCTGATCCCATCATTTAGATTGTTACAACCCGATCTTTCTGATGCGCTGCCCGTCTCCATCGGTCAAGCAGGGGGACGTTGATCATGGCTAAATCAAATACATAACGTTCGATAATTCCAATGACCTGTTCGGGCAGCACGAATTCATCTAACACCGTTCATAATGGTGCCGTAACGCAGGCGCCGCTGACGACCCATTGCACAAAGGCCCGCTTTCATGCCGCAGCGCCCCACAACCGTCCCGGTTCCATCCGCCCCGCAGGATCAGGCCAATTTCGTGCATGTCCGTGGCGCGCGTGAACACAACCTGAAGGATGTGGACGTGGCCATGCCGCGTGACCGGCTGGTGGTATTCACGGGGGTTTCGGGGTCGGGCAAGTCATCACTGGCGTTCGGCACGCTGTATGCCGAGGCACAGCGCCGGTATCTGGACTCCGTCTCCCCTTACGCAAGGCGGCTGTTCCGGCAGATGCCGGTGCCCGATGTCACCGCAATCGAGGGCCTGCCCCCCGCCATCGCCCTGCAACAGCAGCGCGGGACAGGGACGGGACGCTCGTCCGTAGGAAGCATCACCACGCTGTCCAACCTGCTGCGCATGCTCTATTCGCGCGCGGGCCGTTACCCGGCGGGCATGAAGCGGCTGGAAGCGGAATCCTTTTCCACCAACACCCCTGCCGGTGCCTGTCCCCAATGCCATGGACAGGGCCGCATCATGGACACCACCACCGGGCTGCTGGTGCCCGATGACAGTCTTTCCATCCGTCAGCGCGCCGTCGCCGCGTGGCCCACCGCGTGGCAGGGCCAGAACCTGCGCGATATCCTGATTACAAAAGGGGTGGATGTGGACTGCCCCTGGCGCGACCTGCCACAGGCAACACGCGACTGGATCCTGTATACGGACGAAACCCCGACCTATCCCGTCTATCCGGGGCTGGACCATGCGGAGGTACAGCGCGCCATCCGCCATGATATCCCGCCATCGTATAACGGCACCTTCACCGGCGCGCGGCGCTATGTGCTGCATACCTTCGCCACGTCACAAAGCGCCAGCATGCGCAGGCGGGCCGAAAGCTTCCTGACCGCGACACCATGCCCCACCTGCCATGGCCAGCGTCTTAATCCCGACGCCCTGCGCGTGACGCTGGCGGGGATGAATATTGCGCAGATGACCGGCCAGACCCTGTCCACCATCGCGCGCACGCTTGCCCCACTGGCCGAAGGTGCGGCAACGCTGGACGATACCCCGCAGGCAGGGGACGCCACGGCCATCGCCGCACACCGCATGGCGGCAGACCTGATCGGGCGCATCGCGGTGCTGGAACATCTGGGGCTGGGATACCTGCAGGCCGACCGTTCCGTTACGACGCTTTCGCCGGGGGAATACCAGCGCCTGCGGCTGGGCACCCAGATCCGCTCCAGCCTGTTCGGGGTGGTCTATGTGCTTGATGAACCGTCCAGCGGGTTGCATCCCGCCGATGCCCATAACCTGCTTGATGCGCTGGAAGGGCTGAAAGCGGCTGGAAATTCGCTGTTTATCGTTGAACACAACCTCTACCTGATCCGCCGGGCGGACTGGATTGTTGATGTCGGCCCCGATGCGGGCACGCGCGGCGGTGAAGTGCTGTATAGCGGGCCGCCGGAGGGCCTGCGTGATGTCCCCCTCTCCCGCACCGCCCCGTATCTGTTCGCCAGTGACACCCCCATCGCGGGCACGCCACGCACACCCACACGCTGGCTGAAACTGGCGGGGGTGACATGGAACAACCTGCATGACCTGGGCATCGATATCCCGCTGGGCTGTTTCGTAACCGTGACCGGCCTGTCGGGTTCGGGCAAGTCCAGTCTGGTCAGTCAGGCGCTTCCCATCCTTGTCGCCAGCGCGCTGGGACAGAAACTGGCTGCGGACACGGATGGGGACGATATCGCGGACCGCCCCGTCGGCACGCCGCAGGGGCATGTGGTCGGGGGGACAGGGCCACTGAAACGGCTGGTCATGATCGACCAGAAACCGATTGGCCGCACACCACGCTCCAACCTTGCGACCTATACCGGCCTGTTCGATACGATCCGGCAGATGTACGCGGCCACCGATCTGGCCAAGTCGCGTCGATACGATGCTGGCCGCTTTTCCTTCAACCTGCCGAAAGGGCGCTGTCCCACATGCGAAGGGGCCGGATCGGTCATGGTGGAACTGCTGTTCCTGCCCAGTGTCTATTCACCCTGCCCCACCTGCCACGGCACGCGCTACCAGCCGGAAGTGCTGGAAATCACGATACGGGGCAGGTCCATTGCCGATGTGCTGGACATGACTGTGGATGAAGCCGCCACATTCTTCGCGCAGACCCCGGCCCTGTCGGCGGCACTTGGAACATTGCAGCAGGGCGGGCTTGGTTATCTCAAACTGGGGCAGCCTGCGACCGAACTGTCTGGCGGTGAGGCCCAGCGCATCAAGCTTGCCACCGAACTGCAGAAACAGCGCCGGGGACATACCCTGTATATCCTTGATGAACCGACCACCGGCCTGCACCCCGCCGATGTGGACCGGCTGCAGGTTCACCTGCAATCGCTGGTCGATGCAGGGCATAGCGTGGTGGTGGCCGAACATGACATGCGCGTCGCAGCACGGGGAGACTGGATAATCGACATGGGACCGGGCGCGGGCGATGCGGGGGGGCGGATTGTCGCCACGGGCACGCCGCAGGCAGTCGCGCATGACCCGGCCAGCCAGACTGCCCCCTTCCTGCTACCGCTGACGGGCTGAAGGCGTGTCGGGAGACAGCGTTTTCTAACGCCTTCAGTGCTTTGCCCGAATGCTCAAGACCCAGGGGCGGCGCCATGCCGATCAGGCAGGCAGCACGCCCCACAGCGTAGCGACGCCCGCGAAAGCGAGAAGGGCGGCAACCAGCGTCATGAGGCTCCAGCTTTGCAGTCCCTCACGCACGCTGACACCGCACAGACGGGTCACAATCCAGAACCCGGCATCATTGACATGGGAAAGGGCCATGCCCCCCGCCCCCATGGCCAGCGCCACGAGGGCAAGATGCGTCTGGTCCAGATTCATCCGCCCGATCATGGGGCCAAGAATACCCGCCGTGGTCATCAGCGCCACGGTGGTCGGCCCCTGCGCCACGCGCAGGATCATGGTCAGGACAAAGGCCAGCACCAGAAGCGGCAGCCCCGTAGCCGCCAGCAACCCACCCAGCGCATCGCCCACGCCACTGCCAACCAGCACCTGCGCGAACGCGCCCCCCGCGCCGGTAATCAGGATGATGATGGCCGTACCCGGCAATGCGGCCGCCACCACATCGGACACGGTGGCAAGCGCCATGCCACGGCGCAGCCCCAGCAGCCACGCACATAGCAGCACATCCAGCCCAAGGGCGACAAAGGGAATGCCCGCGAACACCAGCACACTGCGCAGGCGACCGGGCGACATGAGATCCCCCGCCAGCGTGCCCGCCACCATCAGTACCACCGGCACGGCAATGACGGACACGATCTCCATTCCGCTGACCGGGTTGCGCTGGCATGCCTGCATGAAGGACCGGGCCGGTTCATCCGCCGCATCATGGTTGTGGGCTGCGGTCCGTGCCTCATCCACCACGGCGCGGATATCGGGCGTGCAGCCAAAGGGCTGCGCCATGATCGGGCGCGTGACCACATAGGTCAGCAGCGTCACCACAGCCGCCAGCGGCAACCCCAGCAGCAGCATGCGGCCCGCCCCGACCCCCAGCGCACCCGCCACCGCCACGGCACCGGGATGGGGCGGCAGCAGCGCATGCACGGTCAGCATGGTCACTGCCATCGGAATACCGAATATGGCGGGCGCGCGGCCTGTCTGCCGCGCCATGCCATAGACCAGCGGCATCAGCATGATGACGCCGACTTCAAAAAATACGGGAATGCCCACCCCGAAGGCGGCGATGACCAGCGCCAGCGGCACATGGGCCGCCCCCACGCGGCGGACCAGCCCGTCGGCCACCACGGCAGCCCCGCCAGACAGGTCGATCATACGGCCGATCATGGCCCCAAGCGCCACGATAATGGCGATATGGCCCATAGTCCGGCCCATGCTGCCCTGAATCGCATCGGTCAGTTTTGCCACGGGCATGCCGGTCAGCAGCGCCACGCCAATCGCCACGACCAGCAGGGCCACGAAAGGATGCAGCCGCAGCCGAAGGATAAGCAGCAGCAATACGGCAATGGAGCCGGTACCGGTCAGTATCAGCGCGAGCGACGTCATGGGCGAATCCCGTGCAGAAGAACGGCCAGCACCGCCTGACCCTTCCGACCTTATCGGGCATCCCGCAACAGCCCGCAACGCTGCCATGCCGGAAAAACAGTGCCGTCCGTCACACGACGACTGTTTTCAGGGGCTGATCCATCCGGATTTCATGGATGGGGGAAACCTGCCGCCCGCCCGCACGTCACCCGAAAGGGCTGTATCACCCTTTCATGCACGGACGATGTTTCAGTGAGCGGCGTGATGTCCGCCATGCGTTTTTTCCGCCGGGTGGGCCGTGGGTTCGGCCAGCCACTGGATGCGGACATTACGCAGTTCGAAATTACGCTGCCCCTGCACGCCCATATCGCCAAACGGGTCATACACCACGCCGCTAACCTCGGCCCGGCACTGTTCATGCTGGCCGGTATCGCCACAGATCTGCTGCGCCCTGCGGAAGGATGATTCCTCCATCGTGGGGCCATCAAGCGGCACGGACCCGTTCCAGTCCACCTGACCGGGCAGGTCGGCGATACGGAACGCAGCGCAGTCCGCCCCACCCGAATTGGCGGAGGTGATGTAGCACCCGGATACATGCACCAGCCTGCCCACATACTGGCCCGCCTGGGTCTGGAACGCCGCCACATCCATCGTTGCCGCAGCCGGGGGGGCCGCTTCGTGCCGTGTCTTCGCTTCCCGGGCCATGGTGGCGGCCGGGGTCATTCCCGCAGCCATGATGGCCAGCCCGGCCAGCGCGCCCACATGCAAACCTCGCCTCACGTCCTGTCTTCCTTCTCTTTCAGCATCAGCCCGCGCTGACGATCCGGAGGGAAGTTTCTGCCATACACGCCGCCCATGTCACCACAAGGCAACGTGCGGGCTGCCATGCGCGCGACAGCCGGGCGGGCTGCTAGAAAGGCGACGCCTTCTGTCCGGCACCCTGCCCCAGATCAGCGAAATGCTGGGTTTCCGCGCACCCGCGGAAGCGGTCAAGCACCGGCACGCTACCCGCAAGATTGACGCTGAGGGTGGTGTGATCGCCAAACTTCACCACCGCCATGTGCGTATGCGCCATTGCATTGAGCAGGGTGGTCAGGTTCGCTGGCGTAATATCCGCCACAAGGGTCGTGGCGTCATTGGCCTGCATGTGGAACACCGTGCTGTAGGCGCCGACCGTTACGGTCATGTCGCCTTTCTGGCCCGTGCCCAATGTCCAGTGGTCATCGGCGCTGCGTACCTGAAGCGAGTCGGCATCGGCGCGGAACATCAGGATCTCGCTCTCCGATCCGGCGATGCACAGATCCGTATGCACGCCCGCATCGGGCGTGTGATGGATGGCGACCCAGCCGCCCGCACGCTCATCCACCAGCATCTGCGACGGGCTGGGGCCACGGTTCTCATCTTCGGGCTGCATGGCCACGGGCACCGCCTGCGGGCTTGCGTCATAGGACTGCGCCCGTGCCATCGCGGGCACGCTGGCAATCACCAGGCAGGCCAGTAGAAAATTCTGTTTCCTGTTCACTTTGCAACAATCCCCATTGCAACAAAGACCGACGAATCGGAGTGGAGGGTAAGTCTGTCTATCGCTGGAACGTGATATTGACACATATTGTCATAATTATGCACAAGGCAGAAGCTCATGAGCGCATGACCGGTTTTCCCCAATAGGAAGATGATACATCCCGGCGCGGCATCATGGCTGATCTACGACAAAGTGTGTCTGCTCCCGAACGCGATCCCTGCCACGTCGTCGCCGACAATAATAGTAAAGAAGATTTTCATTTTCCTGCCCGCAGCCCTGCACAGCGGCAGGCGGCATTGGCCAGTGGGTCACGCACCGTTATCATGGCGGACCATACAACCTGCGGATTATGGAAGGAAAAAGCCGGGATGCGCCTGTTACCTGCTGCCATCCTGGCAATCGGGACCCTCTGCGCCACATCGCATGCCCGGGCGGCTGACCCGGACTGGGTTTTCGCCAATGGCGGTGCGGGCGGCCAGCCCATGATCATGTCCCATCAGGGTTCGCTGGATATCATGTTCTACCGCTCCGCCAGCGGGACACTCGGCCTTGCCGTTCACCAGCGCCATGGCCGCTACCGCAACCCGGCGGGCATACAGACAGCCGTGGTCATGATCGGCCCCAAATTCAGCGTAGCGCTACAGACCTTCCAGACCGGCCAGAAATGGGACACGGCGGGTGGCGACCTTAAGGCGGACAGTATGCTCGATCTGGTCAACGCGCTGAAAACGGCGCAAACGGGCACGCTGATCCCCTTTGAACATGACCCCGTTTCCTTCTCCCTCAAGGGCGGATGGGCGGCGCTGGACGATATGGCGAAATACGCGCTGGCGCATGGCGAAAGCCTGCCGCCGCCGCTGGAACCAGCCCCCGCGCAGGCAGCCGCCACACCGGGACTGGACATAGAAAAACTGGCCCACCACCCGTATGACACCCAGCATGGTCGCCGGGTCGCGCTGCCGCATTACGACATCGCCGCCAATTGCGACCGCGCCCATATCGAAATGCAGGACACGGATGGAGAATGCATCACCGCCGAACAGGGCAGTCAGGCCAGCCTGACCGCCCAGTGGACGCAGTATGACAGCGACCTGCGCGCGGCCTGCCTTTCCCTTGTGACCGATCCGGGACGACTGGAAAAATATCAGGCGCTGTTCATGTGCCTGTCACGCTATCAGGATGACCGCCGGCAGTGGCAGCTTGTGTCCGGGTCCAGCGGCAGTGACGACATCCTGCCCGCCAAGAACGGCAATGCCGCCGCCACACCCAGGCCCTGACTTCCCCCTGATGGCCCATACATAAAAACAGGCGCGTCAAACCCGCACGCAATCAGATGCGTTATGGCAGGGACCAGCCGCCCTGCATCAACGCCGCAGGGTCTTACCCGCGCAACCCGGTCAGGCCAGCGTCTGTCCACAGAAGGGGGAATGCCTGTTTTTACCTGTTTCCCCGGCCATTCATGGGATAAGCATGCGACTCATCCACGCCGTTATCCACATGATTTACCGCATTATCCACAGATGGAGGACTCAATTGTCCCCTTCATGCTTTCCCGCCACATGGGAACAGGCAATCCGCCTGCCATCCCGCAGGGACGGGTCCACAGCCATCTCGCCACGCGGCACCGGGCCATCGGCTATCCTGTGGCCCGTGCCCATATGGGCCGACCATGTGGAATAGGACAGGGTGCGATAGGTATCCGCCGCGCAGTTATAGACGACCGAAAACCTGACCGAAGCGAAAGGCAGGCCGTGACGGATCATCTCCTCGTCAAAATCCTGAATGAAGGCGGCGGTGGCATGCGTGCCGTGTACCTGAACGGAAGCAAGGTCGATATATTCGTTCACCTTGTTCTGGTAGGGGGGCAGTTTCTGCAAATTCGCCGCCGGATGCGCGGATGGGGAAAGCGGCTGCTCCTGTGCCGCCCGCGCATCGTCCGCCATGCCGCCGCAGGCGATACCCGCGGCCAGCACCGCCACCACAACCCTGTATCCCATTTTCTCCCTTTCATCCGCGCAGGCACCATCCGGGCCCCGCATTCCTGTCACTGTTTTGCAGGATCGGGCCAGTAGCAGCAAGGCATGTCTGGACAATACGGGATCATCCTGAACCCATAATGACGGAAAGCGTTCATGTACCCCCGTTTTTCACACATAAACCGCACCCTGTTACTGGCGATGCTGATCGGCGTGATGCTACCCGATGCCCATGCCGCGCCGGACGCCCCCACACTCACACGCGCGCCGTTCGGCCTCACGCCGGATGGACAGCAGGTGGAAGCATTCACGCTTTCCAACACGCATGGCATGCGCGTGAAGATCCTGACCTATGGCGCGACCGTGGCCGCCATTGATGCCCCTGACCGTAACGGCCATGTCGATGACGTGGTGCTGGGTTTCCCGACACTGGAGGGCTACACCAGGGACAGCGCACAGGGCGGACTGTTTTTCGGATCGACCGTCGGACGTGTGGCCAACCGCATCGCCAATGGCAGTTTCCGGCTGGATGGCCAGATCCACCATATCCCCCAGACCGAGGGGACCAGCGCGCTGCATGGTGGCCGCAAGGGGTTCGACAAGCATGTCTGGACGGTGGAGGACACGGACACCACGCCGGATCATGCCAGCGTCACACTTGGACTGGTCAGCCCGGACGGGGATGAAGGCTTTCCGGGCACATTGCGGGTACATGTCACCTTCACGCTGGACCAGCACAACGCGCTGGTGCTGCATTATCGCGCAACGACCGACCGCCCGACCGTGGTGAACCTGACGAACCACAGCTATTTCAATCTGGCGGGAGAAGGCAGCGGATCGGTCGAAAACCATATCCTGCAGATCAATGCCGGGACCTACACCCCGACCGATTCCCACTCGCTGCCCCTTGGCACCATCGCATCGGTGGCGGGAACACCGCTGGATTTCCGCACGCCACACCGCATTGGCGCCGGATTGCGCAGTAGCGATCCACAGATGATGTACACACATGGCTATGACCAGAACTGGATCGTCAACGGACAGCTTTCATCCACGCCGGTACTTGCAGCCCGTCTGGCTGATCCCGCATCGGGGCGGATGATGGATGTGCTGACAACGCAGCCGGGACTGCAGGTCTATACCGGCAATGCGCTCGACGGGCGGTACGCCGGTCCTTCCGGTCATACCTACCGGCAGACCGATGCCGTGGCGCTGGAAGCCGAACATTACCCCGACAGTCCCAGCCATCCGGATTTTCCCAGCATCGTACTCAGGCCGGGGCAGACTTACGACGAAACGACCATATACCGTCTTGGCGTGGAACCGACCGGGCGCATGCAGCCTTAGCGATAAGGGACGAAAACGTTGATTCCTCGGGATGACCCCTTAAATACATCACTCAAGCGTGATCGAAGGATACAGGACCCCATGAGGATATTTTCCGTGCTGCTGCTTCTGGCCGGACTTACGGCGTGCGAATCCGGCCATGCACCCAGCGACCCGAGCCAGAGCGGCGGCGTGGGCGGGATGACCGGTTCCCCCGGTCAGGATGGACCCGGTGATGGCCCTGGTGGCTCCGGCGGACCGGGCATGGGGGGATAAGGCATGCCCATGCGGGCGCGTGGAGCCTAATCGCGCCCGCCACTGATATTGACCAGACCAAGGCCCAGCAGGCCCAGACCCGCCAGCCCTTCAGCCACCATCCACGAAACCGGGCCGATCCCGTCGGCCGTCATACCACGCACCAGAACGCCAACGCTGCCAATCATTAGCAGCAGGGACACGATGGTCGCCCATTTCACAATCTTGCCGCGGTTCATCAATCTCTTCGCTGTCTCTCGGTCCGGTTTCCGACGGGAACCCTCTCCCTGCCTTGTATCACCGTGGTTACACAATCGTCCAAACATGGCATGCGCAGCGGCAATGCGCCTGCCGCGCAACAGGCGCATGCTCATGCATACGTGATCCCTGCCACTGCATTTTCCATGCTTCCCTGTCTTTACGGCACACGACGAGGGGCATGGTCCCCCTGCCCCGACGCGCTACCGTTACACGACAAGGAGGCCAGATCATGACACCGTTGCGCACCCCACAGCAGTGGACCACGCAGATGCGGCATCTTGTCCGGACCTGCCTGACCTACCCTTACGCCTTCATACACCTTTGGGAAGGGGACTGAGTCCACCCGGCCGCCTATTCCTGCTGCAAGGCGTTTGCGGGAAACCATTCGTCATTACCGGTACTGTCATTGCGCACGCGGACCTGACCATTATCGATCATTTCGACAATAGTGCCCTTGACGCCACGCAGTTGGGGTTTGACTGACGCGTCATCCCTGACTGCGACAATATCGCCCATCTTGAAATCCATCCGCTGATCTCCCTTTCCGGTCGTGACGGTGGCCTGCGCCGGAGTACTTGCTGCCTACGCTCCGGCACCCCGGTTCCGGGTTCATGGCCGCGGTTATCATGCCAGTCATATCGGGCGCTGCAAGCATTGACCCGCCCCGACATATCTCCTGCGCATAAACAGCAGGTTGTGACGGGCGGATACGTGCCGACATGTCAGGAAACCCTTTTTCATACAGGAACCTGAACAATGGCATCAGAACATCATCTTCCTTCCGCCACCGATCTGGCACGCGAACTGGAACAGGTCCGGCGTGAGCATGACATTGCGCTGAAGGACCGACCGGAACACGCCCGCGCGCTCGAACAGCGCATCCACAAGCTGGAAGCCGAACTGGCGCGCCAGAAATAATGGCGTGACCGGTTGCCGGGGCCTGATCCGTCAGTTCCCGGTGCCAGCGGTTACGGAAGCTGCCTGGTCATCCGTTCTGACGGTGGCGGGCTGTGGCGCCCGCACCAGCCAGTAGACGATACCCAGTGACAGGATGGCAGCCGACAGCGAAAGCAACTCCATCACGTTGACCTCCTTGAGGTCGATGACAATGAATTTACGCACCGTGGCCAGCATGCCGATCAGCAGCACGGAGCGCATGCGGATCATGCTGTGCGGCTGTGCATCGGGCAGCACCAGAATGGAATGCTTGAATTCCAGCGCGATCAGCACCGTAAAGAACATGTCGAAAATACTTTGCAGCACATCGGGGCTGGTTGGGTTCAGACCACTTGAAACCAGCATGCGCCAGACCGCCACCACCACATGCACAAGCGATGTCCCGGCAATGGCGACGATCAGCAGGGTCAGGATCAGCATCACCCCCTCCTCGAACAGGTCGAACAGGCGGGCCATCTGAAAAAAGCCGGGCAGGCGTGTCATCATAAGCGTAAGCGGCCAAAGGTCTGAGGAATGAAGGACGCCGCCTTCAGCCACGCCATGAGAGGATCAGGGTTGTAACAGAAACATGCCAGACAGTGCAAAACCGTGGGGCATGACCATGACAGGCGGGACCGGTATCCTGACCTGCCCTGTCAAGCCAGCCGACCGGTATGCAGGCATGCGGGGGGAGATCTTGGATCGCGGCCCATTCATCCTATGTCTAGAAAACCGGACCCCAATATGGGACCCGCATGTCACAACACGACAGGAGACGATCATGAGCAACGTCACGACCAGTGGTCCCGATGCGCAGGGCAAATTCAGTCTTGAGGTCAATATTGGTGGCCTGACCGGCACCATCTCCGGTTTCAGCTCCAAGATGGAAGGGGAGGATTACGCCGTCTCCCTTCTGCGCCGGGTCAAGGAACTGGCCAAGGCCGACGGGCTGAAATAAGCCTGCATAACGGTCAGCGCGGGGGCGATGTACGGACAAATGTGCATCGCCCCTGTCGTCTGGCCGATTTTCATGAAAATCGGCCTGCATCGTCCTGCCACCTTTTTTCTTTATACAGAATGAACCTGACAAGATCAGGACGGAACGCCGTATTGGAAAAAAGGAACTGCCTGCCCATGAAACGACTGATCCGGCCCTTGGGCGCACTGGCGCTGGCCAGCACTCTGGCCGCCTGCGCCGATGGTCCGCCGCCCTACTATTACGGGGGATATGGCGGTTATGGTTATGATGGCGGCTATTACAGCGGGTATGGCGATTATTACGGGGGCGCTCCCATATATATGGGACGGGGCGGTCGTGGCGGCCCGCGTGGCGGGGGACATTTTGGCGGACGCGGCCCCGGCGGGGGTGGCGGACATGGCGGTCCCGGGGGCGGTCCCGGTGGCGGGGGCGGTGGACGTGGCCCCGGCGGGGGACCCGGTGGTGGTGGCCACGGTGGACCCGGCGGCGGGGGCGGTCACGGTGGAGGTGGTGGTCACGGCGGCGGCGGTCGACACTGACCTGATGGCTGGCTCCCGACGGGGCCAGCCTTTTTCATCCATGCTCTCCCGCACCTGACAGCAGGTTCATGACCAGCACCCCGCCCACGATAAGGGTCATGCCCAGCACGGCGGCCATATCCAGCTTCTGCCCCAGCACCACACGGCATACCAGTGTGATGAGCACGGTGCCCACGCCCGACCAGATGGCATAGGCCATGCCGGCAGGAATGCTGCGCAAAGCCAGCGATAGCGAATAGAAAGCCGCCGTATAGCCCACCACCGTCACACAGGACGGCGCCAGCCGGGTGAAACCATTGGACAGCGTCAGGCAGAACGTGGCCGTAACCTCCGCCACGATGGCGAGGGCCAGATAGAAATAGGCCATGCCGTTCAGTCCTGTGTGGACGCGGGCGTGGCACGCGGCGGCAGCCCGGCCATACGGGGGCGCGGCTGGCGTGGGGGACGGGGCGTTTCATCACGAATCGCCACCGCATCCTGCCCGCGCGTGCGCAGGGCTTCGGCAAAGCGCTGGACATGGGTCCACTGTGCCCCTGCATAGAGTTCGCGTCCGTCCAGCATTACACGATGTCGTCGCAACTTTTCCCCCATACGGCCATTATCTGCCAACAAAGATGGGCAGGCCACGCCTGAATCGCAACCGGCGCGGAAACTGTTTGCAATGTTGCAGGAAACCTTCGCTTTCCCGAAACGCTTCATGTATAGGGAAGATAGGAGGTATGATACATGAGCAACTCTGCACGTATGATCGCCCATCTGCTGATCACGGCCCGTCTGAGTACGCGCAATCAGCCTTCCGTGCCGGTTTCACAGCCCCGAAAGGGCTGATGAACCGAAGCCGGGACGGGGCGGCCATCCCCTATCTGACATGTTATGACATGAACGCCTTGCCGCGTGCCCGCGCCAGACGGGCCGCGAAGGCGGGCAGTTCCTCATGATGGAGCAGAAACACGTCATTGGACCGCGCCAGCGCACGGGCCGAAGCCGTATAATCAGCATTGGAAACGACAGCCGCCACATTACCCCGGTAATGCATCCGCGCGGCTGATACCTGCTGCACCGCCTCATTCCCCACAGCACTGCGATACAGCTTGCACTGCACGACCAGCCGCAGCCTGCCGCGCGTGGCGATCACATCCGCCCCCTGATCGCTGCCCGGCTGGGTTGCGCGCGCGTCCCATCCGGCAGCCCGCAGGCTGGCCGCGCAAAAGCGTTCATAGGCGATGGGGTCCATGTCAGGCGTATAGCGGGCGTCCTCATGCCTGTTACCCGCACCGGCCAGCGGCTGGCGGGCAACCTGTTCGATACGGGCAAGCACGGTCCAGGCAATGCTGGGCCATACGCCTTCCAGCCGACTGCGGCGCAGGGCTGGCTGGATGACCGTCTTGATGAATTCCGCCTGTTCACGCCGCCACCGGCCCGTGCGTTCCACACCATAGCTGTTGATCTGTACAAGCTGCCTGCGCCGTATGCGCAGCGCGTCGGCATGCCGGTTGACCATGCGGATACACAGCCGCCATGCCCGGCGACGCCGCAGCCACCGCCAGCCATACCGCATGAAGGGCCAGAGAAGCGTGGCCGCGATCCCGACCAGCACAAGCCGCATCAGCCCCACCGCCAGACCCGACGCAGGCCGGACAGTACTTGCGAGAAAATAGAGGGAGATCGCGCCACGAGACGCCGGCAGATGGCGCAGCAGCACGGTATCCGCATGATGACCGAGCAGTTCCCATTCCCCGCCCGTGGCCACGCGCTGGCAATGCAACTGGGCCAGCGCATGGGCCTGCCCCGGCCCGGCGGGCAGATTATCCGCCCGGTGCAGCGCGCCCGGCTGTGCGCAGCCCACGGATGCGGGCGGTACGTAACAGGCTTCCGACGCCGCGCGCGCGGGAACAGGGGCCAGCAGCAACCCGCACCACAGCCATGGCATGATCCCTGCACCCATCTTTCCGTTATCGCCCCCTGGCTTTGGTTACGGGGCGAGACTAGAGCATGAGAACAAAATAGGAAAGTACGGAAACCCCAGTCACTTACGCCATGGCATCAGGGCCGTCAGGCGCGTAATATACCGCACATGCGACTCTGCTTTATCGGTGACAGCTATGTCACGGGAACGGGCGATCAGACCTGCCAGGGCTGGGCCGGACGACTATGCGCCATGGAACGGCGGGGCGGGCGGGATGTCACGCTGTACAATCTGGGCGTGCGCGGACAGACCAGTTGCGACATCGCCCGGCGCTGGCTGACCGAAACCCGCTCCCGGCTGGACGGGCGGCATGATGGCGGCGTGGTCCTGTCCTTCGGGGTCAATGACTGCACCACCACGCCGCGTGGACAGACCCGGGTTACATGGGCGGACAGCATGCGCGCCACCCGGGGCATACTGGAACAGGCGCGGCAGACATGGCCCGTGCTTATGGTCGGGCCGCCGCCCGTGGGGCATGAGGACCATGACTGGCGCATCCGCGCCCTGTCGGACGCCATGGCCCGGCTATGCGCGGATATGAAGATACCCTTCCTGCCGATATGGAAACCCCTGCGCGCGCGCCCCCTGTGGTGTGCGGAAATCGCGCGCGGCGACGGATTCCATCCCACGGGCGGCGGATATGCCGAACTGGCCCGGCTGGTTCACGACTGGCCCGCATGGCGGAAATGGATGGGCGCGGTGTCCCCGCTGCGCGTCCCATCATGACGCTTGGCAGCAGCGGCCATGCTTGCCACATTACCCGCCATGACGGCTGGTTCCGTTTTCTGAAACAAGGCATGCAGACATGAAAAAGATCATCCCCTGTGCCCTGCTGGGCATACTGGCCGTGGCCTGCGCTCCCGCCGCCCGCGCCGATGTGCCCGAAGGGGAACTCAATTCCCTGTATATCCGCCCCGAAGTGCAGTTGCCCGCCCCTGCCCTTTCCTTCCCGAACTATCCGGTGGTGGATGACTGCACGACCGAATTCGGCGATGCGGTCACCAATGCCTGCGTCACGGGGGAAAAGGAACGCGCGCTGGTCCTGCAGCCCGCATGGGATGAATATACGGACAGCGACAAGATCGCCTGTCAGGAAGACGTGACCCATATCCGCCACATCCAGCTATACAAGAACCTTGCCTACTGTCTGGACAGCCGCCGCTACGAAGCATGGCGCAAAAAGCATCCGGCGGGACACTGATCGCCGCCTGCCCCACATCAGTCCGGGGCGATATGGCAGCGCTCGTCATCATGGCTGTGGTCGTAATCAACATTCTGGTTGGCGCTGCTGTCGCCATGGATGATGCGGCGCGGGCGGGCGGGACGGGCTGACAGGACGGACTGCTCCCGCCCGTCCCCCACGTAATGCAGGTCGGCTGCATCCAGCACGCTGCCGGGAATGGCGGAAAGCATGAAGGGCGCGTGCAGGTTGTCGTGCGCCGCCTGATCCGCCTGCGGATGGGTTGCCCGCCACGCGGCGGACGCCCACAGATAGAACGGGATTTCATAGGCCGCGCGCACATCCCCATGCGCCGGAATCCCGCCCGAACACTCACTTACGCGCACCCCGTGGTCCGAGACGTAAAACAGCACTGCCGGACCGCCATGGGCATGCAGGGTGGATACGACATGGGCCAGCATATGGTCGGTATAGGCAATACTGTTGTCATAGGCCGTGCCCAACCCCCCGAAACCGCGGGGATAACGATCACCCGCGTTTTCATGGCTGCCGAACAGGTGCAGCACGATAAAGACCGGACCTTTCGCGCCGGTAATCGCCTCATCCACTACCGGCAGCATCCGTTCATCCAGCACCGGGCTGCTCATCAGTCCGTCATGCACGGTGGTATAGGCGATGTGGTGCGCCTGTTCCGAATAGGCGCCGATCACGCTGTCATAGGGGCCAAGCCGGGGATGGTTGCTGATCCACCAGGTATCATATCCCGCGGCGTTGAAGACCGAGACCAGATCATGCCCCGGCCCACTGCCCGGCCGCAGCCGGTCATAGCCCGACAGGATGACCGGCACCGCGCCGACCGTGTAGTCGAAGGGTGTCACCATGTCATCGAAATGCAGCAGGCTGTCCACCTGCTCCATTTCCGGGGTGGTTGGCGGTCCGTAGCCGTAAATGTGGTGATGGTCGCGGCGCGCGCTTTCCCCGATCACCAGCACGATAACCTGTCGCGGTTCCATACGCGGGGGCGTGAGGAAATGGATCGGTTCATGGCTGATCCGCCGCGCCATGTCGGTTACACGGCGGGTTTCGCGCCGCGCCGCGACATAACCCGTCGCCATGCCCCACGGCCATGCCCGGTCGAAACGTGAATGAATGGCCACCATGGGATTTTCGGTGCCCCCGCGCGTGGGCGGCAGATGCTGCCATAACCGCACCGTCGGCACGACAATCCATGTCAGCAGCGCGGCGACCGCACCCAGACGCGCGGGAATCCCCCATCGCACCACCGGCCCGCGCGGGCGGGCGAGATAGAACCCCGCCAGCACCGTCCATATCCCGATCCACACACACAGCCACGGCAGCACCGGGCGCACATAACCCACAACAACGGGCACGGAGCAGTAAAACAGGATCAGCCACAGCGGATAGCCCGGCGGTGTCCCGCTTATGCTGATGTAATACACGGCGGCCGGAAACAGCATGACCACCGGCAGGAACAGCGCCAGCAGCACCCGCCTGCTGTTGAACAGCAGCGCCACGACCGCCCAGAGCACCACCGCGCGGATGACGCCCTGCAACGCCGTACAGGCGGGCAGAAGGGCCAGTACTCCCATGATGGCCAGCAACGCATCAGGCCATGCCTGTCGGCACGGAAGACGCCAGCGGGATCTGGCAGGCGGGCTGGGCGGGATCGTCATGGACGTTTCATGCCATGGGGCGGCCCCTGCCGGTAGCCCCATGGTACCGGGGCGAGAACAGGCGATGGCACGTTTGTGAATGAACCGGCGCGCGGCAACGCTTTTTATCCCCCGTCCGGACGCCTAATAATGCGCCCCCCGGGAGGCCCGCGCAGACGGGTGCCAGAAGAACAGTCGTTGATAAAAAACGGTTACCAGAAAACCGGAATCATAAAGGCAGACAAACGTATTATGGCAAAGATCAAGGTCAGGAATCCCGTTGTCGAGATGGATGGCGACGAGATGACCCGCATTATCTGGCATTTCATCCGCGAACGGCTGATCCTGCCGTATCTGGACATCGATCTGAAATATTATGATCTGGGCATCCGCCATCGTGACGAGACGGACGACCGCGTAACGGTGGAGGCGGCGGAAGCCGTGCGCCGCTACGGCGTGGGCGTGAAATGCGCCACCATCACCCCTGACGAGGCACGGGTGGAGGAATTCGGCCTGAAGAAGATGTGGCGTTCGCCCAACGGCACGATCCGCAACATCCTTGATGGCACGATTTTCCGCGAACCGATCATCTGTTCCAACGTGCCGCGGCTTGTCCCCCACTGGACCCAGCCGATCGTGATCGGCCGCCATGCCTATGGCGACATCTACCGCGCCGCCGAAACCCGCATTCCCGGCCCCGGCAAGGTGACGCTGCGCTACGCCCCGGCCGATGGCGGCCCGGAACAGGTGCTGGACGTGCATGACTTCACCGGCCCCGGCGTGGCGCTGGGCATGCACAATACCCGTGCATCCATCGAAGGGTTCGCGCGCGCATCGCTGTCCTACGGGCGCGACCGCAAGCTGCCGGTCTACCTGTCCACCAAGAACACCATCCTCAAGGCCTATGACGGCATGTTCAAGGATGTGTTCCAGGAAGTGTACGAACGGGAATTCCGCGCCGATTTCGAGAAGCTGGGTCTGACCTACGAACATCGCCTGATTGATGACATGGTCGCCTGCGCGCTGAAGTGGAAGGGCGGTTATGTCTGGGCGTGCAAGAACTATGACGGCGATGTGGAAAGCGACATCGTGGCGCAGGGTTTCGGCAGCCTCGGTCTCATGACATCGGTCCTGCTGAACCCGACGGGCGACGTGGTGGAAGCGGAAGCAGCACATGGCACCGTGACCCGCCATTTCCGCGAACATGAAAAGGGACGCCCGACCAGCACCAATCCCATCGCCTCCATCTTCGCATGGACGCGCGGACTGGCCTATCGCGGGCGGTTTGACGATACCCCCGATGTGACCCACTTCGCCAACACGCTGGAACGCGTGTGCATCGAAACGGTCGAAGGGGGCCAGATGACAAAGGATCTGGCCCTGCTGGTCGGCCCCGATACGAAATGGCTCGATACCCAGCCCTTCCTCGACGTGCTGGACACGAAGCTGCGCACCGCCCTGTCGCGTAGCTGAACACGCGGACGCGCCGCATGGATGAAAAATCATCCATGCGCGCAGATGCGCCTACCTGTCGGGATGGGGGCGTGATTATATGATGGTCATGCACGACGACCATCCACCCGCCGTAACGCCCCCATCCCCCACCGCGCAGAAAACGCCGTGGCTGGAAGGCACGCTGGAACAGCTTTTCTTTCGCGCGCGGTGGTTATGCGCGCCGCTTTATCTGGGCCTGACAGCGGGTCTGGTGGTCATTCTGGTCAAGTTCCTCCAGACCATGTGGGGGCTGCTGCGCGACAGCTACACGCTGCAATTCGACGATGTATTCGTCGGCATCCTGGACATGATCGACCTTGTGCTGCTGGCCAACCTGCTGCTGATCGTGATGTTCGCAGGGTACGAGAATTTCGTCTCCAAGCTGGATGTGCGCAACCACCGCGACTTTCCGGACTGGATCGGCCACGTCACGTTCGGGGACATCAAGATCAAGCTCATGGCCTCCATCGTGGCCATGTCCGCCATTCATGTTCTGGCGGATTTCATCCGGGTGGACACGATCCCAAGCCGGACACTGGCATGGAGCGTCGGCATCCATCTGGCCTTTGTCGTATCGGGTCTCATGCTGGCGATGATGGACCGCATGATGGAAGCGCCCGCCGCACCGGCGCGGCATGAAAGCGTGAAACCGGACGCGCACTGAAACGGATTACCTGATCCGTTCCCGCCCTACGCCCGATTACGCCGCGTCAGCCCCCTTCGCCGCATCGTCCATGCGGGCTTCCCGCAGGGCCTGCTGCGTCAGGCGTTCTTCGTTACGGCGCAGGAAAAGCGCGCTGGCGATCAGCCCCACCGCCACCGCGATACCCATTGCGATACTGGCCGGGCCGGAAACCTGCGTTACCTTGCGGCCCAGATAATAGGCGCCCGTGGCATACCCGCCGGCCCAGCACAGCCCGCCCAGCGCATTGAACAGCATGAAACGCGGCCATGGCATATGGTTGGCCCCCGCGAGCAGCGCAACGAAAACGCGCAGAAGGGCAACGAACCGACCGAAGAATACGATGGCGCTGCCATGATGGCGAAACAGGAAACGGCCCAGCAGAAGCCGGTCCGGCGTAAGGCGAATGCGCGGGCCGTATTTCTGCAACAGGGGCAGGCCGACCTTCCGCCCGATGAGATAGCCGATATTGTCCCCGATCACGGCACCCGTCACCGCCGCCAGCGCGACCCACTGGATATCTAGCCGCTGCGTGGCGGCACAGTAGATGGAGGCTGAAATGATCAGGGTCTCGGCCGGTAGCGGAAGCCCCATGCTTTCAAGCATCACGATCAGGGTAATGACCCCGTAACCGTAGTGCTGGAACAGATATTCAAAATGATGCAGCAGTGTCCGCTCCTCCGTTCGGGAAAATCATGCACGGCTTCATATGCCAGCCCCGCCGGAGCAGGAATTGCGCGCCGGACCTGAACCCCGCCCGGCATGCGGTCACCGGAACTGCGCATGTCGATTACCCGACTGAAATCCGGCTGGCACAATGGGTGAAACGGCCCCGGAGCAAAACCGGATTTAGTGAATATCTGCCCCCCGTTTTCTGGATCGCACCGAACCGCGCCAGCGCAACAGGGGTCATGCCACAAATCATAAAGACGTTTTTGGTGAAGCTTTTTTCAAAAAGTTTCAGAAAACGGCACAGCAACCCTGCCGCATCACTTACCGCTGTATCCATTCCCGCCGTTCGGGTGCGCGGCGCTCCCACCCCCGGCGTTCCAGTTCCGGCGTGCTGGCCGGTTCCGCCGGGTAGCCGACACATAGATACGCCACCAGTTCCAGCGTCGGTTCCACATCCAGTACGCGCATGATCTGGTCCGGGTCGATGATCGACACCCATCCAACCCCGATTCCCTTTGCCGTCGCCGCCAGCCAGAACGTATGGATGGCCATGACGGTGGACCATGTTGTCGTCTGCGGCATGGTGCCGCGCCCCAGCCCGCGTCCCTGCGCCGGTTCGGGGTGGGACAGCACGGCAATATGGTGCGGGGCATCGTCCAGACCCGCCAGTTTCAGGCGTGCGTAATGCTGCGCATCCGGCCCGGTGCGATCGGCCAGCGCTTCGGCATTGCAGCGCATGAAGTCCTGCCGCACGGCCTGACGCCGCTGCGGGTCGTCCACGCGGACGAAACGCCATGGCTCGCTCAGTCCGACCGATGGCGCGAGGCAGGCAATACGCAGCAATTCATCCAGAACCGGTTCGGGCACGGGTTCGCGGCGGAAGTGCCGTACATCCCGCCGCCAGCGAAACAGGTCGTCCAACTGGTCCATGAAGACGGGAGAGAATTCGGGCATGGTCGTCATGCCGTTCTCTTTCGTTCATTGCGGCCCGTCTGTCACGTCCCCAATCCCTGGGTGGCCACGGCACGCCCGCCATATGGGGATGCCACCGTGCAGATATGAATATGGCGGCGCACCGGAATGCGCCGCCATATCAGAATATATCCGGCAGGACTGACCACCGCCGCAGGTCAGTTCCGGTCCCAACCCCGCAGGGCCAGCAGGGAAGGCGCTCCCTCAATCCCGGCATGGCAACCGGACGGCACGGCGATACTGGGCAGCGTGGCCAGCAGCATCATTCCCTGTTTCCGATACGCGGCACCAACCCACGCGACGACGCGCCGGGCCCTGGTACGGATGGAAAGGAAGGCGGGAGACGGGGAAAATCCCATGGCAGGGACAGGAGAAAAACTACGCATCGAGGCGTTTCCCGTGAGCCTAGCGGGCGCGCTTGCCGCATGCTGCTCCTGCCGCGCACGCTACGCCGCAACCCGATGCTTGCAAATATAATATTTTCGCAGATTTCCGGGCCGATCCATGCTTTTTTCGCAGGGCTTTTTCCGGCAGGTGTTGCATGAAAAATGCACCTGCCGGAACGTCCGTTTCCTCAGATACAGCCAATCTGCCACGAAGCCCGCCATTCCTGCCCCGGCTGTAGATGGAACACTGCGGGACGGGTGGAAAATTCACCCTTGAATCCGACAGGACTGGCCAGCCCGTACCACGGTTCGATGCACAGGAAATCAGCCCCCGGCTTCATCCATATGCCCAGTTGCGCAAACCCTTCCCATGTCAGCCGCAGGCCGGGACCATCGGGAATGCGGTATGTCAGGCCCCGGCTGGCGGGGCGGTCCATAATCAGGGCATCATGCGTGAACAGCGCCTCATCCAGATGGAGCATACGCCCCCGTACCGGGGTGGGAAGTGGATCGGGCAGCAGCAGCCCCCCGTCCAGCCTGCGTACGTCTTCAGGTTCGGGCTGATCGAATTCGATGACATGGCGATCCTTGGGCACATCGGGCGCCAGCGGCCAGATAAAGGCCGGATGCGCCCCCAGCGATGCGGACAGGACGCGCTGCACATCAGGGTTGGTGACGCAATACCCCACGGACAGCCTGCCCTGCGTGATGCGGTATTCAATGACGAGGCTGAAGGCAAAAGGAAAGACTTCGCGCGTCTGCGCCGTATCAACCAGTTCCAGACGGCAACCGGTTTCATCACGCTCCAGCCAGCGAAAGGCACTGTCGCGTGCGAAACCGTGCTGGGTCATGTGATACCCGCGCCCGTCGATCCACGCGGTATCATCCACCAGCCGCCCCACAATGGGAAACAGCACGGGGGAATGCCGCCGCCACGGTTCCTGCCCGCTCCACAGCAGGTCGCGGCTACCGGCGCGCAGGGCACGAAGTTCCGCCCCGTGGGCGCTTACGGTTGCGCCCAGAACACCATCGCCGAATGTGTGGGTATCGTCAGTCATGCCGGTGGCTCCATCCATTTCATGATGGGCCACCATGCACGATCAGGGTGGTCCCTGCCTACTGATGCGCGGTTGAAGCAGATGTGAGCGGAGCAGGCGCGCCTTTGTCCCCATTGGCAGGTCTGAGTTTCAGGGTCAGGCGTTCCACTGAAAAGGCCAGCCGCGCCCCGCTGCTGCTGGATGTAAACTTGATGTATATGCCGTTATTGTTTTCCATGACGGCGCCGCCCTTGCCCGCGCCCACCGTCGCTTCGCCCTGAACGGACCAGTATGTCCCTTCGATATCCTGCAGGCGGTACAGGTTATAGACGGTGCCCGTAGCCCGTGTTCTGGAAAAGCCGATGGCGGCACCGGAGCCACCATGAATACGGAAGGGATAGTCGTGCCCTTCAAACGTCAGGATACCCTTCCCCCACGAAACACCCGCCCCCAGATCCGCCGCTGACAGGGTAAAGGCAATGGTTCCCGTGTGATCACCCAGCGCATCGGCTGCATGAGCATACGTGACAGGGCCGATAGAGGACACGGACATAACGACCGCCGCGGCGGCCAGAGATGCAAGGCGCAAAGCAGACTCCATGACTTCCGGCGAACGGTGTCGCCCCATATCCTTACATGGCCGACATGGTTTCCATGTCACACGTTGAGAGTGCCGCACAAATACCAGCCATGCAAATTATATCATGGACATGTACCGCTTCAGCTTCAGTTTATTTCGCCCCGCCGGGCGTGACCGGGGCCAGTTGCGCGCGCGCTTCCCCATTGGGCAGGGCCGCTGTGTGCAGGTTCACGTAAACCTGTCCGTTCTGAAGGGCCTGCGCCTGTTCGGATGAAAGCAGGACGGAGCCGTGCTGGCCGGATTTGTAGGGGGCGGGAATGGGCACGAGCACGCCCGCTTCCTCACTGGCCGAAGCGGGGCCATGGAAATGGGCGGCGACGACCGGCCCGCTCAGCCCGGTCCATGTCAGCGTATATTTGACCAGATTGCTGTGGGTATCGAGCGTGGCCCGGACCGTACCTTCGGGGTGGGAGGTCGTTGCATGTTCGGGCTGGAAATGACCTTCCAGCCGCATGGTTGCCGCCATAACGGGAGAAGCGACCGCGATGCTCGCCGCAAGAAGGGCGGGCAGGGCGAAAAAACGGACCATATCAACCTCCACTACAGAATACTGCCTGCATGCAATACTTTATTGTTGATGTAATGTTTACGCAGTGAATGTTTATGTGATGCATGAACGTACCGGTCATGCAATACAAATCATTATCAGACCCGGTACGCAGGCCCCTTATATATCCAGCGGGCGCGGGCGTTCCATCCATGCCATATCCGGCCGGAACCATAGCGAAACCCGCTGATAGCACCCACGCCGACGGGGCCATAACAGGCCGGCGAGGCCATGCGTATTCATCCACTGACAGTGCATCACACCCTCCGCAAGGGCAGGACGGCACCCGTTACCAGGGGTGCGCGTCTGATATGAAACGCCCGGTATCCACCACCATGCCCATGGCAAAGTAGCACACCACGATACCCAGCAGCATCAGCAGGCAGGACAGGATCACACGCATCCATGCCATGTGCCACCGATCCCGTAAGGCGACAAGACGCGGTGGCCACCTGCCGTCAACCCACGCCCGTACCGCCCGCTGCCCCGTAGACCTGACCGGTAATGTAGCTGGCCTCGGCCGATGCCAGCAGCACATAGACCGGGGCCAGTTCCGCAGGCTGCCCGGCACGGCCCATGGGGGTATTGCCGCCAAAATTGTGGATGTTCTCCTCCGTCTGGCCACCACTGATCTGCAGTGCGGTCCAGAACGGGCCAGGGGCGACGGCATTGACCCTTATGCCGCGCTGCACCATCTGCTTGGCCAGTGATTTGACAAAGGCGACAATGGCCCCCTTGGTCGCGGAATAATCCAGCAGGATTTCGGACGGATTGAACGCGTTGACCGAAGCCGTGGCAATAATCGCGCCGCCACGCGGCATAAGCGGGATCGCCGCCTTGCTGAGGTAAAACAGCGCATAGATATTGGTGCGGAAGGTTTCGTCAAACTGTTCGTCGCTGATATCAAGGATGGAATCCTGATGACGCTGGCGGCCCGCATTGCTGACCAGTATATCCAGCCCGCCCAGTTCGCTATGCGCCCGTTCAACCAGCGAGGTACAGTATTTCCTGTCCCGCAGGTCGCCGGGGAGTGCCACCGCTTTCCGTCCGGCCTCCCGGATCAGGGCGACAACCTCGCGCGCATCGGGTTCTTCCTGTGGCAGGTAGGCGATGGCGACATCCGCCCCCTCCCGCGCATAGGCGATGGCCGCAGCACGACCGATGCCGGAATCCCCGCCCGTAATCAGCGCCTTGCGCCCCGCCAGCCGACCGGACCCGCGATAGCTGGTTTCCCCATGGTCGGGCCGTGGCGTCATCTTGCCCGCAAGGCCGGGCCATGGCTGTGACTGTTCGGGAAACGGGGGGCGGGGATAGGCGTTTTCCGGATCGACCAGCGCGGCGTGCGGGGCGGTCATTTCCGCGCCCTGCGCCCGGCCCGACGCGGCGGCGACCGTGACAAGACCGGCCGCCACACCCGTCAGGACCGTCCGGCGGGATGAAGAATGATGCATGTCATCAGGCATGATGGAATGCTCCCTGTCTGTGGGGTGCTGACACCCTGTTTACAGACCAGAACACCCTTCGCCGCCGCAGGGTTGCCTGCCGGGCGCGTTTTCTGCCTGCGTGCGGATCAGGGCAGGGCTGCGATTCCGGTGATCTCGACCTTCCAGCGCGGATCGGCCAGGCGGGCTTCCACCGTGGCGCGCGCGGGCTTGCACGCGGGATCAAGCCACGCATCCCATGCACGGTTCATGGCCGCCATATCGTTCATGTCGCTCAGGAAAATCTGGACTGACAGCAGGCGCGCACTGCTTGTGCCCGCTTCCACCAGCAGGGCGTCAATCTGGCGCAGGATGTCCGCCGTCTGGCCCTGTGCATCAAGGTCGGGATCGTCGGCCACCTGTCCGGCCAGATAGACCACGCCACCATGCACGACGGCGCCGGTCAGCCTTTCTTCGGGTTGCAGGCGTGTAATGGTCATATGAAGGTCCTTCCGTGCTGGGATTCGTTATGCTCGCAGGCATGGCTGCCCCTGCTGGCCTAACCGATCATGGCGTGGATGGAAACGATATGAGTTGGTGCGTCACCCGCCTGGCACCCCTGCCCACCCGATGCGCAAGCGAAACCTCGTGACAGTTGCGCGGGCGGGAATCAGCGGTGGCGGAACATCTCGTACAACGCGACCGCCGCCGCATTGGATACATTCAGGCTTTCCATCTGGCTGCTCATGGCCAGACCGGCAATCTCGTCACAATGCTCGCGCGTCAGCCGTCGCAGTCCGGCCCCTTCGGCCCCCAGCACCAGTGCGACGCGACGCTGATGGAAGGATGCGCCATCCAGTACGCCACCGCCCGCATCCAGCCCCACGACCCACAGCCCACGGGTCTTGAGCGCGTCCAGCACGCGCGACAGGTTGACCACACGGATCAGCGGCACGATTTCCAGCGCACCGGATGCCGCGCGCGCAAGCGTGCCGGTTTCTTCCGGCGCGTTACGGTCCTGCATGACAACAGCCACCGCACCAAACGCCGCCGCCGAACGCAGGATGGCCCCCACATTACGCGGGTCGGTCACCTGATCGAGCACCAGAACCGGTCCGGGCTGTTCCAGCACGGTATCAAGATCAGGCGCGGTCAGGGCATCGGCCAGCAGGGCCATGCCCTGATGAACCGCATCGGCGCCACACAGCATGTCCAGCCGCGCGCGTTCGGTCCGCACGGGCTGGATGGGAAAACCGCCTTCCAGCTTTTCGGCCAGCGTTTCCTCGGCTTCGGCTGTCACCAGAAGCTGGCGCAGCTTGCGATCCGGGTTTTCCAGCGCCGCCTGTACGGCATGCAGCCCATACAGCCAGCAGGTGCCACGCGGGGCTGAGGCCGCCCCACGCCCCCCCCGACCACCCCGGTCAGGTCCGGATCGGGAAGACGAAGCGGAAGGGGCCGCAGGCGAATGGCCGCGACGACGGGGAGCGCGCATGTTCATGCCCGTTCTTTAAGCCTAACGACGGGCTGCGTCATTCCCCGAAATGCACGCGGGCGAAGTTTTTCGCCAAACCTATTGACACCCCCCGCCATACCCCTTAATTACCCCGCCAACCCGGAGGGATGCCCGAGTGGCTAAAGGGGGCGGACTGTAAATCCGCTGGTGTACGCCTACGTTGGTTCGAATCCAACTCCCTCCACCATTCTCCTTTCTCAATATAATATCAGGTCTTACCGCTACACGCGGTCGCTCACCTGTGCCGGTAACGGTCTGGCAGCAATCCATGCGCAGGGCCGTTCCGTGGCGGCAACGCACGTGGGGCACGGGCGGTACACACGGAATCCACGTCTGACGGGCAGGACGACTTCGGTCATGCAACCTGCGCAGGCGCGGGATACACCCCGTGCGCGCCATTCATTACTGTCAGATTATGAATTTTTCCTTCGTTTTCATTTTTTTGACATAATGAAAACGATACATCCCATCAGATGCCTTCCATTCCGAATGAATTTATGAAAATTATTCCCATAACTTCGCTTCTGCATTGATTGATATTTACTTAATATTGTCGATTATATTTCCGTCCAGAATGAACCATTATTTTACTCTACGAATCATTATTTCTATATTGTTTGTAACATATTGTAATATAATGATATTTTAAGTATTTGGCCGATAATATCCGATAGGGCCGACCATTTTCCTATTATTATGGCAACGCCTGACCATACCGTGCGCTATATTTCAGAATGACAACCAAATGGAAAGATACAGATGCTACGGTCAATCCCCATTCTTGCCGCCTGTCTGTCAATTGCCGTTACCGCCAGCACGGCGGGACATGCGCAGTCGGTTGCGTCCGGCCATCGGGATATCCTGCTTCAGGCCGATCACGCATGGAATGGCATGACGTATGAAAAATACCCCACCACACAACCGGAACTGACCATGATCCGGCTGACCATTCCCGCGCATACCGCCCTGCCATGGCATACCCATCCGGTACCGAACGCGGGGTATGTGCTGGAAGGGCAGTTGACAATCCATGACCGGGAAACGGGCAAAACGCAGACCTTCCATCAAGGGCAGGCCTTTGCCGAATCAGTCAACGATACCCATCGCGGCGAAACGGGGGAAACACGGACCGTCCTGCTGCTGACCTATGCCGGCACACCGGGCACACCGACCTCCGTTCCCGCAAAAGGGGAAAAACCGGAATACTGATACAGACTGTTGCGAAATCGCAATAACGTTATTTGTGTTTAAAAAACAACAAGGTACACGAAAACGATTCCGTGAGGGCAACAGGAAATATATTTTGGTGATCGCTGTTGCCTGACAGCCTGCGCCGTTCCACACTCCTGCCCTTCATGCCGTGACGACCCCATCCGCTACCCCTGGTGAAGTGAGACGACACATAGTGAAAGAGGCGACCATGTCGGACATCTCACAGATGTCTTCACCCTTGCTGGAGAAGCTGTCGCTTGCCGTGATGATAGCGGACGGGTCGGGTCGTATCGTCTACAGCAATTCCCCGGCCCGCGAGATGACCGGCCATAATGAGGCCGAAATGGCCGACACGCGGCTGGGCCGGCTGTTTCCCGACCTGTCCCACGCCTGCGAACCCATGCCGGTGGAGGGGGCGCGCAAATGCCACACCACCCTGCGCCGCCGGGACGGGCTGGGCGTGCCGGTGCATCTGTGCCGTGAGGGCATAAACTGGAACGGCCATTCCTACGAACTGGTCTGCCTGCACGACCGGACGGAGGAGGAACGCAACCGCGAGGAAGTGGAGATCAGCAAACTGATCGTCCATGCGACCGACCGGGGCATTCTGGTTCTTGACCCGCAATACCGCATCACCCATGCCAACCGCGCCATCCTCGCCCTGCTTGGCACGGAAGCGGATGTGCTGCACGGCATGGCCTTCAGTTCCCTGCTGTCCGACACGCAGGGCGATATCGAAACCCTGCGCCAGTTCCAGCAGCACCTCTCGCACCGCACCGGCTTCGAACTGGATATGCGCACGCGCACCCCGCAGGGCAGGGAACTGCGGCTGCGTTGCGCGGTCACCCCCCATTACGCGACGAATGAAACGTTAAGCGATATTATCGTCGTCCTGCACGACATCACCCATGACCAGCAGTTACGCGAACTGCAACGCGATGTGGTGGAAGCCCTGACGGACCAGTTCCCGCTGGATGTCATGCTGGACTTCATGTGCCGCCGGATCGAACTGATCGCGCCCGACTGCATGGCCGTGGCCATGCTGGGCAGTGGCCCGACGGTGCGTCCGGGCGGTCATGGCAATATTCCGCTGCCCATGCTCCACGCTCTTGAGGGGCTGGAGGCCAGCACGACAGGCGGGGCCTGTGGCACGGCCATGGCCACGGCGGAAGAAGTGGTCGTGGCGGATTTCACCACCGAAACCCGCTGGCCCGAACTGCGCGCCACCATGCGCGCGCATGGGATTGCAGCGGAATGGGCCGTGCCCATTATCCTGCGCAACGGCGATGTGGCGGGCAGTTTTTCACTGTATTTCCGCAATCCCGGCGCACCTGATGTCTGGCACCGCCGCATCGTCAGCGCCTGCGTGCATCTGGCCATGCTGGCCATCGAACAGCAGCGCAGCCGTGAATCCATCATACGCCTGTCCTATACGGACCGGCTGACCAGCCTGCCCAACCGCATGTGGCTCAACCGCCGCATGCAGGAACTTGATAACCGCCAGCCCGCCGCCCCGATCAGCCTCATGATCATCGATCTCGACCGCTTCCGCAAGATTGTGGAGGCACTGGGACAGGGCCGGGCCGACCAGCTACTTCTGGAACTCTCCCGCCGCCTGCGCCACGGCATTGCCGGGCGCGATGTCCTGATCCGCACGGAAGGGGACGAGTTCGTCATCATTACCGAAGAAAACGCGCCCGACGTTACCCTTCTGGCCGAACGCATCATCCATAACCTTGAAGAACCGTTTACCGTGGATGGCATCCCGGTCAGCATTTCGGGCAGTATCGGCATCTGCACCCATATCGACGATCAGGACATGGAGGAAACCCTCCGTCAGGCCTATACCGCGCTGGCACAGGCCAAGAAGGCGGGCCGCGGCTGCTACCGTTTCTTCCATCCGTCCATGACCCGGCAGGCCGATGACCATGTCATACTGGCATCCAGCCTGCGTGAAGCGATTGCCGACAGACGGCTGAACCTTGTCTACCAGCCGCAGGTGAACGTGCTGACCGGCAGGCTGCACGGGGTGGAAGCCCTGTCACGCTGGACCGACCCGGTGCTGGGCACGATCCCGCCGGGGCGGTTCATTCCCGTGGCGGAAGAAACCGGCCAGATCCGCGCGCTGGGTGCATGGTCGTTACGGGTGGCATGTGAACAGATGGCCGAATGGATTGCACGCGGCGTGGCGGTGCCGACCGTGTCGGTCAACCTGTCCGCCATACAGTTTCAGGACCCCGAACTGGTTTCCCAGCTTGCCACCGTGCTGCACCAGACCAACGTCCCGCCGGAACGGCTGATCGTGGAACTGACCGAAACCACCATGATCGAGAATTTCGAGCAGACCATGACCACGGCGGTCGCGATCCGCAATCTGGGGATCGGCCTGTCCATGGATGATTTCGGAACCGGTTATTCCAGCCTGGCCAACCTTGCCAGCCTGCCCATAAACGAGGTCAAGATCGACCGCAGTTTCATGAAGGGCTTCGGCAGCACCGGCAATGTACGGCAGGTGGTGACCGCCATCATCCGCATTGGCCATACGCTGGGCATGACCGTAATTGCCGAAGGCGTGGAAGAAGCCGAACAGTGCATCCAGCTACGCGCCATCGGCTGTGACGTGATACAGGGGTACTATTTCGCCCATCCAATGGATGCTGAATCACTTGATACATGGATACGCGAACGCAGGTTCCAGTCCGCCCTCAACCCGTAAGCGGAGCGCTAGCTTCCCGTGCCGCCGCCATGGACGCCTCGTTGAACGCAAAGGGCAGGCACGCATACCGCACCCCCTGCGTTACCGGGCGGACCGCATGCAGCAGCGCACATGAAAACACCACCGCGCCACCAGCAGGCGGCCGCAGGCCGCGCGACGAAAATTCGGGGAAGGAGAGTTCCCCGCCCCCATAATCATCGTTCAGCGTGATCGAGATGGCGAACAGCCTGTGGGCTGCCCCCGGCACCGTATTGTCACGATGCGGACCGAAGCATCCACCCTCCGCCGCATCGTACCGGCCCAGCACCATGCGGTCCATGCGGGTCACGGTGCACTGGAACACACGGGTAATTTCGGGCACCACACGCCGGATGATGCGCGCCTGTAACTGCCGGACAAGATCACCGTCGCGTAACAGGCAGTCACGTCGGCTCTTGAACCCAGAATCAATTATATTGACCGGCTTTCCATCCGCCCCGCGCGTCAGCACGGCAGACGGACGGGATTCGTGCGTGTGGTAATAATCCATCAGTACCTGACAGAACGCCGGTTCCAGCACGGCAGGCAGCATGAGTGCGGGAACCGGCCCATCCTGCACGGGCGGCAGGCGCATGACATGATCGAGCACGCGCGCCGCCACATCCGGCGCATCGGGCATGCTGAGGCATACACGCAGCATGGGATCGACCACGACCCAGAAGCATTGCCCCACCCCGATCCCGTACAGGTCATGCACCCTGCGGTCGGCATCCCGGAAAAACCGGATGGATTCCCCGCCTGTTACAACCGGGATACGGGTTTCATCCGCACTGTCCGCGCTGACGCCAAAAAAACCGACCGCACCGTCCGCCTGCTGCGCGGCCCGCGCCCGCATGACCGACAGGGCGCGAGCAGCGCCCGGATCAAGGGTGGAGGGAAAGAAGAACAGAATGCTGTATCGGCCCGCCGCCATGTCAAAGCTGTAATGACCCCACCGCGTTGTACAGCGCTGCACAAACCGTGGGGCTGGATCGCCCGCTGCAACCGGCAATACGTTCATGATTTCCCATCCCCCATGGCGGCATCATGCCAGCACCATATATTTTTCTGTCCGGCGACATGCTGATATGACTGTTGTCATCCGTTGCATCATGTCAGGTCCGCCATGTCCACGTCCCCCGCCCATATTGCCGTGATCGGCAGCACGAACATTGATTTTGTCACGCATGTCGAGCGTTTCCCGCATCCCGGTGAAACGCTGCATGTCCATTCCTCCACGACCGGGCTGGGGGGCAAGGGCGCAAATCAGGCGGTTGCGGTGGCGCGGCTGGGACAGGACGTGGCACTGGCTGGCTGGACCGGAACCGACATGCTGGCCGAAATGGCGCGCACCACCCTGCACGATGCCGGGGTGAACGCGCGCTGGCTTCTGGCCGATCCGCAGGCGGGCACGGGCCGGGCCTTCATTACCATCAACCATGCGGGGGAAAACCAGATTCTGGTGGATGGCGGCGCCAACATGGCCCATGGGGCCGAAGCCTGTTCCCATCTGGCCCCGGTGCTGGACAATGCGGCAGTAGTCATGATGCAGATGGAAATGGATGCGGAGCTGGTGCAGGCCGTCGCACGACAGGCCCGTGACCGGAACATACCGGTCGTGCTGGACCCGGCCCCGGTGCCTGCAACCGGTCTGCCCGACGCCTTATTCGCCCTGGCGGATATCCTGACCCCCAATGAAAACGAAACGCGCGAACTGACCGGTATCCTGCCCGTCGATGAAGCTACCGCCCTGCACGCCGCCCGGATCCTGCATGAACGCGGCACGCACACGGCCATCATCAAGCTGGGGCACCGGGGCGTGGTATATTCCACCGCCACGACACGGGGTTTCGTACCACCTTTCGCGGTCAGGGCGATTGATACGGTCGCGGCCGGGGACTGTTTCAACGCCGGACTGGCGACTGCGCTGGCGCGTGGGGCGACGCTGGGCGAAGCCGTGCGCTACGCGGCTGCCTGCGGGGCGCTGGCCACCACCCGAGCGGGTGCGGCCGAAGCGGCACCGACCGCCGATGAAGTCGCATGCCTGCTTGACCGGACACCGGGCTGAGCTTGCATGCAGGGCGGCAGGCATTATAGTCCGCCCCATCAGTCAACGGTCCCGTGCAAGCGGGTAAAAGAGGGAATGCCGTAGACCCGGCAGGGTGCAATGCCCGGGGTCGCAGTCGGTAGCTGTACCCGCAACTGTAGGCGGAGAGTATTTCATCTGGCGTCGCCATCAGGCGGCAACCACTGGCTCCGGCCGGGAAGGTAGATGAAATGCAATGACCCGCAAGCCAGGAGACCTGCCGTTGTCCACCTACCATATCGCCGGGCGGGTATTCCCGGAGATGGGCATAAAAGAATGTATCCGACCAGTTAACATCCCGTATTGCCAGTTCCGCACCGACCAGACACCCGGTTAACGCCGCGTGGTGGCCGGTTATGACCAGACCCATCCTGACGGGATGTTTTTGTAGATGAAATTCTTTCATTCCCTGCGGGTGCGCAGGTACCTGCCCCGCATCATATTACTGGGCTGCTGCACTGCCGGCAGTCCCGAAGCCCACGCCCAGACACCCCTCACCCAGCTTGCGCAGGACCGCGCCCGCCTTGGCAATTCCACCCCGCTGGTCCAGCAGATTGACCCTGCGACGGTGCGCGATTCAGAACGCGCGCAGGCCGATGCGGAGGAAAAG
>NZ_NKTY01000067.1 GCF_003207825.1 Komagataeibacter saccharivorans | reverse complement strand
CGCCGAAGCCGAACGCGCCTTCTATGCAGATCAGAGCAGGCTTGATATCGCTGCCTGATTACTGAACAAATCGCTCTCCGGTAAACTCGGGGCAGTTCATCTCCCCATTCACTAGATGTTTAGTCCCAGGATTTGATGGTGCATTATTTTCACGAGAGTGGAAGGAAGCGCTATGGGCCAGGTTCACCACGGAAGCGCCACGACGACAGCGGCAGTCCGTCGAGCGATACAACATAGTCAAGAGAGCCTGATGGTTCTGGCGAAACGCTACGGGATCAACCCGAAGACGGTCGCCAAATGGAAGGGGCGGCCCGATACGGCGGATCGGCGCACTGGTCCGAAAGCTCCTCTTTCGACGGTTTTGTCGATCGAGGAGGAAGCCATCATCGTGGCGTTCCGCCGCCATACATTATTGCCCCTGGATGACTGCCTTTACGCGCTCCAGGCGACAAGCCCGCATCTGACGCGCTCTTCTTTGCATCGTTGTTTTCAGCGCCATGGGATCAGCCGCCTGCCCGACACCGAAGGCGATAAGCCGAAGCGTTCAAAGCTCAAGACCTATCCGATCGGCTACTTTCATATCGACATTGCCGAAGTCCGCACTGAAATGGGCCGCCTCTATCTCTTCGTAGCGATTGACCGGACATCGAAATTCGCATTCGTCCAACTGCAGGAGAAAGCAACACGTCGCGTTGCCGGTGACTTCCTGCGTGCTTTGGCCACTGCAGTCCCCTATCGCATCCATACCGTGCTGACCGATAACGGCACGCATTTTACCGATCCGGCCGGAAACGGATGGACACCGAAAGAGATCAAGGCCATGTGGGCCGATGACGTCCAGTTCCGTTGCCATTCTTTTGAACTGGCCTGTGCTGATCTCGATATCGAGCATCGACTGACAAAGCCGCGACATCCCTGGACAAATGGCCAGGTCGAGAGGATGAACCGCACGATCAAGGAGGCAACGGTCAAGCGCTTCCATTACGAAACGCACGACCAGTTGCGCCAGCACCTCGCAGACTTTGTTGCTGCCTACAATTTCGCCCGCAGACTCAAGACGCTGCGCGGCCTCACTCCATATGAATGCATTTGCCAGCAGTGGGAAAAAGAACCATCACGGTTTATGCAAAATCCGCACCATCAAATCCCGGGACTAAACATCTAGCGTATCTTCAACTGACGCTCCGCCACTCATCATATCCTGAATCATGGTTGCCCATAGATTCAGAACTCAACACAATATGCAACTGTAGTGCTAGGGTCTGTTAGACCTTGAATGACAGAACGGACTGCATAGCTGTTTATGATGAGCATGATGCAGTCTGTCTTTTCTGATACCGCATGGTCCGTCTGGGAGCCTTTGATCGAGGCAGTCCGCCCGAAGGGCAAGACCCCGCCGAAGAACCTTCGACGGACGATATCCGCGATTTTCTGGCGCCATCAGAACGGCGCGAAATGGCGCGCCATACCAGATGAGTTTGGTCCCTGGTGGATTGCCGCACAGTTGTTCATTCGCTGGTCGAAGCTCAGTGTGTGGCAGCGCCTCTTTGAAAAGGTCAAAGACCGGAATCAGGCCCTCGGCATGGTTTTTCTCGATGGCACGACGATCCGTGCCCATCACAAGGCGGCCGGGGCCGCCAAAAAGGGGGATACAGAGGATGCCTCAGGGATCGTGAGGCGCCTGACCGCTCACGTGGAGGCTTTGGCACCAGGGTCTGCGTAGCTGCGGATGGACATGGCAGGGCACTGTCTTTCACACTTTCGCCCGGACAGGCACATGAACTGCCATCCGCTTATTCCTTGCTCGACGATCTGTCGTACCCACCGACCTATGTCGTCTGTGATCGTGGATATGCCTCGCATAAATTCCGTGAATATCTCTGGAACCGGGGATCTCGTCCTGTCATCCCGCCAGAGAAGAATGATCCGGAAGTCGCCTGTCCCAAATGGGCTTACAGACACCGGCATCTGGTCGAAAACCTGTGGGCAAGACTCAAGGAGTGGCGGGCTGTTGCGACCCGATATGAGAAGACCGCTGCATCTTTCTTCTCCGTCATCCTCATCGCTGCTACAGCAGACTATATCAAGACCTAACAGGTCCTACGGCGTGTCGTCAGTTAAGCAGGATGATGATTGAGGCGAACTGCACGGCTGCGAGGAAGGTCGATTTCAGTTTATCGTAGCGGGTTGCGATAGCGCGAAACTGCTTGAGTTTATTGAAGAACCTCTCAACAAGGTTCCGTTCGCGGTAGAGAGAAAAATCGGTTTCCCGTCGTGTCGTTCTGTTGCGTTTTGGCGGGATGACCGGGGTAATCCCGCGCTGTATCAGCCGATCGATCAACCTGTCCGCGTCATACGCCTTGTCAGCGAGGAAAGCATCCGGGTCGATGTTTTCCAGAAGCGGTTCCGCCTGGGTGATATCGGCATCCTGTCCCGGTGTGATGCCGAGTTCCACCGGATTGCCCAGAGCGTCGCAGATGGCATGGATCTTTGTAGTCAACCCGCCT
>NZ_NKTY01000066.1 GCF_003207825.1 Komagataeibacter saccharivorans | reverse complement strand
GTAACCATCCGGCGAGAGACGCGGGTGTGTTCAGGCGGCGATGGTATTGTGGTCGTGGTGGGGAGCTTTCCAGTGCCAGGGCAGGAGTTCATGGAGGCGTGGATTGGGGATGTCGTTGATCCGTGCCATGACATCGGCGAGCCAGGCCTGGGGATCGACATCGTTGAGTTTCGCGGTGACGATCAGGGAATACATGGCGGCGGCGCGCTCTCCGCCACGGTCGGAGCCGGCGAACAGCCAGGCCCGTCTTCCGAGAGCGACGCCACGCAGGGCGCGTTCCGCCGCATTGTTCGTCAGACAGATCCGGCCATCGATGAGGAATCTCGTGAATGTGTCGGCACGTCTGAGAAAATATTTCATGGCCTGGGTAACGGGATTTTTGGTCGACATGCGCCGGCAACACTCCCGCATCCAGTCGAACAACTCATCGACCAGAGGCACAATGTCTGTTTGACGGACAGCCAGCCGGTGTTCTGCGGACGTGCCGTTGATGGCCCGTTCGGCCTCGAATATGGCGTCGATCCGACGCACTGCCTCTATGGCGAGGGGCGCCTTGTCCCTCTCGGCGATTTTGAACAACCCTCGTCGTCCGTGCGCCCAGCAGCCGGCGGAGATGACGGGTGCGGGCTGGCGTCCCGGCTTCGCCAGCGTGTTATAACCCGCATAGGCGTCTGACTGCACGATACCCGTCCAGCCCGCGAGATGGTCCGTGGGATGTTCGCCCTTGCGGTCCCGGGAATAACGGAACCAGACGGCTGGGGGCGCTGTGCCTCCAAAGGGGTGATCGTCCCGCACGTAGTTCCACAATCGTCCGGTGACTGTCCGGCCTTTTGCCAGAACCGGCACGGTGGTGTCATCCGCGTGCAGGCGTTGTGCTGCCAGCACATGGGCCCGGATCAGCGCAGTCAGGGGGGCCAACGTCGCGGTGCAGGCCCCCACCCAGTCGGCCAGTGTCGACGTGTCGAGATCGATCCCTTCGCGGGCAAAGGCCCCGCTCTGGCGGTTCAGCGGCAGATGCTGCAGGAACTTGTCGCACAGGATGGTCGACAGCAGCCATGGGCCGGCGCGTCCGCGCGCGATCGGATGGAAGGGTGCCGGTGGCTGGGTGATGCTCTCGCAGTCCCGGCAGGTGAACTTCTCCCGCACCGTCTGGATGGCCTTGAACTGGCGGGGGATCACCTCCAGCGTCTCGGTGATGCTCTCCCCCAGCTTGCTCAGGCGGTCACCACCACAGCACGGACAGTGTGTCGGCGTGGGGATCACGACCCGCTCGCGCGGCAGATCGGCACGCAGGGGCTGGCGTCCCCGGTTGCTGCGGGGTGCTGTCGCGCGGACGGCGGGATCCGTGGCATTTTCGGGCGCGTCCTCGGCGAGCGTCGTCTCCAGATCTTCCAGTTCGAGTTCGAGCTGGGCCAGCAGGCGGCGTCCCCGCTCCGACGAGGCGCCGAAACGGTCCTGACGCATCCGCGCGATGATGTGCTTGAGATGGGCGATCTGCGCCTCAGCAGCAGCAAGTGCAGCACGCAAGGCGATGATGTCGTCCGCATCTCCCGTCATGACGGCATTTGATCACATGGGCGCTCAAAAGGGTACCAGTATATGCTGAGCTGGCGCAGTTTTTATCATCCCGCCAGTTCAGGTCTCCATGTTTTCTGCGGATTGCGCCAATCCACGCCCTCGAGCAGACAGGTCAATTGTGATGGGGAGAGATGGATCGCTCCATCCTTTGCCGAAGGCCACAGGAAATGCCCGCGCTCGATCCGTTTCGCATAGAGGGAAAGGCCGATCCCATCGTGCCAGATCAGTTTTACCAGATCGCCGCGTCGGCCCCTGAAGGCATAAACGTCGCCCGCGAAAGGGTCTCGGCCCAGAGCTTCCTGGACCTTCAACGCCAGCCCGGGCATCCCCAGTCGCATATCGGTCACGCCCGCCGCCAGCCAGATCCGTAGCGTGGAGGGAAGCGGGATCATGAACGCAGCGCGCTCACAATCTCACGCAGACGATCAGCGGACAGCCCCGTGTCGAACTCCAGCCGCACACCGTCCGGAAAGACCAGGCTGACCGCTCGGTCGGGCGGCGTTCCCTGTGCGCTCCGACACTCCAATGGCTGCTGCTGGGGTGCCGGAGCCATCATGACAGGCACGAACGATGTCCCGCCTTTGGCCTGCGCCTTGGCCCGGGCTTCTCGCCGCCAGCGAAACACCAGACTTTGATGGACACCATACTGTGCGGCCACCTCCCTTACGGGGCGTCGGCTCTCGTAGGACGCGATGACCACGCGCGCGCGAACTTCAGGGGCGTGCCAGCGGCGGCGATCTGAAACGATCTCGATCCGCGAGGCTTCCGCCAGCCTGTCTCGATCGCCTGTCTCCATACCGCTCCTTTGGAGCCTCTCTGCGGTACTACCTGCGACACTCGCAGGTAGTACCGCGTCTCTATCTCTTAAATCGCTCATGCTTCATAGCTGAACCACAATAGAAATATTCAGGAAGGCGTCAGTCGCCGAGTGCTTACC
>NZ_NKTY01000065.1 GCF_003207825.1 Komagataeibacter saccharivorans | reverse complement strand
TCCCACTGGTCATCGCGTAAACTATAGCGCCGCATCTGTCTGTCTCCCTCAAAACGGGAAAACAGTCAGCACACGCAGACACAAAGTACAACCCTCACAGGCCACATTCAGAGCTTAACTGACGACACGCCGTAGACTAATTTTAAGGATAACACTTCAAAGCCTCAGCTTCGATGCGTTTGATCAGTGCACTCTTGCAGTCGGAATAGGTATGGCTGTCTGTGGGATGGCGGCCAGCGCATCGGAGTTTCTCGCGCTCGTAATGTTGCGCCATTTCAGGTGAACTGCGCAGATAGTCTCGGAAGGCGAGGTGGCGGCGGAGATTTTGGTCACCATTAGCGAAGCAATGCAGTTGAATTAATCGTTGGCCGGTTTCTGGATCATCTAAGGTGCAGTAACGCCGCCCCTCTATGCCGTACGCACCATGCCACTGATAACCAAGTGCTTCAATCGCTGCACGTTGTAAGTCCAGAGCATCCAATGACGAAACCACTGGCATCAGGTCGAGTATGGGCTTTGCGACAATCCCTGGGATTGATGTCGATCCGATGTGGTGGACAGCGTGGATTGCTGAGACGTTCTCCTGAAGGCGCCGCGCTTTGCGTGAGGCGCTTTCTGCCCACCTTGGATCGTGAGGTACAAGTCTTACTGTGATCGGCGGCGGCATATTAACTCCATGAGGAGGTTCGTTATGATAGCAGTTTATACCTTATCTCTGGGAAGGGCCGGTGGGTAAAAATCTCACCAAGATTGCGAAGCGGTTCAGCGTTCCAAGAGCAGACAGGCGACTGCCGCCTCATGTCGGTTATTCGCTCTCATCTGTTACTTTTCGTAAAGCAGACATCGGCCCAGATAATCCCGCACACAGGATGCACCGTTGATACTGCGCGCAGAATTCGGAACAAATAAAGAACTATGTGGTTTTATACCTTCAAAGGCATAAGGCATCGGAAGGTAAGGTGATCGTATTTTTGTGCTGCTTCCAGACAACTTGTTATTTTTGTACATTTTTACAAAAATACACATTTTTTTGTTCATTGAGGCGGCATAATTTCTTACCTGGAGAGAATATATCCATGCCTCGTTCAAAATATTCACTCAAGCAAACCGCTATGACAACGTATTAATGCAACGGTATTTGCGGTATAAACGCAAAGATTTTGTTCGTTTGTATTTTAATTTATACTTACAAATAACAATTATGTATTGATTATATTGTGGAGGCTATCGTGATTATAAGTGGGCAGCCAGTAATCTCGACACGGGGGAAGTCCTCGGGCGCTACCAAAGGGACGTCAGTCGCATCTTTGGCTTCTCGGCGAGCTATTGACGTTCAGCTACCTTTTCGTCTTCCGATGTTTACCGGAAAATCGTTATTCACTCTTCGTATTGCTATGACAAGATATTTAGGAGCATGGGTAGGGCGAACCATCCCATTTGTTGGCTATGTCGTCATGACGAAGGACGTTACTGAAATCATCTTGAAATCAGTTCGACGCTATAACGCTTTAGTCAAGCCGGAGGACAAAATGGCATGGTAAAATCTTACGAAGACGCGCTATCTGAAATCTTGTCATTTATTTCTGAACAAGTTCCGGGCCCGAAACCACGCGAATTGACAGAAAATACGACACTGCGAGGCGATCTTCGTATGTACAACGACGATGCTAAGAGCCTAATGCACCGTTACTTTGAGCACTTTGATGTCAGTGCTCAAAATTTTGATTTCGAAAAATATTTTCCAGAAGAGGGTGAAGGAATCATAGGTGCACTGCTGTTCGGCTTTGTGAATAGAAAACGTGCTCGGCTAGATCCTAAGCCCCTAACCATAGCCATGTTAGCGCACGCTGCCTCTGTTGGTGCTTGGGTCTAACATCATTACCTGAGCCTCAAGCGCGGGCACCTTATTCCGGTTCATATCAGCCATGGCGCGATTCTTTTCTACTCACCGCTCAGAATGTCAAAAGGAAGAGATACGAATTTCATGGATTCGACATCGGCGATGGACTGGAAGCAGTCGATAACGTTCGAGACCGAAGTGGAAGACTAATCAGAAATTATACCCCACGTTGGGCAAAAGACTAGAGGCGCGTGCGCATTTACAACGTTCCAGAACGGGAGTTCAAGTTCTCTTGTCGGACATTTGCGGGTGGCTAAAAATTTCGCAAAACCGGACATTGGTGGAGTTCCGCCAGCCTATTTTCTCTCTGGTATCTGCGCGCGGTTTTTGCTATATATTAAATATAGTTCGGCTAGTGCTGCTCACTGAGCTGGACTTTCCCACAAAATTATGATCCTCCCAAAAATCGCTATGGCAGAGCTGTGGCAAGGATCACCCACGCGACACGCAAAGCCCGCCCTGACCCGGCGGGCTTTTTTTGTGTCTGCATTTCAGAACACGTCATGTCGAATACCAACGTAAGCACCCGGCGACTGCCGCCTTGCTGAATATTTCTATTCTGGTTCAGCTATGAATCATGAGCGATTCAAGAGATAGAGACGCGGTACTACCTGCG
>NZ_NKTY01000101.1 GCF_003207825.1 Komagataeibacter saccharivorans | reverse complement strand
TGAACATCTTTGACAGAACGCCCAGCGTCCGGTTGGCCTGATAGGGGATGTGCCGGAAACTGCCATGAAATTCGACGACTTCCGCCCGTGAGAGGTCGGCCATCCGCCAGCTTCCGAATTTCGGGACAATGAACAGTTCCACCGAACGTCGGTATTCCCCCCGTGTTCTGGGTTTCAGGTGGACATCGACATATTCGTCGAGAAAGCGCCTGGAGAAGCTTGTGACGGTCATGGCCTTGCGGTCATCGGACCGCTTATCCGCGGGATTTTCCCCGGTATGAACCCGTGCGAGGATCCTGATGGCTTCATCGCGGGCGAGGTCCGCTGTCCAGGGACTGCCATGCTGGCCGATCGTGTAGCGCCGCAGCCGCCCGCCAGAGCGGTAGTGAATGACGTAGACCTTGCGGCCCGATGGCCAGACCCGGACGGCAAAGGCCGGGATGCTGTCATCCCACAGGAAGTAATCTTTTGCTTCGGGCGTCGCCGCCGTGACGGTTTTCTTGTTGAGCCGGGCCATTCTCGCCTCCGCCGCAGGAAACACATAGGAAACAGATGAGAGCGCAACCGAGCGTAGTCGGTGAACGAATGACGTATCCGGACGGGACTATTTTTCAAGGAAAAACAAAGGGTTTTCG
>NZ_NKTY01000064.1 GCF_003207825.1 Komagataeibacter saccharivorans | reverse complement strand
CGTAAGCACCCGGCGACTGCCGCCTTGCTGAATATTTCTATTCTGGTTCAGCTATGAATCATGAGCGATTCAAGAGATAGAGACGCGGTACTACCTGCGAGTGTCGCAGGTAGTACCGCAGAGAGGCTCCAAGGGAGCGGTATGGAGGCAGGAGAGCGAGACAGGCTGGCGGAAGCCTCGCGGATCGAGATCGTTTCAGATCGCCGCCGCTGGCACGCCCCTGAATTTCGCGCGCGCGTGGTCATCGCGTCCTACGAGAGCCGGCGCCCCGTAAGGGAGGTGGCTGCACAGTATGGTGTTCATCCAAGCCTGGTGTTTCGGTGGCGGCGAGAGGCCCGGGCCAAAGCGCAGGGCGGAACATCGTTCGTGCCTGTCATGGTGGCTCCGGCACCTCAGCCGCAGGCATTGGAGCGTCGAAGCGAACAGGGAACGCCGCCTGGCCGAGCGGTCAGCGTGGTCTTTCCGGACGGTGTGCGGCTCGAATTCGACACGGGGCTGTCCGCTGATCGTCTGCGTGAGATTGTGGGCGCGCTGCGGTCATGATTCCGCTTCCCTCCACGCTGAGGATATGGCTGGCGGCCGGCGTGACCGATATGCGCCTCGGGATGCCCGGGCTGGCCCTGAAAGTCCAGGAAACGCTGGGTCGTGATCCTTTCGCCGGCGACGTTTATGTCTTCAGGGGAAAGCGCGGCGACCTGGTGAAACTGATCTGGCACGATGGCGTAGGCCTGTCATTATATGCGAAGCGGATCGAGCGTGGGCATTTCCTCTGGCCCTCGGCCAGGGACGGGGTGATCCATCTTTCCCCGTCACAATTAAGTTGCCTGCTGGAAGGGATCGACTGGAGAAACCCGCAGAAAACCTGGAGACCCGAACTGGCGGGATAATAAAAACTGCGCCAGATCAGCATATACTGGTACTCTTTTGAGCGCCCATGTGGTCAACTGTCTTCATGACGGGAGACACGGACGAGATGATGGCCCTGCGCGCGGCACTTGCCGCGGTCGAGGCGCGCGCTCAGGTCGCCGAATTCCGGGCGTCTTCTGCCGAAACCCGGGCCACTGCCGCTGAAACCCGAGCGATCAGCGCCGAGGCGCAGATCGCCCATCTCAAGCACCTCATTGCGCGGATGCGCCAGGACCGTTTCGGGGCCTCATCGGAGCGGGGGCGCCGTCTGCTGGCCCAGTTCGAACTCGAACTGGAAGATCTGGAGACGGCGCACGCCGAGGATGCGCCGGAAAACGCTCCGGATCCTGCCGTGCGGGCGACAGCGCCCCGGCGCAATCACGGTCGCCAGCCGTTGCGCGCCGATCTCCCGCGCGAACGGGTCGTCATCCCCGTGCCGACACATTGCCCGTGCTGTGGCGGCGAGCGCCTGAGCAAACTGGGGGAGAGCGTCACCGAGACGCTGGAGGTGATCCCGCGCCAGTTCAAGGTGATTCAGACGATACGCGAGAAATTCACCTGCCGCGACTGCGAGAACATCATCCAGCCCCCGGCACCTTTCCACCCGATCGCGCGCGGACGGGCCGGGCCAAAGCTGCTTGCGGGCATCCTGTGCGACAAGTTCCTGCAGCATCTGCCGCTGAACCGGCAGAGCGCCGCATTTGCCCGTGAGGGGATCGATCTCGATACCTCGACGCTGGCCGACTGGGTGGGGGCCTGCACGGCGACGCTGGCGCCCCTTACCGCGCTGATCCGGGCACATGTGCTGGCAGCCCGGCGTCTGCATGCGGACGATACCACAGTGCCCGTGCTGGCCAGGGGGCGCACCGTGACCGGACGGTTGTGGAATTACGTGCGCGACGATGCCCCATTTGGCGGCCTCGCGCCCCCAGCCGTGTGGTTCCGCTACTCCCGAGACCGCAAAGGTGAACATCCGGCCGACCATCTCACCGGCTGGACCGGAATCCTGCAATCAGACGCCTATGGCGGATACACCCACCTGGCAAAGCCGGGACGCCAGCCCGCGCCTGTTGTTCCGGCCGGCTGCTGGGCGCATGGACGCCGGGGACTGTTCAAGATTGCCGAAAAGGACAAGGCGCCACTCGCCATAGAGGCCGTGCGCCGGATCGACGCCATATTCGACGCCGAACGCGCGATCAACGGCAGCTCCGCCGCACATCGGCTGGAGATCCGCAAGGAGAGCATCGCCCCGCTGGTCGAGGAGTTGCTCGACTGGATGCGCGATACCTGCCGGCGCATGTCGTCCAAAAACCCCATCGCCCAGGCAATGAACTATATTCTCAGACGGGGCGATACATTCACGGTATTTCTGGAAGACGGTCGGATCTGTCTGACGAATAACGCGGCGGAACGCGCAATCCGGGGTATCGCACTGGGGAGAAAAGCCTGGCTGTTCGCCGGCTCCGATCGTGGCGGTGAAAGAGCCGCCGCCATGTATTCCCTCGTCGTCACCTGCCGCCTGAACGAGGTCGATCCTCAGGCATGGCTCGCCGATGTGCTCGCCCGCATCAACGACACTCCCAACCCACGCCTCCATGAACTCCTGCCCTGGCATTGGAAACCCATTGCTCAAGGCGAGAATAACGTCGCTGCCTGATCACGCCCGCGTCTCTCGCCGGATGGTTAC
>NZ_NKTY01000063.1 GCF_003207825.1 Komagataeibacter saccharivorans | reverse complement strand
CGCCTCCATGAACTCCTGCCCTGGCATTGGAAACCCATTGCTCAAGGCGAGAATAACGTCGCTGCCTGATCACGCCCGCGTCTCTCGCCGGATGGTTACGTCTCGTCCAATACGAAAGGCGGCTCCCGGAGACCGGAAGCCGCCCATGATATTCATCGACAGATCTCACTCGGCTGCGACCGCATCATGCCTATCGGTCATACGCGCCGCCCCTTCTTCCCTTTCAGTTCGCTCCGGCGCATGCGCCGTCCGCAGGGCCTCCGGTAGCCAGCCGGTGCCCTCAAGCAGCCTTTCGGCCGCCTGCGCCATGTCGGCCTTCTTCAGATGGGCAATGCGGTCGGCGGCCTCGTTACCCCGCGCTTCACGCACGGCTTCGAGGATGCGCGCCTTGGTGACGCAGCCGAGATAGTTCTCCACCGTCGGTTGCCAGCCCGCTTCGACCAGATCAAGCGTAAGCGCAGTGGCGAGGCGGTCGGCTCGCGTCAGCCGTTCCCTGACGCTGCGTGCCAGAGACGAGCCATAGGACGATTCATGCAGCGCGTTGATCCCGAAAGACAGGCAATGCGCCAGCATGGCCAGACGGCTGGTGTCGTCCAGCCCGTTGATCCAGTGCCACAACGCGTCCTCATTCTCCGGCAGATCGTGCTTCCAGACTTCGTTACGCTGGCGTAGCGAATGAGCCGGCAGGCTGCCCGGCATGTCGGGGGAATGAACCGGAAGGGAAATTTCCCGGACATAAGCCTCAAGGCAGTCGGCCCCCGGCGTCTGCCAGTAGATGTCTCGCACCAGTGTATGCAGGAATTCGGTCAGCGCGATGTGGGGATTGCTGGCAAACGCATCCCGCAGCGCCAGCGTGCGCCAGGCTGTCAGTTCGGTCAGCAGGCGGTCGGAAAGCGGCTTGAGTCCGTCTTCTTCGGGCTCCGTATCGAAGGTATCTTCCGTCCCAATTTCTTCGACGTCGTCACCCCTGCCTTGATGAACGACCGTGTCTTCATATCCCTCGGACCCATCGTGACCATCCTCGGATTCCGCCAGCACGTCTTCTGGCCGGACGAAACCCCGTTCGACCAGCAACGTGCCGTCGGTATCGAGACTGACAAAGACGCCGGCTCGCTGCATGTCCACCGGATCGAAGGACACAGGGCGTTCTTCCAGCGCCTCGATAGCCTGCTCGATCTCGCCCAGGCGGATATCGACCTCTTCGGGGAATTCATCGGCCTGCGCGTATTCTGCCTCGATCGTTTCCTGCTCGCTGTGCAGCGCGGTCAGACGCGCGGCATCTTCTTCCGAGAGCACCACCGGCACACCGTCGATCTCCGCTAAGTGCCGTGTGTGCCCCCAGGGGAAGGATAGCGCCGTCTCAACCCATTTCCAGCCTTCGGCACGGACCTGTTCGGCCGCCTCCTGCAGCTTTTCCATCACCAGCCGGTCGAGCAGGATCGGATCCTGCAGCCAGCCGCCGTCGTCTGCCTCGAACAGGTCACGCATGACGGCACCGCCGGCGGCAAGATAGACGTCCAGCCCGACAAAGCGCACCCGGCGATCCGATGCCCGCACGGTCTTCTCCGTCAGCATGCGGCGGATCAGATAGGGCTCGCGATTGTGGCTCTGGGCGATAATCTCCCAGACCTGTTCCTGACGGACATGGTCATCGCTGATGGAAAAGGCCATCAGCTGTTCCAGCCGCATCCCATCCTGCGCGTAGATCTCGAGCAGCTTGTCCGAAACGGTCATCAGCCGCAGACGCTGTTTGACCACGGCCGGCACGACGAAGAAAGCGGCGGCGATCTCTTCCTCGGACATGCCCTTCTCCAGCATGTCGCGAAAGGCCCGGAACTGGTCCAGCGGATGCAGGGCCACGCGCTGGACGTTCTCGGCCAGGGAATCATCCTCGGCGAGAATGGCCGATCCGGCCTCGCGCACGACGCAGGGCACTGGGGCGGTCTTCGCCAGTTTCTTCTGCTTCACCAGCAGTTCAAGGGCGCGGAAGCGGCGGCCGCCGGCCGGCACCTCATAGGTACCAGTCTCGGCTCCCTCGCCGTTCAGGACGGGACGGACGTTCAGGCTCTGGAGCAGCCCACGACGCTCGATGTCGCGGGCCAGTTCCTCGATCGACAGGCCGGCCTTCACACGCCGCACGTTGGACTGCGACAGCACCAGCTTGTTGAAGGGAATATCACGGGACGCATTGAGGGCGATTTTCTGGATGGCGCTCGCCATGGCGGGACACTCCGTGACGGACGGGCGGAAGCCTCTCTCCCACCCCTAATCCGTCACGAAAACCCCACTTCCCTCTTCCTCTCTCCCGGCCCCACGAGAGGTCAAACCGCATCCACGGAATGGCACGGACACGACTTTACGGAAGCTATATCTGCCTCAGTGCATCCGCGAGTCGATACGTTCCACGGCAACATGCGACTATTATAGTCGCGTCATCACCATCTTGTGATGATGCCGACCATGATAGCCGTGAATGTTCCTGACTATCCCAAAGCCCTCTCCGTACGGCACATCCCTTTGTTTCCGCGTATTTTTCTGTTCACGCATATCCGATCTGATAGCCACAGTGCCTTCAGAGCTAAGAGCCCTTTTGGAAATTCACGGATGAGCGGTTCGGCGTAGCATGAGGCTTCCCATGGCGATGTGGATCATGGCCTCTGCCACGTCGATACGCTGCTCG
>NZ_NKTY01000062.1 GCF_003207825.1 Komagataeibacter saccharivorans | reverse complement strand
GCCAGAACCGGAGGACAGACCCATGACCCGCACACAGGATGATTTCGAACCTGCACACGCCACCTCTTCCACCGCCCATGTGCTGGCGGAACTCCAGCTCTACGGCCACCGTCCGTTTGAGGACGAGCCAGACGCGAGGCCGCTGCCCGACGCCAGCCAGATCGAGGGCGCGGTTGCTGACATCTTCGATGCCCTGTCAGCCACTCTGACCGACACAAGGCTGGAACCCGATCTCGAACCGCTGCTCTGGTCCACCGTCAATGTCTTTCATCGCATGGTCGGGCAGGTGGAACGCGATCTGGATCGCAACGAGGCGGCGCAGAAACGCAGCCAGCAGGAACAGGATGGCAGTGAGATCCGCTCGGTGGAACTGGAACGCCTCATTGCCGAGGGGCTGACCCTGCTGGAGCGACGCAACGCGTACGAGATCTTCCGCGACCTCGCCTGCGACCAGTTCGAACGCCTGACGATGTCGCCCTGGCGACCACGCTCCGGCTCGCTGGTCAGTCGCGGCACCCTGACGGCGTCGATGATCGACAGCCGCGATTTCCTCAATGCCCGCCGCAGGGCCGAGACCGAACTGCTCGTGCCTTCCGGGCCAAAGGTCGCGGTCACCGGCGGGCTCGATTACGAGGACCATCACCTGATCTGGAGCCGCCTCGACAAGGTGCGCGAGAAGCATCCCGACATGGTGCTGCTGCATGGTGGTTCACCGAAGGGGGCGGAATTCATCGCCTCCCGCTGGGCCGATCATCGCGAGGTCGCGCAGATCGCCTTCAGGCCGGACTGGAACCGGCACGGCAAGGCCGCCCCGTTCCGGCGCAACGACGCCCTGCTGAAAGTCCTGCCCGTCGGGGTCATGGTGTTCCCGGGATCGGGCATTCAGGACAATCTGGCCGACAAGGCCAAACAGATGGGCATCCCGGTCTGGAGGTTCCGCAGGGAGGCTGGCGCGTGAGCGCCAGCCGGATTGTCCATGACGGCGATGGTGTCAGCCCGGAAGACGGGTTGGCGCACTTTCCGTTTTCAGGCCGCCAGTTCCGTCCCGGCGCTGGCCGTCTCCGCAAGGGCATGGCGCACAATCTGTGTCCCGCCATGCAGGCCCAGTCCTCCCATGATGAAGGCCACGATGATATCGGGCCATCCCGTGCCGGTGCCAAAAACACCCAGTGCCGCCAGCAGTACCGCCAGATTGCCGATGGCGTCATTGCGCGAGCAGATCCAGACTGAGCGCATGTTCGCGTCCCCACTGCGGAAGCGGTACAGCATCAGGGCGACACCCCCATTGGCCAGCAGCGCCAGGCCGCCGATCAGGCCCATGGTTTCGGCATGTGGCAACGTACCTGACCAGGCGTGCCACAGCGTGTTGCCCAGCACCCAGAGGGCGAAGACCAGCATGGTGGCGCCCTTGAGCATTGCCGCCCGGCTGCGCCACGCCAGCGCCATGCCCGTGACGGTGAGGCTGATGGCGTAATTGGCGGTGTCTCCGAAGAAGTCGAGCGCATCCGCCTGCAGGGATGCGGAACCGGCCATGACGCCGGCGACGATCTCGGTCAGGAAAAATCCGCCATTGACGATCAGGGCGATCCAGAGCGCCCGGTGCCAGCGACGGGCATCGTGACCGGTCGAGGGAGGCGTGGAACTCGGGCAGCAGGAGTCATGACAGCAGGGCATGGCGACACTCTCGCAAAAGACGACGAGCACCCCATATCCACCCTGTAGTCATTACAGGGTCAAGAACTTCATGATGCGGACATATACGATTGGCGAACTCGGACGCCTTACGGAAACGAAGGTCGAGACAGTCCGGTATTATGAACGTGTCGGACTGCTGCCGCATCCACCCCGAAGCAGTGGCAATTACCGCGTTTACGATGACGCGCATCTGGGGCGTCTCGGCTTTATCCGTCGGGCGCGTGAACTTGGGTTTTCACTGGACCAGGTGCGGGAACTGCTGGATCTGGCCGGGCAGACAACCCGGTCCTGTGAAGAGGTGGACGAGATTGTTCAGGCGCACGTCACGGATATAGAGCGCAGGATTCATGATTTGCAGACACTCCGGCAGGAACTGACACAACTCCTTGCGCAATGCCAGCATGGGAAAGTCGCCGAATGCCGGATTATCGGGGCGCTGCAGCCTTATGCGGACAGGCCGATGGCTGGGTAACGCCGAACTCCCCCCATCCAGCGCGCCTCACTGGTGGAAATTACATCCTTTATCACCCGGCAGGCCCCGACCGGAGAGACTGACGGGATGGGTTCAGGTGTTGTCTCCGTGCGCCTGCGGGTTTGGTCCAGTGGGAATGAAAATACCCTGCTTTCGTCATCGGTGACATGGCCGGGACATCCATGGCGAAAGAGGGATCGTCCAGACGGCTTCGATGGAGCGCACATGTGCTGGGGGCGGGGCCATGCGACGCGGCGCGAACGTGCCCATAAACAGGCGCGGATGATGGGCATCATGCCGGATTGGCTGTGGAAACGACCAGCAGCTTTTGCAGAACCCTTTAGCGGGCAGAGACAATTTCGCTCCAGACAGCACGGTCCCACCTTCATGGACCGGTCATGCCGGCATCGTCTCTCCATGGGGCTGACGCGTCCGCACACCATGGCCTCTGTCGGATGGCTGATCTAGCCGAAGACCGGCTGCGCCTCGATCGGCTGGCCGCAACGGCGTGCCAAAACTTTCTTCCCCTGACGGCTGCGCCGTCATTCCTCGCGAGCCAAGAAAGTTCCGGCCCTGCCGTCCTCCGCTGCGCTGCGGCCCTGAAGGGTGCTCTGCCGCTCGCCTCCGGCTGGTCGATCGCCATCGAGGCCACGGTGGTCGCGGCCCGATAACAGCATGGAGAT
>NZ_NKTY01000006.1 GCF_003207825.1 Komagataeibacter saccharivorans | reverse complement strand
AGTCTCACCCAGTCCAGACCGCCAATCATCGCCCCTAAGAGCAACAACCGCGCCGCCAGCATATCCCTTCCAGATACTCTCATATTCTCTTGTCAAAGACCCGCCGGAGCAGCATCGCCGTCCGGTGAAGGGGCTTTTACGGATATAAGCCCCCCCTGTCAACGCTCCGCTAAAAACGCTAAAAAGGCAGGGAATTCAGCCATAAAACAGCAGTTCCATTCCCTATCCGAACCAAAAAACCAGAAGAAAAATGAAAAATAAATGAAAAAAGGAGGGGCAAGCCCCTCCTTTCCTCAGATATCGAAAAACAGGGCATGTCAGATGAAGCCCCCCTCTCCCGACCGGCGGATCAAGAAGGCCGCCATGAAATGATCTGATGCCCACACCTAATCTATATAGATCAGCGCCGCACGCAGTCCGATGCCCCTTCCATGATGGACCTGAAGCCAAAGGATGTTCTGCTTTCGCCATGCAAACAGCATTCCCCGCAGCAGGCATCGTAATTATGCCACGCTGCCTGCCGCTCACTCATGCGCGTAAGCTGAAATGCCAGGGACCGCAAAAGACCAAACGACACCAGCGACCCGGATCACGTTAAAAATCGACGCCGGGCGCGATAACATATGTTACCTTAAAGCGTGTTTCGTGCCTGCCATAACAAGGATAAAATTCATCTTAAGATTGTGCCCCAAGCTCAGATGAACAGGCTCTTTAATTAAGTGTCCCATATTCTGTTTCCATACATCGCCCAACCCCATCAGGAATTCCACTCGCTCCCGATCGCGCTGGAGATGAGCCGCCTTTACCCGGAAATTCAGGTTCATATTGCCAGCCTGACGCCCGAGCGGGATGGGCGGATACGCATCCTTTCCCAACTCTATCCAAAATCATCGGTCACTTTTGACATTCTCGAAATGCCAGACTGGGCTCGTCGCCACATTGCACGCCATGGCCCCACCCCTCTGACCAAGATAATGGTCCTTTTTTTGAACAGAAATTATTTCCGCAGGTTTCAGGCGATCGTCGTTCCCGAACGGACATCGCTCTATTTACGCAAGATGGGTGTGCACGAGCCCCGCCTGATCTGGACCCGTCATGGCGCGGGAGACCGTGCCATCGGCTTCGCCAGCGACGTGCGTAAATTCGACTACATGCTGATGGCAGGCCGCAAAATAGAAGAACGCATGCAACAGGCCGGTGTCCTGCGGAAAGGACACTATACCACTGGCGTATATGCGAAATTTGACCTGGTCCGTCGCCTGCATGCCGGGCACGAGGCGCTATTTCCTAATGAACGGCCCACGGTCGTGTATAATCCGCATTTCAGTCACAGCCTGTCTTCGTGGCCACGTTTCGGCATGAAAGTTCTTGAATATTTTGCCCGGCAGACAAAATACAACCTGATTTTCGCCCCCCATTATCGCCTGTTCGATACCAACCGCCAGAAAAGCATGGAACGGCTCGCCCCGTTTACCGGTCTGCCGCATATGATTATTGATCCGGGCAGTGATAAAAGCGTAGATATGACCTACACCATGGCGGCTAACCTGTACATGGGTGATGTCAGCAGTCAGGTTGGCGAATTCCTGATAAAACCACGCCCCTGCCTGTTTCTGGATGCCCACGGAACCCAATGGCAGGGCAACCCCAATTACGAAAGCTGGACGCTGGGACCGGTTGTGGACAATCTGGATACTCTGGGAACGACGCTGGACAATGCTTTTCTGTCACATGCAAATTTCCTTGATCGGCAAAAAGAGTATATAGGCGATACATTCGGCTTTGCAGAACCAACCGAGACGGCAGCCAAAGGCGCGAAATCGATTATTGACTTTTTGAAGCCAATTGGTTGAAGACCGCCCATTCGCCGTTCCAAGCTACGTCAATGGAAGTCACGTTACCGGAAATGATAAGCCTACCGACCCCCTCCGATTCTGGTCTGCCCCGTCGTTACGGCGATTTTCCGACGTTCCCGGCGGCGCTGGATTATGCCGCCCAGGGCGAAAGCGGCTTCAATATCTATTCCGGCAAAGGTGTCCTGCTCGAAGCGCTGCCTTACAGGACGCTGCGTGAACAGGCGATCGAAACCGGCAAGCGCCTTCTGTCCCTTGGCCTGAAGCCGGGCGACCGGGTCGCCATCGTGGCGGAAAGTGATGGCGATTTCGCCCGTATTTTCTTTGGCTGCCAGTATGCGGGGCTGGTATCTGCCCCGCTGCCACTGCCTGTCGCCTTTGGCGGGCGTGAAGGCTATGTCGGCACCCTGCGCGGCATGATTGAAGGGGCGGCGGCCTCCGCCGTGGTCATAGCCTCGATCATTTCGTCATGGACGGATGAAATCACGGCAGGTCTGGACCTGAAATTTGCTGGAACACCGGCAGAACTTCTGGAAACACCGATCACGGTGGACACCCTGCCCGCCATCAATGCCGAAGATCTGTCCTATCTTCAGTTTTCATCCGGCAGTACCCGTTTTCCCATGGGGATTGCGGTAACGCAGCGTTCCGGTCTGGCCAATGCCCATGCCATTGCCCTTAACGGGCTGAAGGTGCGTGAAACGGGCGATCGCTGCGTGTCGTGGCTGCCGCTCTATCATGACATGGGGCTGGTGGGCTTTTTCCTGACGCCCATGACGTGCCAGCTTAGCGTCGATATGCTGCCGACGCGGGAGTTTGCCCGACGCCCCCATGTATGGCTGGATCTGATCAGCCGGAACCGGGGCACGATTTCCTACAGCCCGTCCTTTGGTTACGAATTATGCGCCCGGCGCGCCACGTCGATCGAGCTTGACCTCTCGTCATGGCGGGTTGCGGGGATTGGTGGCGATATGATCCGCTATCATATCCTTGAGGATTTTGCCCAGCGCTTCGCATCCTCCGGGTTCGACGCGGGTGCGTTTACCGCCAGCTACGGCATGGCTGAAGCAACGCTTGCCATCAGTTTTGCGCCGCTTGGATCGGGTATCCGCACGGATACGATCGACCTGCGTGCGCTGGAGACACGTGGCGAAGCGATCCCTTCCAACGATCCCGCGCGCGCGCTGCGCACCTTTGTGCTGTGCGGTGAAGTGCTGCCCCAGCATGAACTCGAAGTCCGTAATGCGCAGGGGCAGGTCCTGAAGGACCGCGAGATCGGCACCATTTTCGTGCGCGGCCCCAGCCTGATGCAGGGATATTTCCGCAGGCCGCAGGAAACCGCGCGCGTGCTGGACTCCGCAGGCTGGCTGAATACTGGTGATCTGGGCTACATGCTGGATGGTCAGGTGGTCGTAACCGGTCGCGCCAAGGATCTCATCATCATCAATGGCCGCAATATCTGGCCGCAGGACCTTGAATGGTCGGCTGAAACCGAAATCAGCGCCCTGCGCAGCCGGGACGTTGCCGTATTTTCGGTTGATGAGGATGAGGGCGAAAAGATCGTGGCCCTCGTTCAGTGTCGTGCCTCCTCCCCCGAGGCACGCGAGACGCTTAAAACCGAAGCCGCCAACCTGTTCCGTCGGCAGCACGGCGTGGATGTCTCCATCATTCTGGTCCCGCCCCACACCCTGCCGCAGACATCTTCGGGCAAGCTAACACGGGCGCGGGCAAAGGCGATGCTGCTGTCCGGCGCGTTCCAGCCGCTGGAAACAACGTCTGTTTCGGTTGGCTGAGGGGTTACCCGCTGACCCTTCCCCCTTTGGGCAGGGCTGAAACGCGGGACTGGTCAAAAACCTGTTTTTCGATCATAAGACTTCCGGTTAAGAACAGATTACAATCCCAACCCGCGGTCCCGGATCGCGGGCAGGCCATTCATGCTGATCCCCTGCCCCACGGCAGGCCGGACGTGCGATAAGGATGTAGGAATGACTGAAACGGTAGCGAGCGTCTCCGCGCTGATCGTGAAGACGCTGCTGGCGAACCCCAAGGTTCCCCGTGATATCAATGGCAGCAGCAAGATCGTTGAGGATCTGGCCTTTGATTCACTGGCCGTCATGAACTTTGTCATGGAAATCGAGGATACCCTTGATGTTTCCGTGCCGCTGGACCGGCTGGCCGATATCCGTACCATCGATGATCTGGCTGCCTGCATCGTATCTCTCAAGCAGGCATCCTGACGCATCATGTCCATTTTCTCAAAATACGAGGGACTGGCGACAGCACTGTCGGCAGTGACCGCCGGTGGTGGCCGCAATCCGTTTGATGTGGTTATCGAAAAGCCCATTTCTTCTACTGTCGGGCTGATCGAAGGGCGGGAAACGCTCCTGTTCGGTACCAATAACTATCTTGGCCTCAGCCAGTCTCCTGCCGCCATTGAAGCTGCGGTCGAGGCTGCGCGGGCCTATGGTGTGGGCACAACCGGATCGCGCATCGCCAACGGAACCCAAGGCCTGCACCGCCAGTTGGAAGACCGTCTGGCAGCGTTCTTCCGCCGTCGGCACTGCATGGTATTCTCCACTGGCTATCAGGCCAATCTGGGCACGATTTCCGCACTGGCCGGCAAGGATGATTACCTGCTGCTTGACGCGGACAGTCATGCCAGCATCTATGACGGCAGCCGCCTGGGCCATGCACAGGTCATCCGTTTCCGCCATAACGATGCTGATGACCTGCACAAGCGCCTGCGTCGCCTTGAAGGTACGCCGGGATCGAAGCTGGTGGTTGTGGAAGGCATCTATTCCATGATGGGCGATGTCGTGCCCATGGCGGAATTCGCAGCGGTCAAGCGGGAAACCGGCGCATGGCTTCTGGCTGATGAAGCCCATTCCGTTGGCGTGATGGGTCAGCATGGCCGTGGCGTGGCGGAAGCCGATGGCGTGGAAGATGATGTGGACTTTGTTGTCGGCACTTTTTCCAAAAGCCTTGGCACGGTTGGCGGCTATTGCGTATCCAACCATGCGGGCCTGGACCTGATCCGGCTCTGTTCGCGTCCCTATATGTTTACCGCGTCCCTTCCGCCGGAAGTCATCGCCGCGACCATGGCGGCACTGGATGAACTGGAAAACCGCCCCGAACTGCGCGTGCGCCTGATGGACAACGCCCGTCGGCTGCATGCCGGACTTCAGGCTACCGGCCTGCGTACCGGTCCGCAGGCCAGCCCGGTGGTATCCGTCGTTCTGGACGAAGTCGAAACGGCGGTAGCGTTCTGGAACCGGCTTCTGGACCTAGGGGTTTATGTAAATCTCAGCCTGCCGCCCGCAACACCTGACCAGCATCCGCTGCTGCGTACCTCCGTCATGGCGACACATACGCCCGAACAGATCGATCGGGCGGTTGAGATATTCGCTGCTGTCGCAGGGGAAATGGGGATCAACCCCGCCGCCTGAAGAACCCTGCCTGCCGTAGCGACCATAACAGATACGGCAGGCAGATCAGCGGATGCCGCTCCGAAAACGGCCCCAGCGGCAGTTCAATGCCTGAATGGCGTCGGATCTTCCACGCGATGTAGCGTGCGCCACCTTCAAACGTGAACGCCCCCTTGAACAGGCGGCTGACATTCAGGACCGTACCCAGCCGGTCACGTAACCACCACCCTTCCCGCATGGCGCGACGCTGTTCCGCAGTCAGCCGGGGGTGCAGGACCGCGCCATCGCGCGTAAAAGCCACGCCATCGGCCAGCCAGATATCGGGTAACAGCGCATTATAGCGCTGTTCATGCCCCTGTAGCAGGGTCCGGGGCCTGCGTCCGTTTTCGACCCGCAATTCGGCCCCATAGGTATGGGCAAAAAGCGCCAGCCAGAATTCGGCGGCCGTGCCCTGTTCCGGCCCCAGCGCTGCGGCCCAGCGCCCGGCCTGCCCTACCGCGCGGATAATACAGCCCAGAATGGCATCCGCCGCTTCTGGTCCCCTGACCCATACCAGCCTTACGGGCTGGCAGAAACGCGCCCATACGGTGGTATCGAGTGTTGCGCGTCCCGTCATGCGGCGGAACTGAGTAATGGACAGAATGGCCACCTTGGCGCGGATGATACGGCCTTCCACAGGAATCTCGTGATATTCCACATTGGGCGGCAGGAGTTGATTGGCCTTGCGCGCCAGATAGCCTGACTTCCAGTCCGTCAGATCTTCCACCACCACATAGAAATCCAGAATACCGTCCGGATCTGGCTGGCGCAGGGCTGACCCGTAAAAGATCACGCCCATGGGGCGGGCCGCACCAATCAGTCGTGTCACGAACTGGGTGACAAACGGCGCAACGGGCTGGACCAGATCATCTGCCAGCGCATGGGCGATGCGACCGGCGGCGGCGGCACGGCTGGACGGGATGGGCTGGGACATGCTCGTCATTCCTCAGGCGTGGATAAAATCAATGGGAGCGGTGGAGGACAGGATGATCCGGCGTGCAGGACCGGGGGAAAAAACTTCCCCGTCCAGCACGAAGTCGGAGTCCAGCGCCATTTCGATACGCTGCTCGCACCCGCTGCAGTAATCGGGATTGTCCCGCAGCCACGCGGGATGCCGCCCCCGGAGCAGCGCCCATGACGCCGCCACCAGACGGGAGGGCTGGCCTGCGACATGAAGGTAATTGATGGCGTCGTCACGCGCACCGTCCGCCGTCCAGAATGGCCATATGCCATGGGGCAGGAACTGCAGTGTGGTGGACAGGAACAAGAAGCAGTTCCCCTGCCGCCGCACGCGCTCCCCCGCCTGTATCGTAATCGGGTCCCCACGCATCCATTGCTGGCGGGAACGGCGTTTGAGCAGATGGGCGACCGAGGACAGGAAGGAGACCACAACGGCCATTTCATGCGCATAATTGTTCAGGATCGCCGGCTGGTGAGCCAGTTCGATCCCGCGCGTGAACGCCGCCGCCCCGTGGAACATGCCGACAACCGGTTCGCGCGCATCGCTTTCGGGCCATTCCACAACCAGTCCGCAGCGCCTGCGCACATTGCGCCGCAAGGTGTCGGACGCAGCCAGATGCTGGAGACGTTCGAGCGCTTCAAGCCCGCGCATGCCGAAGCCCACATCCCCCGCGATCAGGTTGGTATTGCCCGAAGGCAGGACCGCAAGGGCGGGAAGGCGGTCGGGGGCATAATGGCGGCGGACTGCCGTCAGTACGTCGCTTACGGTGCCATCGCCCCCGTCTATGACGATACAGTCCATATCGCTCGCTGCCAGTTCGGCAATATGGGCATCCAGACGGATGCGGTCGGCAGGATCGATGAAATTCTCTCCCAGCAGGTTACGGGCTGTCTGGGCATATAAGCTGCCATCGCTCATATTCCGCCGGCTGCGCGGGTTGTAAACAAGCGCAAAACGTCCGGTCACTGATTATCCCATCCCTGTCTGAAATTTGACGTACAGGCCATAAGCAACCATCTGCCTTCTATTGCAAGGCAGGAAAAGACGGAGCGCCCCCACGCGCGGGCAGGCATAACATGCGCCCGCGCCACGATGGCCGCCAGAAGGCGGGGAAAGAGGTCAGCTTGAGCACGATCACAATAGCCCATATTTCGGACCCGCACCTTCCGAGCGAAATGGCGCCGCCACGGCTGACCGAACGGCTCAACAAGCGCATGTTCAGCTATCTTTCATGGACAAGGCGCCGCCGTTTCATACATCGGCCGGAAGTTCTGGCGCGCGTGATGGAGGATATCGCCACCAGTCAGGTAGATATGATCGCCCTGACTGGTGACCTGACCAATATGGGCCTGCCGGGAGAATGCCGGCAGGCGCGACGCTGGCTGGAACAGATGCCTGCCCCGTGTACAGTCATACCGGGGAATCATGACACCCTTGTGCATGACGACTGGCAGGCGACCGTTGGGCTGTGGCAGCCGTGGATGGGGCCGCTGCCTTTTCCCTTCGTGCGCCGGATCGGCAATGTGGCACTGATCGGTGTCAGTACGGCAGTGCCGACACCATGGTTCCGGGCGACAGGCAGAATTGGCGTTCATCAGTCCAGACGGCTGCGGACAATCCTGCACGGGGCCGGGCAGCAGGGCCTGTGCAGGATCGTCATGATCCATCACCCCCCGGTTCCGGGCCTGGCCGTAACACGCAAAGCCCTGACAGATATCCGGAATTTTTCTGAATGTATTGCACGCGAAGGGGCGGAGATGATCCTGCACGGGCATATCCATCTTTCCACCCTCTCCTCCCTCCCCGGTCCCGCGGGCGGTGTGCCGGTCATCGGAATCGCTTCGGCTTCGGCCCGGTCAGATGACCCGCTGAGGGCGGCGGGCTGGAATCGTATTACGGTCAGCCCCCGTGGGAATAGCTACGAAATTGGTGTTACAAGACGTTTCTTTCCTGCCGACGGCACTGCAGGCACAACGCGGGAAACTATTTTTGATCCATCCCCTCCATCCCGCTGTTTTTCCGGTATAAGCACGCCTTGATGAGCCGCACGTCCTCTCTGCACCGGATATTGGGAAAACTGGCACCCAGCACGATGGATCGCTATCTGCTGCGACAGGTGGTGCCACCGTTCTCCATCGCCCTTGGCGTGGTGATGGCTGCCCTGCTGCTGGAACGGCTGCTGGTGCTGTTTGACATTCTGGCTGCCAATGGCAGTTCGATGAAGACCTTCTTCGGGCTGCTCAGTGACCTGATCCCCCATTATCTGGGTCTGGCGCTGCCTGCGGCCATGTGTGTAAGCGTGTTTTCCGTCGTCCGACGCATGAGCGCGAACCATGAGATCGACGCACTGACCGCAAGCGGCGTGTCCATTTTCCGCATATGCCAGCCTTTTGTCCTGACCGGAGCGGTATTCGGCGTTCTGGCTTTTTCGCTTTACGGGTTCATCCAGCCCTATGCGCGCTATGATTATCGCGCGGCCTTCTATTTCGCCAGCCATGCCGGGTGGACGCCCCACCTGCAGTCCAAGATGTTCGCGGCATCCGACGATGTCCTGCTGACGGCTGAAACGGTCGACCATGCCGGGTCGCGGCTGTGGCATGTCTTTATCCGCGACAACACGGACAAGGCGCATGTCCGCCTGATTTCCGCACAGAAGGGTTATCTGTACAACCCTGCCGATGGGTCGCGCATGCGGCTTGATCTGGTGGATGGCACCATCATAACCGACAGTCAGGACAAGCCCCCCTCGATCACCAGTTTCACCCGCACCACGCGCCTGATCTCACGCGATGCCAAGATAGATGAGGAAGCGTACCGCAACCGGGGCGAAAGCGAACGCGAACTGACCGTGCCGGAGCTGTATTACGGCATAAAGCATGGCTATCCGGGCATCAGCCATTCCTACATGGTGGCCGAACTGCATTTCCGTCTGGCGCGTACCATCGCCATTCCTTTCATTCCCATACTGGCCTGTGCACTGGCAGGCGTGCGCAAACGCCAGCGTGGCAACCCCGGTCTGGCCATTGCCGCCATTACGCTGGTCGGTTTTGACCATACCCTTCAGATGGGAATGAGCTTTGTGGCCAACATGCACATGTCGCCCCTGCTGGTGATGTGGCTGCCCACTTTCGGCTTTGCCATCATCTGCACCGGCATGCTGATCCGGCAGGCTGGCGGGCTGCGCATCCTGCTTACCAAAGGTCCCGCCCTGCCCCCCCGCGAGCTTTCGGCTGATGGACTGCCGCGCCACATTGCGAAAGGTCGGGCATGAAGCACAGGCTCCGCCTTGGCTGCGGCACGGTCCTGCTTGGTTACCTGTCGCGTGAACTTCTGACCAAGGTGTTCACCACGGCCGTCATCGTGGTGTCGCTTATGGAGATCCTCGCCCTGCTGGAGCAGGTGACGGAAATCATGCACCGTCATCTCGGCCTGTCCGGGGTGCTGTATTACGGGGTGATGCACCTGCCGCTGCTGTTCGGCAACGCCATGCCGATCGCGGTGCTGATCGGGGCGCTGCTGACCCTGCTGCAACTGACCACATCGAACGAGATTTCGATCATGCGCGCGGCGGGCCTGTCCACGCCGGGGCTGATCAAGCTGTTCCTGCCCACCATTCTTGCGCTGGGCGTGCTGAGTGGCGTCGTGGATGACCAGCTTACCCCGCGCAGCGAACTGGCCCTGGCGCGCTGGTGGAACGAGACAACGCCCGGCGCGATCAACAACTGGCACAATTACTGGATCCGGTCGCATGATGACGTGATCAACATCAACTATCTCGATCATGGCGGGGCGCACCTGAAAAACGTGACCATCTATCACCGGGACCACCAGTCCCTGCTTCAGAAGGTCACGACATTATCCGACATGCACTACGAACACGGGCATTGGTATGGCACCCCTTCGCGCATACTGAGTGTCATAAGCCCGGCGCGCATCGACCTGCTTGATACCCCGCCGGGGCAGACGGTGCGCGTGGACTGGCCCCCTTCCCTCACGCCGGACCATATCATCCAGCTTACCATCAGTTTTACCCAGTCGGTCGGCACGATGCTGGATGAACAGCGGGGCACGCTTGCGTCCAGCCAGTCGCCATCCTTCTTCATGACGGAAATACTGGGACGCATCATGTTACCCGTGACATTTACGGTAATGCTGTTACTCGCGGTGCCGGTGGTCTATATCCCGCCCCGGGCCGGTACGCGTAGCTGGCTTCCAATATGGTGTCTGGGTGCAGGTCTGCTATTTGTTGTATTCCAGGGTCTGTTACGTGCCCTGGGAAATGCGGGAACGTTGCCCTCTCTTATGGCAATATGCGTCGGGATCCTGATTTTCATCCTTGGCGTCATCACCGTGCTACTGAGGATCGAAGAGCGATGATTACGAATACCCTGAAGAATAGTTCCATTCGCACGGGCCGGAGCTTCGACCTGGGCAAAATGAACCTTCGGCAGCTCTGGATTGCCTACCTCACCTATCCCACCATCATGCTGTATTTCGTGCTGGCCATCGCCAGCTACGCGGTCATGGTCCTTAGCTGCAAGTCCCTGCTGCCCATCGCGATCAGTATCGTATCCGTCATGCTGGTCTATCCGCTGGTATGGTACTGTATCCATCGCTTCATCCTGCATGGCCGGTTTCTCTATCGCATGAAATGGAGCGCCTCCCTGTGGAAGCGCATCCACTTCGATCACCATCAGGACCCGCACCTGCTTGATGTCCTGTTCGGCTCGCCGCTCAACACGATTCCGACCATAGCCATCGTGACCATTCCCATCGGTTACGCGATCGGCAACATGGCGGGAGCCGCTGCGGCCTTCGGCGCGGGGCTTACCATCACCTGCATCTATGAATTCTTTCACTGCATCCAGCACCTGAACTACAAGCCCCGCATGCGCTGGATCCAGCGCATGAAGCAGCGTCACGTGCTGCACCATTTCCATAACGAGAACGGCAATTACGGCATCACCAGTTTCGTGGCTGACCGACTGTTCCGCAGCTACTATGTCGATGCCCGCAGCTTCCCGCGCAGCCCCAGCGTCTTCAACCTGGGCTACGACGTGAAGGAGGCACAGCAGTATCCGTGGGTCATGGAAGAAACCGGCGCGCCCCCGCGTGACCGGCCCGATGGGGCGAACGTCACCCGTAACGCGGCGTGAGCGCCGGGATGGGGCTGAACGTACTCGTGCTGGCGGGCAGCAGGCCCGGCCGCATCGACCCGATGGCGCAGGCCGCGGGCATTTCACACAAGGCCCTGCTGCCGGTCTGTGGCATCCCCATGATCCAGCGGGTCATCCGTGCGCTCCAGTCAGTCGAGGCGATTGACCGGATCAGCATCTGTATCGAGCAGCCCGAGGTGCTGACTGGCATTGTACCCGATACGGTCACCTTCATTCCCCCTGCACCCGGACCGAGCGCCAGCGTGATGAAGGCGCTGGACCTGGTGGGCACGCCACTTCTGGTCACGACAGCCGATCATGCGCTGCTGAAGCCGGAATGGATACGCAGCTTCATACAGGCAGCACAGGACAGCGATTGCGACGTAGCAGCGGGGATTGCGATGGAAGATGCCATCCAGCGCGATGTACCGGGCACAAAGCGCACCATGATCCGTCTGGCCGACGGTGCCTTTTCAGGTTGCAACATGTTCCTGTTCCGCACGCCCGCAGCTTACGGGGTGATCCGCCTGTGGCAGAAGCTGGAAGCCGAACGCAAGCACCCGCTCAGGATGGCCCGCATTCTTGGCCCCGGCATCCTGCTGCGCTTCGTGCTGCGCCGCCTGACGCGCGCTGATGTCTGCCGCCGGATCGGGCAGCTTTCGCATGCGCGCGTCGCCATGGTCCCGCTCCCCGATGGACGCGCTGCCGTGGACGTGGACAAACCGGCCGATCTGGATCTGGTGGTCCGCCTTCTGTCCGCAGCGCCCGCGCACTGATACTGCTCCCGCGCGCCCATGCTTCGCCCTTCCGCGCCGCAGGTCCAGTCAGCCATCCGCACTGGCGCCAGCCAGCTATGCAGGCTGCATGGATGGGCGGTCTTGCATGAATTCATCCTGCCGGACCGCAGGCGCGCGGATATCATGGCCCTGACACCGGAAGGCCGCCTGATCTGTATCGAAATCAAGTCGGGCCTGCCTGATTTCCGTGCCGACCATAAATGGCAGGACTACCTGCCATGGTGCGACGAGATGTATTTTGCGGTCAATCACGACTTCCCCCGTGCGGTCCTGCCTGAAAACACCGGCCTTATCATTGCCGCGACCGGCAGCAGTCGCGCCGGGGAGGAAACCTGCATTGACTGTGCGATCATACGCCCTGCGCCGACCGCTCCCCTCGCCCCGGCGCGCAGGCGGCGGCTGACGCTGCAGTTTGCGCTACAGGCTGCATACCGTCTGGGTCAGATGGAAATGCCACAGGTGGAACAGGCGGTAAAAACGGCATTACGTGTAGACTAGATTTCTGACAGGAGAGATTACCCCGATGACACAGGCAATTCTGACCCGCTTTGAAGCCGCACGTTCGGTCGTGCGCGATGCCGCCGCGCTGGCCATGAAAATGCGTCCGGCCCCCGGCGGCCCCAAGGGTACCCAGAAAAGTGCGCAGGACTGGCTGACCGAAACGGACGGGGCGGTGGAATCCTTCATTTCGGAACGAATCGGTGCCCTGTTCCCACAGGACGGTTTTCAGGGTGAAGAAGAAGGGCGCACCCGGACCGGCAGCCTGCGCTGGGTCGTGGACCCGATCGATGGCACGTCCAACTACGCGCGCGGGCGCAACCGGTGGTGCATATCGCTGGGCCTGATGGATGGTGACACGCCTGTCGCCGGCATTATTGAAGCCCCTGCGCTGGGCGAAACCTATACGGCGGTGCGGGGTCACGGGGCTTTCCTTAACGGACAGCGTATCCATGCCTCCCCCGTAACCGACACCGCATCCTCCCTGATCGAGATGGGGTGGAGCAACCGCGTTCCGCCCGGCGTGTTCCAGGAAAAGATTGACGCCATCCTCAACCTTGGGGCCATGCCACGTTCGGGTGGTTCAGGGGCCATCGCGCTGGCGGAAGTCGCATGCGGGCGGCAGGACGGCTATCTGGAAATCCGCATCAACCTGTGGGATGTGGCGGCTGCCCTTGTGCTGCTGGAAGAAGCCGGTGCGCGTGTCTCCCCCTTCCTGCGCGATGGCGGTCTTACGGACGGCATCAGCATTCTTGCTGCCGCCCCCGGTATTGCCGATGCCCTGTCGGATGCGGTTGGGGTATCCTTTTAACCACGACGAATATATTCGCCCCGATGGGCTTGCCTAAGCGGCCATGATTCAGCCATGAAAACGGACCACTCCAAAGCACGGGCCGTTTGGGTGAATCTGCCGTTACGAATCGGAAGGGGAGGACGGGTTTGAAGACGTTTCATCTTATCAGGACATCACTCGCCACTCTGGCCCTTATGATGCCCCTGCATGCAGCCTTCGCGGCCAGCATGGAAGAAGAACAGAGTCTGGTTGACCGCGCCACCCTGACCGTGCGTGACATGTTCTCCACCGCGACGGCGGGCAGCAAGGTGACACGCTATCTTGCCGATTCACGCGGCGTAATCATCTGCCCATCGGTCTTCCGCATGTCGATCGCCTTTGGCGGCGGCGGCGGTGGATGTGTTTTCCTGACGCGCGATGCCCATGGATCATGGTCCGATCCGGCATTCTACCGCATGTCATCCGCCAATTTTGGCCTTCAGTTCGGCATGCAGGATGTGGAAGTCATGCTGTTCGTCATGACCGATCAGGGCGTGCAGTCCCTGCTGGACAGCCAGATGAAGCTGAGCGCGGACGTGGGAACCTCCTTCGCATCGTCTGGCTCCGGGCTGGAAGCCGGCACGGCGGGCGAACACAACACGTCCATCAAGGGCGTGCAGAAGTCCAAGGGGCTGTTCGCCGGGGCCGCGATTGGCGGGTCCAAGATGCGGGTAAACAGCCCTGCCAACCGCGCCTACTATAACCAGATTGTCGGGCCGGAAGACATTGTGGTGTCGATGCGGGTCAACAATTCAGGCGCCGACCCGCTACGCGCCGCCCTGAGCGAGGTCCTGACCACGGCACAGGCCCGACCGGACAGGAACGGCCAGACCACAACGCCTGCCGCAGCAGCCACCCATGGCAGCGCCGACACACTCCCCATGAACACCGCCCCTACGGGCGCGGTTACGAGCCAGAGCCTGCCGCCACAGTAACTGTCGGTATTTCCTGATTATCTATAGCAGGCAGTCCGCTATTTTTTAGGCTGGACTGCCTGTTGGGCGTGCTTCGTGGCCCGGAAGACCGAAACATGCCGATTATGGTCACTCAGGGTGGATGCAAAATCATGTCCCCCATGACCGTTGGCCACGAAGTAAAGCTGGTCGCCCTGTGCAGGATGAGCCGCCGCGTAAAGCGAAGCCATACCCGGTGAACAGATCGGCCCCGGCGGCAGCCCCGTAATGACATAGGTATTGTAGGCGCTGGGCTGCAAAAGATCGGCATGCGACAGGGCGTGCCCAAGCGGCCCTGCCCCCTGATTAAGCCCGTATACCACGGTAGGGTCCGACTGAAGCCGCATGCCATCATGCAGGCGATTGAGGAAGACACGGGCTATGACAGGCCGCTCATCCGCAACAGCGGTTTCCCGCTCGATCATGGAAGCCAGAATCAGCAGGGCGTGCCGGTCCACAATGGCCGGGTCCACTTCACGGCCTTCCCATGCCTGATCCAGCGCGTGGTCCATCTCATGCTGCATGCGCGCAAGCATCTGCGCACGCGGCATGCCCCATTCATAATCGTATGTCAGGGGCATGACCGATCCCTCTGCCGGGAACGGAAAACTCCCTTCCATATACGGCGCGCGTTCCAGCAGGGTCGCCACCTGAATGGCGGACAGCCCCTCTGGTATGGTCAGCCTGTGTACGACCGGCTTGCCATGCCGCAGCACCAGCAGGACCTGACGGATGGATGCATGGGCGGGAAAGACCAGTTCGGCGGCATGAAACGCGCCGTCCACACGGGTCAGGGCGGTGGCGCCAGTGAAGACCCTGCGTGTCAGGCTGCCATCGTCCAGCACGCCAGCCTGTTGCAGGGTGGCCAGCACCTGCAGCGTGCCACCATGGGGAATTACAACCGTGCGTTGGTCCGTCAGCGGGCCGGGCGCATCATAATGCCGCAGCGCGACAAAGCTGATGCCCAGACCTGATACGACAAGCAGCAGGAATACCAGCCCCAGTGCTGCCAGAACCCTGCGCACGGTGTCTCCTTAACTTTTTTGAAGAAAGAGGTGCCCGCAGGCACCCCCGTCATACGCCGCGCAGGATCACGCTGGCGTTCGTCCCGCCAAAGCCGAAGCTGTTGGACAGGATGGTATCAATCCTGCGTTCCTGCGCCGTATGCGCAACGCGATCGATCACGCTCTCGCGCGAAGGATTGTCCAGATTGAGCGTCGGCGGTGCGACATTGTCGCGGATGGCGAGGATGGAATAGATCGCCTCGATCGCACCGGCAGCCCCGAGCAGATGCCCCGTAGCCGATTTGGTGGACGACATGGCCAGCTTGCGCGCATCATCGCCGAACAGACGCTCGACTGCTTCCAGTTCAAGGTCATCCGCCATGGTGGACGTGCCATGGGCGTTGACATACTGGATGTCCGCCGTGGTCAGCCCCGCGCTGCGAAGCGCGTTCTGCATGGCGCGATAGGCACCTTCATGCCCCGGTGCGGGCGCCGTGATGTGATGGGCGTCGCCGGACATACCGTAGCCGATCACCTCGGCATAGATCTTCGCGCCACGCGCCCTGGCGTGTTCGTATTCTTCCAGCACCACAATGCCGGAACCCTCACCCATAACGAACCCGTCGCGATCGCGGTCCCACGGACGCGACGCCTTTTCCGGCGTATCGTTGAAATGGGTGGAAAGGGCCTTGGCGGAACAGAACCCCGCAATGCCCAGCGGGCATACGGCGGCTTCCGCCCCACCCGCAACCATCACGTCCGCGTCATTGAGCATGATCATGCGGGCGGCATCGCCAATGGCATGGACACCGGTGGCGCATGCCGTGACGACCGAATGGTTCGGTCCCTTGAATCCGTATTTGATGGAGACATGCCCGGATACAAGATTGATCAGGGCGGACGGAATGAAGAAAGGCGACAGGCGACGGGCCCGACCTTCCTTTACCGTCACGGATGCCTCGTAGATGGTCTGGAGACCACCAATCCCGGCACCGATCATGACACCGGTGCGGCAGCGATCTTCTTCCGATTCCGGCTTCCAGCCCGAATCCTCGACCGCTTCGGTCGCGGCAACCAGACCCAGATGGATAAAGCGATCCATCTTTTTCTGGTCCTTGACCGGCACCCAGTCCGAAAGGGTCAGGCCGCCACTTCCCGTCGGCCCCGCGGGCACTTCGCCCGCGACCTGCGCCGGCAGGTCGGACGCATCGAACGCTGAAATACGGCCAAAGCCATTTTCCCCGGCCACCAGACGTGACCAGTTGCGCTCAACACCCAGTCCGAGAGGGCTGACAATGCCCATACCGGTTACGACAACGCGTCGCTGTCCAGATGTCAATCCGGTAGACTGCATCAACCCGTCCTGCTCCCTGAAAGTAACGATACCTGACTGAATTCGTATAATACCATGATCGGAACCAGAGGCCGATCAGGCAGCCTTCTGCTTCTCGATGTAGTCGATCGCGTCCTTGACGGTCGTGATCTTCTCGGCGGCGTCTTCAGGGATCTCGACGCTGAAAGCTTCCTCGAAAGCCATGACCAGTTCGACCGTATCCAGGCTGTCCGCGCCCAGATCGTCGATGAAAGACGCATCCGGGGTGACCTTGCTTTCGTCAACACCAAGGTGCTCGACTACGATCTTCTTAACCTTATCGGCGATTTCGCTCATCTGTCTCTGCTTCCTGTCTGCCCCTGAAAACCGGGCGGTTCGAAACGTGTTCGTCCTGTAACGTCCCTGAAAACCGGTAGTGCGTACCGGCCCTGCTTCGGACGAAGCTGCGGGCGATTAGCACGGTTTTGATGCCACCGCCAAGGCGGCGATTGCATTTCGTGTCCGTTCGCCCCGCAATTAGGGGGACAGCCGGGCTGTCAGGACTATCTTTTTTGTCACTTCAAGCCCGCTGTCCAGCAAAATATCACATCCGTCAGACCATCGCCATGCCGCCGTTGACGTGGAGGGTGGCCCCGGTAACCCATCCGGCCTCGTCCGAGGCAAGGTAGACCACGGCTGGCGCGATATCCTGCGGCTGGCCCATGCGGCCCAGCGGGATGGAACCCACCAGCTTTTCCTTCTGCGCATCGGGCAGCACGTCGGTCATGGCGGTCTGGACAAAACCGGGGGCGACGGTGTTCACGGTCACGCCGCGGCTGCCCGCTTCCTGCGCCAGCGACTTGCCCATGCCGATCATCCCGGCCTTGGCCGCCGCGTAATTGGCCTGCCCCGCATTGCCCGTCACCCCCACGACGGAGGCGATATTGACGATCCGTCCGGCCCGACGGCGCAGCATGCCCTTGAGTGCTGCGCGACACAGGCGGAAGGGGGCCGCCAGATCCACATCCAGTACGCGCTGCCAGTCATCATCCTTCATACGAATCGCAAGCGTATCGCGCGTCAGACCGGCATTGTTGACCAGAATGGCCAGCGGCGCGCCCGCCTTTTCCTCCGCGCTGGCAATCAGCGCATCAGCCGCGGCAGCATCCGACAGGTCGGCAGCACAGACATGCAGCCGCTCCGCCCCGCCCTGCTCGCCTATGCTGGCCGCCACGTCCTCCAGCACGCCCTGCCGTGTGCCAGACAGCACGACAACCGCCCCCTGTGCATGCAGCGCGCGGGCGATCTCGCGCCCGATTCCACCCGAAGCCCCGGTAACGAGCGCAACTTTTCCATCCAGCCTGAACATAATCCGTCTGTTCCCCTAACTATCCATCACCCGGACATGACCCGCGCATGCGCGGGGTTCCATTTTTTAGCGTGCAGCCAGAAAGGCCTCGATATCGGCAGGGGTCCCGACCGAACGGGTCGCGACATCGCCATTGATGCGGCGCACCAGTCCGGCCAGCACCTTGCCCGCGCCGATTTCGACAAAACTGTCGACACCCATGCCCACCATCGCCTCGACACTCTCGCGCCAGCGCACCGTGCCGGTAATCTGGCGCACCAGCAGGTCACGGATCATGTCCGGTCCCGTTACCTTGGCTGCCGTAACATTGGCCACAACGGGCACGACAGGCGCGTTGATGACGGCATCGGCAAGGGCTGCGCGCATTTCCTCTGCCGCCGGTTCCATCATGGAACAGTGGAAAGGTGCGGAAACCGGCAGTTTCAGCGCGCGCTTGATGCCCTGTTCCCTGGCGATGGCTATGATGCGGTCGATCGCCGCCATCTCGCCCGCCACGACCACCTGGCCGCCACCATTGTCGTTCGCGACCTCGATTACCTGCCGGTGCGTTCTGCCTGCCTCATCGGTGAAGTCGGCGGCTTCCGCGCACAGGCTGGCGGCGCGATCCATATCAACACCGATCAGCGCGGCCATCCCCCCCTTGCCGACCGGCACGGCCTTCTGCATCGCATTGCCCCGCACACGCAGCAGGCGTGCGGTCTGGGCGATACCCAGCGCGCCGGTTGCGGCAAGGGCGGAATATTCACCCAGCGAGTGACCGGCCACCAGCGCCACATCGCGCTTCATGTCCACGCCGCCTTCACGTTCCAGCACCCGCAGCACGGCGAGAGAAACCGCCATTAGGGCGGGCTGGGCGTTGTCGGTCCGGGTCAGGTCTTCCATCGGTCCTTCGAAAATGATCTTCGAAAGGTGCTGGCCCAGCGCGTCATCGACTTCCTGAAACACTTCCCGCGCAGGGGCGAATGCCTCGGCCAGATCGCGTCCCATCCCAACTGACTGACTTCCCTGACCGGGGAAAACAAAGGCTTGCACAGGCATGACTTCCATCCAGACTAGTAGTGTTTTTCAGATTACCCGCGTGATGCGGGTTGCGGCAGGCAGTGTCAATCATCATCACTTTTCCCGCCGCAGCAGGTGAACCGCCAGAAGCAGCGCATCCCATGGCAAGGCCGCCACCTCCCGCCCCCGCCAGAACCATCGCCTGCGCCAGTCCTGCGCGGCGGGTAGCCGTGGCGGCGGCACGGAGCGAACCCGCCATCCCATCATGCGCATGAGCAGCAGGCAGCGCGGCAGGTGATAGGCGCTGGTGGCGACAGCTACCGGCCCGACATGTCCACGCTGGCGCAACAGGCGTGAGCAGGCGAGGACGGATGCAAGGGTGTCGCGGGCCGTCTCCTCAGCCAGTATGACGTCGGGCGGCACCCCAGCCCCGACAAGCTGCCTTTCCATGACCGCGGCTTCTGTCAGGCCCGAAGGAAAGGATGGGCCGCCGGTGGGCATGTACATCACCCTGCCCTGCCCCATACCAAATACATACGCGGCTGCGACACGCATGCGCAGGGTACGCGTCGCCGTGCCATCAGGTCGCAGTCTTGCCCCGAATATGACCACGGGCAGAATGGCCGTATCCCGCGCCATCAGGATCAGTGCGGCGCGCGCAGAAGCACCCGGTTGAGCGATTCCAGCGTGGTGAACACCTGCGCCCATACTTTCGCGAACCGCGTGGCGGACAGGCCGCGTGTATCCATGATCGCCGCGATATCCCCCACTGTCCGTTCCCCATCAATCAGCGGCAGGATGCCCCGCGCCTGCGGTGGAAGGGGAATGGCGACCTGCAGGGTACCAAACGCGAAGGGCAGCCGATCATCCCCCCCCATCATGCGGGCCAGTTCGACGCCGGGTATCTCGCGCATAACGGGCACCGCATCCATTGCCAGGCCATTCGCGCGCTGTACGGGTTCGGATGCCCGACGCACATAGGCGACGTGGGTTGCCATATTGCCTGCGATATCCTCCGCCACGGCCTGACGGTCCCGTTCAGGCAGGGCCGCCACCCGTTCGCGCAGGCGCGGGTCCGCAAGCAGCAGGGCCGGATCGTAGCGCGCGGGTTCCATAAGGCATGTCGCAGCCAGTCCTGCCCGGTCCAGCAGGCCATGGAAGGCCGTGATGTCATAGGCCCGGTCGCGCGGGTTGAGCAGCAGGTCATACAGGCCGGCGTCACCTCCGGTCAGGTGATCGCCAAAATTGGTGTTCTGCCGCAGCCATGCCGTTGCGGGCAGATGCCGCATGACCCGCCGCGCGGTGTCCAGCCGCTGGGCAGGCATCTCCCCCACCGGGGCAAGGCGTTCGAGCGCGTCCTGCAGCATATAGACGCCCGTGCGCCCGTACGGGGCGTAAACCATAAGCCCCATACCGCCACCGGGGGCCAGAACGGCCTCAAGTGATGCCAGACCAGCATCCGGATCGGGCAGATGATGCAGCACGCCGCAGCAGTCGATGTAGTCAAACGGTCCCGGTGCGATCGCGCCAAGGTCCGCCAGATCGCCCTGCACGAAGCGCATGTTGTCCAGTCCGCGCACCTGCGCACGCGCACGGGCGGTATCAAGGGCTGCCGTGGAACGGTCCACGCACAGCACTTCCCCCTGCCGCCCCGCACGCGCCATATGGGTGGCCAGCATGATTGCGCCATCACCCGTACCGCACCCCGCGACCAGCACCCGCAACGGCAGGGATTGCGGGCGCATTGCACCGAAAACCCAGTAATCGATTTCCCGCAGGTGGCTGGGGCTGCCGATCAGCAGCCTGCCTTTTTCATCCCGCGGGTCACGCGCGGGATAGGGATACTGCTCGTACTGGGCCTGCAGGCCAGCGTCGCGCGTATCGCGGGCGCTGGCGTCATCCGTCATGGGGCTGGTTGTCATGGTTATCGGGTCTCAGCGCGGCAGCAGCTTGCCGCGCTGCCATGCCTCGGCAGCATCTTCGGCACTCATGCCTTCGGAACGCATGGCATGGTCCAGCGCGCTGACGACCTTGTTCCCCAGCGTCAGTTCATCGAGTTCGTCCATCAGGTCCGAATCCATTTCAGCCCGGATGGCGGAGCGCACCAGAATGCGGGCATCCTGTTCCGCGCCATAGGCCCCCTTGGGATCATCAAGCTGGATCAGGCGGTTACCGTAATGCAGGAAGGAAGGCTGCCAGGCAGGAATGATTTCCGGCAGGCCGCTTTCCAGAATATGGGCGGCATGATCAAAAGCTTCCGCATCCGGACGGGCGGCAATGGTGAAGCCTGCTTCCGTCAGGTTATAGGCCGCGACAACCTGACGCACCCGATCCAGAACGGAAGCCGGGGTCACGATTTCCCGCCCGACCGCGCCGCCATCCGTTGCAAGCTGCGCCAGTGAGGTCATGCCGCACGCCGCGGCTTCCGGCAGGGACCAGCCAAAGGCGGGACGGTAAAGCTGGCCGAAAGCCTGCATGCCCAGTTCCGGGGCCAGGAAGGCCGCATCAACATCCGGCAGCCATGCGGATACGAACAGGTCCACATCGCCACGGCGGACATGTTCCTCCATTTCCGCGCGGGGCGCCGATACATATTCTATTTCAAGATCATAGGCTTCCAGCACGCGTGCCACGGCTGCGGCCGATGCCTGCTGCACGGACGTATCCAGATGCCCGAGGGTCACGGTTGTCATGTAATCTCAACTCCTTGAAGGGGATGCGCGGCCTGTCAGCCCTGCAGTTGGGGAACCTGCACACGTCCCGTACGAACCGGCGCCTTGCGCGGGACGGATTTGGGGGGAATGGCGTAGTCAAACACGACAGTCGCGATGACATACGGCGCTGCGAATTTCTTGAATGCCTCATGCGCCGGGTCGAAATAGGCAGGATCGGTCACCACCGGGCGGCCAACATAGTAGTTTCGGTCCCCTTCGGAACGGAAGGTGACAAGGAATGCCTGCTGCAGTCCCTCATCCACCCCTTCCCCGCTGATCTGCGCGCCGGTTTCGATTGCCGCGACAACGGGGGAGCCATCCTCCCGCCGCGAGATCTGACCCAGCGCCATGAACCGCCGCACCACTTCCGCCCGCTGCGCGTCGGTAATGGTGGGCAGGAAACGGAACAGGACGATATGACGCACCGTGCCGGGATGGAAGCCTGCAGACGTAAAGACACGCAGCCCGATCTGGGATGCCATGAGCCGTTCCGCACGCGTGGCGTCGCTGATCTGCTCCGCCGCCACGTTGCCCGTTGCCCCCGCGGCCGGGGCGGAAGCCGGGGCTGTATCCGCATGAAGCGGCCCGGCGAATGAAAAACAGCCTGCTGCGAAAAGGGTGGCACCAACGGTATTTGTAAACTGAAGCTTCATCCTGCCTGTCTTTATTCCTGTATTGGGGTGGCGACCATCATGCCGTGGCCATAAGGCGCGCGAATTTGCGCTGGCGCATGCGCAGCAGGTGATACACCACCCTGGCGATCAGCGCATGCAGCCGACCATGGGGCGCCCACCCGATCGTCTTGAGGATCATCCCCGTCACCCGCACCGCGTGGCGCGGCTGATAGAACCGCAATGCGCGCGACATGTAGGCCGCGATGCAGCGTTTGTGGTCATAGGGCATGCCGGGCGGTTCGTTGGTGGTGTGGAAGGCGGAGGCCAGTTCGTCGTCCTCGCTTTCCGTAACCCGGCCCAGCGCAATGCGCGTGCGCTGCCAGACGCCCAGATGCTCGCGCTGCAGGTAGCGGTGCATATGATCGTAGAACAGCTTGAAATGCCGGTATTCATCCGCCGCGATCTGCTTGCAGATTGCCTTGAGCAGCGGTTCCTCCGTCGCATCGGCCAGCGCGGTATAAAAAGACGACGTACCCGTTTCCACCATGCAGCGCGCGATCAGTTCCCCCGTCCGCGACCCCCTGATGGACGCATCCACGTCCAGATCCAGCCGGTAGGACTGCCGGTACCGCTCGAACGCCGCCATGTAATCCCATGACGGATCGGCCATCATGGCCCACCGCCCCAGGGCATCGCCGTGCTGTACTTCTTCCTGCGCCCAGTTATCCGCCGCCTGGCTGAAATCGGGATCATCGGCAAAGACGTTCTTCAGGTATTGGGCGTAGTCAAGACCATTACGCTCGACAACCGATGCGGCCTTGATCAACGGGACAATATCGGGGTCCACCCGCTGCGGGTCGAAACGGTCCCAGTTCATCTGTTCAATGCGCCAGTGTTTCATCGCAACCTGTCTTCTGTCTCTTCTCCACCATGGCGCATAACGCACGCCCCTGCCGGGAAGGACATGACACATGTTTCATCTTTACGCCAATCCCGCGCCTGCCCCCTGTCATAGCGGGCGCATATCGTGCTAGGGGCGTTGCCCGACACCGCTAATAAGAAAGACAGATTGGGTCGCACATGAACATTCACGAATATCAGGCAAAGGCGCTGCTGCGCTCCTACGGCATGCCCGTGCCTGAAGGACGTGCTGCCACCACCACGGATGAAGCCATCGCCGCCGCCCGCGCGCTGGATGCTGCTGTTACCGTGGTCAAGGCACAGATCCACGCCGGCGGCCGGGGTGCCGGACATTTTGCCGACAGGCCCGAAGGCAAGGGCGGCGTACGTCTGGCCCGCAGCATCGAAGACGTTGCGGATGCGGCCGAAGCCATGCTGGGTTCGGTGCTGGTTACGCGCCAGACCGGGCCTGCGGGCCGTCTGGTGCGCACGCTGTATGTCGAATCCGGCTGCGACATCGCGCGCGAACTGTATTTTTCCATGCTGGTGGACCGCTCGACCGGTCGGCTGGTCATCGTGGCCTCGCCTGACGGCGGCATGGAAATCGAGGAAGTCGCGGCGAACACGCCCGAGCGCATCTTCAAGGAAAGCATCGACCCGGCAAAGGGCCTGTGCGATTACCAGTCGCGTGACCTTGCCGTGCGCCTTGGCCTGAAGGGCCGTGAAATCCGCGCCTTCCAGAACGTGGTGCGTGCGGCCTATACCGCCTTTACCGGACTTGACGCCGCGATCGTGGAAATCAACCCGCTGGTCGTGACCGGTGCGGGCGACCTGCTGGCGCTGGACGCGAAGATGTCATTCGATGACAATGCCCTGTTCCGCCATCCCGCCCTGGCCGAACTGCGTGACGAGAACGAGGAAGACCCTCGCGAACGCGAAGCCGCCGAATACGGGCTGGCCTATGTCGGTCTGGACGGCAATATCGGCTGCATGGTCAATGGCGCAGGCCTTGCCATGGCGACGATGGACATCATCAAGATGGAAGGCGAGGAACCGGCCAACTTCCTTGATGTCGGTGGCGGTGCGTCGAAGGAACGCGTTGCAGCGGCCTTCCGCATCCTGATCGCCGACCCCAAGGTACGCGGCATCCTTGTCAACATCTTCGGCGGCATCATGCGCTGCGACGTGATTGCGGAAGCCATCATCGCCGCGTCGCACGAAACCGGCCTGAATGTACCGCTGGTCGTGCGTCTGGCAGGCACGAATGTCGAACGCGGCAAGGCGCTGCTGGCTGAATCCGGCCTGACCATCATCCCCGCTGACGATCTGGGCGATGCCGCGCGCAAGATCGTATCCGCCGTCCGTAATGCCGGAGCCTGAGTGAATGTCCATTCTTGTCAACAGTTCCACCAAGGTGATTACGCAGGGCTTTACCGGCGCGCAGGGCACCTTCCATACCGAACAGGCCATCGCCTACGGCACCCGCATGGTTGGCGGCGTGACGCCGGGCAAGGGGGACAGCCTTCACCTCGGCCTGCCGGTATTTGATACCGTAAGGCAGGCGCGTGAAGCCACGGGGGCCGATGCCTCCGTCATCTACGTGCCGCCCGCCGGTGCAGCCGACGCCATTCTGGAGGCGATCGCCGCTGGCATCCCCCTGATCGTGTGCATCACCGAAGGCATCCCGGTGCAGGACATGGTGCGCGTGCGCGCAGCCCTGGAATGTTCCGAAAGCCTGCTGATCGGCCCGAACTGCCCCGGCATCATCACGCCTGATGAATGCAAGATCGGCATCATGCCCGGCCCGATCCATCGCCGTGGCCATGTGGGCATCGTCTCGCGCTCCGGCACCCTGACATATGAGGCCGTGGCCCAGACTTCCGCCATCGGGCAGGGGCAGAGCACCTGTGTCGGCATTGGCGGCGATCCGGTCAAGGGCATGGACTTCACCGATGTACTGGAACGCATGATCGCGGACCCGGACACGCATTCCATCGTCATGATTGGCGAAATCGGCGGCACGTCCGAGATCGAAGGCGCCGAACTGATCCGCGCCAGCGGCACGCGCAAGCCGGTCGTGGGCTTCATCGCGGGCGCCACTGCCCCTCCGGGCCGGCGCATGGGCCATGCGGGGGCCGTGATTACCGGTGGCCACGAGACCGCCAGCGCGAAGATCGAGGCCCTGCGTGAAGCCGGTATCCATGTCGCCCCCAGCCCGGCGGAACTGGGCACGACACTGGCGCGCGTTCTGGGCTGATCCCTTCTTCCGGCAATGACCCCATAACGATAAAAGTGTGGTCATTGCCGGTTTTGTATGGCACAGCCAGAACGGTTTTCCACCCCCTGACCGCCAGAGGATACCCGACCGATGCCCGACGGGAGCAGCCCGGACACCCTTCACGCGCCTGCCAGCGCCACCAGCCTGCCCCCGGTAAGGACGGACTGGACGCGCGATGAAGTCGCGGCCCTTATGGCCCTGCCCTTCCCCGACCTGATCTATCGGGCGCAGACGGTCCACCGCGCGCGGTTCGACCCCACGGAAATGCAGATTTCCACCCTGCTGTCGATCAAGACGGGTGGCTGCCCGGAAGACTGCGCCTACTGCCCGCAGAGTGCGATGCACGAGGACGGCGGCGTCAAGGCCAGCCGCCTCATGGCCGTGGAAGAAGTGCTGAAGGAAGCCCGCGCCGCCAAGGCTGCCGGGGCCGCACGCTTCTGCATGGGGGCCGCGTGGCGCAGCCCGAAGGAACATGACCTGGAAACCGTGTGCGCCATGGTGGAAGGGGTCAAGGAACTGGGGCTGGAAAGCTGCGTGACGCTGGGCATGCTCGACAACAGGCAGGCGCACAGGCTGAAATCCGCGGGGCTGGACTACTACAACCACAACATCGATACCTCGCCTGAATATTATGGCGACATCATCTCCACCCGCACGTTTCAGGATCGTCTTGATACGCTGGAAAACGTGCGTGATGCCGGTATCAATGTCTGCTGTGGCGGTATTGTCGGCATGGGGGAAGACACCACGGACCGCGCTGGCATGATCGCAGCCCTTGCCAGCCTGCCCCGTCATCCCGAAAGCGTGCCCATCAACATGCTGGTCCGGGTGGAAGGCACGCCACTGGCCAAAAACACCGATGAAACGGTGGACCCGATTGAATTCGTGCGCACCATCGCCGCCGCCCGCATCACCATGCCCGCCAGCCGGGTACGACTGGCCGCCGGGCGTGAGGACATGACGGACGAAGCGCAGACACTGTGCTTCCTTGCGGGCGCCAACTCCATTTTCTATGGCGAGCGCCTGTTGACGACGCCAAACCCCGCCGCCACGCGCGACCGGCAGTTGCTTGACCGGCTGGGCATGCATACATCCGATCAACACGGCTAACCCGACGCAGCCGGGCGCGGGACCGGCTGGGACATTTCCCGTGCTGGTCCCCTGCTGGCCGCGCGTAATACGAAATCTGGAATATGTCCTACACCGTAAAGGAAATCTTCCCCACCCTTCAGGGTGAAGGGGCGCAGGCGGGCCGCACGGCGGTATTCTGCCGCTTTGCGGGATGTAACTTGTGGTCCGGTCTGGAACGCGACCGGGCGCAGGCGACCTGCCGGTTCTGCGATACCGATTTCATCGGCACCGATGGCGTCAATGGCGGTCGTTTTGCGGACGCGGCACAGCTTGCGGATGCGATCAGCCGGGCCTGGCCCGTGCCGGATACCGGACCGGCCTTTGTCGTCTTTACCGGCGGTGAACCGCTGCTTCAGCTTGATGATGCGCTGATTGCCGCCATGCATGCCCGTGGTTTTGAAATCGCGGTGGAAACCAACGGCACCCTGCCCGCGCCCACCGGCATCGACTGGGTCTGTGTCAGCCCGAAGGCGGGCGCGCCACTGGTGCAGAAAAGCGGCGATGAACTGAAACTGGTCTATCCGCAGCCTGACCTGCTACCGGAGCAGGTGGCGGATCTGAACTTCCGTCAGTTCTGGCTACAGCCGATGGATAACGCCGAACGCAACCACAATACCGCCGCCGCGGTTGACTACTGCATGCATCATCCGCAATGGCGTCTGTCATTGCAGACCCACAAGCTGATCGGGATACCCTGAGCATGAGCGTTCCCCCTCCCCCCTCCCGCCCTGAAAACGAAGCCGCACTGGTCCTGTTCTCCGGTGGTCAGGATTCGGCCACATGTCTTGCATGGGCGCTTTCGCGTTTTGGCCGGGTGGAAACGCTGGGGTTCGATTATGGCCAGCGCCACGCGGTCGAACTGGAATGCCGCACCGCGCTGCGCGATGGCATGGCGATCGAAAATCCGGACTGGGCCGCACGCCTGGGCGCGGATCACACGCTTGACCTTGCCGCCCTTGGCACCGTATCGGACACCGCCCTGACGCGGGAGGCGGAGATCGCCCTGACCGAAGGCGGCCTGCCCAACACCTTCGTGCCGGGACGCAACATCATTTTCCTGACCTTTGCCGCTGCACTCGCGGCACGGCGCAATATCCGCCATATCGTGACCGGCGTGTGCGAGACGGATTATTCCGGCTATCCGGACTGCCGGGACGATACGATGAAGTCGCTTCAGGTCACGCTCAATCTGGGCATGGACAGCCATTACATAATCCATACCCCGCTCATGTGGATCGACAAGGCCGAAACATGGGATCTTGCCCTTCAGCTTGGAGGCAACGCGCTGGTCCGCCTGATCAACCATGAAAGCCATAGCTGTTACCTTGGCACGCGCGGCACGCTGCACGCGTGGGGACATGGGTGCGGAACATGCCCGGCCTGCCAGTTGCGCAAGGCGGGATGGGAACGGTTCGTGGCACAACATCCCCATGTTTGAACTGGTCTTTACCCGGCGCTTTTCCATGGCGCACCGGTTGCTGGCGGGGGAGAGCGAACGCTGTGCCCTGCCGCATGGTCATAACGAATACGTCCGCGTCAGCCTGCGCGCCACGAATCCCGGCGTACTGGACGGCCACACCAATATGGTCCTGCCGTTCCAGCGCGCAAAGGAAACATGGCACCGCTTCATCGATGAACAGGTCGATCACGCGCTGCAACTGTCCGAACATGATCCCCTGCTGGACTGGTTCGGCAGGAACGAACCACAGCGCGCGCGGCGCATACTGGTAACACCGGGCGACCCGACGACGGAACTGCTGGCCTGCCTGCTGATGGCCAAGCTGAATGCTTTCCTTGCCGATGATGGCGGCCTGCTGACCTGCGCCAGCATCGAGATCGAGGAAACACCCACCAACACAGTCCGGTACACCGGCAATCCGTTTGCGGTGCTGCCGCAGCCGCGCCCCGCCCCGAAATGCTGGTGGCGACGTGCGGACATGACCATTGCCGATACCTGATCCCCTTTCCTGAAAGGCACTGCTTTATTTATGTCCGCTCTTGCCCGTTACCGTGAGGAATGGTTCGGCAACATCACGCGCGATACGCTGGCCGGAATGGTCGGCACGTTCGCGCTGATACCCGAAGTCATCGCATTTTCATTCGTTGCGGGCGTGGACCCTGCGGTCGGGCTGTATGCTTCTTTCGTAATCAGCGTCGTCATTGCCCTGACGGGGGGCAGGCCGGGCATGATTTCCGGTGCGGCCGGATCAGTCGCCCTTGTGGCCGCAGCACTGGTGCGCGGGCACGGCGTGCAGTACCTGCTGGCCGCGACACTGTTATGCGGGCTTCTGCAGGTTACATTCGGCCTGCTCAGGCTGCATGTTCTCATGCGCTATGTCTCACGCCCGGTGCGGACGGGCTTCGTCAATGCGCTGGCCATCCTGATCTTTTCCGCGCAGGTTCCCCACATGCTGCATGTGACATGGCACAGCTACGCCATGATCGCGCTGGGACTTGCCATCATCTATTCCGTGCCGCGTGTCTTCTCCGCCATCCCGTCGCCGCTGATCTGCATTGTGGTGCTGACGGTCATTTCCATCATCTATCCCATGCCACTGCATACCGTGGCCGATCTTGGTCGCCTGCCGGACAGCCTGCCGCATCTTGTCTGGCCAGATGTTCCGATGTCGCTCGATACGCTTGAAATCATTGCACCCTATGCGCTGGCCATGGCTGCGGTGGGTATGCTCGAATCCATGATGACCGCGCGCGTGGTTGACGACCTGACCGAAACCACCAGCAGCAAGCGGCAGGAATGCACGGGTCTGGGTCTGGCCAATATCGCGGTCGGGCTGTTTGGTGGCATCGCCGGCTGCGGCATGATCGGCCAGACGGTAGGCAACCTGCGTTATGGTGGCCGGGGGCGGTTATCCACCTTCGTGGCGGGGGCATTCCTGCTGTTGCTGATGGTCGTGCTGCGCCCGTGGGTGGCGCAGGTGCCGGTCACGGCACTGGTCGCGATCATGATCATGGTGTCCGCCAGCACATTCTCCTGGTCGTCCCTGCGCGATCTGGCGCATCATCCACGCACCACCAGCGTCATCATGCTGGCAACTGTCGCTGTCGTGGTCGGCACGCATGACCTTGCGGCTGGCGTAGCGGTGGGTGTCCTGCTGAACGGCCTGTTCTTTGCATTTCAGGTTTCCAGCATGCTTGACGTCAGCAGCACGATTTCCGGCGATGGGACCACGCGTACCTATGTGGTGAAAGGGCAAATATTCTTTGCCTCCACCGATGGTTTTACAGATGCTTTCGACCTGCACGACACGACCTCCAGCAAGGTCATCATCGACCTGACCCATGCCCATCTATGGGACATGACCGCCGTGGGCGCGCTGGAAGAACTGGTGGGCAAGATGAAGGCCCGGGGCATGCTTGTGGAGCTTGACGGACTGAACAGCGCCAGCGCCACGCTGGTGGCACGCCATACCACGCTGCTGCCGCGTGATGAGGTATAAGACGCCTTACCAAAAGGCTTCTGTGCGATTTATCAAATGTTTGTCGGGCGGCCTTCAATGGCTGCCCATTGACCGACTGATGGAAAAAAGGCCTGTCCGGCTATAAGCTGGACAGGCCCTTTCCCATTGGACAAGCCGTTTTCAGACCGGCCTATTTCTTGCGGGCTGGAGCCGCGGGCAGCACGAACGGGTCAACCGCCGCTGATGATCCGGCCTGTCGTGCCCAGCGTTCAGCCGCAACCTTGTCACCTGCCTGCCCTGCGCTCTGGCTGGCGCGGGTGTAAAGCTGCGCGGCGGCCTGCGCATCACCTGCCTTGCTGGCAGCCATTGCGGCGACACCCAGAGCACGCGCCATATCGCGGTAATCCACCTGTTGCTGGCGGATTGTCGCGGCCTGCAACGCATCCTGCCATGCTGTCCGGGCACTACCACCCGTGGCAAGCAGGTTGCGGGCAGCCATTTCCCTGGCATCCGCACTCCAGCCTGCGGGCACCTTGCCCGTCAGCGTCGCGAAATAGGCCGCAACCGATGCCAGCGTGGCCTGATCGCCCCCATCATCTGCGATCAGGCCACGGATGAACTGGCCTTTTTCCGCAATATCCACATCCTGCGCCGCTGCCGCGCGTGCTGCGACGGATGCCGCTTCCGCATTGCGGCCAAGACGGTACAGCGCCCCGGCCTGCACCAGATCCAGTCCGGCATCATCCCCGGCCTGCCCGCGCACCTGCAGCGCAGAACGGGTAGCCGTGATGGTGGCCAGCGCATCCTGTGGCCTGTTTTCGTCCAGTTCGACCGTCGCAAGATTATAGCCTGAATCGCCTATGGCCGTGACATCATCACGCGCGATCGCACGCTCACCTGCCGCGCGATACTGCTGTTCGGCTACCGAAAGACGTTCCAGGCTTACGGCGTCACGGGCCGTCTCCATGTCCTGCGACAGGGTGCTGTCGGTAGGGGATGCCGCTTTTTCACCCCCGCCACATCCGGCCAGCGCAAGCACCAGCCCCAGTGCCACATAGTCTTTTTTCATGATCACGGCTGCACCTTCTGCGCTGGCAGGCGGGCATGGCCATGCTTCGCCTTGTTTCCATTACCACCCAGTATCCACAGCCCCCGCATCTGGTCGACCAGCTTCTGCAGGCTGGCAGCGGTGGACTGCGCCTGCACCAGAAGCACCGGAAGCTGCTGGCTGGCATCCTGCAGGTTATGGGTGATGGCGGGCGTTGCGTTGCTCAGGTCGCCCGTCGCCTTCTGCACGTTGGTCATGCTGGCACTGGCCTTGTCCATGACGCCTGCAAGCTGCTTTTCAATCGGCGCAAGCTGGCTGACCGTGGCATCGAGCGTGGTGATCATCTGCTCGGCCTGACGGATCAGGTCATCATTGGTCATAAGCCGCCCGATGGAGCCCTTGCCCGCATGCATGTCCGTAATGGTGGCGTCCAGCGTCGCCATCATGTGCTGGGCATTATCCAGAACGGGAATGACGCGGTCACGGATATCGCTGAAGGTCTGGGTAATGGTATCCGCCGGGTTGGGGGCATTTGTGGCGCTCAGCACCGCGTAGCTCCAGTCCAGCTTTTCACCCGCCCCGCGCGAGATGTCGATATAGGTCGCGCCGGCCACGACAAAACGCTTGCGGATGATGGCCGAACTGTCATGACGGATATAGGGTTCGATATCGGGATCGATCTCCGCAATCGCATACATGCCGCCCGACGGATTGATGCGCACGCGACGCACGGTGCCCGCGTGAATGCCCATCACCTCCAGATCATCGCCCACGGCAAGGCCGCTTACGCCATTTTCAGGCAGCACGATCCTCAGCCTGCCCGCAGGTCGCAGCCAGTCATGGAGCACACCGGCTTCAATCACCGCGCCGAACAGGATGACAAGCGACAGCAGGACAAGAATACCCACCCATTCATCGGCGTAACGGACACGCACAAGCTGCCGGATTCCGTCTGACTGTTGTTTCTGGACCATTACATCACCCGCATGGGAAAAAGACCTTCATCGAGAAGGCGCATGTGGAGATTGACCGCCTTGCGATACTCACGCCACGCGACCGCGGAGCGGACAAACCATAGCACGCCACACCCCCGGTCGCGTGCTGCGGTCATCATTTCAAAAAACGGCAGCACATTTTCTTCAGGCAGCACGTCGGATATGTCTTCCAGCACCAGCAGGTCGGGCCGGCCGAGGAATGCCCTTACACATGCCGCCCGCGCCTGATCCGCTGCCGAAAGCCGGTCCGGCGCCGTAATCGGCAGGCCGGGAAAACCGAACCTGCGGCCCAGTTCGGTGGCATGTTCAACCACGTTATCCAGCGGGTCGTTGGTATGGTACAGGTGCGGCAGCATGATGTTGAGATGCGTGCCGAACAGGTTCAGCCAGCTTCCACTGCGTGAAATACGGCCAATACGGCCCCGCAGTGCATTAAGCTGCCTGTCGCGTAACGTGGTCCAGTCCAGCCCCATGAACCGGATGCTACCCTGGCTGAGTGAAATCATGCCCGTGCACAGATCTGCAAATACGGCAGCGCGGTTTTCATCACGGCAGTCGATGACCACGCATTCGCCGGGCATGATGCGCAGGTTGTAAGGTGCGGGCATAAGCCCGCTCTCCTCGAAGGTGGGCACAACGTCGCGCAGTTCCAGCAGGGGTGCATTGGCTGTCATGGTCAGAAATCCAGCATGAAGAGGATATTGACCACCAGCACCAGCATGATCCCGCGCGCAAAACCACGCGGCATGATGCTGGCCATGGTGTCATTGCTGCTGACGGTCAGCCCTGAAATGCACGCGCCCAGCCCGACGAAGAAGCCGACCAGCACGAATTTAAGCGGAATGATCAGGTAATCCCACGTGGTCATGGCCCCGAGAACGTTGAAAAAGAACGTCCAGACCGAGGATGTGATGGCCCCGCTCGCATGCGCCACCATGAACCCCATGAGCAGCGACACGACCGAGAAGATCATCCCCAGCGTGAAGCCCCCGACCGTGAAGGCAAAGGTGCGCGGCATGACCAGCGCCAGAAACGGATCGATCCCCCGCGCCTGCAGGCCGCGCACTTCGCCACCCAGCACCAGCATCCCGATTTCCGTCAGGCACAGCATGCCACTACGCCCCATAAGGATGATCCCCACAAGGATGGGCGAGATTTCGCGCACCAGAACGGAAACAAGGATGGACCCGGTCATCTGCGCCATGCCGGCATAGCCCAGCCAGTACGCAGCCTGCGACACGACCATGAGGCCGGTCAGCGTGGCCGTGACCACAATGCTGAGGAAACCGCCGCCGACGACCTGCCGCAGGGTCGCCCGGAATTCATAGATAACCGGCCTGCGCCATGAATTGGGCCGCAGGCTTTCGCGCAGCGTGCCCCAACCCGCCCCGATCAGCAGTAGCGTGAAACGGACCTGATGGCGCGTCAGGCGTCCGATACTGGCAAGCCACGGCGCAAAACGCCGCAACACCAGCATGACGCGGCCCGCCTTATCAGGCTCCGACGGTCCCATGCCGGGTGTCTGCCCGCCCTGGGGCATGCTGGCCTGCCCTGAGGTGGGAATATCCGTCATCGCCGTCCGGCCAGCACATAGGTACGGGTCAGACCGACACCGGGGATAAAGAAGCGTCCACGCTCACGGAACAGGAAATTCTGCCGCAGGGCGACATACACTTCTTCCGATACCTGAATGGTGCCCACATCCGGCGCGCCCTGCGCCATCATCTCGGCCATGCCCATGGCGTCGCCCCACAGGTTGAATGCCTGCGGTTCCTTGCCCAGCATGCCGCCAAATACCGGCCCGACATCAATACCGATACGGAAAACCGGGTCCATGTCTTCCTTCGCCAGCATGGACAGCGTGCTTTCACGCATCATGAGCGCGGCGTTGGCCATGCGATACGCGGCCCCCTTGTCCGGCACACGCGAACAGCCCGCAACGCAGACCACGCGATGCCCCAGCATACGGATGGAATACAGCCCGCACTGATGGGCGATATCCTGCAATATCCCCGCCATGGTATCGATCAGCTTGATATTCGCGGTCGGATCGTCCTGCGCCGTCATCACGATGTCCGACAGGCTGATGACCATGATGGCCACGGCGGGATAGAATCCGTCCACCTTGGTCATGTCCGTCGCGGACGGCTGACCTTCCGCCGTCATGGCGGCGGGTTGCAGAAGGAAACCCTGGCTAGGGTCGCGTGGTTCTTCCTCCGCCGTGGGTTCGGACTCCAGTTCTTCCCTTGCCGCAGCTACGGCCGTATAATGCTGCGCGGAAAAACGGGCGGCAGCCACACCGGCGATCATGTCCACGAAATGGGAGACCATTTCCGCCCGCGGCGCATCTTCCAGCGTGATGACGCCTACCGGCCCGCTGCTACCCAGAATGGGATTGCAGAACAGCGCCCTGCTGCCGAAGGCGCGCATATAGACCCGGTAGAAGGCGGACGTACGGTCATCATCCGCCGCGCTGGCTATGACCAGCGCATCCCCGTGGGATACGGAATCAAAGAAGCTCTTGAGATCCGTGGTGGCCATTTCAAAGCCACCGGAATGCACGTCCTGCTGCCGGTCGTAGGAATCGATGCACATCAGGGTGTGCCCGTCATGCAGGATACGCCATATGGCAGCACGCCGGGCCAGCGACTGATCGGCCAGTGCCTCGGTCAGGATCAGGGCATTATCTTCGGGATTGAACAGTTCGGGATAGGCCGCAACGGATTGCAGGGCATGGCTTTCATAGTTGGCCACGGCATGCGCCTGCTCGATCTGACGGTGCATGCGCTCGCCCCTGCGGGCCTGAAGGAACAGCAGGAAACCCAGCCCCGACGCCATCAGCACCACGAGGATGGAGAACAGCAGGTTCTGCCGCCCGTCCGCCATGGCGAAGCGCGAAAAATCATCTTCCGGCGCGACCAGCAGCAGCACCCAGCTATCCGTCCCCACCGGCAGGTTGGCCGTGATGGTGACATAGTTCCGGTTCTTCACGCGGACGGTGCGCGCGCCATAACCATGAACCCGGTACTGGTCGAATGCCTTGCTCATGACCGGGAACTGGCTGGGATCGAGCACCATCTTCAGCGGGTCGCCATTGGCTCTGGCCAGCGTTTCCTTCATGGCGTGTCCGGCCAGAACATGCCCGTCATGATCCATCAGGATGGCGTTGCCGCTCTGACCGATCTTGAGCGAATTGAGGAAGCTGTTCAGATGGTCGAGCGAGAGGTTGATGGCATAGACATAGGTCTTGTTATCCAGCCCCTTGTACGGGACCGCCGCCGTTAGCGTCAGTTCCCGGGTCATTTCCACAAGGTAAGGGTGGGTCCAGTATTCGCGTCCCGCCTTGATCGTATCGGTGAACCATCCGTGCCCGCGCGGATCATACTGTTTCGACGGGGTCTGCCATTGCCGGACGGTCTTGCCCTGCGCGTCGCGCTGTTCATGCGCAAAGACCGAGTTGTCCGTTCCGGGGTTCTGCAGGGTTGTAATGGCTACACCCTGTCCGTCCGGCCCACGCTCCAGTTCACTGAAATTGCCATCACTGTCGGCCAGATAGAAAGACTGGATCTGTGGTACGTTGCGCAGCATGGTACTGCTGTAGGCATTGAATATCTTCTGTTCGACCGCGGGTGCGCCGTGTTCAAGCATGTCCCGCGCCACGATCGCCCCCGCCGAAGCGGGCATGAGGAAGGAACTGACTTCCTTGGCGATATAGTCCTGCTGGCTGACCAGCAGGTCATGCGTAAGCGCAAGGGCGCCGGTGCGCACCGTGCGGTAGGAATGCCACCCTACGCCAGCAATAACGGCGATGACCGAAACGACGCCGGCCACCGGAATACCGATATGGAGCAGGAAGCGCCTGAACTGATCGGAAGGGGCAATCGTGGGATCGACAATCTCGTCCGTGGACAATGCTCTCTTCCTGTTCAAGACATCCGGTACGATTAACGTCCCGACCCTAACCCAGACGGGCTGGCTGACCAACCCTTTGTTACATGCCGTATCCTCATGCCAGCCACAGCGGATCGGATAATCGCTTCACAAATGCCTGATGGGCCTCGATTTCCGCTTCCGTCGGCTGGACACGCACCGGCTGGTGACCTGCGGGACGCGCATAGGTATAGGTGGCGATGCCGCCACTGCCTTCTTCCACCGCCAGCCCCAGCCCGCGCTGCCTGCCACCGGTCAGCTCCAGATAGACGGCGGCCAGAAGCCGACAGTCCAGCAGGGCGTTATGGGTCGTACGTTCGGACAGGTCGATGGAAAAGCGGCGGCACAGGGCATCGAGGCTGTTGGGCATGCCGGGAAAGCGTTCGCGCGCCATGTCCAGCGTATCGACCATGCGCCCCATGTCGAGTTCCGGCAGCCCGGCCCGCCCAAGCTCCGCATTAAGGAAGCCGAAGTCGAAGCGTGCGTTATGCGCGATCAGGGCATCATCGCCGACGAAATCCAGAAACCCTTTTGCGATCTCGGCAAATTTGGGCTTTCCCTCAAGGTCGGCACGGGTGAAGCCATGCACGCGGGATGCTTCCTCGGGCACGTCCCGTTCGGGATCGATCAGCACATGGAAGTTGTTGCCGGTGGGCAGGTCGCCCATCAGTTCCAGCGCCGCGATTTCAATCACGCGGTCACCCTTGAGCGGATCAAGCCCGGTGGTTTCCGTATCGAACAGGATGGAACGCTTCATGCTGACTTCCTTCTGGCCTGCGCCCATGCGATGGGCGTATCTTCACGCATGGCGCGCAACAGCCGCCGGACCTGTCGCACCGTATTGAAACGTGACAGGCCGGTTTCAATAATCACATCCGCCTTACGCCGTCGCAGCCGGTCGGGCATCTGCCGCGCCAGCACTGCATCGATCTGGGCCGGTGTCATCCGCCCACGGCGCAGCACGCGCGCGCGCTGCACTGGTGCAGGCGCACTGACGACCGCGACACGGTCACACAACCGCTCCGCCCCAGTTTCAAACAGCAGCGGAATGTCCAGCACCACCCAGCGGCATCCATCACGCCGGGCGCGCTGCAGGAACTGCCGCCGCGCCGCACTGACCATGGGATGGATGATTTTCTCCAGCCCGCGCATGACAGCCGGATCGGACAGGGCCGCGCGCCGCAATGCCGACCGGTCCAGCACATTGTCCTGCACGGAACCGGGCACCAGATTTTCAATGGCAGGCAGCGCACGCCCATGCGGGGCCTGAAGGGCGCGGACCACGGCATCGGCATCGAACAGCCGCACGCCCGCCCGTTCCAGCATGGCGGCGGTCGTGGACTTGCCCATACCGATCCCGCCGGTAAGCCCGAGTACGCGCATTGCCCGTCCGATCAGCCCGCGCGGGCACGCCGCAGATCGGCATCCAGCAGGGCTTCGACCTCCGGTCCCATGTCCGGCATCGCGCCGAACCATTTGCGAAAGCCTTCCCCGGCCTGATGGATCAGCATACCCAGCCCATCAACCGTGCGCAGCCCCCGTGCGGCAGCCTGTTCCAGCAGGCCCGTCTGTCGTGGCACATAGACAATATCACATACCACAAGATCAGGGCTGGCCTGTTCCAGGCTGAACGGGAAAGCCCCGTCGGCCACCCCTTCCATGCCGATGGAGGTCGTATTGACCAGAAGCGTGCATGACGGAAGGGCCTGCCCGGCCTGTTCCCAGTCAATCACCTCTATCCCGTCAAGGGAGGCCGCAAGCACCTGCGCACGCGCACGGGTGCGGTTGGCGACAATGACCTTCACCCCCCGGTCCAGCAGGCTTGCGGCAATGGCGCGCGCCGCGCCGCCAGCCCCCAGCAGCAGGGCACGGCCGCCCGCGACTTCAATGCCATGCGCCTCGACATTGGCGACGAAACCGTCACCATCGGTGGAATATCCTTCAATCGTCCCGTTTTCGGCGAAGACCAGCGTATTGACCGAACCGGAGCGTTCAGCCGAACGGTCCAGCCGGTCCACGATCCGGTAGGCCGCCTCCTTATGCGGGATGGTCACGTTCACGCCCCGGAAACCGGCCGCCCGCAGGCCATGCACGGCGGTCTCAAACTGCCCCGGCGCCACCGGCAGGGGCACATACACCCCATTGACGCCACTTTTTTCCAGCCAGAAATTATGCATGAGCGGGGAACGCGAATGCGCCACCGGCCAGCCGATCACCCCGGCCAGAAGGGTATGCCCGTCGATACGCGGCCTCTGTTCCATTATCTTTTCCATCAGGCTGTCTGTTTACGCGCGCCCATGGCCTGACCGCTGAACTCCTGCCATGCCTGCGGCAGGATACGCGCAAGCCGCGTCGCCCATTCCGCCTGCCCCTCCGGCCCGGAAATCAGGTCCTGCCGGATCTCGATTTCAAGATAGGGTAGGCCGCGCCCTTCGGCATGGACCGGCACGGTATAATCGCTCACATCCGTCAGGGCATAGGGTTCGTTGCTTCCCACAACCAGTCCCTCTTCCGCACGCAGCAGGTCGCGCACCCGCAGCCCGAAGGCCGGGTTACGGTTGTGCAGAACCCCCGTATGCCATGGCCTCGCCTGCCCGTTCATGCGGTCGGTAAAACTGTGCAGGGAAATCAGCACCACGGGCAGGCCCGCATCCAGACGGGCGGAAAGTTCGGCCCCGATCCGCTGGTGATAGGGCAGGAATATCTCCTCTACCCTGCGGCCTTCCTCATGGGCGGTAATGTCGGCATTGCCGGGCACGACCGTGCCATCACTATGCCGCACGATGGATGTCGGATGTCCCGGCGCACGGTTACAGTCAATGACAAGGCGGGAATACGCCTGTTCGATCAGGACACAGTCCAGTTCCTGCGCCAGCAGCCGCCCGGTTTCGGCCATGCCGATATCACAGGCGATATGACGATCCCGGTCCCGGTCGCTTACGCCCATATCGCCCAGCGTGGCGGGAATGGCGCGACCGGCATGGTCGCTGACCAGCACGAAAGGCAGACCGGGAGGGAGCGCCTGCGCCCCGATGGCCGAGGTGCCGAACTGGATGACGGGTGCCGGATCATCCTGCGTCAGCAGACGTGACGGCTCTTGCGCAGGGGCTGCATGCTGCATTGTGGCGGGGCGTCCTATGCCATGGGCGGGTTGAAACATGACCCTACAGTCCCCACGGCATGAGTAAAAGACCCCACGCCGCAACCCTCCCCCTGCATGACAGGACGGATGCACCTGAGCAACGGGCCACAGCAAAGATTGTGTCGGACGCATCACACCGGTAGGGTGCGGCTGCCATGGCATGATGCCATATATAATCCTTCATCACACTTGGGGTAGCTGGAACACAGGATGCCGGGGAACGCGAAAAAGCTGACGGATCAGGACGCGCAGAAAGCAAACGCGCAGTGGGGCGGGCGCTTCGCCGGGGGGCCGGCCGCGATCATGCAGGACATCAATGCCTCGATCGGCTTTGACCAGGCATTATGGCGGCAGGATATCGCGGGTTCCAAGGCCCATGCCGCCATGCTGGCCAGAACCGGCATCATTTCCGACGCCGATGCCCGCGCCATTACCGAAGGGCTGGATGAAATCGGGCGCGAGATCGCGGCGGGCACGTTCGAATTCAGCACGGCGCTGGAAGATATTCACATGAATATCGAAGCCCGCCTGTCCGACCGGATTGGCGAGGCTGGCAAGCGCCTGCATACCGCGCGGTCACGCAACGATCAGGTGGCGACCGATTTCCGCCTGTGGGTACGCGACGCCATTGATGGTCTTGACCAGCAGGCCGCATCCCTCATGCGCGCACTGGCGCGGCGCGCAGCGGAACATGCTGCCACCCCCATGCCCGGCTTCACCCACCTGCAGACCGCCCAGCCCGTGACCTTTGGCCATCACCTTATGGCCTATGTGGAAATGCTGGCGCGCGACCGGGGGCGGCTGCTGGATGCCCGGCGCAGGCTGAATGAATCGCCACTGGGGTCCGCAGCCCTGGCAGGGACCTCCTTCCCCATCGACCGGGAAATGACGGCCAGCGCCCTTGGTTTCGACCGCCCGACAGCCAACTCGCTCGATGCCGTATCCGACCGTGATTTCGCGCTGGAATACCTCTCAGCACTGTCGATCATGGCGGTACATCTGTCCCGTCTGGCGGAGGAGATCGTGATCTGGTGTTCCGCCCCCTTCTCCTTCATCCGTCTGTCGGACGCCTTCACCACGGGTTCGTCCATCATGCCGCAGAAGCGCAACCCCGACGCGGCAGAACTGGTCCGCGCCAAGGGTGGGCGCATTACCGGCGCGCTTGTCGGGCTGCTGACGGTCATGAAGGGTCTGCCGCTGGCCTATGCCAAGGACATGCAGGAAGACAAGGAACCCGTATTCGCCGCGACGGATGCCGCGGCACTCAGCCTTGCTGCGATGGACGGCATGATCCGTGACCTCAGCGTCAATGCGGAGCAGATGCGGGCCTATGCGGGGTCGGGATTCTCGACCGCAACCGATCTGGCCGACTGGCTGGTGCGCGTGCTCCGGGTGCCGTTCCGCACCGCCCATCACGTAACCGGACGGCTTGTTGGCAAGGCGGAAGCGAAGGGCGTGGGTCTTGCCGACCTGACGCTGGAGGAAATGAAGGCGGAAGAACCCGGCATTACCGAAGATATCTTTTCGGTGCTGGATGTCGATTCCTCCATCGCGTCACGCACCAGCCATGGCGGCACTGCGGCAGATAACGTCCGCGCCCAGTCCGCACGCTGGCTGGAAACGCTGGGGGCGGAATGATGCGCCTTCTTGCCATCCTGCGCGGGCGGATCGCCGGAATCATGCTGATGGTAGGCGTGCTGGCGGCCATGGCCACAACGCTTGACGCCTGCGGGCGCATCGGCGCGCCCCATCAGCCCGCGCGGTCAGATGGGTATTACAGGAGCTATCCCAGCCCCGACCGCTGATACCGCGCGGTCAGGACAGGCTGCCCGGCCCGAAACTGTCGGGCAGCAGGTCCGCCAGCGTGCGCACCAGCAGCACGCCTCCCTGCGGCGATACCATGGTGACCGTGGTATCTGGGCCTGCGAATTCCCTGATCTTCTGCCGACATCCACCGCACGGCGTGCAGGGCGTATCCAGTCCGCCACACACCACCACGCGCCGGATTTCACGCGCGCCCGCCGCAGCCATGGCCGCGATGGCGCCTGCCTCGGCACAGGTCCCTTCCGGGTAGGCCGCATTTTCCACGTTGCACCCGGCGAACATCCTGCCATCGGCTGTCTCGACCGCCGCGCCAACCTGAAAGCGTGAATACGGGGCGTAGGCCCGCAGCCTTACCTCCACCGCCGCCTGCACAAGAGGGTCATTTTCCATGACTGATTTGTGCTTCCCATCCTTTCATGCGTCAAGCACCTTGGAAGCGGCGGAGCAAGGCGGTATCGTAGCGGCCATCATGGCTGATGCTCCCCTCACCTGTCCCGGACAGGACCCCTCCGTTTCCGATCTTCTGGCCGTCCGTCCGGCGCTGTCCATGCATGCCGTGGACGGGCTTGTGCTGGAAGACGTGCCCCTTAATGCCATTGCGGATGCGCTGGGCACACCCACCTGGGTCATGAGCGCGGGCACGCTGCGCGCACGTTACCGGCGGCTGGCCACGGCGTTCGAGGGAACGGACACCCCTGTCTCGATCCATTTCGCCGTCAAGGCCAACGATCATCTGGCCGTGCTGCGCGTACTGGCCGCCGAAGGGGCCGGGGCGGATGTGGTCAGCGGTGGCGAACTGCGCCGGGCCATGGCGGCGGGCATCCCCGCACGCCGGATCGTCTTTTCGGGCGTTGGCAAGACGGCTGATGAAATGCGGCTGGCCCTGCGCGCGGGCATTGCCCAGATCAATGTGGAAAGTGCGGAGGAACTCGATCTTCTTTCCGCCGTTGCCGTGGATGAAGGACTGGATGCGCCGGTTGCCCTGCGCATCAACCCCGATGTGGATGCCGGTACCCATGCCAAGATCACCACGGGCCTTGCCACCAACAAATTCGGCATTCCCTACAACCGCGCGGCGGAGCTTTACGCCCATGCGGCAGCCCTGCCCGGCATCCGCGCCGTAGGGCTTGCCATGCATATCGGCAGCCAGATCACCCGTATGCAGCCTTACCGCACCGCCTACGCGAAGCTTGCGGAACTGGTGCGCACCATCCGCGCGCGCGGTCTTGCGGTTGACGTGCTGGACTGCGGTGGCGGGCTTGGCATTTCCTACCGCGATGAAGGCGAGGGGGCGCCCGAAGCCCTTGCCAGCGCCATCCATGCCGAACTTGGCGATCTGGGCACGCGCCTTGCCATTGAACCGGGCCGCTGGCTGGCCGGACCTGCCGGGGTGCTGCTCAGCACCGTCATCCTGCGCAAATCCGGCTATGACGGCATGCCCCCCTTCCTTGTGCTGGACGCGGCGATGAACGACCTCATGCGCCCCAGCCTGTACGATGCGTGGCACGGAATCCTGCCGCTTTCACCCTCGGAAGCCTTCGCGCCGGTCGAACAGGTGCATGTGGTGGGACCGGTATGCGAAAGTGGCGATACCTTTGGCCATGACCGCAGCCTGCCACATATGGAGGCCGGTTCGCGGCTCGCGCTGCTGGACTGCGGCGCCTATGGCATGGTCATGAGTTCAACCTATAACGCCCGCCCGCTGGCGGCACAGGTCATGGTGGATGGCAACCGCTGGTCCGTCATCCGCGACCGTCAGCAGACGGAAGAACTGTGGGGTGCCGACCGCATTCCCGAATGGGTGGATACCGCGCTCCTCCCCGCTGGCGGAGGCCTATGACAGCGGGGCAGGACAGCACCCAGCCCGGCGGCACCACCCTGCCGCGACGTCTGGCCCATGCGCGCCAGCAGGCCCGGCGTGCCCTGTGGGTGGAGCGGCTGTGGCCGCTCATGCTGCCTGCCGCCAATGCTGTCATGGGTATTGCGGCGCTGGGGCTTACGCGCCTGCCCCAGTCCATGCCCGATGGGCTGCACGGTCTTGTCCTGGCAGCGATCCTTGGCGGCACGGCCTATGCGACGTGGCGGCAGTGGCAGCGTATCCGCCCCCCTACCGCACACGAAACCGACCGGCGGGTGGAACGCGCATCGGGCCTGTCCGGCCAGCAGCTCAGCACATTGCAGGACCATCCTGCCAACGCGACCACGCCACAGATCGCCTATCTGTGGCAGGTGCATCTGCAGCGCACCGCCGCATCACTGGGGCGACTGCGTGGCGGCTGGCCGCACCCGAACCTGCACACAACCGGCGGGTGGCAGGCTACACCCCTTCTTGCCGCCGTGCTGGCAGGTGGTCTGTTATGGACGGGTGGTCATGCTCCCAGCCGGATCATGGCAGCCTTCGTGCCCGGCGTGGATGATGCTGACACCCCCGCGCCACAGGTCAATGCATGGATCACCATGCCAGCTTACGCCCCCGGCGCGCCGGTCTTTCTTGACGCCGCCCATACGGACGCAACCGTGCCAGCGGGCGCGCAACTGACCGTAACGCTGAACGGACTGAACGGCAGGCCCGTCCTGCGGGTGCGGCGCGACGGTCGGCAACCGGTCATGGGCGCGCATACCTTCCATGCGCTGGGACAGGCAAGCTGGAATACCGAATCGCCCCTGTTGGCCAGCGGCACGCTGACCCTGCGCGGCCGTGGGCGCACGCTGGCGCAATGGAACCTGAAGGTAACGCCCAACCCCGCGCCTGAAATCGCGTGGGGCAAAGACCCGGGCAGTCATGAGGGCGAATGGCGGACCCGCCTGCCCTATCATGTATCGCAGCCCTACGGCATCACCAGCCTGCATGCGGAACTGATTGCGCCTGATAGCGGACAGCTCATCACCTCCGTACCGATCCCGCTCAATGGTCATCCGCGCGTGGCGGATGATGTGGCGACACCTGACCTGTCCGAAAATCCGTGGGCGGGAGAAGAGGTGACAGCCCGGCTGGTGGCCACCAGCAGCAGCAATGTCACCGCGACATCCACCCCCATCCGCATGCGCATCGGGGCACGTTCATTCACCAATCCGGTGGCCAAGGCGATACTTGATATCCGCAAGCGCATGGCGCTGCACCGGGAAAACCGGACACAGGGCAGCCGGGAACTGCTGGCGCTGGGACAGACCGACACCGTGCTGACGCATCAGGCAGGCTTCATGCTGGCCCTGACCAGTACGGCAGCCGTGCTGGATAGCGAGGACGTAAGCGATGAATACGCCCTTGCGCAGGCAACCGGACGACTGTGGTTTCTTGCACTCGATATCGAGCATAAGCGCCACGACATAAATAACGAACAGGCCGATTTCGGCGTACAGGCGGCGCAGGAAGCCGTGCGCGAACAGCTTGAACATATGCGCCAGATGGGCGCCGCCGGTCAGGGCGCGGACCAGCAGGCGGAACTCCAGCACCGCATGCAGGCCCTCAAGGATGCCCTTTCGCGCAAGATGCAGGCACTGGCGCAACAGGCGATGCGGGAACATTCGGCCATGCCCGCCATCCCGGAAATGACAATGCGGGGTGAACAGAACCTTGGCCGCATGATGCAGCAGTTGCAGGATGATGCTGCCAATGGCCGCGATGCGGACGCGATGCAGAAACTCCAGCAGATGGAGGACATGGCCGAAGGCATGCGCAACGCCACCCCGCAGGACATGGCCCAGCTTGCCCAGCAGATGCAGGCCCGCCAGCAGGCGCGCGAACTGCGCCGTGACCTGCGCGATCTGACCACGCGCCAGTCCCAGTTGCTCGATCACGCACAGTCACGCATTGATCAGGAACAGCGCGAACAGGAACGCAATGCCGCCCGCCGCCAGACCGACATGGACGAGGATGGCTCCGACCTGTCCACCCTTTCCACGGCCGACCTGCTGCGCCAGTTGGGCATTACGCCCCCCGATGCCGCGCCTTCGCCCGCCCCGGCCCCCACCACGACGCCACCACCGGAAAGCATGTCCCCTGAAGCCCGCACCATGCAGCAGCATGCCGACCGGGCCGTGCAGCATGCCCTTGCCCGTGCCCTGCATGAACTGCGCAATGAGTTCAAACAGGCAGGCGGCAAGGATACGCCTGCGCTGGACAGGGCACAGACGGATATGAAAGCCGTCCGCGCCGCCCTTGGCGCAGGCAAGGACACCGACGCGGCGGGGGCGGAGAAAAAAGTGCTGGCCGATCTGCAGCAGGGCGACCAGCAGATGCGCCAGTCCATGCGCAACCAGAGCGCGCGCGGCGGCATGACCGTTTTCCTGCCCATGGCATCAGGCGGAAATGGCAAAGGCGGCAAGGGCAGCGGTGGCATCCATCCCAGCGATCAGGACGATGAGGATGATGACGACCAGCAGGCCACGGACAAGAATGACCGTGATCCCTTGGGCCGCAAGACGGGTGATTCCCACATGGGCATGGATAACGAAACCCATGTGCCCGACAACGCCAGCCGCGAACGGGCGCGCGAGATTGAACAGGAACTGCGCCGCCGCGATTCCGACCGCACCCGCCCGCCAGAAGAACTGGAATATCTTGATCGTCTGCTACGGGCTTTCTGAAGGTCCGTAGCCCTCTGCTTTCACACCGGAAGCCCCGGCGGTAGCAATCCGGAACACAGGCGCCTGCATACCGTTTCCCTCACCGGGGTTTCATCTATCTCGCACGCGCAGAGATCTGTCTGGAATGCATCAGGACGTTTTTTGGTGAAGCTTTTTTTCAAGAAGCTTCACCAAAAACGCCGCCTTTTTGAAAAAAGGCGGCACCCCAAAACCTGTCGTGTTTTTTATTCAGGCTCTCTTTTCCCGCCACGCCGGATCGAACACACCCGCGCTTAGCTTCAGGCTTTCAGCAGGCGTCTATTACGCAGGATGAATGTCAGGCATCGGTCGCCTGACTATCCTGCTTGACGGGGATCGCCCGGTTGACCGGTGCCGTGGCCAGGGCGATGGCGTCGTATGAAGGCGTGGCAACGTCTTCCGCCTCCCCATCCTGCGGCAGCAGGGCCGCATCGGGCAGTTCACCCTTGGCACAGGCCTGCACGATCCGTTCAAGGTTTTCCCCGATACGCGGATAATCAGCAACCAGCTTGCAGAAATCCCGGGCGCTCATGGTCATGAAGTGGCCAAACTGCAACGACCGGCAGGTCGCGGCCACGCGCCCGCCACGAAGCGCTTCTTCCGCACCCAGCACCGCGCCTGCGCCGAAGCGCACATCATGTTTGGGGAAATGGGTTTCCGCCAGTCCGGCACTGATGAAATAGACCGTGCGCACGCTCTGCCCCTGCCGGTACAGCCGTTCACCGGGGGACGTGAAGTGAAGGGACATTTTCATGGCGATGTCATGCAGCACGCCATCGGCAACCCCTTCAAACAGGGGGAAGTTGCGGATACGGCTTTCAATACCGGCACGGATGTTGAATTTCAGCCTGAAATCAAGCTGCTCGCGCCGATGACCGACATCGCGGTGCAGTTCGCGGTGCAGTTCTTCGCTCAGCAACGATTCGGACATCAGCGTATCGTATTTTTCCTCTTCCAGACGCAGGGCGATCTGGCGCAGCATCCGGTTTTCCAGTGCCTCGGAATAGCCATGATAATGCAGTCGCAGGGTCTGGAGCGCTTCATCAAGCAGTTTGCACTGCCGGTCCAGCACTTCGCCCACGATCTCGCTGATACGGTGGCCCAGTGTCGGCTCCATGCGCTGGCGCATGAAACGCGTCAGCGACAGGGATACGAAATAGGCGATCATCAGCATCTCGAAGCGTTCCGTCATGCAGTACATGAGCGGCGTATCGAAATTGAAACGGTGATGGATCATCTGCGCGATACGGAAGCGCAGCGATGGCCGCAGCCTGCGCCGCAGCGCGCGCACATAGCCGAAACGCCCTTCGAGACGCGCGCCATCGACCATTGCCTCGGCGGAACGCAGCAGCGTTTCCATCACCCGCCGCGACAGGCCCTGTATGCGGAACAGGTCCAGCAGGATGGAACGCTCCCGGTTGGCGATGACGATCAGGGCCAGCGTCACGCGCTGCCGGTCACCCAGCGCGGTATCGAATGTGTTGGCCTGTTCTTCCGCATGGACGCGGCGATCAAGCACATCCACCACCGTGCCGGTTACGGTAGGGGAGAAGCCCAGTTCACCCGCGACCTCACGCGTCTGGTCGCGCACTTCTCCAAGCCCGATGGCAAGGATCTGGTGCCGTAGCGCCTGATCGATGGCAGGTAGCTGGTCCAGTTTGAGGAACAGCACCAGATACCGCAGCGACAGCCCGTTCACGAACAGCGTAATCAGCACGAAGCCCGTTGCGATGATACCGATAAAATGCGCGATGCTGCTGGAGACGTGCTCGTTTTCCGTCACGGCCAGCGCCAGCGCCAGCGTAATGGCCCCACGCAGTCCACCCCATACCATCGTTACCTTGAACGGTGTCGGCACGGGCGGTGACAGCTTGGTGGCGGCAAGGATGGGCAACATGCCGAACACCACGGCCCCACGGGCCAGCAGCCCTGCGCCGGCGGCCAGCAGGATCAGCACGCAGTCCCACCGCGTCATGCCCACCAGCAGGCGGGGCACCAGCATGGATGCCAGCACGAACACCAGCGATCCCGCCCAGAAGACAAGCTGCTGCCATAGTTCGTTAAGGAACCGCCATGTCTGGGGCCGGAAGGTGGACGGACCGTAAATGGAAATGGTCAGGCCCGAAGCCGCCGTCGCCACCACGCCTGAAAAACCGAGGAATTCATCACACACGATGTAAGACAGGTAAGGCAGCGCCACGGTCAGCGTCACCTCCGCCGCCGGGGCCGCACCCAGTGCGGGGATCATCATGAGCGTGAGCCGCCCGAATACGATACCGATAATCAGGGCGCCGATGAAGGAGACAAGGAACTCCAGCACCGCGCCACCCAGCATGATCTTGTGATGCGAGGTGATGGAGCCAAGCAGGATGGTGAAAATGGAAATCGCGGCGGCGTCATTCAGCAGCGCCTCCCCCTCCACAAGGCGGGTCAGGCGGCTGGCGGCCCCGATTTCCTTGAAGATCCCCGCCACGGCGGATGGGTCTGTCGTCGCTACGATCGAGCCCAGCAGCAGGCACACCGCCAGCGGCACACCCGCAAAGGGATAGAGCGCGAACCCGATGGTGGCGGTGGAGACGGCAACGGCCACGACGGCCAGAAGCAGGACGGTCGCGGTTTCATGCGCAAGTCTGCGCACATCAATGCCCAGCGCGCCCTGGAACACCAGTATGGGCAGGAAGATCAGCAGGAAGGCTTCGCTGTTAAGCGGAAAATCCAGAAGCGTTTCCGCAGCCCCGCTGAAAATTTCCAGATGGGTATTGCGCAGCACCAGATCGGCCGCGCCACCGATCACGATGCCCACGATGGCAAGCAGAACGGTTTCCGACAGTTCCAGACGGCGGGCAAGCGGCTGGACCGCGCTGACCACAACAAGCAGCACGGCAATAGCCATCAGAATTGCTGCCAGACCCGCTATCTCCATTCAAAACCCTCAACTTTCGGCCATATCATAATTATAGCCTTATCCTACCGGCTGACCATGAACAGATTATGTCCATTGTGTTACAGAGCGGTAGAAACCGGATTATCGAACCAACGCCCGGATGAGAAAGATGTTTTCCGTCGCCCTCGATAATCGAGTATCAATAATGCCACACAGAAGTTGCATTAACAACACGGTCCATATCACATTGCCGTCCGTTTTTCATACGCAGGCCGTATCCGACGTGGCATGAAGCCATGCCTTCACCTGCCCTTCCGGGTCGGGCATGCGGATGAAGTCGGACACGGCGGCAACACAGTCCGCTCCGGCAGACAGGCACAGCGGCGCGCGCTCCAGCGTCACACCCCCGATCGCAACCAGCGGAATCGATCCGATGCGCTGTTTCCACGAGTTCAGCTTTGCCGTGCCCTGCGGTCCCCATGGCATTTTTTTCAGTCTGGTCGGCCATACCGGCCCCAACGCCACATAATCGGGCACCACGGAAAGCGCACGTTCCAGTTCCGCATCGCTGTGCGTGCTGACACCCAGCCGGATTCCAGCCGCACGGATGGCGGTCAGGTCGGCCGTGTCCAGATCTTCCTGACCCAGATGGATGTAATCCACCCCTTCCTCAATCGCGATGCGCCAGTAATCATTCACGACCAGACAGACGCCGTACTGACGCGCATGACCGATACCCGCACGGATTTCCCGGCGCAGGTCATCCATCGCCATATCCTTCAGCCGCAACTGGATCAGGCTGGCGCCCGCCTGCCCCAGACGCGCAACCCAGTCCGCCGTGTCCACCACCGGGTAGATCCGTGAGGGAAGCGGCATGCTCATAACACCGCCTGCCCGATGACGGGGGTGGAAGGCACCGCCATATCACGCTCTTCCATCGGATCGGCCAGATAGGCCATGCGCCCGGCTTCCACCGCCATGGCGAAGGCACGGGCCATCTGCGCCGGATCACCAGCCCTGGCGACCGCGGTATTGATCAGGACCGCGTCATATCCCAGTTCCATCGCCTGTGCCGCGTGGGAGGGCACGCCGATACCGGCATCGACCACCATCGGCACATCGGGAAAATGCGCCCGCAGCGCCCGCAGGCCGAACAGGTTGTTCAGTCCCTTGCCCGAACCGATGGGCGCGCCCCATGGCATCAGGACTTCGCATCCCGCGCGCAGCAGACGTTCCGCCCCCACCAGATCCTCGGTCATGTAGGGAAAGACGTTGAAGCCATCTTCCGTCAGAATACGCGCGGCCTCAACCAGTGCGAACATGTCTGGCTGCAGGGTGTCGGATTCGCCGATCACCTCCAGTTTGATCCAGTTCGTTCCGAATACCTCACGCGCCATCTGCGCGGTGGTTACGGCCTCACGGGCCGTATGACAGCCCGCCGTATTGGGCAGGACCGGCACGCCAAGGGCGCGGATCAGTTCCCAGAATGACTGCCCCGCCCGTGCGTGCGCCGCCTCCCGCCGCAGGGAAACCGTCACCACCCCCGCACCGGCGCGACGGACCGCATCCGTCAGGATTTCGGGCGATGGGTACTGCGCCGTGCCCAGCATGAGGCGCGACGCCAGTTCGGTGCCGTAGAAAAGGGTCATTGTCTTTATCCTCCCTGCATCGGGGCCAGGATTTCCACCCGCGCGCCTTCATGCAGGGGCATGGATGCCCGCCTGCCCGCCGCGACAAAGCTGCCATCAACCGCTGTCGCCACGCGGGCCGTGCTCTGATAGCCCAGTTCGTCCAGCAACGCCGCAAGCGTGGGCGCCCTTACGTCGTGGCGTTCGTCATTTACCAGAATCTGCATGTCCATCTCCTTTGCGGGAGGTATCACCCGTTACCGAACACGATATCGGCCGCATCGGCTGCCCGGACGGGTGAGAGCAGGAAACCGTGCCGGTACATTCCATTGATGTGGATATGCCGCCCTTCCCGCCTGACCGCAGGCATATTGTCGGGAAAGGACGGACGCAGGCCGGTGCCGGTTTCCAGTATTTCCGCTTCGCCAAAGGCGGGATGAAGGGCGTAGACCGCGCCCAGCATTTCCGCCATCGACCGCAGGGTCATGGGCCCCGCGTTTTCGCTTTCGATCATCGTGGCACCTACCATGTATACATGGTCAGCACGCGGCACGATATAAATGGGTATGCGCGGATGAAGCATGCGCACGGGACGGTGCAGCGTTACATCCGGGCAGCGCAGCAGCAGCATCTCGCCCCGGACACCGCGCATGTCCGCCATCTGGTCACGCGCGGCAATCCCCGTGCAGTCCACTACCCAGTCATATCCGCCTGTCCCGGCCGTCCGGGGCACGTCGAACGTGATCCGTCCCCCCAGATCAACAAGACGGGCCGCGAGCGCGGCCAGCGCATCACGCGGGTTCACATGGCCCTCACCGGCAAAGAACAGGCCCGTGGAAAAACGGTCCGCCAGATCGGGTTCCAGTTCCGTGATTCCCGCTTCACCAATGGTGGAAAAATGGGATGTCCGCCGCCCGAAACGCGCGACTTCGCGCACGTCACGCGCGGGCGCCAGAACAAGGGTGCCATTGCGCGTCACACCGGGCACATGCGCGTCCCACCAGTCGAGGGAGGAAAGGGACTGCTCCGTTACCTCCCGCGTGGCGGATTCAGCCTCGCACCATGGTGCCAGCATGCCCCCGGCGTACCACGACGCACCAGAACCGACACGGGCCCCGTGTTCATGCACATGAACCCGCGCGCCCCGTTCCGCCAGTGTTACGGCAGCAGTCAGCCCGGAAACCCCCGCCCCACGCACAAGGACAGACGGACCCGCCGCGGGGGAGAATGCCGTTTGTTCTGCCATGTGCCTGATGCCCCTGTTCAGATAGATCGTGTTCGCCGCACAGTGTGCCTGTTAAGCGTCTGTGTCTATTCAACAGTGACGGATTTCGCCAGGTTGCGCGGCTGGTCCACATCCGTGCCCCGCAGCAGTGCCACCTCATAGGCCAGTATCTGCACGGGAATGGTCTGCAGGATCGGGGCCACGAATTCATCAACCGTCGGAATCGCCACCACACATTCCGCAATATCGCGCAGGCGGGGCGCGCCCTCCATATCCGTAAACACCAGCAGGCGGCCACCACGGGCTTTGGCTTCCTGCAGGTTGGACAGGGTCTTGTCGAACAGCGGTCCCGAAGGCACCGTCGCCACGACCGGCACCGTGCTGTCGATCAGCGAGATGGGGCCATGCTTCATTTCGCCCGCCGCATAGGCTTCCGCATGGATATAGGAAATTTCCTTGAGCTTCAGCGCCCCCTCAAGGGCTACGGGGAACATTGCCCCCCGCCCCAGATAGAGGACATCGCGCGCTTCGGCCACGATGGCGGCCATGCGGCGGATTTCGTCATGCCGTTCGAACACTTCCGTCGCCTTGCTGGGCAGGTCGAGCAGGTGCGTGACCATGCTTTCTTCCTGTGTCGCATCCAGCAGTCCCCGTGCACGGCCAAGGGCAATGGTCAGGCAGGCCAGCACGGAAAGCTGCGCAGTAAAGGCCTTGGTGCTGGCGACCGAGATTTCAGGCCCGGCCACGGTGCCCAGTACGGCGTCGCTTTCCCGCGCCATGGTGCTCTGCTCAACATTCAGCACCGATACGATGTGCTGACCGGCGGCGCGCATGCCGCGCAGGGCGGCGAGCGTGTCCGCCGTCTCACCGGACTGGGAAATGAGCAGCCCGAGCCCACCCTGCGCCAGTGGCGGATTGCGGTAGCGCATCTCGCTCGCCACATCGATATCGACAGGCAGGCGGCCATACTGTTCGATCCAGTACCGTCCGATCATGCCTGCATAAAAAGCGGACCCGCAGGCCGTCACCACCGCGCGCGGCACGCTGGCAAGGTCGAAGGGCAGTTCGGGCATCACGACCCGGCGGGTCGCCGGGTCGATCAGGCGCTGCAGGGTCTGGCCGATCACGACCGGATGTTCGTGCAGTTCCTTTTCCATGTAATGCCGGTAGCCGTCCTTGCCCACGGCGGCTGCGATCAGCGCGGTCACCTTGATCGGGCGATCGACCTGATTGCCCGCCATGTCAAAGAACGTGGCCCCTTCGCGTGTGATCACCGCCCAGTCGCCATCATCCAGATAAGCGATGCGGCGGGTCAGCGGCGCGAGGGCGAGGCTGTCCGAACCAAGGAACATCTCGTTATCGCCAAAACCGACCACCAGCGGGGCGCCGTGGCGCGCGCCGATCACCATGCCATCGTGACCGGCGAAGATCATGGCCAGTGCGTAGGCCCCTTCGAGCCGTTTCAGGCAGGCATGCGCGGCCTCACGCGGGGAAAGGCCGCGCTGAAGGTGGTAGTCCACCAGTTGCGCAATGGTTTCGCTGTCGGTTTCGGTGGAGAAAACCTGACCTGCTTCTTCAAGCTCTCGGCGCAGTTCCTCGAAATTCTCGATAATGCCATTATGCACGACCGAAACCCGTTCCGTCCCGTGCGGGTGGGCATTGTTTTCCGTGGGCGCGCCATGGGTGGCCCAGCGCGTATGCCCGATACCTGTCACGCCGGGCAGCGGCATGCGTGCCAGCAGGGTCGCCAGATGGTCCAGCTTGCCCGCCGCGCGACGTCGTTCGACCAGCCCGTGTTCCAGTGTCGCGATGCCAGCGGAATCGTAACCACGATATTCCAGACGGCGCAGGGCATCAAAAATAACCGGCGTGGCCTGATTGCTGCCGACAACCCCTACTATGCCACACATCAGCCCTGTTCCTTCTTGTTCTTCAGTTTTTGACGGAATGCCTGCGCATATCCGTCCCTGTTGGACTGGCGGGCACGACCAAAGGCCATGGCCCCGTCAGGCACGTCCTGCGTGATCACGCTGCCTGCAGCCGTGATGACACCATCGCCCACCCTTACCGGGGCCACCAGCACCGAATCCGAGCCGATGAAGCTGTCGGCCCCGATTTCCGTCTGGTGCTTGAACACGCCATCATAATTGCAGGTAATGGTGCCCGCGCCGATATTGGCCCCACTACCCACCGTGGCGTTGCCCAGATAGGTCAGGTGACTGGCCTTGGCCCCGGCCCCCAGCGTCGTGGCCTTGATTTCCACAAAGTTGCCTACGCGCGCGCCCTCACCCACATCACTTCCGGGGCGCAGGCGGGCATAGGGGCCGATACTGGCGTCCGGACCGACAACAGCGCCTTCGACATGGGAAAAGGCATGGATTTCCGTGCCGCGCCGTATATGCACGCCGGGGCCGAACACCACATGCGGGTGGACAACCGTATCAGGTTCCAGCACCGTATCCACGCACAGAAAAACGGTATCGGGTGCAATCAGGGTCGTGCCTGCCGCCATGACCGCCTGACGCAGCCGGGCCTGCACGCAGGCTTCCGCCATGGCCAGTTCGGCGCGGGAATTGATGCCCCGCAACTCATCCTCGGGTGCTACGACAGCCCGCACGCGGCCTCCGTCGGCTACGGCGCACGCCACCACGTCGCCCAGATAATATTCGCCCTGTGCGTTGTCGTTGCGGATTTCAGACAGCCAGCGGCGGAAATCGCCCGCACTGGCGCACAGCACACCGGCGTTGCACAGGCCGATGGCACGTTCCTGCTCATTGGCATCAGCCCATTCCACAATGCTCGTGACCTGATCATCCTGCATGACGACACGGCCATACCGCCCCGGATCAGCCGGTTCCATGGCCAGAAGGGCCAGCGCCGTATCATCGCGCCGTTTGCGCTCCAGCAGCGCGCGCATCGTGCCTGACGTGATAAGCGGGTTATCACCATACAGCACCGCGACATCCCCGGTCCCGAATGCTTCTTCCGCCTGTCGTGCCGCATGGCCCGTGCCAAGCCGGTCATGCTGGACCACCACGGCATGAGGCGCGGCAAGGGCGGCCACATCCTCCATGCCGGGACCGACAACCACAACGATCCGGTCAAATACCTGCGCTGCGTTATCGATCAGGTAACGCAGCATGGGCTGCCCGGCCAGCGGATGCATGACCTTGGGCCGTTCCGATTTCATGCGCGTGCCCCGGCCCGCGGCGAGAATGACGGCTGTCGACATGGAAGAAGCCGGGGAGGATACTACGGTATCTGTCTGGGTATTCATGGCATTGTGCGCGTACTCCGCTGCTGACCGCCCTGTCAAACCCTTATCCGTGCGCGCTATCATCACTTAGAATTTCCGATTGCTACTTCAGCATTCCGACCGTCAGAGGAACCCATCATGACCGTCTCCCTGCCCCGTCTGGCCGTGTTCGATATGGATGGCACGCTGATCGACAGTCTTCCCGATCTAGCCGCCTGTGCCAACCGTCTCCTGTCGCATTACGGCCTGCGCCCCATAACCCCGGACCTTGTACGCCCCATGATCGGCGACGGGGTGACGGTACTTGTCGCCCGCCTGCTGGACCATGCAGGACCGGCTGCGGCCAGCATTGACCGGACGGAAGCCGTAACCCGCTACATGGCTGACTATACGCCCCATTCAACCGACCTGTCCCGCCCCTTTCCCGGCACGATCGGCATGCTGGAAGGGCTGCGCGATGCAGGCTGGCACATGGCCGTATGCACCAATAAACCCGTGGCCGCCGCACGGCATATCCTGAAGGTTCTGGATCTGGAGAACTGGTTCATCGCCGTTGGCGGTGGCGACAGCTTCAGCACCCGCAAGCCTGACCCGCGCCACCTGCTGGGCACCATAGAACTGGCCGATGGCAGCGCGCACCGTGCCATCATGACTGGCGATCATCATAACGACATCGCCACCGCCATCGGCGCGGATGTGCCAGCCATCTTCGCCCGCTGGGGCTATGGCCGCCCGGAAATGGAGGCGGGCGCCACGGTCGGGGCCGATTCCATTTCCGAAATCACGCATCTGGCGGGTGAACTGCTACCCACCTGACCGATCAGACATCGAGATTGGCGACCTTCAGCGCATTGCCAACAATAAAGTCCCGACGCGGCTCGACCACATCCCCCATAAGGGTGGAGAAAACCTGAGCCGCGTTTTCCACGTCGCCAACCCGGACCTGCAGCAGCGTGCGCATAGCGGGGTCGAGCGTGGTTTCCCACAACTGCTCGTCATTCATTTCACCCAGGCCCTTGAAGCGGTTGATCGACAGCCCCTTGCGCCCCTGCGCCAGAATCCGCTCATACAGCGAAGCCGGGCCGTTGAAGCTATGGGCGCTGCCATCCAGCAGCAGGTCCACCGGCCTGCCGAAATCGGCCAGCAGCCGCTCATGCCGTTCCGCCAGCCAGCGCACTTCCGCGCTGCGCAGGGCAAGGCTTTCGAGCCGGTAGACTTCTCCCACACCGCGCACGCTGCGCGCCATTTCCAGCCCGCTTTCGCTGGCGGCGATTTTCCAGCCCCGTTCGGCCGGCGGCGATACCGCATCCAGACGGGCCTGAAGATCGACAACGCGTTCCGGCACCGCCTGAATATCCGCGCGCAGCACACCGGCAATGGCCGCCTGCTCCAGTACCCATACCGGCACACGGGATGACAGGCGTGAAAGCGCACGGGTTACGTCGCGGATGAACAGTACGTCTGCGCGCATGGCGTCACCATCAACCGTACGGCCATCGGCATAACGCAGCGACGCATTGGCCAGCGCCTTGTCCAGCAGGTAGGATTCAAGGGCGGCATCGTCCTTCAGATACCGTTCGTCATTACCACGCTTGGCGCGGTACAGCGGCGGCTGGGCGATATAGAGATACCCGTTTTCGATCAGTTCCGGCATCTGACGGAAGAAGAAGGTCAGCAGCAGGGTACGGATATGGGAGCCGTCAACGTCAGCGTCAGTCATGATGACGATGCGGTGGTAGCGCAGTTTCTCGATCGAAAAACCACCATGTTCCACATCACCACGCCCGATGCCCGTGCCCAGCGCCGTAATCAGCGTGCCGATTTCAGCCGAACCCAGCATGCGGTCGAACCGCGCGCGCTCGACATTCAGGATCTTGCCCTTCAGCGGCAGAATCGCCTGAAAACGCCGGTCGCGTCCCTGCTTGGCAGTCCCACCGGCCGAGTCACCCTCGACGATGAACAGTTCGGAGCGTGAGGGATCGCGTTCCTGACAGTCCGCAAGCTTGCCCGGCAGAGATGAAATATCCAGCACCCCCTTGCGCCGGGTCAGTTCACGCGCACGGCGCGCGGCTTCACGCGCGGCAGCGGCATCCATCACCTTCGCCACGATGTGACGGGCTTCCTTGGGATGGGTTTCAAACCAGTGGGCGATCATGTCCGCCGCCGCAGCATGCACTACCGGCTGCACTTCGGAGGAGACCAGCTTGTCCTTGGTCTGGGACGAGAATTTGGGGTCCGGCACCTTGACCGACAGCACGGCGGTCAGCCCCTCGCGCATGTCCTCGCCATTCAGGGCGTGGCTGTCCTTCTTGCTGGCATTGGCTTCGGCATAGCGGCCCACCACGCGGGTCAGGGCCTGACGGAAACCGGCCAGATGGGAACCGCCATCACGCTGCGGAATGTTGTTTGTGAAGCACAGCATCGTTTCATGGAAACTGTCGTTCCATGTCAGGGCGAATTCAACCTTGATGCCGTTTTCCTCGTTCTGCAGGCTGCCGGTAATGGGGGGCTCGACAATCGCGTTCTTGCCCTGGTCCAGCCATTCGACAAAGGCGCACAGACCGCCTTCATAAAAGAAATTCTCTTCGCGCGCGGGGCTATGCCGTTCATCGCGCAGCACGATCCGCATGCCGGAATTGAGAAAAGCCAGTTCCCGCAGGCGTCTTTCAAGAATCGGGAATTCAAATTCGACCTTTGCAAAGGTCTCGGCACTGGGCTTGAACGTGACCTGCGTGCCGCGCGGCTCGGCGCTTTCGCCCACAACACGCAGCGCCTCATCGCGTTCGCCGCCACGGAAGCGGATCACATGTTCCTTGCCTTCACGCCAGATGCGCACTTCCATCCATTCGGACAGGGCATTCACCACGGCGGCGCCCACGCCATGCAGGCCACCCGACACCTTGTATGAATTCTGGTTGAACTTGCCACCGGCATGCAGCTTGGTCAGCACGACCTCGGCAGCGCTCACCCCTTCCTCGTGATGCATGTCAGTGGGAATGCCGCGTCCGTCATCACGCACGCTGACACTGCCATCGCCATTCAGCGTGACGGTGCAGCAGGTTGCGAAACCGGCCTGGGCCTCGTCCACGGCGTTGTCGATGATCTCGAACGCCATATGGTGCAGGCCGGAGCCGTCATCGGTATCGCCAATATACATGCCGGGGCGCTTTCGCACCGCATCCAGTCCCCGCAGAACCGAGATGGATGCCGCATCATAGTCAGCCGGGGGAACGATGCCGCCCTCGACCTCGACATCGGGTTTCTGATCGGGACTGGATTGATCGGACATGCCGGCAGATGCTCCACAGCGCATAACAATAAAATAACTGAACGCATTATAGCCCGAACCGGGTGACGGAACCAGCATTCCTCACCGGAATCATGCACCGTGAGCAAGATTACCTTCACCCGACGTTACGAATTCCGCAGTTTCACGCAACGGTGCGAATTGTTCAGGGTCCGTTCCCGTCAGCATGACGCCCGTATCCATCCGTTCAATGGCGCGAAACAGGGCAGACCGCCGCATATCGTCCAGATGTACCAGCGGTTCATCAAGCAGCAGCATCGGGGCCCGCCCCCGGCAGGCTGTCAGGGTCCGGGCATGCGACAGGACAATCCCCACCAGCAGCGCCTTCTGCTGGCCGGTGCTGGACAGATGCGCGGACCGCCCGGTCAGACGGTCAGCCATACGCAGATCGGTACGATGCGCACCGAAACGGCTGCCGCCCCGCTGGCGATCCAGTGCGCGTGCCTGCGCCATCTGCTCGGCCAGCCAGTCTTCCACCGCAAGGGCCGGCGAGACATCCAGCCGGGCGGCTATGGTGCAGTCGAGTTCCAGCAGGGCGGCGGGGAAACCGTCCTGCGTGGCCAGTTCATCGGCATTCAGCCGGGCGACCATATCGCTGCGCGCCGCAACGGCAGCAACAGCATGACGCGCCATGGTCCGCTCCAGCGCCGTCAGCCAGTCGGTATCCGCCGTGCGCTGCGCCAGCAGACGGTTACGCTGCACCATCGCCCGCTCATGGGCGGCGAGTTCACGGCCATGTCCGGGTTCAAGGGCCAGTACCAGACGGTCCAGAAAACGGCGACGACCGCCTGCCCCTTCCTGAAACAGGCGATCCATCTGCGGTGTCAGCCAGACGGCTGCAAAATGTTCGGAAAGGGCATCCCGGTTACGCTGGGCCTGTCCATCGATATGGAATACCCGGCGTTCGGGACGCAACGGGTCGGCTCCGGTCGCAAGCTGGACGGACAGGGCGTCATCCCCATCCATGCCCGCAACCTGCGCCACAACGCCCCACAGGGTTGCGCCATGGCGGGGCAGTTCATCCATCCGGGCGCCCCGCAGGCCACGCCCCGGCACCAGCAGCGACACCGCTTCAAGCAGGTTGGTCTTGCCGCTGCCATTCGGCCCGGTAACGACGGTAACCTGCCGTTCCGGCTGCCACGAAAGATGCCGGTAATTACGGAAATCCGTCAGCGCCAGCCGTGTTATCCAGGCCATGCGACCTGAAAACCGCGTGCGATCACACGCGCATCGGCATCAGCACATACAATGCGGACGGACTGTCCACATCACGCACGATGGTCGGCGCTGAACTGTCGGAAAAAGCGAATTCCACTTCCTTTTCCACCTGATCGGTAATGTCGTTCAGGTAGCGGGCCTGAAATCCGATCTCGATCGGGGCAGCGTCGTAGGAGACGTGGTTTTCATCCAGTTCTTCCGTCGCCGTGCCCTGATCCTGACTGGCGGCGGAAAGAGTAAGCAGGTTGGGCGTCATGCTCAGCTTGACCGGGCGCGAACGCTCCTGACTGATCGCGGCCACACGGGCCACGGCATCGGAAAAGATCTTCTTGCCCACACGCAGGATCTTGTCATTTCCGTGCGGAATCACGCGCTCATATTCCGGAAAGGTTCCGTCGATCAGCTTGGAAGTCAGGGTGATGCTGCCAATGGAGAACTGGATACGGGTATCGGACAGGGTCACGTCCACCTGCTCCGCCCCTTCATCAAGCAGCTTGCGCAGCTCCCCCACGGTCTTGCGCGGCACGATCACGCCCGGCATGCCCGCGCTGCCCGCAGGCAGGTCGGTTTCGACACGGGCCAGACGATGCCCGTCCGTGGCCACCGCGCGCAGCACCGGCCCCGCATCGCCTTCGGCCACATGCAGGAAAATACCGTTGAGGTAGTAGCGCGTCTCTTCCGTGGAAATGGCGAAACGGGTGCGGTCGATCAGACCACGCAGCACGGTGGCAGGAATACGGAATTCATGCGGCAGGCTGCCCGCCATCATGGACGGAAAATCGTCCACGCTCAGCACATTCAGGCTTGTCGCGAACCGCCCTGCCCGCAGGCCCAGCGGCGCATCGCCCCCGGCGTGATCCAGTTCGACCAGCGCACCATCGGGCAGCTTGCGCACAATTTCATACAGCACCGCGGCAGGCGCCGTAACAGCGCCATCACGCAGCGTTTCCGCCGCTACGCGCTCGACAACCGCGATTTCCATGTCGGTCGCCGTCAGGGTCATGGCGCCATCGACGACGTTGATCAGCACGTTCGCCAGAATGGGGATCGTATTGCGCTTCTCGGCAACGCTCTGGATATGGGCCAGTGCCTTGAGCAGCGTTACGCGGTCAGCCTTCAATTTCATCGGTACGATATCCTCCACACCCCGCTGCGTCCGCCCATACGAACATGCGGGGCCGACATATCTAGCAGGCGGGGGTTACAGCGGTAAAGGGGTGCGCGAACGGGAAATGCCCGTCAGCTTTCAAGCATGCGGCGCAGCAGTTCCACATCCTCGGCAAAGGCGGGGTCCTGTTCCATCAGTTCCGTCACGCGCGATACGGCGTGCATGACCGTGGTGTGGTCACGATTGCCGAACTTGCGGCCGATTTCGGGCAGGGAACGGCTGGTCAACTGCTTGGCCAGATACATCGCCACCTGACGCGGGCGCGCCACGGCCCGCGCCCTGCGGGCGGAAGACATGTCGGTCAGGCGGATATTCCAGTGTTCGGCCACCTTGCGCTGGATTTCCTCGATGGTGACGCGCCGGTCATGCGCCTTGAGGATGTCATGCAGCACATCCTGCGTCGCCTCCAGCGTGACGGGGCGACCAAACAGGTTGGCATGGGCGATCAGGCGGTTCAGCGCGCCTTCGAGCTCACGCACGTTGGACGTGATCTTGTGCGCAAGGAATTCCAGCACCTTGGCTGGCACCATGACGCCAGAGGCCGTGGCCTTGGCTTCCAGAATGGAAATACGCAGCTCAAACGTGGTGGCGTGGATATCCGCCACCATGCCACAGCCAAGACGCGTACGCAGCCTGTCCTCCAGCCCCGACAGGTCGGAGGGGGACTTGTCGGCGGAAACGACGATCTGCCGCCCGGCGTCAACCAGCGCATTGAAGGTATGGAAGAATTCTTCCTGCGTGTTGTCCTTGCCGATCAGGAACTGGAGATCGTCGATCATCAGCACATCGACCGAGCGCAACTGCTCCTTGAACTCCATCGTGGACTGGGAGCGGATGGCCGCGATGAAGCGGTACATGAACTTTTCAGCCGACATGTAGGCGACTGAAACCCGCCCCTCACGCAGTAGCTCGGCACCGATCGCATGCATGAGATGCGTCTTGCCCAGCCCGACGCCACCATACAGAAACAGCGGATTGAATCCGGGGCTGGAGGGCCGCTCGGCCACGCGGCGTGCGCAGGCGTAAGCAAACTCGTTCGGCTTGCCGACCACAAAGGTATCGAAGGTAAAGCGGGGGTCCAGCGGGGCGGCCAGATCGCTGCGGACCTCGGCCTGACGCGGTTCCTCGACCGGTGCGGGTGCTGCCGCCAGCGCTGGCGGCCTGGCATGCGCTACGGGAATATCCGGCGTGGGCGCGTCCTCGCCCACGGGCTCAGCCGGCGCGGCATCCGGTCGGGCGACCTGAAGTTCCACGCGACGGATGGCGGGCACTTCGGCATTCCACAGCGTGCCAAGACGGTCACCATACTGCCCGCGCACCCAGTCACGCAGGAATCGGGTGGGCAGGTAAAGGGTGATCTCGTCCTCATCCACCGGGCCGACCGTGATCTGGCGTAGCCACGTGCGGTATTCGACTTCACCGACTTCGACCTTCAGCCGTTCGCAGATGCGCGACCAGTGAATGGCGAGCACGCTTTTCTGTGCGTTGGCTTCCGCAACCGCGTCATAGCCTTCCAGTCCGCCCGTCATATCCGCTCCCGGCTACATAGGGCACGCGCAGCCAGCACCTGCCGCCCGTACCCCCGCTCATTCATACAGTCTGCAACGCCGTCAATCCCGCGCAAGGCGGCCAGTCGCACAGGATACGACCCACCACCCTGACCTGCTGGCCAAGATTACCGATGACGTTGAAATTATCCGCGTAAACTAGAGCAGGGAATCGGACGAAGCAACGGGAATCTGCCCCGGATTCGTCAAAACCCGATCACAGCGGGACGACATGAAAAACAAAAAAGGCCGCTATCACCACTAATGGCGATATACGACCTTCTTCATTACTTCCGTGATTCTTTCAGATGAAAGAAACCGGTCGTATTTTACGCCGCAGCAAGAGACTTGATGCGGGCGGACAGGCGGGAAATACGGCGGGCAACGGTGTTGGCATGCAGCACACCCTTGCCGACCGCACGCTGCAGTTCCGGCTGGGCTGCGCGCAGGGCAACAGCGGCGTCGTCCTTCTTGCCCGAAGCGATCGCCACTTCGACCTTCTTGACGAAGGTGCGCACGCGCGAAAGGCGGGCCGTGTTGCGGGCGTTGCGACGTTCGTTCTGACGGATGCGCTTACGCGCGGAAGCTGTATTGGCCATTGCTCTCAGTTCATCTGCATAAATCAGGTTACGGCGGTCCGCCACCCGATCGTTGCGGACATCCCATATCAGGCTGGCGATCTAGTCCACCCTGACGGCATTCGTCAAGACAAGTCTTTACCAAAATCGTTTTCATCAGCCTGCAGGCGCGGACAGAAGAAGGTGGACCGCCCGGACTGGGTGATCCGCACCACACCGTCACACCCCGGCGGACCGGGACACTCCGGGCATCCCGTCCCCTCACGCCCATAGACGCGCCAGGCATGCTGAAAATAACCCAGTTCCCCGTCCGGTTGCACATAATCACGCAGGCTTGACCCGCCAGCGGCGATCGCTTCTTCCAGCACGATGCGTATCTGGGTGACGAGGCTGGCATATTCCGCCTCACTTACATCCCCTGCCGCGCGTGCGGGATGGATGCGCGCCCGGAACAGGGCTTCGGATACATATATATTACCCAACCCCGCCACGACGCGCTGATCCAGCAGCAGGGCCTTGATGCTGCTGCGCCGCCCCCTGCCCTTCTGCGCAAGCCATGCGCCATCAAAGCGGTTGCCCAGCGGTTCCGGCCCCATGCCAGCCAGCAGACGATGGGTTTCCACCTTGTCCGCCGCGACCAGATCGACCATGCCGAACCGGCGCGGATCGACAAGCCCGCAACGCGCGCCCTCGCGTGTTTCGATAACCAGATGTTCATGCCGGGCGGGCGGGACCACGGGTTCATCCGCATCCGGGCGCGACAGCACGATGCGCCCCGACATGCCCAGATGCAGCAGCGCAACCATGCCGCCCGACAACGTTATGAGAATATATTTGCCACGCCGGGCGAATCCATCCACCCGCCGTCCCGACAGTGCTTTGGCCAGGCCGGGCGGAAATGGCCATCGCAGGCCGGTATGGTGCGTGCTGGCGTGGGAAATTGTGTGACCTTCAAGATGCACTCGCATCCCGCGCATCACAGTTTCGACTTCAGGGAGTTCCGGCATGGCCTCATCTGGGGTTATACCTGTGCATCATGACCGACAATAGCCAGCCATACCATCCCTCCCCTTCCGCAGGCCGTCCCGATGACCGCCACGCGGATACCACCGATTTCGGCTTCCGCGATGTGCCATTGCGGCAGAAGAAATCCCTCGTCCGCGATGTCTTTGACAGCGTTGCCTCCAAATACGACATCATGAACGACGTGATGTCGCTGGGCATCCATCGCGCGTGGAAGCGGATTTTCGTCAACGAACTCGCCCCCCACCCCGATCTGTCCCTGCTCGACCTGGCCGGGGGCACGGGCGATATCTCGTTCGGCTGGCTGCGCGGTGGCGGCGGTCCCGCCATCCTGTCCGACATCAATGTAAGCATGCTGACCGTTGGCCGTAACCGGGCGCTGGACCGTGGGCTGGTTTCGGGCCTCAACTTCCTTGCCGTCGATGCGGAAGCGATTCCGCTGGCTGACAACTCGGTTGACCGCGTGTCCATCGCCTTTGGCCTGCGCAACTGCACGGACAAGCTGCAGGTCCTGCGCGAGGCACGGCGCATCCTGCGACCGGGCGGGCGGTTCCTGTGCCTTGAATTCTCCCGCGTGCAGGTGGCGGCCTTCGCGCCGGTTTACGACGCATGGTCCTTCCATGTCCTGCCCCGCATGGGGGCGGCCATTGCGGGCGACCGCGAAAGCTACCAGTATCTGGCCGAAAGCATCCGCATGTTTCCCGATCAGGAAACGCTGGCGGACATGATGCGCGAAGCGGGGCTGGAACGCGTAAGCTACCAGAACCTTTCCGGTGGAATCGCGGCCATCCATTCCGGCTGGCGCATCTGATGACGGGGCGGGCGGATCGGTCTGTCCTGCTGATCGTATGCGGGGGAATCGCCGCCTACAAGGCGCTGGACCTGATCCGCAGGCTGGGTGAACAGGGCATACGCGTCCGCACGGTCCTGACGGAAGCGGGCGCGCGATTCGTCCCCCCCATGGCGCTGCAGGCCCTGAGCGGGGAACGTGTCTTCACCGACCTGTTCTCCCTGACCGATGAGAGCGAGATGGGACATATCGCCCTGTCCCGCGCCAGTGACCTGATCGTGGTCTGCCCCGCCACCGCCAACATGCTTGCCCGCATGGCCACGGGACAGGCCGACGATCTGGCCACCACCGTCCTCCTGGCCACCGACACACCCGTTCTGGTGGCACCGGCGATGAATGTGCGGATGTGGGGACACCCCGCCACGCAGGCCAATGCCGCCACGCTGCGGGCGCGCGGCGTGGAATTCGTGGGGCCTGACACAGGACGCATGGCCTGCAATGAAACCGGGCCGGGACGACTGGCGGAGCCTGACGCCATCCTTGCCGCCATCATGCACAGGCTGGATGGGGAACGCCCGCTGGCAGGTCGCAGGGCGCTTGTCACGGCAGGCCCCACGCATGAACCGGTTGACCCGGTGCGCTACCTCGCCAACCGTTCATCGGGCACGCAGGGCTATGCCATTGCGCGCCTGCTGGCGGAAGCGGGCGCGGATGTCACACTGGTCAGCGGGCCGACCACCCTGCCCGACCCGCCCGGCATGCATGTGATACGCATCGAGACGGCACGGGAAATGCTTGCGGCCTGCACCAGCGCCCTGCCATGCGACATTGCCGTATGCGCCGCCGCCGTGGCGGACTGGCACATTGCCGCCGCCACGCAGAAAATCAAGAAAACGGATGACGGCAGGCCGCCCGAACTCCGCCTCAGCCCCAATCCCGATATTCTGGCCACGCTCAGCCGGTCTGCATCCGCGCGTCCGCGTCTGGTCATCGGTTTCGCGGCGGAAACCGAACATGTCATTGCGCACGCCACCGCCAAGCGCCTGCGCAAGGGATGTGACTGGATCGTCGCCAATGATGTCAGTCCGGCCACCGGCATCATGGGCGGGACGGAAAACGAGGTGACACTGATCGACGCCAGCGGGGCCGAACACTGGCCCCGGCTGGACAAGACACAGGTCGCCCGCAGGCTGGTCGCGCGAATCGCCACATTCATGCATACACAACCTGAGACTGAAATTACCTGACGGACCCCTGCCATGAGTTTCTCCATCCAGCCCATCCGTGTCCGCCGCCTTGCCCATGCGCGGGACCTGCCGCTGCCTGCCTACGCGACCGATGGCGCGGCTGGCATGGACCTGCTGGCCGCCGTGATCGATCCGGTAACGGTCTGGGCGGGCGCACGCGCGCTGATCCCCACGGGCCTGTGCGTAGCATTGCCGCGTGGATACGAACTCCAGATCCGCCCGCGTTCCGGTCTGGCGCTGAAGCATGGCATTACCCTGCCCAATGCCCCCGGCACGATTGATGAGGATTACCGGGGCGAAATCGGCGTCATCATCCTCAACACCGGCAGCGAGCATTTCGTGGTCGAACGCGGCATGCGCATTGCACAGGCGGTACTGGCCCCCGTCGTGCGCGGCGAATGGGTCGAATATTCGGAACTGGAGGAAACGCAGCGCGGCGCAGGCGGATTTGGCAGTACGGGCACGGCAGGGTGACGGAAACCGGGCTGTCAGGGAACCTGCGCGTCCGCCCCAATATCGCGGACCTGCTCGGCCTGCTGGCGATCATGGCCGCGGCCGTTGTCATTGCCACGGCAGGGCGGCACATGCTGGTGCCCATTCCACCCAGTGAGGCCGGGACCATCCATCTCAGCCCCCTGTGGCTGCCTGCCTACGCAGTGCGGACGACGCTGCGCATGTTCGCAGCCCTTGGCGCATCGCTGGTCTTTACGTTTACCTACGCGGTGTGGGCCGCCAAGAGCAGGCGCGCGGGACAGGTGCTGATCCCGCTGCTGGATATCCTGCAATCGGTTCCGATCCTTGGCTTCCTTACCTTTACCGTCGTCTTTTTCCTTGGCCTGTTTCCGGGCCGGATGATGGGGGCGGAACTGGCCGCCATCTTCACCATCTTTACCAGTCAGGCATGGAACATGGCCTTTGCCATGTATCAGGCGCTGCGTACCGTGCCCCCTGATCTGGAAGAAGCGGCGCGCTGCTTCGGCCTGACCCCGTGGCAGCGCTTCTGGCGGCTGGAAGTGCCCTTCGCCATTCCTTCGCTTGTATGGAACACCATGATTTCCATGTCGGGCGGATGGTTCATGGTCGTCTATTCCGAAACGATCACCGTCGGCAACACGGACATCGCCCTGCCCGGCATAGGTTCCTATGTCGGCGTGGCGATCGAACAGCGCAATATCTGGGCCATTTTCTACGCCATCGTGGCGATGCTGGCCGTAATCCTTGCCTATGACCAGTTGCTGTTCCGTCCGCTGGTGGCATGGTCCGCCCGCTTCCAGACCGACGATGGCGCCACTGTCAGCGCCCCCGATCCATGGGTGCTGAGCCTGCTGCGCCGCACCCACCTGCTGCGCCAGATCTGCCTGCGCACGGGCGACATCGCGACACGCATCGGCTGGCTGGCGCTTGGCCGCCGGCCTTCCGCCCCGGTACGCCCGATCATTCCCTCCCGCGTTGTGGACGTGGCATGGATTGCGGCACTGATCGTGTTTGCCGTTACGGTAGGGGAGAAAACCTGGGTCTACGGCAGCGCACATTACACCCTGCGCCAGATCGCGCATGTCATCACGCTGGGCGGGTTCACGCTGCTGCGGGTTGCGATTACGGTTTTCATTGCGTCCCTGATCTGGGTGCCGCTTGGAATCTGGCTGGGACTGTCCCCCAACCGCGCCCGCAGGGCACAGATGGCCGCGCAGTTCATGGCGGCTTTCCCCGCCAACCTGTTCTTCCCGCTGGTGGTGGTCGGGATCGTGCACTGGCATCTCAACAGCAATATCTGGCTGACGCCCCTCATGCTGCTGGGCACGCAGTGGTATATCCTGTTCAATGTCGTGGCAGGCGCGTCATCCTATCCCGGTGACCTGCTGGAAGCGGCGCGGAACTTCCACGTAAAGGGCTGGCTGTGGTGGTGGCGCGTGATGCTGCCGGGCCTGACGCCTTTTTTCATAACCGGGGCGCTGACGGCTTCAGGCGGCGCATGGAATGCAGCAATCGCGACCGAGGTTGCAAGCTGGGGCGACACCACGCTCAGCGCGCAGGGGCTTGGGGCCTATATCGCCCATGCGACAGTCGCGGGCGCGACCGATCAGGTTGGACTGGGCATGGTGGTGATGGCCGCCTTCGTGCTGCTGCTCAATCGCGCCCTGTGGCGTCCGTTATCCAATTATGCCGCCCGGCATTTCACTTTTGACTGAGAGTATATGATGCAGCAGCCCCCCGCCCCCAACAGGCAGACGACAGGGACGGAGCTTGTCCGGATCATCGACTGCCGACAGGCTTACCACAAGGAAAGCTCGGCGGATCTTGTGGTTCTGGACGGGGTCAACCTGAGCATACGCAGTGGCGAAATCGTGGGGCTGCTGGGGCGTTCAGGTTCGGGCAAATCGACCCTTCTGCGCATCATCGCGGGCCTGCTGCCACCTACGGCAGGCGAAGTGATCTGGAAAGGCAGCAGGCTGACCGGCCCCGCGGATGGCATTTCCATGGTGTTCCAGTCCTTTGCGCTGTTCCCCTGGCTGACGGTGCAGAAAAATGTTGAACTGGGGCTGGAAGCACAGGGCGTTCCCCCGGCCGAGCGCCTGAAACTGGCGGAAGACGCCATCAGCCTGATCGGTCTGGGCGGGTATGAAAACGCCTACCCGAAGGAACTGTCCGGTGGCATGCGCCAGCGCGTGGGGCTTGCCCGTGCGCTGGTGGTCAAGCCGGACCTGCTGCTGATGGATGAACCGTTTTCCGCGCTGGATGTGCTTACGGCGGAAAACCTGCGTACGGATCTGGTGGAACTGTGGGCCGAAAAAAAGCTGCCCATCCAGTCGATCCTGCTCGTGACCCATAATATCGAGGAAGCGGTGCTGATGTGCGACCGTATCCTCATATTCTCCTCCAATCCGGGGCGGGTGGCGCATGAACTGCAGGTGCCTTTTGAGCATCCGCGTAACCGTGAAGATCTGGCCTTCCGCCAGTTTGTCGACCGTATCTACGCGCTCATGACCCGTCGCGCGCCCGTGGTGTCGGAAGCCGACATGACGGACCCAGACCTGAAACGCGTCCAGATTTCAGCCGATGCCGTCCCCCTGCCCCAACTGCCCATGAATACGCTTGTCGGCATGATGGAAACGCTGGCTGCGGACCCGCTGCATGGCCGCGCCGACCTGCCCCTGCTGGCCAGCCGGCTGCAACTGGAACTGGATGATCTTTTCCCGTTGGGTGAATCCCTGCAACTACTGGGTTTTGCGGAACTGGAGGACGGGGACATCCTGCTCACGCCCGAAGGCATGCGTTTTGTCCAGAGCGAGCATGACATCCGCAAGCATATCCTGTGGCACAACATGCTGCACAACATCCCCATGGTGCGGACCATCCGCGCCGTTCTGGACGAACGCCCCAACCATCGCGCCAGCGCCGAACGCTTCCGCGATGAACTGGAAGACAGCATGTCGCCCCCCTATGCCCGCCAGACATTGCAGACACTGATCGGCTGGGCGCGTTATGCGGAACTGTTCGATTTTGACGAAGAAGCCGACCAGCTTTTCCTTGATGATGAGGCCGAGTGACGGCATCGTAGCCATCACGCATCCGCTGGACCCTGTGCATGGACGGCAGCCGATCCCGCAATCGTGAAACGGCAACAGCCAGACTTACCTGTGCCCCGTATGGGGAACAGGTATCAGGTCAGGGAAAACCGGTGCGAGGATAACGGGGAATTGCCGCCCTCTGGTTGTCCCATAAAGAACGGCATGGGCCTTTTTCTGTGTGCGCAGCGCAAACAGGGGCGCCGATCCGTGCAGGATCCCTAGCTGGCGGCTGTCACCAGCCGGTCCCGGAACAGGCGGCGCATCTTGGCGATTTTGGGCGGGATGACCGCGCTACAGAAGGGATTGCCCGGATTACGCGCGAAGTAATCACGATGGTAATCCTCCGCAGGCCAGAAATGGGCCAGCGGCGCGATCTCGGTCACAATCGGGTTGGACCAGACGCCTGATTTGTCCATCTCGTCGCGAACGGCGAAAGCTGTCTTTTCCTGCTCCGCGCCCTGCCAGTAAATGGCGGAACGATATTGCGTACCCACATCGTTGCCCTGCCGGTTCAGCGTGGTGGGATCGTGCATGACAAAGAAAATACGCAGCAGATCGGCACAGGAAATTTCGGTGGGATCAAAGGTCACACGCACGACCTCCGCATGGCCGGTGCGCCCCGTGCAGACCTGTTCATATGTGGGATCAGGCGTTTCACCACCGGCATAACCCGGTTCGATGGCATGCACGCCGCGCAATTCCTTGAGCGGCGCTTCCACACACCAGAAGCAGCCCCCACCTATCACCAGTGTTTCCAATGCGAGAGCGGTCATCGTGCTTCCCTTTTCATCCAGGCCTTATGTCGTGGATCAGGCGATGCGGGCCAGCGCCGCCTGAAGGCGCAGGCGTTCGGCTTGGAACGTTTCAAGCCGTTCACGGTTTTCAGCCACGACTTCGGGCTTGGCGCGGGCGACGAAGTCGGCATTGCCCAGCTTGCGTTCGACCTTGACGATCTCACCATCCACCTTGGCACATTCCTTTTCCAGCCGCTGCCGTTCCTGCGACAGGTCGATAATCCCGGCCAGCGGAATGACGAGCGTTGCTTCATCAACCACAAGCTGCGCGGCACCCTGCGGCATTTCGCCTTCCAGTGGCAGCACTTCGGACACGCGGGCCATCCGACCGATCGCTTCCGCCCATTTACCGGTCCGTCCTACCGTGACCGGTGCGGCATCACGCAGCAGAACCGGCGCCAGACGTGACGGCGGCACGTTCATTTCCGACCGTACGGTACGGATGGCGGTAATGAAGCGGATCAGCCATTCCACCTCATCGCGTGCCTGCTGCGCTCCATCCAGATGTTCAGGCCGGGGCCACGGCGCGGTAATGAGCGAGCCTTCCGCCCCGAAACCGAAATGCTGCCACAACCGGTCGGTCATGAACGGCGTGACCGGCTGCAACAGGCGCAGGATGGTGCCCAGAACGTGGGCCGCCACGGCGCGCGTTTCAATCGCTTCGGCGGTATCCCCCGCAGCGAGGACCGGCTTGGCCAGTTCAAGGAACCAGTCACAGAAGCAGTTCCAGACGAAGCGGTAGCAGACACCGGCATATTCATCGAAGCGGAAGGATTCCAGCGCCTTTGTCGCATCGTCCGTGGCCTGCGCCAGTTCCGCCAGTATCCACCGGCCCAGCGGGGACTGCACGCTGGCGGGGCTGAACCCTTTGACCGGAGCGACGCCATTCATTTCGCAAAAACGCGCCGCATTCCAGATCTTGGTCATGAAGGAACGGTATTCCTCCACCCGCTTGCGTCCCAACTTCACATCGCGGCCAAGACCGGTCAGCGAGCAGATGCAAAAGCGCATGGCATCCGCGCCATAGGTGTCGATCAGTTCCAGCGGGTCAATGCCGTTGCCCTTGGACTTGGACATCTTCTGCCCACGCTCATCACGCACCAGACCGTGGATGAAGACCTTGCGGAAGGGAACGTCCTTCATGAAATGCAGGCCCATCATCATCATCCGCGCAACCCAGAAGAAGATGATGTCAAACCCGGTTACAAGCACGTCGGTCGGGTAATAGCGCGCCAGTTCCGGCGTCTGTTCCGGCCAGCCGAGGGTCGAGAACGGCCACAGCGCGGAGGAGAACCACGTGTCCAGCACATCGTCATCACGCGTAAGGTCGGTATCCTGACCGTAATGGGCACGGGCCTGCGTTGCCGCTTCGGCTTCGTCATGGGCGACGAATACATGTCCGTCCGGCCCGTACCATGCGGGGATGCGGTGGCCCCACCACAACTGACGGCTGATGCACCAGGGCTGGATATCACGCATCCATGCGTAAAAGGTGTTTTCCCACTGGCGCGGCACGAATTCGATCTTGCCGCTTTCGACCGCTTCAACCGCGGGACCGGCAAGGGTTCTGGCATCACAGTACCACTGCGTGGTCAGGCGCGGTTCGACCACCACGCCGCTGCGTTCGGCATGGGGAACCTGATTGGTGTGCGGCTCGATCTTTTCCAGCCATTCCAGCCGTTCCAGTTCGGCCACCATGACCTTGCGCGCCTCATCACGCGGCAGGCCAGCAAGGGTGCGTACGAATGCAGGGTCAGCCAGACCGTCTTCCGCGCGCAGTTCATCCCCGATTTCGGCCAGTGTGATGCACGCTTCTTCATCAAGGATGCTGGGCATGTCCAGCCCGTGGCGGCGACCGACCTCGAAATCGTTGAAGTCATGGGCAGGCGTGATCTTGACCGCGCCGCTGCCCTTGGTCGGATCGGAATGTTCATCCGCCACGATGGGAATACGCCGCCCCGTCAGCGGCAGGATGACGTTGCTGCCGATCAGGTCGGCAAAGCGCTCGTCCTCCGGATGGACGGCTACGGCCATGTCACCCAGCATGGTTTCGGGACGGGTGGTGGCGACGGTAATGGTGCGGCCCGGCTGCCCCTCCACGGGGTAGCGGATATACCACAGGCTGCCGCGTGTTTCGCGGTTGTCGACTTCCAGATCGGAGATGGCGGAACGGAAGGCCGGGTCCCAGTTGACCAGACGTCGGTCGCGATAGATCAGCCCCTCACGGTACAGGGTGACGAACACTTCCTTCACCGCGCTGGACAGGCCCTCATCCATGGTGAAGCGTTCACGCTCCCAGTCCAGCGAACCGCCAAGGCGACGTAATTGCGTGGTGATGCCGCCGCCGGACTGCGCCTTCCAGTCCCACACGCGCTCGACAAAGGCATCGCGTCCCATTTCCTGCCGCGATGTGCCTTCTTTCTGCAGCATCCGTTCCACCACAAGCTGGGTGGCGATACCCGCGTGATCGGTGCCGGGCTGCCACAGCACGTCGCGCCCCTGCATGCGGCGCCAGCGGATAAGCGTATCCTGCAGCGTCATGGTCAGGGCGTGACCGATATGCAGCGTGCCCGTAACGTTGGGTGGCGGGATCATGATGGTGTACGGCGATGCCGGACTGGTCGGCTGTGCGCCGAAGGCACCGCTGGCCTCCCACAGGGCATAGAGGGAAGTTTCTGTCCCAGCGGGGGAGAACGACTTGTCAAGCATCACGAAAAACCAGATCCACCATAATCAGACGCAAGGCAGGACACCGCGCCCGGCCAAGGGCAGATATACCCCAAACCCACGGGAAAGGAACGCCACCCGTGCAATCGTTTTGACATTTATGGATCACTTGCAGGGGTAACATGCGCGGGAAGCCGCGTTTCCACGCCACCCTTTCAGACCGGCGGAAGATCAGCGCCCCGGCTGGCCGGTTGCATAATCGCTGATACCCCACAGCCGGTCATGGACCGCGCGGTAGTAGGCACTTTCATCATATAGCGGCACGTCAAGGTTCAGGTCGCGCGCGGTCAGCCTGCCTATGGCCGCCGTAGTCTGGTAGGATGAGATGACAAGATTGCCGACGCTGCGCACCAGCGCGATCTGGGCCTGAAGCACGGTTTCCTGCTGCTGGAGCACGGCCAGCGTCGATGTCGTGCCGACAATGACCTGCCGCTGCATGCCGTGCAGGGCGACACTGTCGGCGGCCACGGCATCGCGGTTGCTTTCTATCGCCGCGCGGTTGGCCTGCATGCGCTGCCAGCTTGCCGCCGCAAGCTGGACCGCCGCGCGGCGGCTGACATCCACGGCCCGTGCTGCTTCCGCCGCCTGCTGCCGGGCCATGCGGACGGCGGCATACTCGCCCCCACCCTGATAAAGGGGCATGGCCGCACTGACCATGGCGTATTTGTCATTGGCCAGCGACCGGCCTTCATCCTGATTGATGGCATGCATATACGCGGCCTGCGCGCTGACATTGGGCATGAGGGCCGAAAAGGCCACGCCCACCGCATCTTTTTTGGCGGCTTCGTCAAACAGGGCCGCAATCACCTGCGGATTGTTCTGCACGGCCTGTGTCATGGCGTCCTGCTCGGCATGGATGGGCAGGACCAGCGGTTGTGGCGGGGTCAGGTCCGCAGCTGCATCACAGCCTACGACCTGCCGGAAGGTGGCACGATCTGCCTGCAACGTACCTTCTGCCAGTTGCCGTATCGCCCGGGCATTGGCAAGCGCGCCCTGCGCCTGCGCCACATCGGTATGGGTGAACTCCCCCCCACGGGCGCGCAGTTCGGTATCATGTAGCTGGGTGGCGTACACCTGCTCGTTATTGATGTCGATACTGAGTATCTGCTGGTCTTCCACCACATTGACGTAGGCACTGACCACATCGGCCAGCACCTGCTGTTCGGCGGCGATCAGGCGCGCACGTTCGGCCCTGACCGCATGGCGCGCCTTGTGCGTGGTGGCGGTGGTCTTGCCCCCGGTATACAGCGGCTGGGAAATGCTGACGCCGCCAGCATAACCCGGACTGTCATATTGCCGTGCATAACCATTTTCAGCCGATGTGCCCGCAAGCCGCATCACACCGGAATAATAGGACATGTTGGCGGTGCCGGTGATGGTGGGCCGCCATCCGCCCAGCGCCTGCGGTACCTGTTCATCCGTTGCGCGCAGCGTGGCGCGTTCCTGCCGCAGGACGGGGTTGGTCAGATATGCTGCCGCCAGCGCATCCTTCAGCGTGTGCGGTATCTCCTTCGCGCCGGTTCCGGGCTGGGGCTCACGCCCCAGCGCCGTGCCGCAACACAGAACAGCGGCACTGCCCGCACTGATGGCCCAGTTTCCCCGCATGCGCCCTCCTGCCCCGGCTGATACGATACGGGGCCAGACGCCCGCACATCGTCTCTAGCGGCAGGATGTTGCGCATGCGTTAACCGCGCTGCCGGTCAGAACACAAAAGCGGGAGCAGGTTCTAGTTCAGGCAACAGCGGCACGGCGGCATCGAACAGGGGCTGTGCAGCACTCCCCTGCGGGGTGCGGACAATGCGGCTGACCGTGGTGACGCCCGAATCCGGGCAGATGGGGGCAATGACCCGCCCCCCCTCCGCCAGTTGTTCCAGCAGGGCCGGGGGCACATGCCGGACCGCACCATCAATCACGATCAGGTCATACGGTGCGTTTTCCGCCATTCCCCTGACCAGCGGTCCCTCATGCCAGTGCACATCAGGCGCCCAGGTAAAGCACAGCGCCCTGCCGATATCCGCCAGCGTCCGGTCGGATTCGAGCGCCGTGACATCCAGCCCCTGCCCCATGGTGGACAGGAGCGCGGCCAGATACCCCGTTCCTGCCCCCACGACCAGAACGCGCTCCCCATGGCGTATTTCACACACCTGCAACATGCGTCCGGTTACGCGGGGCTCGGTCAGGTAGCGTTCATCCCCCAGCGGCAGGCAGCGATCGGCATAGGCAAAGGCCCGCAATGCGTCCGGCACGGCCTGTTCGCGCGGCAGGGCACGCATGGCGGCGACCACGTCCGGATTGCTGACCTGTGCCGGACGGATCTGGGCATCCACCATCCGCTGTCGGGCCGCGGCAAAATCAAGAGGCGCGTAATCGGGGTCTGTCTTGTCCATAACGGTTCCTTGAAACACGGTGCCGAACGCGGTCAGGATCGGCAGCCCGACCGGACGGGCAGATTTTTTTCCGGCTTTTTCCTATTTATGCGCCGGTTTTGCATAGAAACAACGGCAAGGCTGCACACAACGGCTTGACCTGAAGCACATTTCGGCAGATATAGCCCCCATGTCGCCGAGGTCTGGTGGCAGAATGGTGATGCAGCGGACTGCAAATCCGCGAATGTGGGTTCGATTCCCGCCCAGACCTCCAGCGACCCTTCAAGTCGTTGAAAATGAAATATTTTCCTCGACATTTTACCCCATAAAATACCCCCGGAAATTGTAGTCAGTGAATGTTCTGCATCATTATGCGGCACTCTCCTGCCTGCCTCTGGCGATTCCCCACCTGTATCATTTGTCCGGTTTCACCACGCCAAGTGATATGTAAAACTCGTGCCATGAAACCAAACCTGCTGATCAGCGGCTGCCTGTCCGGTCAGCCCGTAAGATACGATGGCGCGGCACGGCTGCTGGAGCATGCAAGTCTGACGCGCTGGCAGGCCGAAGGGCGGGTGATCGCTTTCTGCCCCGAAACGGCAGCCGGAATGCCCATTCCCAGACCCGCCGCCGAAATCGCCTGCGGCGGGGATGGCATTGCGGTACTCGACGGACATGATCACGTTTATGAAATAACGGGCCGCGACGTATCCGCGCAGTTTGTTGAGGGAGCCCATAAGACACTGGAGATGGCACGGCGGCACAACTGCGCGCTGGCCCTGCTGATGGATGGCAGCCCGTCCTGTGGCAGCAGCTTTATCTACGATGGCCAGTTTAGCGGCACGCGCCATGCGGGACAGGGCGTGACGACCGCGTTGCTGCAACGTCATGGCATTACCGTTTACGCGCCCGCACAGTTTTCCCTGCTTGAAGCGGCGATGGACTGATCTTTCCCCTTCCGTCCATCATACCCGTATCTGGCGGTATCACGCATAACGACGGCCACCAGTCGGCTAGTGCGAACACTGCATGCGCGGGTCGACGTAAAAGCCTGCCTGACTGCCGGATGGCCGTGAGACAGCCCTGATTTACCGCCATAAAAACCAGTCCCACCCATCCAGCGTGACCATTAAACCTGAGCATCCGGTCCGGGTCAGGCCGGGATGCGTCCCATCCTGCTCCCTTCACGCCTGCATGAAATGGATGGAGATTCCGGATGGTGCGGATTGGCATGCCGACGCTATCCTGTCCCGCATTCGCGCATCGGTTTTCCCGCAAGGATCTGGATCATGTCCCACCGCCCTGTCCATTCCCCCAGCCGACGCATGGCAATGGGTGTCGGCATGGGACTGGTCCTGTCCACATGCCTGCCGCGCAGGGCGCCGGCCCGAACGATGGACATGACAGCAGTGGACGATCGCCTGCGCCACGCAGTCAGCAGCCACGAAACGCCGGGCGTCGTCTGCGCCATCGGTCATGCCGGCCGTATTGTCCATAAGGCCGTGTATGGCCAGCGCGCCATAAGTCCGGCGCCCGAACCCATGACATGGGACACGGTGTTCGATATGGCATCGTTGACCAAGGCGCTCATTACCGCGCCCTGTATCATGCAGTTATGGGAAAAGGGGCAGATCGGTCTGGATACACCGGTCAGCACCTACCTGCCGGAATTCACGGCACAGGGTAAACAGGACATTACCGTCCGCCATCTCCTGACCCATTATTCCGGCCTGCCGCCGGACCTTGACCTGACCGAACACTGGCAGGGGCGCGCACAGGCCTACAGCCGCACCATGAACACCCGCCCCGACCAGCCCGCCGGGCAGAAATTCGTCTATAGCGACATCAATTACCTGACCCTTGGCTTTATGGTCGAAAAACTTACCGGCCAGTCGCTGGCGGCTTATGCCACCGGGCATATCCTGCGTCCGATGGGTCTATCCCATTCCTGTTTTCTGCCCGATGCCAGCCTCCGGTCGCGCATCGCCCCGACGCAGGTGGATGAAAATGGCCAGATGCTCCGCGGGATCGTGCATGACCCGACCACCCGCCGCATGGGTGGGATTGCGGGCCATGCGGGGCTTTTTTCCAATGCCGATGATATGTGCCGCTATGCGCAGGCGCTGCTCGACTGTCGCGCAGGACGTCATGGCACGTTCTTTCCCCTGCGACGCGATACCGTACTGCTCATGACCACGCCGCAGCAACCGGCTGGAAAAAGCGACCTGCGGGGGCTGGGATGGGATATCGACACCCATTATTCCAGCGCGCGGGGCGACCGTTTTCCCGTAGGGTCTTTCGGTCATACCGGCTTTACCGGCACGTCGTTATGGATAGATCCGCAAAGTGACAGCTACGTGCTGATCCTGACCAACCGCGTCCACCCCGATGGGCACGGCAATGTCATTTCCCTGCGCCGGGATGTGGCAACCGCTGCTGCCATCGCGCTGGATGCCGGTTAACGGCAGGTGCCTTCATGCCGCTGCTGTCCGTGTACCAATTATTGTCGCCTCCACGACTGCCTCCACCGCTTCTGAAAAACAGATTTAGCCTGCCCTGATTTCATGTACCTGCACTGCAGCCTGAACAAGCAGCGCGATGGCTGGCGCAATATCCTGCACCAGATCACCAGGCGGCTGCGCGCTGGCGCGCACCTTCAGTATGGACGCCGAGGCATCGGACTGGGTCCGGGCCTTTTCAAGGGCGTCCGTGGCCCCTGCCTGCCAGCCATCCCTCCCGCCATCCAGCGCATCAAGCCCGGCCTGCGCCAGTTGCGCCAGCAGGGCGGATGCAGGCAGGACTTCCCGCAGGGCAGGATCGATCCGGGCCAGACGCTGCAGGCGGATGTCATTCCCGCGCCAGTTTTCCAGCCGGACCCGCAGGCTGGCAGCCAGATCATGCTGGCCCGCGACATAAGCGCGCACATCACGTTCAAAAGCGGCGGCGGCAAAACTGTCCGGGGCGGCAATATCGGCGGCCCTGTCCTGCGGCGGGCGAACTGGCGTTGGTGTAATACGGCTGGGACCAAATACGTGATTATGGGCATAATTACGCACCGGACTGGTAACGGACAGCAGAACGGCAAAGGGTGTCGCATCATCGGGCGCCAGACGCAGCATCATGCGGTGGCTGTCGGTCGCGGCATGGTTGCCCAGTATCTCCAGTTCCGACTGCACGATGGGCAGGCGGACGGCAAGGCTGTTTTCATCGCGCACCGTGGCGGGCGACCAGAACCGCTCCGCCAGCGCGGCACAACGGGGCCACAGACGGGTATCGAGCATCTCCTCCGTCACGATTTCCGTCCATAACGGGGCTTCCGCCCCCATGACCAGACTATCCTGCGCCGGTGTCATGCGGGCGGCGGGATCAAGCGTGAAGGCATCCAGAAACGGGGCATGGGCCTGCGCCACCTGATCGGGCGGCAGGCCGTTTCCCTGCGGGTCGAGCGGATCAACACGGTAATGCTCCACCGCAGGCAGCAGCAGGTCCAGATAATACCCCGCTGACACCACGACCGGATGCCCGGCCGCCGTTGCCGCAGCGGTGTAGCGTGATCCGCGCCACGGCTCGATCACGATGCTGGCGGGCACGGGGGCGTCGATCAGTTCATCCCACCCCATCATGATCCTGCCGTCCCGGGCCAGCATTGACTGCACCCGCGCGGTAAAGGCCGCCTGCAGGGCAGCGGTGCTGGCATAACCATGCTGTTTCATGAAGGCGCTGATACGCGGGTTGCCCGTCCACTCATCGGGACGCACCTCATCACCGCCCACATGAAAATAGGCATCGGGAAACAGGCCGACCATTTCATGATACAGCCGGGAGAGGAAAACATAGGTCTGCGGATTGGACGGATCGATGGCCGCGCGGACAACCCGTTTGGGGTCCATAGGGGTCGTTATCGGCTGGGCCGCATATTCGGGATAGGCCTGCACCAGCGCGTAACTGTGCCCCGGCGTATCGAATTCCGGCACGATGCGGATGCCCCGGTCCGCCGCGTAGGAAACAAGGTCGCGCACCTGCTGGCGGGTATAATATTCCCCATGGGACGCCACCTGCTGCAGGCGTGGATAGAGCATGCTTTCCACGCGGAATCCCTGTCCATCCGAAAGATGGAGGTGCAGGACATTCAGCCTGGTCAGTTCCATCATGTCCAGTTGCCGCTCCAGCGCTGCGACCGACATGAAATGGCGGCTGACATCCACAAGAATGCCGCGCCATGCGAAACGTGGACTGTCATCAATCACGGCGGCATCGAGTACCGGACCGGCCTCCTGCCGCTCCACCAGTTGCAGCAGGGTACTCAGCCCACGCAGCACGCCAGCAGGGCCATCGGCCACCAGCGTCGCGCCGTCTGAACCGGTCCGCAGATGGTAATGTTCTTTCATATGGACGGACAGCAGCTCCGGATCAGCGGCCTGACACTGGATGCGTACCGTAAGCCCCGCCTGCTGCCCCGCCACGGCATCACGGGCGGAGAGCACCGCCAGACGCCGGGCAAAACGTTCCGCCGCACGATCCAGCATGGCGGAACGAACGCCCTGCCATTCAATCCGCACGCCACCCACAAGCGGGATGTTGCCGGGCGCGAGCTGCCATGAAACCGGCTGCGGCATAAGGGCCGGTGCGGCGCACGCGTGCCCCGCCATGCCCATCATCCCCATGGACAGCAGGAAAAAACCAGACCTGAAATGACGGAGAGGGAACATGGCGCATGTTTTCCAGAACGGCAGGGACAGCATGGTGCCTGATTATGACAGTACCCCCAAATCCGAACCCGACGTTCCGCCCCGGACACGTCGCCGCAGCAGCAGCGCATAGAGCAGGACAACACCATAAGAGCCCATGACAAGCCCGGCAAAGGCAGGCTTCAGCCCGACAATTCCGATCAGTAAAGCAAAAACCTGCGGCATGACCCCGCCGCCACAGAACGCCATGACCAGCAACATCGTGGCCTGAGACTGCCTGTGCCCCGCCAGATGCAGGACAAGGGGAAACAGGATCGGCATCATCATGGCATTGGCCAGCCCCAGCAGCGTCACGCACGCGACCGACCATACGCCATGCAGGAACGCGACCCCGAGGCAAAGCACCATGCCAAGCACGGCAGACAGCGCCAGATAGGCAAGCTGGCTGCACATGGCAGGCACAAGAACCGTACCCAGCAGATAACCACACAGCATGCCCGCCAGTGTGACGGAGGTCAGGAAACGGGTCTGCCCCAGCGATAACCCGACATGGCTGCCATAAAGACCAACCCCGTCACCCGCCAGGACCTCAACGCCCACATAGACGAACACCACCACGATCCCGGCCCACGCCAGCGCGCCCATACGTGGGGCAGGTCCCTCCCTTCGGGGCAGGGAAGCGGCTGCCGCATCGCGCAGACGGATATCAGGCAGCCCGACATGACGTAAGCCAAAAGCCACAACCAGCAGCACAACCGCCATGCAGCGATAGGGAACCACCACCGCATGAGCAAAAGCCGCCAGAACCGTCTCACGCGCCTGCGCGCTGCCCGCATCATGCAGACGGTCTGCAACCCCGCCGATATCACGTATAACCAGAATAGAAAATAATACAGGTGCGATAATACCGGATACCTTATTGGCAATCCCCATGATCGCAATACGGCGCGCCGCCTGCCCTGCGGTACCCAGCAGCGCGACGTAGGGATTGACCGTAACCTGCAGGAGCGTCAGCCCCGCCCCCAGAATGGACAGGCCACCCAATGCGCCGGGATACCATCGCCGCCCCACGCATTCGCCAAATACAAGCGTGCCTGCCGCCATGACCCCCAGTGCCATGGCAATCCCGTTACGCAGCCCGGTCCGCCGCGCCAGCCCCATGGCGGGGGCGGCGCAGAACAGGTAGGACAGGTAAAAGCACATCGGCACAAGAAAGGCCCCGACCGGCCCGAGGCCAAAGGCGACCTGCACGAATGTAATCAGCGGGCCGTTCAGCCATGTCACGAACCCGATAATGAAAAACAGGCCAGCCATAATGACCAGCGGTCTCATACCCTGAATCCTGCCGCCCGCTGCCTTATGTTGTTGGGCCAAGTTCCCTACCCCGCTTTCCTGTCGCGCGCTGCGCATCCGTAATGAAATCGTAACAGGATCAGCCGGAACCGGTAGCCATGAACCGCATATTCCGCCCCACCGCATGACCTGCTATGGCAGGCAGACCCGTAACAGGACAGGCAGAACGACCATGCGCCTGCGCTCCCCCTGGCATGCGCATCTTCCCGCAGGTGATACGCCCCCGGCTGAACGACTGGCCGATGCGCTGGCCGGTGACATACTGGCGGAAAAGCTGGATGCGGGGGACCGCCTGCCCGCGCACCGCGATCTGGCATGGCGGCTGGGCATCGGTATTGGCAGCGTCACGCGCGCCTATGCCATGCTGGAACGGCGTGGACTGGTGCGCAGCATACGCGGGCGGGGCACATTCGTCGCCTCCCGCCCCGGTGGCACGGGGCGGGTGCTGGACCTGTCGGCCAATATGCCGCCACCCATGTTCAGTGACAAAGCACTGACCCGCACGCTTTCCCGTCTGGCGCGAACGGTCGATCCGGCCCTGTTCAATGTCTATCCACCCGTCGCCGGTCATATCGAACACCGCCGCATCATGAGCCACTGGCTGGCGGAACTGGGCATGGACCTGTCGCCTGAGCGCCTGTTACTGGCCAGCGGCGCGCAGCAGGCGCTGGGCGTCGCACTGGCGGCGGCACGACCGGCATCAACCGCAATCCTGACCGAGGAACTGACCTATCCCGGCATGCTGACCCTGATCCGTCAGGGTGGACTTACCCCCCACGGCCTGCCAATGGACCGGCAGGGCCTGCTGCCCGATGGGCTTGAACGCGCATTGCACCGTCATGCCGCCGGCCGATGTCTCGTGTATGTCACCCCCACCATGCACAACCCGACCACGGCCACCATGGACCGGGCGCGCAGGCTGGCCATCGTTTCCCTGTGCCGCCGGTATGACGCCCTGATTATCGAAGATGATGTCTATGACTGCGCAAACGATCCCGACCTGCCACCGCTTGTGACACTGGCACCCGAACGGGTTTTTTACGTCAACAGCCTGTCCAAGACGCTTAGTCCGGGCCTGCGTATCGGCACGCTGGTTCCGCCTGCGGCATTTTTGAGTGCGGCGCGTGCGGCCCTGCTGAATTCATCGCTCATGATCGCACCGCTTTCCTACGCCATGATGGCGCAATGGATGCAGGACGGCACGGCAGCTTCCGTACGCCAGTCCCTGCGGGGGGAAGCGCAGCGGCGTCGTGATATTGCACTACGCATCATGGGGCCTTCTGTCGTGCCACCAGCTTATGACGCCTTTCATATATGGATGCCGTTGTGCAGGAAACGCAGCGAAGAACTGGAAGCCATGGCCGCGGAGGAGGATGTGCGCGTAACATCGCTACACCCCTTCATGGCGAACCCGGAAGGAGTGGATAACGCCGGGATACGTCTGTGTCTTGGCCCCACCGCCCTGCCCGACCTGACCGAGGCGCTACGCCGCGTGCATCGCCTGCGGACCGGCATGGGAGAATAGTGTCACGTGACACTTTCTTCGTGGAAGGAAAGTGTCACAGCATCCTATGCTGCCCGCAGACAGGGATTTCAGCCCGAGGATACTCATGACCGAGCAGCCCATTACGGTTATTGCCACCTTCCATATCCGTCCCGAACACGAAAAAGCGGCTCTGGACGCCATCCAGTGCTGCGTTGCCGCATCGCGGCACGAACAGGCCAACCTGTCCTACCAGTGCCACCGCGATGTCAGTAACCCGAACATCTTCGTATTCGTGGAACGCTGGCGCAGTCCCGAATCCCTGGCGGCACACGAAACCACGCCCCATTTCCGCGCCATGGCGCAGGTATTCGAAACCGCATTGTCCGAGCCGCCGCATGTGCGCATCACCCGTGAAATCTGATCCCGCCCCCCTGCGCCTTCTGGGGCGGCTTGCGGTAGCGCTGTTCCTTTCCTACATGGCCGTGGCACTCCCGCTGGCGGCCATACCCGTATCGATCCTGCACTGGCCGGGTTACGGCAACGGGCTGGCGGGACTGGCCGTGGGGATTGCGTTCTTTTCCACCATCCTCAGCCGCAATCATGCCGGTGTCCTTGCGGATACGAAGGGCGGCCGCCCATGCATGCGCACGGGGCTTGCCCTTTATGTCGCGGCCAGCCTGATCTGCGCGCTTTCCGGTCTGACAGCCCTGCCTGAAGCAGCACGTTACATCATCCTGCTGGCCGGCCGCCTGCTGCTCGGGATTGGTGAAAGCCTGACCATCGTGGGCATGCTGGGCTGGGGGATCGGGCTTATGGGCCAGCAGCGCGCGGGCCGCGTGCTGGCATGGACGGGGGCAGCCATGTATGGCGCCTTCGCGGTGGGGGGACCGATCGGGCTGGTCGTGTACGAACACTGGGGCATCGGTGCGCTTATGGTGCTTTCGGCGGCACTGCCGCTGATTGGTCTGGGGCTGGTGCAGGATGTTCCGGCCTGCGTTCCCCATGCAGGCGCGCGGCCATCGTTCTGGCGCATTCTGGGCACGATCCGCTGGCAGGGCATCGCCGTCGCCCTTCAGGGGGTCGGGTTCGCAGCACTGGGGGCCTTCCTGCCGCTGCGTTTCATTCATGCGCACTGGTCCTATGCCGGGTTCGGGCTGACCTGTTTCGGGCTGGCTTTTGTTGCCGGGCGCTTCGCCTGCGGGCATCTGCCGGACCGGATTGGCGGGCTGAAGGTGGCCCTGTTCTCGCTTATGGTCGAAGCGGCGGGGCAGTATCTGCTGTGGTACGCGCCTACCCCCCTTATTGCCTTTGCTGGCGCAGTGCTGACGGGCGCGGGATGTTCCATGGTCTTTCCCTCCCTTGGGGTGGAGGTCGTGCATCGGGTTGACCCCCATATGCGTGGCGCGGCACTGGGCGGCTTTTCCGCGTTTCAGGATCTGGCCTATGGCGCGACGGGACCGCTGGCTGGACTGCTGGCAGACCGGTTCGGGTATGACATTGTCTTCCTGCTGGGCGGGCTGTGCGCCACGGGCGGCGTGGCGATCGTGCTGGCCCAGATAAGCGCACGCCGTACGGATGCGTGATATGGATTCCGGCTGCGTCTATATCCTTGGCACCTGCGATACCAAGCATGCCGAACTGGACTATATCGCACGACTTCTGCGCGAAAGTGACGTGATACCCCGCATTGTCGATATCAGCACACGCGAGCACGCTGCCCCTGCTGATGTCAGCGCCCGGACCGTTGCAGGCTTTCATCCCGGTGGGCAGAAAGCCGTTTTTACCGGCGATCGCGGGCGTTCCATCGGGGCCATGGCGGAGGCGCTGCGCCTCTACCTTGGCGCGCGCACGGATATGCTGGGGGTGATCGCGATTGGCGGGTCCGGTGGTACGGCGCTGGTTGCGCCTGCCATGCAGGCACTCCCGCTCGGCCTACCCAAACTGATCGTCTCGACCATCGCATCGGGCAATACCGCGCCCTATGTGGGCGGGACGGATATTGCGATGCTGTATTCCGTAACGGATATGGAAGGGCTGAACCGCCTGTCACGCATCATCCTGTGCAATGCCGCGCATGCCATGGTCGGGATGGTGCGCATGAAGTGCGTGCCACAGCCAGATCCCCGCCCAGCCATCGGGCTGACCATGTTTGGCGTGACCACACCCTGCGTTGACCGGATCGTGCATCAATTGTCGCCGCAGTTTGACTGTCTGGTCTTTCACGCCACGGGCACGGGTGGTCGCGCCATGGAACGGCTGGCGGATGAAGGGATGATCCGTGGTTTTATGGATGTAACCCTGACCGAATACTGCGATCTGATCGCCGGTGGTATTTTCCCGTGCGATACGGACCGACTTGGCGCGGTCATCCGTACGAAGCGGCCCTATATCGGCAGTTGTGGCGGGCTGGACATGGTCAATTTCGGTGCACGGGCCACAGTGCCCGAATGTTACCGCGGGCGCATATTTGTCGAACATAATCCCCAGATCACCCTTATGCGCACAAATGCGGACGAATGCGCCGCAATGGGCCGGATGATCGGCCAGCAACTGAACCAGTGCATGGGAGAGGTCCGCTTTTTCTACCCCGAAGGCGGGTTTTCCATACTCGACCGTCCCGGCGCGCCCTTTTACGACCCAGAAGCCGATGAGGCTTTTTATGCCGCACTGGAGCACACCGTGCACCAGACCCCACAGCGCAGGCTGATCCGTCTTCCCCATGCGATCAACGACCCGGCCTTTGCCGACACGCTGGCGCATGCTTTTTCAGACATATTCAAGGAGAACCCAGATAATGCCCAGCATTCCCCGTAGTGAAATCCTGAAGAAATTCCGTGCCATGATTGCCGCACGCCAGCCCATTGTCGGCGGCGGTGCCGGGACCGGACTTTCCGCCAAATGCGAGGCCGCGGGCGGCATCGACCTGATCGTCATTTACAATTCCGGTCGCTACCGCATGGCGGGACGCGGTTCGCTGGCGGGCATTCTGGCCTATGGCAACGCCAACCAGATCGTTATGGAAATGGCGCGTGAGGTATTGCCGGTCGTGCCACATACCCCGGTACTTGCAGGCGTAAACGGCACCGATCCATTCGTGGATTTTGACGTGTTTCTGGACGATGTGAAGCGGGTGGGCTTTTCGGGCATCCAGAACTTTCCGACCGTTGGGCTGATTGACGGCAATTTCCGCAAGAACCTTGAAGAAACCGGAATGAGTTACAGCCTTGAGGTCGATGTCGTCGCCCGCGCCAACCGCAAGGACATGCTGACCACGCCTTACGTTTTCGATCCGGCGCAGGCGGTGGACATGGCAAAAGCGGGCGCGGATGTGCTGGTTGCCCATATGGGCCTGACCACGGGTGGCGCGATCGGGGCGGAAACGGCCTTCACGCTGGAAGATTCGATCGAACGGATCAACGCGATTACGGAAGCCGCGCGTGGCGTGCGCTCCGATATCATCATCCTTTGTCACGGCGGCCCGATCGCCATGCCCGCGGATGCGCAGAAAGTATTGTCAGCCTGCCCCGACTGTCATGGCTTCTACGGGGCATCGAGCATGGAGCGCCTGCCGGTTGAAACCGCCCTGACCGAACAGACCCGCAATTTCAAGGCAATGACGCGCTGATCGTCCTGCCTTCTTCACATTTTATGTTCCCGGTCACTGCTCCGACAGGATGGAGTGGCCGAAGGGACTCCTGGTCAGACAATTTGCTCCCGCACACCATTTGGCACCGGGTATTAGTATGCCGCAGGCTACCCCTTTCCATCGCAATGAAAGGAGCAGTCACACCGGGAACGTCACTGCCGAACGCCAGACGGAACGGCAAACCGGGGTCTGGCATGAACAGGGTTTACTGTGCCGTATAGCCGCCATCGATGACCAGTTCACTACCCGTCATGAACTTGGATTCATCGGATGCAAGGAACAGGATGCCATAGGCAATATCATCCGGTTCGCCCAGATGACCCAGCGGATGCAGGTCGATCAGTTTCTGCCGGGCTGCCACCTGATCGGGCGTGGCCGACGTGAAGCCCTGCACCATTGGTGTCCAGATATAGCCGGGATGGATGGAATTGACGCGGATCCTGTAACCCGCGCGCGCGCAGTGCAGCGCCGCCGATTTGGTAAACAGCCGCACGCCGCCCTTGCTGGCGTTATAGGCGGCAAGGGTCGGATCACCGATCAGCCCCTCGATGGAGGAAAGGTTGATGATGGAACCGGCGCCACGCGGCTTCATGGCTTCCACCGCATAACGGGTCCCCAGAAACACGCCGTCCAGATTGACCGACTGCACGCGCCGCCAGTCGGCCAGACTGGTTTCCTCGACCGAGCCATTATACAGGATACCGGCATTATTGACCGCGATATCCAGACCGCCGAACTTTGCGGTAATGGCTTCGATGGCTTTTTTCCAGTCCTCCTCCTGCGTGACATTCAGGGAAACGAACAGGGCCTCCCCCCCGGCGGCCTCGACCTCGGCCACGGCGGCATGCCCTTCTTCTTCCTTGAGGTCGGCGATAACGACCTTCGCACCTTCACGTGCCAGCAGCAGGGCCGTAGCCTTGCCAATACCAAGTGCGGCCCCTGTAACAAGCGCTACTTTTCCCGAGACGCGTCCCATGATGTTCTCCTGAATGAATATCCTTAAAATATAAGGATATTTCCGTAGGCGGTGCGAGAGGCTGGTCCTTCTCCCCTCCCCTGAACACGGAGTTGTGATGCTGTGTCAGCCCCTATCCCGCCGGTCGTGATATTGGCCTGCTTCTTACTTAAAGTATCGCCCACCGGTTAATGTCTTCGTTTACGGATTTCGTTTTTTCTTTGTTGGGTAAAGAGAAACTCACAAAATAACGGAAGCTTCGCCATGACACCCATTACAGCCACCAACCTGTTGTGGTCTGGTACATGGCCGGAAGCTCCTGCCGCAGACCGGCGCTGATGCCGACAGATAATAAACTGGCGCAAGCCCACCTGACACCGGGCCGTTCCATCCGATCCGACATTACCTGAGAAGTGCTGTCAGATTGGGCGGTACCAAAGCAAGCCGCCACCTGTTTTCCAGTCCATCATGCCAGAGTGACAGCGCACAGTTCGGTCATGCGGCCTCTCTTCAACAGAGTCATCATTCCCTTCTGGTGAAGCGGTTACCGACAGACGGCTGCGGCAAATCCTTTTGACGCTTTTCGCTGCATTCTATATAATATCTCTGCTTTCTTATATAATCCAGAGATGACTATTCAAACAACAGGTGGACAGTCTATTACACGCCGCGCCATCGACCACATGAACCCGTCACTTTCGGGTCCATGTTTTTCCTGACAGGGACGTGTTGATACAAACCCGCGCGAAAGGAAAAATGCGCATGCTGCCCTCTTCCATCTTTGAAACTGAAACCGGTCGTAAACGGGGGGCCGCATCCACAACCGTAGGAACCGCACTGCGCAACGCCATTCTGGGCGGCACGCTACCGGCGGGTCTGGCGCTGCCGCAATCAGAACTGGCTGAAGGGTTCGGGACCAGCATCATCCCCGTGCGTGAGGCGCTGAAACGGCTGGAAGCCGAAGGGCTGGTCACGTTCATGCCCAACCGGGGCGCCATGGTCACGGGCATGACGGAAGACGATATCATTGAATATTCCGAAATCCGTGCCTCGCTGGAAGAAATGGCCGCCCGCCATGCCGTAGGCCGCATGTCGCGCGTCGATCTGGCGCGGATCGAGGATGCTTACGAAGCCTTTGTAAACGGCACGAACGCCAACCCGACCCAGCACGGGCTGGGCGACCTGAACCGCGCCTTTCACAATGCGATCTATGCCGCGGCGCAGCGTCCGCGCCTGCTGGAAATGATTGATGACCTGCATGTGCGCCTGACCCGCTACATCCGCAGCCATCTTGAACTGGAAGGCCGCAAGGACCTGACGGATATCGAGCATGAAGCCATCATGCAGGCCTGCCGCAAGCGCGATGCGGAGGAAGTTGCCCGCCTGACCCGTCAGCATATCCTTGATGCTGCTGCCATTTCCGTGCGCGTGATCCGGGAGCGCAGGGAGGGCTAGAAACGCCCCGAAAGACCATCGACTCTACGCGATTTATGGGACTAAACGGCGCGCGAAACAGAATCGTATATTATCCTAGACAAATTATATCCTGTTGAGGCACTGTCTCCGGAACGCTGTTTCCTGGTGGAAGTACCCTCATGCTGCTTTTCAAAGATTTTGCTGGAAAAATCGCCGCCCCGTCACCGTTACGCCAACAGATAACCGAGGCGACCCGCCGGTCGGAGATCGAGTGCATCAATGCCCTGACCCCTGCCGCGACACTGAGCGACGCCGAAGCCCTGCGCACGACCAATCTCGCCACCACGCTGACGGAGGGGCTGCGCCGTAACCGCAATCCCGGCGGGGTCGAGGCGCTGGTGCAGGAATTCTCCCTTTCCTCCGCCGAGGGTGTGGCCCTCATGTGTCTGGCCGAAGCCCTGCTGCGTATTCCGGACAATGCGACACGCGATGCCCTGATCCGCGACAAGATCGGCACGGGTGACTGGCTGGCCCATATTTCCCGCGACCGCCCCCTTTTCACCAATGCCGCCGCATGGGGACTGCTGGTGACCGGTCGCCTGACCAGCCCCGGCGCACGGGAAAATGCGGGGCTGAGCGAGACGCTGCGCAAACTGGTGGCACGCAGTTCCGGTCCGCTGATCCGCAAGGCGGTGGATGTGGCCATGCGCCTTATGGGCGAACAGTTCGTGGTGGGCGAAACCATCGAATCCGCCCTGAAGAACAGCGAAAAGCTGGAAGAACAGGGCTTCCGCTATTCGTACGACATGCTGGGTGAAGCCGCGCTGACCGCGCATGATGCCGAACGCTACCGGCAGGATTACATCACCGCCATCCACGCCATCGGCAGGCGCGCGCGCGGCGCTGACGTCTATGAACGTCCCGGCATTTCCATCAAGCTGTCGGCCCTGCACCCCCGTTACAGCCGCGCGCAGCGTGACCGTGTCATGGCCGAACTGCTGCCCGTCGTTGTTGAACTGACGGTTCTGGCACGCCATTACGATATCGGCCTGAATATCGATGCGGAGGAAAGCGAGCGGCTGGAAATCTCGCTCGATCTGCTCGAAGCCCTGTGCCTTGAGCCCGCGCTGAAGGACTGGAACGGCATCGGCTTTGTCGTGCAGGCCTATGGTCGGCGCGCGCCCTTCGTTCTGGATTTCATTATCGATCTGGCCCGACGCACCGGACACCGCATCATGGTGCGACTGGTCAAGGGCGCCTACTGGGACAGTGAAATAAAGAAAGCCCAGATAGACGGGATGCCTGATTTCCCGGTCTATACGCGCAAGGTTCACACCGATATCAGCTACATTGCCTGCGCGCGCAAACTGCTGGGCGCGCGTGACGCCATCTTCCCGCAGTTCGCCACCCATAATGCCCGCTCCCTTGCCACCATTTACACGCTGGCGGGCGAGGACTTCCAAACCGGATCGTATGAATTCCAGTGCCTGCACGGCATGGGCGAACCGCTTTACAAGGAAGTTGTCGGCCCGCAGAAGCTGAACCGTCCCACGCGCATCTACGCCCCGGTCGGCACGCATGAGACATTGCTGGCATACCTTGTGCGCCGCCTGCTGGAAAACGGCGCGAACTCGTCCTTCGTCAACCAGATCGGGGATGAAAACATACCCGTCTCGCAACTGGTTGCCGACCCGATGACCATCGCCCGCAGTTACGTGCCCTATGGCGGCCCCAACCCCGCCATTGCCGCGCCGCCGGATATGTTCGCGCCCGAACGCCGCAACTCCGCCGGTCTGGACCTGACGGATGAAAATGCGCTGGCGGCCCTGGGCCGCGGGCTTGACGCCTCCCCCGCCGAATGGACAGCCACCCCGATGCTGGCCACCCCCGTCACACCGGGCACGCCGCACGATGTCACCAATCCCGCCGACCGGCGCGAGCGTGTCGGCCAGTGGACACCGGCGGATGCCACGGTCATTCCCGGCGTTATGGAAGATGCGGTCAGGGGGGCCGCGACATGGGCCGCGCAGCCGCCCGCCAGCCGCGCCGAAAAGCTGGAACGTGCCGCCGACCTTATGGAAGGGCGGCAGGACGCGCTGCTGGGCCTGATCGTGCGTGAAGCGGGCAAGTCCTTTCCCAACGCCCTTGCCGAAATCCGCGAGGCCGTGGACTTCCTGCGCTATTACGCCGCGCAGATCCGTGCGGACTTCGATAATGCCACCCATATCCCGCTAGGGCCGGTGGCGTGTATCAGCCCATGGAACTTCCCGCTGGCCATCTTTACGGGTCAGGTTGCGGCGGCACTGGCCGCCGGTAACAGCGTAATCGCCAAACCGGCGGAGGAAACGCCACTGGTCGCGGCACAGGCCGTTGCCATCCTGCACGAAGCCGGGGTGCCTGCTGACGCGCTGCAACTGCTGCCCGGTGCGGGAGATGTCGGTGCGGCACTGGTGCAGGCCGCACAGGTGGCGGGTGTCATGTTTACCGGTTCAACCACGGTGGCGCAGTCCATCAACCGCCAGCTTGTCAGCCGCCGCGGCCATACAGGACAGCCTGTACCGCTGGTTGCCGAAACCGGTGGCCAGAACGCAATGATCGTCGATTCCTCCGCCCTGGCGGAACAGGTGGTGGTGGATGTCATCGCCTCCGCCTTTGACAGCGCGGGGCAGCGCTGTTCGGCACTGCGCATCCTGTGCGTGCAGCATGAATGTGCCGATCACCTGCTGCGCATGCTGCGTGGGGCGATGCGTGAACTCAGCCTTGGCAACACCGCACGACTGGCGACCGATATCGGCCCCGTCATTACCACTGAAGCCGCGCAGGGCATCCAGACCCATATCCAGCGGCTGAAAGACCGGGGCGCGCCCGTCTATTCCCTGCCGCTGCCCGATGCCTGTGCCCATGGCAGCTTTGTCGCGCCAACCCTGATTGAAATTGATTCCATTTCCGATCTGGGGGCGGAGGTTTTTGGTCCGGTTCTGCATGTGCTGCGTTATCGCAGTCAGGAACTCGATACCGTCATCGATGCGATCAACGGGCTGGGATATGGCCTGACGGGTGGCGTGCATACCCGTATCGAAACTACCGTGCAGCAGGTCGCGCGCCGACTGGATGTAGGCAACCTGTATGTCAACCGCAATACGATCGGCGCTGTCGTTGGCGTGCAGCCCTTCGGCGGGCGGGGCCTGTCAGGCACAGGGCCCAAGGCCGGGGGACCGCTGATCCTGCGCCGCCTGCTGGCCGCATTCCCGCTGCGCGATGGCCTGTCGTGCATGAACGGAGGAACAACGCCCGCCATCATGGAACGGTGGCATGCATGGCTGATGGGTAACGGGTACAGCCATATTGGCCATCGGGTTGCGGAAATGGCTAAAAAACCGCTCCCCGGCGCACATATGACCATGCCCGGCCCGGTAGGCGAGGAAAACGTCTACAGCTTCAGGCCACGTGGCCATGTGCTGTGCGTGGGCGATGTGCGCGAGCATCTGGTGCTGCTGGCTTCGCTCGCCCTTTCATGCGGCAATACGGCGTTTGTATATGGGCCTGCCGAAGCAACCGCCTGGCTGGCGGAACTTCCCCCGGAACTGGCGCCGCATATCCGCAAGGTCAGCGACCTTCAGGAACTGGCCTGCCCGGTGGTGATGTCAGTGCAGGATGATGCGCTATTCCGCCACGTAACCGAAACGCTGGCCAAGGGGAGCGGCATGATAGCATCCACCTTCCTGATTGACCCGGACATCCTGCACCGGGAGTTCCTGATCGAGGAACACAGCACCAGCACCAACACGGCTGCGGCAGGCGGCAACGCCACCCTGATGGCAATCGGCTAAAGCCTGCCCCGTTATGGGCGGGAAATTTTCCCCGCCCATAACGGTTTTCCCCATCCGGGCATGACAGGACGAAACAGTGCCGCAACTGGACAGGCCAGTCTGTCCTGCCCGATCACACAGCCTGACCAGCACCGGCATCACGCAATCATGCGGCATGGGACCGGTTCTGACAGAAGCCTGTCCCAAAACATGGACAGGACCGCATGATCCATGCGCGGGGACGTAAACGAGATAATAATTCCCTATCCGTCACCAGCAACATTCCGTCACACTGCCACCGCACAACTGTTTTTACTGGCGACCGTAAGTATCCTCGAACCGCACGATATCATCTTCCCCCAGATAGGGACCGGACTGAACCTCGATCAATGCAAGGGGGATGCGACCGGGATTTTCCAGCCTGTGTATGCAGCCCAGTGGCAGGTACACGCTCTCGTTTTCCTGCAACATCAGTTTTTCATCATTGCGTGTGACGATGGCGGTGCCACTGACCACAACCCAGTGCTCCGCACGGTGGAAATGCTTCTGGAGCGAGAGCTTCTGCCCCGGATGCACCACGATCCGCTTGACCTGAAACCGTTCGCCCTGAATCAGCCCCTCATAAAATCCCCAGGGGCGGTAGCAGCGGTTGTGAATTTCCGCTTCGGCCCGATTTGCGATTTTAAGCCGGGCGACAAGGGCCGATACATCCTGTGCATAATCACGATGGATCGCCAGAACCGCATCCGTCGTCACGACCAGCACGACATCCGTAAGCCCCGCCACGGCCGTCAACCTGCCTTCGCTGCGCACATAGCAGTTGTGGGACTGTTCCAGAACCACATCGCCCACCGTGACATTCCCCTGCGCATCCTTGTCCCCAAGTTCCCACAGGGCATTCCAGTTCCCGACATCGGACCACCCCAGATCGGCAGGTATGACAACGGCCCGGTCCGTATGTTCCATGACTGCGTAATCAATGCTGACATTGGGGCATTGCAGGAAGGATGCCGTCTCCAGACGCCGGAATGTCAGATCGCGTTCGCTATTGGCCAGCGCGCTGCGCACTGTATCGAGCACCTGTGGCGCATGTTTTTCCAGTTCGGACAGCATGACCGATGCAGGGGCCAGGAACATGCCTGAATTCCACAAATACCCCCCTTCATGCAGCATTTCCGTCGCCCGCAGCCGGTCAGGCTTTTCAGTAAAGCGTGCGACGTGAAACACGCCGTCTTCCACCCTGTCGGGATGAAGCGGCACCCCGGTGCGGATATAGCCATAGCCTGTTTCCGGCACATCGGGCTTCATGCCGAAGGTTACGATGTAGCCTTCCCGCGCGACACTGGCGGCCTTTTCCAAAATGGCAGGCAGGCGGTCAGGATAACGGAAGGCGGCATCGGCGGCCATGATCCACAAAAGGGTATCGGGATCACTTTCCCCCGCTAGCAGGGCTGCTGCCGCAACGGCGGCGGCGGTATTGCGGGCGACGGGTTCAAGGATGATGCGCCCGTCCTCGCACCCGTTTTCACGCAACTGTTCCGCCACCAGAAAGCGGTGCGCCTGATTGCAGACCACAATGGGGGCAACGAAGGCATCGCCCGTGGCGCGTTGCAGCGTTTCACCAATCATGGTCTGTCTGGATGCCAGCGCCCAGAACTGCTTGGGGTGACTGGCGCGGGAGACGGGCCAGAGCCGTGTGCCTGTCCCGCCCGACAGGATGACGGGGGTAATGGTCCGGCTGTTGTGTTCGGGTGGGGGTACGGTTACATCCGCTGCGGTCATAAATGTCATTGATCGTTACTCCGTCCTGCGTGCTTCATGCTGTCCATGTCCGACGCTTCGGAAAGGAGACGGAACCGATCATGCCGGACATTCATATTGCGCAACGCAAGCAGGAGAAATTTCTTTGCCTCGAATAACGCGCCCGGACACATTTTTTTCCTGATTGCTGGCCAGTGTCGTACTGGCGTGACACCTGCGGGGCCGGCAGCCCCCGTTTCCCTATTACTTTTTGTTTCCTTCAGACTGCTTTGAAATTGCTAGATGCGATCCAGTTCGGGGCAACGGGTTCCGGGCGGAACGATGGAGGTCCAGTTGCGAATTGCTATGATCGGTGGGGGCTATGTTGGACTGGTCTCCGGTACGTGTTTCGCCGAATTCGGCACGGATGTCGCCATTGTTGAAACCAACCCCGATCGCCTGTCCGCCCTGCGCGAAGGGCGTATTCCAATCTACGAACCCGGCCTTGACCGTCTTGTCGCGGAAAACGTCACGGCGGGACGCCTGACCTTTGGCGATGACATGGCCGCCGCCATAAGGGGCGCGGATGCGGTGTTCCTGGCCGTAGGCACCCCTTCACGCCGGGGGGATGGGCAGGCCGACACCAGTTACGTCTATGCCGCGGTGGAACAGATTGCCCGCGTGGCGGAGGGCTATACGGTCATTGTCACCAAATCGACCGTGCCGGTGGGCACCGGGCGCGAGATTGCGCGCATAGTCCGCGCGACACGCCCCGATCTGGATTTTGATGTTGCATCCAATCCCGAATTCCTGCGCGAAGGGAACGCGATTGCGGATTTCATGCGCCCCGATCGCGTCATTATCGGCACCGATCAGTCCAAGTCCGGTGGCACGCAACGCGCGCAGGATATCCTGCGCAAGCTTTACCGCCCGCTCTACCTGCTGGAAACGCCCATGGTGTTTACCGGGCTGGAAACGGCGGAACTGATCAAATATTCGGCCAATTCCTTCCTTGCGATGAAGATTACCTTCATCAACGAAATCGCTGACCTGTGCGAGAAGGTCGGCGCGGATGTCATCGACGTTGCGCGTTCCATCGGGCTGGACGGGCGCATCGGCAAGAAATTCCTGCATCCCAGCCCCGGCTTTGGCGGCTCATGCTTCCCCAAGGATACGCGCGCGCTAACTGCCATCGGGCGCAATGCAGGCTCCCCCGTGCGGCTGATCGAGACGACCGTGGCCGTGAATGAGGCGCGCATGCAGGCCATGGCGCAGCGGATCATCGCCTTTGCCGGGGGAGATGTCAGCGGCCTTACGATCGGCGTGCTGGGACTGACCTTCAAGCCGGAAACGGATGACATGCGCGAAGCCGCATCCATCACCATCCTCGACCAGCTTGACCGGGCGGGCGCCCATATCCGCGCGTTCGACCCCGCAGGCATGCAGACGGCCCGTACGGTCCTGCCGCAATCCGTTATCTATTGCAGCGATGCGGTGGAAGTGGCGGAGGGGGCCGATATCGTGGTCGTGCTGACGGAATGGAACGAATTCCGCTCCCTTTCCCCCTACAAGCTGAAAAACCGGATGAAGGGCCGCAAGATTGCAGACCTGCGCAATATCTGGGACCCGCAGGCCATCAGGGAAGCTGGCTTCGACTATATCTCCCTCGGGCGGCCCGATACCGGGCGGCAGCCGTAATGTAACCAGCGCGACAGGCGCGGTAAACGCGCCTGTCGCCCTATGCCTCCACAGGTCCGGCAGTGCCGCCACTGTCGGGCAGATCGTAAAAGGTGCCGCCCTTCAGCGCGGTCTCGATCTGCTCGAGCGAATGGCCGCGCGTTTCGGGCACGTAGCGCAGGACGAATACGAAGGCGGCCAGATTGATGGCGGCATACATCCAGAACGTGCCCGCCGCCCCCAGCGCCTGCACCAGTGACAGCGTGGTAAGGGAAATGAGCAGATCCGCCGTCCAGTGCGTCGCGGCCACAAGGCTCATCCCCTTGCTGCGGCACGACAGGGGATAGACCTCCGCGCCGACAAGCCAGATGGCCACTGACAGGCTACCGACATTGAATATGGCGTAGCACACGACCGCCGCCGCCGTAATCCAGGTATTGATGCCCTGCGTGGAGCCGATGGCAAACATCGTCCCCAGCACCATGAGCGAGATGACAGCCCCCGGTATAAGCCGTAGCAGCAGCCTGCGCCGCCCCCACGCATCCACCGCCCAGCTACCGAAGGCAGTGGAGACGACCATGGCGACGCCAATGGCGATGGACGTGAGCAGCGCCGTATTCTGGCCAAAGCCCACGCCCGCGAAAATGGTGGGTGCGTAATACAGCACGGCATTGATGCCGCTGATCTGGCAGAACAGCGCCACCCCCACCGATGCCACCACCGCAGGCCGCACCCATGGCTGCGCAAGGGCTGACCACGGGGCCTGCTCATCATGCATGGCGATGATGGTATCGAGTTCCCGGCGCGCGGCCTGCGGGTCGCGCCGCAGGCGTTGCAGGACCTCGAACGCGCTTTCCAGATTGCCCTTCATGGCAAGCCAGCGCGGACTGCGCGGCAGGACGGACATGCCCACAAACAGGATTACCGCCGGTATGATGCCAAGGCCGAACATGAGCCGCCATGACTGGTTGCGGCACAGATACCCCGCGATGAAGGAGGCCAGAATGCCGGATACGACAGCAAGCTGGAACAGGACCACCATCTGGCCGCGTTTTTCACGCGGGGCGATTTCGGCAATATAGACTGGCACGATCTGCGAACACATGCCCACCGCCAGCCCGAGGATGAAGCGCGCGCAGACCAGAACCGCCGCCCCCGGCGAGAGGGCGGCGACCAGCGTGCCCACGATAAACACCAGTGCTGCAAACATGATCATGTAGCGCCGCCCCAGCCGGTCCGACAGCGGGGCCGCGACAAGACACCCCCCCAGCGCCCCCGCCACGATGGCGGATGTCACGACCTGCTGGCCCAGCGTGCCCAACGCAAAATCAGGCGTGATCTGAAGCAGGGCGGCGGAGATGATGCCCGTATCATACCCGAACAGCAGACCACCCGTCGCCGCGACGCCCGCGATCAGATTTACAATACCGGAACCGGAAACCGTCTGCCTGTCCTGCGCCATCAATCCATGTTCTTTCAGTTTGCCGATACGGGCTGTTTCAGGGGAATACGCACGACCAGCCACGGGCGTTCCTGCATGTCGTGGCCATCGTGGAATACGGGCAGTCGGCCCCACTGGCCTACGGTCAGCCACAGGGCATTGTCCTTTATGGTCAGCCCGTCGGGCGCAATCAGGCGCGGGTCGTGTGCGATAACGGACAGATCGCCATTCGCCGCGCGACGCAGCACCGCATGGCGTTCGATATCCGTCAGGTACAAGCTGTTATCCGGCCCGGTGGCCATGCCATCGACCACGGAATCTTCCCCTTCATCACGCACCGCATGTTCCAGTTGCGTGGCGGATACGGCCGGATCGGCCAGCATGGCGGTGGGCGCGCTGTACAGCCTGCGGCTGGACAGGGGCTGCCAGTACAGCGTACGTGAATCCGTACTCAACGCCACGCCGTCGATACCCCCCTGTCCCATGGCCGGATGCGCCATGTCGTAGCGGATCATGTGTCCGTCCAGTTCCATGGCGAAACCCGTCTCGGCACGGGTCGAAGGGGCATTTTCCAGCACGCGCCGCGCATAGCCGGTCGCCAGATCGATTACGATGATCGCGGGATGGTCCATAAGCGAGGTATCGCTGACATAGGCCGTGCCCTGCGGGCCATGCGTCATGTCCACGCGCACGTCATTGACATGGCTGTCCGCTCGCGTTGCACCACTGCCCAGCGGGATCGTGGCCACAATCTGCCCCGTGCGGCCATCCAGCCCGATCAGCGTGGGCGCGGGCGGCTGTTTCTGCCCCGCCACCGTGCCTTCGTCCACAATCCACAACCGGCCTGTCGCATCCACTGTCATGCCGAGGGGGGAGACGAAATGCGCCTGGGCCGCCGCATCGGGAAAGGGGACGGCCTTACCATCACGCAGCACACCCAGACGCGGGCCCTTATGATCAGCCGCACTACGTGGAAAGGACAGCACGATCCGCCCGTCAGGCAGGGTGGCGATGCCCGATGGCTGCATATCGGCAAAACGCGCGACAACGGTGATATTGCCCGATGGCGCCGCCCCATGGTCCACACTGTCCGCCGCGTAAGCACCCACGGGGGCCAGAAGCGCCAGCATGGCGGCAATCCGGAACCGCCGCTGAAAACCCTTGGGGAAGAAGTCTTTTCTCATGATGTCATACCTGTTTACGTATTCCTGCCCATAAGGTTTTCCATGATCAGGGCGGCCATGCCAGTGTTTAGCCGGGCGATGGATGGTGAAGGATGCGTTTCCATCGTTCCCCTACCGTGACATCTTGCCAGCAATATGACGGTTCAGGCCGTGCGGACCGTCATGGCCGAACGGATGCAGGGGTAGAGCGCACGGTAGCGCGCAAGTGCGCGCGCATACGCCCCCGCAAGATCGGCATCGGGATGTAAGGTTTCCTTGCGCTGCTGTGGCAGGCATACGGCTTCCACCGCTTCGCCCGTTACGGCGATCCGCGCGAGACGGGCCGCGCCAAAGGCGCCGCCCTGTTCCCCATGCGCCAGCCGGTGCAGTGACAGACCGGTCACGCTGGCCAGAATGGAGACCCATGTCCTGCTGCCCGACCCGCCGCCGATCACATCGGCTTCGTGCAGGACCGACCCGGCATCGGCCAGCACGTCCACGACATCCCGGAACGAGAACGCAACCCCTTCCAGCACAGCCTGTGTCATGTCGGCGCGCGTGGTGCCATGGGACAGACCCGCAAAAATACCCCGAATGTCGCCATCGTTGTGCGGCGTACGTTCCCCGGACAGATAGGGCAGGAAAATGACGGGGGACGGACGGGTAATCCGATCCGGCAGTTCAGCCAGAAGCGCGGCTTCCCCCATGCCGGTGGTCCGCGCCCACCACGCCAGCGAGGACGCGGCGGAAAGCGTGACGCCCATCTGATGCCACATATCCGGCACGGCATGGCAGAAAGCGTGGATGCCGCCTTGCGGATGCGGACGGAAACGGTCCGTCGTCACCCATGCCACACCGGAGGTCCCCAGCGACAGGAAGGACGAACCGGCACGCACAGCCCCCAGTCCCACCGCACCGGCGGCATTGTCCCCCGCACTTCCCGCCAGAACGGGGCGGGTAGTCATGCCCCACCGTCGCGCCAGTCCGGCATCCAGCACGCCTGCGCGCGCCGTGCCTTCAACCAGCGCGGGCATGGCGTCGCGCGTAAGATCGGTCGCGACCAGCGCCCCATCCGACCAGCAGCGGTTGCCGACATCGAGCCACAGGGAACCCGATGCGTCGGACATGTCCTCGATCATCTCGCCGGTCATGCGGTAACGCAGCCATGCCTTGGGCAGCAGGACGTGCCGGGTGGCGACGAAGATATCGGGCTCGTTCTGCGCCACCCATATCAGTTTAGGGGCTGTAAAGCCGGGCATGGCCATGTTTCCGCAGACCTGTCTGGACTGCGCAAACCGGTGTTCGAACGTGGCGCATTGCGCTGCCGCACGCACATCGTTCCACAGGATGCACGGACGCAGCACATTACCGTCACGCCCCAGCAGAACGGCCCCATGCTGTTGACCGGACAGGCCAATACCCTTTACCGCCGCCATTTCGCGCGGACAGGAGGCGGCAAGGGCATCCATTGCCGCCAGCAGGGCAGTCCACCAGTCCTCCGGCGCCTGTTCATTCCAGCCGGGATGGGGGGATGAGACACGTAACGGATGCGTATGGCTGCCTTTAACCTGCTGGTCGCCATCGACCAGAACAGCTTTCAGGGCAGAAGTACCCAGATCAATTCCGACAAACATTATTATTCCCGTGCCTTAACTGGCATGCCAGCGTAGCTATTATTGTTTTGCCGCGTCTTTATGCCGAGCAGTGAAGGCATAGGACCTGACGCATGGCCAGTCCGGCGCGCGCACCTTGTAGTGAGGTGAAGCGCCGGAAATTTCTTCTCGACAGCACATGCAACGCATGGTGATGGGACAGTAAAAGGACTTCCATGCACAAAACAACGCCACCCAGCGGGATGGGTTAAACTATCCATCCGGTAAAAAACATTTTATTGCCCAATCATGACTTAATATATCAGGACCAATACGCTCCATCGGGAACCGGCATGAGTGTCTGCTGACCATGGCGGCACATAAGATTTACGTCTCCGCGCTACACGCAAAAAGACATGGTCCCAACAGAAAAGGGAGAGGCCACGCCCCTCCCCCTCATCTGGTATGGTTGAAGTAATGAAGGCTTCCCGCCCCTTACGATGCGGTCTTTTCCAGACTGGCATCCTTCATACATGTCGTGACCAGTCCGTTAAGTGTATCCGCGGCTTCCAACTGCGGCATATGCCCGATATCGGGCAGGATGTGGCGCACGATACCGGCGGGCAGTCCCTCCGACTGGGCTACAGGCAGGATTTCGTCTTCCTGACCCCATACAAGCGTTACCGGAATCCTTGTGGCCTCCAGAACCGGTCGCAGGTCATCACCCTGCCTGCCATTGGGGAAGCAGGCGGCCGAGACCTTGCGCAGGGCTGCTTCCGCACCATCAAGGCGCTTGTAGCGCAGCACATCATCCGCCATGCGGCGGCCGATCAGGGTCTTGTCATGCACAAGGTATTTCAGCACGTCCTGCAGGGTGCGGACACGATCAGCCTCGATAAAGCCCGTGATGAAATCCATGTTGATCTGCGGCCCCAGACCGGCGGGTGCGATCAGGGTAAGCGAGGCAACGCTTTGCGGTGCGACATGCGCCAGTGTCAGCGCAATGCCACCGCCGAGGGAATGCCCCATCACATGCACGCGCGTCAGCCCGAGTTCGGCCAGCAACTGGACCGTGACCTCCGCAAAAAAGGCCAGCGTGCCCGGTCCCACATCCTTTGATGACCCACCATGCCCCGGCAGGTCGAAGGCGATGACCCGCCGCCCCTGCGCCAGTGCTGCCTGATTGAGCATCCAGTTCTTCAGGTCGCCGCCAAAACCGTGGATCAGCAGGAGGGGTATTTCATCCCCCTCCCCCCGGTCATGCACGCGCAGGGTATGGCCGCCCACGGTCAGCGTGGTGGGTTCATCCGTCTTCGCATCCGCGCCCTGATCGGTCGAGGACGCAGCGAAATCCGCCTGAAAACGGGTGATGAACGCATCAATATCCGCGTCTGTTACCGCCGCATCCGCCACGACACCGATCAGCGCGCCAACGGGCAGCATCTCGCCATTGCTGGCGACCTGCCGCCGCAGCCTGCCGGTCACGGGGCTTTCGAAGGTATTGGTGATCTTGCTGGTTTCGATATCAACCAGTTCATCGCCGGTCTTTATGTCCGAATCAGGGGAAACCATCCAACCGGCAATCTTGCCCTCCGTCATGGCAAGGCCGAATTTGGGCATGGTAATGGGGGTGATGTCCTGCGTCATGTCAGACTTTCTCCACTACACGATGTTTCATGGTGGCGGTCACCGCCGCCTCGATCTTTTCCACACTGGGCAGGTACAGCGTTTCCAGCACGGTGGCGAAGGGGACCGGCGTATGCGGCGGTACCACGCGGCGGATGGGCGCGCGCAGGGTATCGAATGCCTCTTCCGCCACCAAGGCTGCAATATCGGTCGCCATGTTGCAGCGCGGGCTGGATTCATCAACGATAACCAGACGCCCCGTCTCCGCCACTGATTCCAGTATTGTTTCACCATCCAGCGGCGATGTGGTGCGCGGGTCGATGACCGTACAGCTTATGCCCTTTTTTTCCAGCCGGTCAGCGGCCTGATTGGCGTAGCCCACCATGCGGCCAAAGGCGACGATGGTGACATCGGTTCCCTCGCGCGTCAGGTTCGCCTCGCCCAGCGGGATGGTATAGGCCTCGTCCGGCACGTCCTCCTCATCGTCATACATCACCTTGTTTTCAAGGAAGATGACGGGATCATCGTCCCGGATGGCTGAAATCAGCAGGCCCTTGGCCTCATAAGGGGAGGACGGGATCACCACCTTCAGCCCCGGAATATGGGTAAATAGGGGGTACAGCGCCTGACTGTGCTGGGCGGCGGCATTGAAACCCGCGCCGTACATGGCGCGGATGACAAGCGGGGTGCGCGCCTTGCCGCCAAACATGTACCGGAACTTGGCGGCCTGGTTCATGATCTGGTCAAGGCAGCAGCCGACAAAATCGACAAACATCAGTTCCGCCACCGGGCGCAGGCCGGTTACGGCGGCCCCGGCGGCGGCACCGATATAGGATGCCTCGGTAATCGGGGTGTCGAGCACGCGGCTGTCCCCGAACTCTTCCAGCAGTCCCCTGGTCACGCCCAGCACGCCGCCCCACGCATCCTTTATGCCGGCGGACCCGCCCCGGCCACCAGCCACGTCCTCGCCCATCAGGACCACTGTCGGGTCACGACGCATTTCCTGCCGCAGGGCCTCGTTAATGGCCTGACGAAAGCTTTTTTTGCTCATTATGTGTTTCTTTCGTAGCTGGAGGGACCGGATCAGTACCGCACGTACACATCGGCCAGCAGGTCGGGCGACTGCGGCAGCGGATCGCTTTTGGCTTTCCTTACGGCGGCCTCGATCTCGTCTGCGACGGCTGTATCGATTTCATCAAGTGCGCTGACCTCGAACAGGGCCGCCTCCGTCACGCGCTGGCGGAACAGTTTCAGACAGTCATGGTCGCGTCGGGCCTCGGCCACTTCATCTGGTGCGCGATAGGTCATCGCATCGCCTTCAAAATGACCATACCAGCGGGCCAGGTGGACATGCAGCATGACCGGCCCGTTCCCGCCGCGCGCATGGGCGATGGCCTCCCCCGCGGCCTGATGGACGGCAAAATAGTCCGAACCATCACACTCCATATACGGCATGCCAAAAGCCGCCGCCCGCGCCTGCTGGGTGCCCGCGCAGGCATAGGAAGCACCCGTCGCCTCCCCGTAGCCATTGTCTTCCACCACGAATACGGCTGGCAGTTTCCACACCGTAGCCAGATTGAGGCTTTCGAGGGTCGATCCTTCGTTGGATGCGCCATCACCATAAAATGCGACCGCCACCCCGCCATTGCGCAGGGTCTTGTGCGACAGGGCGGCCCCGCAGATCAGCGGCGGTCCACCCCCCACGATCCCGTTTGCCCCCAGCATGCCGCAGGTCAGGTCGGCAATATGCATCGACCCGCCCTTGCCCCGGCATACGCCGGTGCTGCGACCATAAATTTCGGCCATCATGCCGCTGACTTCAACACCCTTGGCTATGCAGTGGCCATGGCCGCGATGGGTGCTGGCGATGGTGTCCTTATCCGTCAGATTGGCGCACACGCCCACGGCGGAGGCTTCCTCACCACAATACAGGTGCACGAAGCCGGGAATTTCGCCGGTTGCGAATTCTACATGCAGGCGCTCTTCAAACATGCGGATCGTGCGCATGGCCCGGTAGGAGCGCAGCAGCGTTTCACGCGCTATTTGCATGGGTATTTCCCTTGTTCTTTTCAGGACCCGCCAGACAGGAACGCACACATGCGGGCGGGCACGACGCCAGCACACACCCGGACACGACGCACGGGCAAGGATACCCGCCCCCGTTTCACACCCATGTGACGGGCATGGTCCAAAGTGTCGCGAAACCGCGACACCTCGCCGCGTGTTTAGCCGCCACCTCAACCACATCGTTCTGGCGCAAAGAAACCGCATGCTGAACCGTTCCCGCGTCGTCTCACCCGTTTCATCGGCTCCTGCCGCGCTGCATGCGGGGCTGGACGCTTCGTGGCGGCGATGTCAGCACGACTACGGTCTTGACCCGGCTTCCCCCACCCTGCCCGATGTGCTGTCCGGCGCGGAACTGCGCCAGTGCAGCCAGCAGGTGGGGCGACTGCTGCATTTCGCCGGACCTGAAATGGACCGCCTGCACGGTCTGCTGGAACCGGGGGGCTATACCGTCATGCTGTCCAACGCATCGGGCGTGGTCGTGATGCATCGCGCGGAACGTTCGATCCAGCGCGGCTGCCGCCGGTGGCACCTGTGGCCGGGCGCCATATGGAACGAACGCAGCGTGGGAACGAACGGCATTGGCACCTGCCTTGCGGAACAGCGCGGCACAAGCGTGCATCGTAACCAGCACTGGCGCAGCGGGCTGCACGGGCTGACCTGTATCGCCATGCCCGTTTATGACGCATCCGGTCGTCTGGCGGGTGCCCTCAACGCCAGTGCTTTCCATGTCACGGCAGAAAACAGCACAATGAATGCACTGGTCAGCAGCAGCCTGCTACAGGCTGCACGCCAGATTGAACAGGCCTGTTTCATGGATGTCTACCGCAACCATGCCATCATGCTGCTGGGCATGGCGGATGCGACGTCCACGCCGATGCTGGCGCTGGATCAGGACCGCCGGGTCGTGGGAGCCACCCATGCCGCGCGCCAGCATATGGGCATAGCGACGGCGCAGGAAATCCACATGTGCCTGTTGGACAATGCGACAGGCCCCGTGACGGCCGCCCCGCTGCGCGAAGCACAGATCATGGCCATTGATACGGCGCTGGCCTGCGCGCGCGGCAAGGTTGCCGTGGCCGCGCGCATGCTGGGGATCAGCCGCTCGACGCTGCACCGCAAGATCCGCAACCTTGCGGGCACGCCCAGCGCAAAACGGGCCTGAAAGACAGCGGACAATTCCGCTCATCCACAATAAACCGGTTACTTCCCTTCATGGGACACGACGCATGCGCTTACGCCACAAATCCGGCACCCGCCATAAAACCAGCATCCCCAGTATTGCCGCATAACCAATGCTGGTGGCGTTATACGTCTTGAACGCCATAAGGAAATGCACGGCCACCAGCAGGGCGACGCCATACACAAGGCGGTGCAGTCGGCCCCACTGTCGCCCCAGCCTGCGCATGGACCAGTTAGTGGATGTCGCCGCCAGCAGCGACAGAAGAACAAAGGCCACAAACCCGAGCAAAAGGAAGGGGCGGTGTGTAATATCCTGCACCAGCACGCCCAGATTACCCTGCTGGTCCAGTATGACATAGGTCCCCACATGCAGGCACGCATACGCAAAAACCAGCAGCCCCAGCATGCGCCGGTAACGCAGCAGGCTGTAACCCGCAAGCACACGCAGCGGCGTTACAAGCAGGGTCAGGACAAGAAAACGCACCGCCCACAACCCAAGCCAGCGTTCAAATACATTGACCGGGTCCGGACCAAGCCGATCCTGCGCACCGTACCAGAAATACACGGCGGCAGGCAGCAGGCCGAGCAGTGCGATAATCCACACCTCTCCCCGCCAGGGTACGACCACATGATTACGGCCCGACCGGATAATACGCGGCATGGTCAGTAACTGGTCCGCAGGTCCATACCGGCATACATACTGGCCACCTGTTCGCCATACCCGTTGAACATGAGGGTTTTCTTGCGTCCCCCGCCAAAAAATCCCCCTGCCCCGATCACCCGTTCCGATGACTGGCTCCAGCGTGGATGATCGACTTCGGGGTTAACATTGGCATAGAAGCCGTATTCATCCGGGCTCATCCGGTTCCATGTCGTCGGGGGCATGTCGGCCACCAGACGGATGCGGGTAATCGACTTGATCCCCTTGAAACCGTATTTCCATGGCACGACCAGCCGCACGGGCGCACCGTTCTGGTTTGGCAGCATTTCCCCATACAGCCCCACGGCAAGGATGGTCAGCGGGTTCATCGCCTCATCCAGTCGCAATCCTTCGACATAGGGCCACGACAATGAATCCAGCCCCGATCTCTGGCCGGGCATCTGGTCCGGTCTGACAACGGATTCAAACGACACGTAACGGGCATTCCCCAGCGGTTCCGCCTGCCGGAGCAGTTCCGACAACGCAAACCCGTCCCATGGTATGACCATGGACCATGCCTCGACACAGCGCATGCGGTAGAGACGTTCCTCCATCGGCATGCTGGCGATCAACTGGTCCAGATCCCATACACGGGGATGGGCGACCAGACCTTCTACCGAAAGTGTCCACGGACGCGGCTGGAATGCGGCGGAATAGGTTGCCGGATCGCTTTTATCCAGACCGAATTCATAAAAATTGTTGTAATGCGTCACATCAGTCAGCGGCGTGGGCTTTTCCGTCGCCTGAAACGGGCCGGGACGAGTATGCAGCCCGGCCCCATAGGCGTGTGATGCACGCCCTGCCCCCCATTCCGCTGCCGTGACGGCGGCACCGGCAAGCATCTGCCGTCGTCCCAGCCATACGGAACGCGGCGTGATTTCACCCGGTGACGGGCGCGGATAGGACCAGCGGGCCATGACAGGCATTCTCCACAGCTATTTATCAACAGCCATAACGCGGCTGGCCCGATCCCGATGCGCGCCGGTATCCGGGCCGCCATGATAGCCTGAAAAGACCCGCAGACGAAAAAGCCGGGCCATGCGTATCATGGCCCGGCCTTTACCGGTCGTAAAACCGCGCGCTGTTCTATGTGCTGCGGATCATGCCGCCATCGACACGGACCATTCCACCGGTCATGTACGACGCCCGCGCGCTGGCCAGAAAGGCCACGGCATCGGCAAATTCTTCCGGTCGGCCATAACGCTGCATGGGAATTGTCGCGCGGGAGGCTGCTGCTATGTCTTCGACCGGTTTACCGGTACGCCTTGATGCGGCGGCGTCAAGCTGGTCAACGCGGGTGGTATGGATACGCCCCGGCACCACGGAATTGACCGTAATGCCCTGTGCCGCCACTTCCGCCGCCAGGGTCTTGGCCCAGCCGATCACGGCCATGCGCAATGTATTGGAAATCCCCAGATTGGGGATGGGCTGTACCACACCGGATGAGACGATATTGATGATCCGCCCCCAGCCACGCGCCCGCATGCCCGGCAGGACCGCCTGCGCCATGCGCATCGGCACGCCCACCATGCTGTCGAACTGCGCGCGCCATACTTCGGGGGCGACATCGGCGATCGGACCGGGCGGCGGCCCCCCGCCATTGACGACCAGAATATCCACGCCAGCCTGATCCAGCCCGTCCATCAGCGCCGCACACTGCACGGCATCCGAAAAATCGACCACACGGGCATCCGCCTCGCCGCCTTCATCACGGATGCTGGCGCATGCCGCTTCCAGCCGGGCCGGGTCCCGCCCGGTCAGGATAACCCGTGCGCCCTCACGCGCCAGCGCCTGTGCGCTGGCCAGTCCCAGTCCCTGACTGGAGCCCATGACAAGGGCCAGACGCCCTGAAATACCCAGATCCATTTCTACCGTTCTTTCCTGTTTTCCGCTTCTGCACGCCCGTCGCGCCGCGTCAGGGCCGCGCGCAGGAATGCAACACATAAGGGATGGGGACTGCCGGGGATGGAGGACAGTTCAGGATGGCCCTGCATGCCCATGTAGAAGGGGTGTGAAGGAACCTCGATCCCTTCGACCACGTCCGCATCATCATTCCATGCCCCGACCCGCAGTCCGGCGGCGGCAAGTCCCGGCAATAACCGGGTATTGAGGACATAACGGTGGTTGCTGCGAACGCATGCCGCCCCATCCACCAGCATTGCCCCCAGCACCGTATCCGGGACCGGGGAAAGTTTACCCGTGCCCAGACGGTAATGCGGATGGGGGATGAAACTGTGTACTCCCGCAGCCCCGCCCGCGATTTCCGCCATGGTGGCATCGGGCAGCCCCGCGCGCGACCGGGCAAAGGCGGTTACCATGGTCTGCATGCCCAGACACTGGCCCATGACGGGCACGCCACTTTCCAGCGCGACGGTGGCGGCCCGAACCTGCCCGCGCGCACCGGGAACCGCCGCGCCACCGGGCAGCAGCATGCCATCAAAATCCGTCAGGGCTGTGTAACAGGGATCATCGTCAGCGGCTGCCGGGTCCACAAACGTCACATCCACCCCGATCCCCAGCGCATCGGCCGCGTCCCCCAATGCGGCCAGCGCACCGGGATAGACCTCGTGATGCGTGACCGGCCTGCCGATCAGCACCACACTGACCCGTCCGGCTTCCGCTCCCCCTGCATCATGCGTTTCGGGCAGGAACCTGCCAAAACCATCGCGGACCGCGTGGGCGACAACGGTTCCATCCCCATCATCCCGGCACATCAGCACGGCACCATCCTGATACGCGCTGACCCTGCGCAGCCCGACTGCTGCGCCACGGCGCAACAGATCGGTGACGAAGCCCGTACCCGCATCCAGCAGTCCGTCCAGCGGCACCACGACATCGTCCGTGGCTGCCGCCGCAACAATCTGCGCGGGGGTCGCAATGACATCCACCTGCCGCCCCGTCAGCCTTTCGGCATGCAGCAGGCCACTGGCTACGCGGTCGGGGCCGGTACCCACATGCTGGCAGGCATCAGGATCACGGACCTCATCCAGCCTTACCGGCCCATGCATGACCCGCGCGCCGCATTGCGCGGCAACAATACCCGCCGCCGCGCCATACAGCCCCGGTCGTCCCGTGTCGTGCCGCACCACAATCAGCGCCATGTCCGTCTGCCCTCCGCCGCCGGGTTCAAGCCAGCGTAAAGCCCGCGCGCGGGTCTGCCGCGATCGTGCGCATCACTTCCGCCACGGCAGCTTTCTGCCCCGCATCCAGATCCAGCAGCGGACGACGCACGGAACCACCATCGAACCCGCGCAGCGCCATCGCGGCCTTGACCGTCTGCGGCTGTCCCATGCCGCGCGCCAGGGCACGGTAGCTGTACCACAGCCTGTGCAGGTCGCGCGATTCATGCGCGCGCCCTTCCTGTATCGCACGGAAGCTGGCCAGAACCAGTTCAGGCAGCGCGCATGAATTGGTTGTGCTGATACCATCGAAGCCGTTCATCATCGGCCCGTGAAAAGCGAGGTCGGATGCACAGAACAGCCTGATCCGACCCGACAGCGTATTGGCGATACGGTCAATCGCACCGACCGACAGATCGCCCTGCTTCAGTGCGACAATCCCCTCGACTTCCGCCAGTTGTTCGATCAGCGCGGGGGAAAGCGTGATGCCGATGCCCGGCGCGTTGTAGATGATCGTGCCGGTGCGCGACAGGGGCGCGATTTCGCGGAAAAAGGCGAGTATCTGCGCATCGGTGATTTCGGACACATAGGGCGCCATCACCATCGGCACGCCGCCCAGTTCACCGGCAAGTATGCTCAGGTCGCGCGTGACACGCGGATCGGAATCCGCGCTGCACAGCATGACCGGCGCGCGCGTGCCCACAACATCCATGACGTGCCGGAACAGACCCGCCCGTTCATCCGGCGACATGACAGGAAATTCGCCATAGGTGCCGCCGATCAGCGCACCATCGTAACCCAGCCCCAGCACACGTTCGATGCTGCGCGCGATCCCGGCCAGATCAATGGACCCGTCCGCGCCGAAGGGTGTTACCGTGATGTTGAATATGCCGTGCAGACGGGCGCGGCTCTCATCAATATTTTTCATGTTTTCTTCAGTATCTTCTATGTTTCAGGGGCGGTAAGGCGCGATCATGCCGGGACGGCATGCAGCGCGCGGTCGATCGTGCCCAGCACGCGACAGCCCGTTTCGGTCACGACAATGCTTTCGCTTACGCCCACGGTAAAACGCCCGTACAGCCGCAGCGCGGGCGGCAGGTGGAAGGTCATGCCGGGACGCAGTTCGGTTGTCTCACCTTCATTCAGGCTCAGGATCGCGCCTTCGCCCCAGTCGGGTGCGAAGGAAATGCCGATGCTGTAGCCCAGCCGCTTGCGGAAACTGTCGGTATAGCCGGCGGCATCGATAATGCGCTGACAGACCCGGTGCGGTTCCTGACAGGTGACACCGGGACGGATCGCATCGAGGGAGGCGGCGAGCGCATCCTGACAGACCTTCATCATGTCCACCGCTTCGGGCAGGGGCGTGCCGATCCATGCCGAACGCATGAGGGCTGCGTGATAGCGGTCATGACACGCCGCCATTTCCAGAAAAGCGGGATCACCCGCCACCATCATCCGCCGCCGCCATGTCCCGTGCGGCACCCCGCTGCGCGGACCGGAGGAAACAAGCGGCTCCATCCCAACATATTCCGACCCGGCGGCAATGGCCGATCCCATCATGGCCGCGACCATGTCGTTCTCGCTCGCCCCGGCGCGCACGCTGGCCAGTCCCGCGCGCATGCCCGCATCGACATAGGTGGCGGCACGGGCAATCTTTTCGACCTCCAGCGGCGATTTGATGGCACGCTGGCTTTCGACAATACCGGCTGCGTCATGAACCGTGCCGAGCTGGCTGCACAGGGCCTCGTACGCAGCAGGGGAGAGAAACCAGCCATTCTTGTCCACGCCGATACGCCGCGTGGCGTAGCCGCGTTCACGGATGACCTCAGCCAGAAGCTTCATCGGGCTCTGCCCATCCTGATAGATGCGGGCATCTGACTGGTAGGTATTGGCAATGAAATTGAAATATTCCAGTTGCCGGATAATGAATACCGGATCACCGTCTACCGGCAGCAAAAGGCACTGGAAGGTATAATATCCCGGTGTCTGCTGACCGGTCAGGTAATAGATGTTTTCCGGCCCGGTCACGACCAGCACGTCGATGCCAGCCTTTTCCATCGCCGCACGCGTCCGTGCGACGCGACCATCATATTCGGCGCGGGGGAAGGTTGCTTCCTGCCCCTGCACCACGCCTGCGATTGCGTTCATGCTACCATGTACTCCGTTACAAGGGTTGTTCCCGTGGGGTTGAAATCCACACCCCATCCGGCCCGCGCCGATACACGGGCCATCCCCGCGCCATAGGTCACGCCCGTTGCGGGATCATTGGACAATCCATCCGCGCCATAGAGTTCGGCATGGTCCGGCGCGGTGGCGGCGGCGACATGCAGCACCGCTGCCGTGCCGATACCCCCTTCGTTCATCTGTCCGGTCATGAACCCGACATGCTCCGCCCGTAAGCGTCGCACCGCCGCCATGACCGGCGCGACACCACCGAATTTCAGCAGTTTCAGATGCGCCATGACCGTGCGGGGCAGATCGATGATCCGCTCCACATCGGCTGGTGACGCCATGCTTTCATCCAGCATGATGGCAACGGGACTTGTACGTGCGACCCGGTCCAGCATGGCCCAGTCGCCCGGCGCCACGGGCTGTTCGACATAGGACAGGTCATATGTCGCCAGCCGGTCCAGCATGCGGCGCGCATGGTCTTCCTCCCACACGCCATTGGCATCGGCTGCGATATGCACGTCCCGGCCAAATCGCGCGCGCAGGGCGGCAATCCGTGTGATGTCATCATCCGCATCAGCACCCAGCCGCACTTTCAGATCCCGAAAGCCGCGCGCTACATACGCTTCGGCACGGGCAAGGAAGACATCCATGGGGGTGAGGAACAGCGTCTGGTTTGTCGCATGGGCGATTTCATCGCCTCCCGGCCCATTCGCATTGCCCGGCATGGCGGGGGCCAGCATGCGGGCCACCGGCACGCCGCGCGCCTTTGCCGCCCAGTCATGCAGCAGGGTATCAAGCAGCATGCGCACGGGTGCGATCTGCCCCTGCCCCGCCCCGCTTTCAAGCAGTGCGTCAGCACCCGCCGCCCAGTCGATCGTGGGCAGCATGGCCACTGCTGCGCGCATGATCGTGTCAGGTTCATAGCCGTTGAGATAGGCGCAGTTTATCCGCACCTCCCCCACCACGGGCGCACCATGGGGCGTATCCACAAGCAGGTATAGCGTATCCAGCCCGGCCACCGGACCAGAGGACGCGGTATGCACTGACGCCGCCGGATCGGCATATGTCAGCATGGCGCGATGCAGCGTGACACGCATGACAGTCAGACGGGCATCAGGGCGATGACCATATCGCGGTAAATGCAGGCGGCCACCGGCAGGTCGGCTTCGGGCACGTATTCATCGGCCTTGTGCGCCACACTCAGCACACCTGGCCCGATCACTACGCCAGCCGCCCCGGCATTACAGAAATGCACCAGATCGCACGCGCCCTGAAAACCGAAGGGACCGGGCTCCGCGACACCATTGGCACGACAGACCGCAAGCCCCTGCTGCACGATCACATGGTCCGCCGGTGTTTCAACCGCACCGCCGGTCGTGGGACGGAATTCAACAATTTCGGCCCGCACGCCTGCCTGTGCGTTGGCGCGCGCCAGCAGGCTGGCAATCTGCGCCTTGACGGCTTCTTCATCTTCGCCCGGAACCATGCGGCGGTCCAGCAACAGGTCGCAGCCCTGCGGCACGACATTATCCGCATGGCCACCGCTTGCGCGCGTGATCGTAAGGCTTGCAGCCCCCACCAGCGGATGGTCGATATGACGGACAACATCCGCATGTTCGGCAGCAACCATGTTCACCAGCGCGGCGGCGCGATAGATCGCGTTATCCCCCAGATCTGGCGTGCCGGAATGGGCCGGTGTGCCATGCACGCGCACCAGCGGGCGCAGGCTGCCCTTATGCGCGGCATAGGTTGTGTTCGATGTGGGTTCGCCCACGATAACGTAATCAATATGCGGGGCGGTGGTGACATAACGCCGTGCGCCCACGCTCGCCACTTCCTCATCCGCCACGAATACAAGCAGCAGCGTGCCACGCCATTCCGCCCTGTCCGCCGCGAGCATGCGGCCCGCTTCCATCATGCAGACCAGCGAGCCCTTGCAGTCACTTGACCCGCGACCGTACAGCCGCCCGCCCTCCTCCGTCATGGTGAAGGGATCGTGCTGCCAGCCCGTTCCCGCCGGGACGACATCCATATGGGTATTGAGCGCGAATACCGGACCGGGTCCGTTGTCCAGACGGGCTTCGATATTGACGCGACCGGGCTCATATTCATCCCGCGTGATGACAAAACCAAGCGGCTCCAGGCAGGCAGCAACGTAATCGGCCACCTGCGCCTCATGCCCCGGCGGGTTTTCGCTGGGCATGGCGATCAGCGCGGCAAGATCGCGCTTCATCCGGTCCAGGTCTGGGGTCTGCTTCATCTGTATTCCATCCAGATCATTCAGTAACGAAGGAAAGGGGCGGGACGGATCAGTCCATCACCCGTTCAAGAAAACGCCGGGCCCGCACGCTGCACCGTCCGGCGAAGAAGTCGGCGCCAGGTGTTTCCTCCACCACCTGTCCGGCCTGCATGAATACGATCTGGTCCGCGACACGGCGGGCAAAACCCATTTCGTGGGTTACGACCACGCTGGCCATGCCTTCCGCCGCAAGGTCGGACATGACTGTCAGCACCTCGCCGGTCATTTCCGGGTCCAGCGCGGAAGTCGGTTCGTCGTACAGCATCAGCCGCGGCTGCATCGCCAGCGCGCGCGCGATCGCGGCGCGCTGCTGCTGGCCACCCGACAGACCGGATGGCAGGGCATCGGCCCGGTGCGGCAGGTGCACCTTTTCCAGCATGGCCATGGCAAGATCGCGCGCCTGATTACGCGACAGGCCGCGCACGCGCATCGGCGCCAGCATGATGTTTTCCAGTACGGTCATATGATCGAACAGCTCGAAATTCTGGAACACCATGCCAATGTCGCGTCGCACGCCCGGCGCATCCACGCCCGGCGCCATGATGTCACGCCCGTCGAACAGGATGCGCCCGCTATCGGCCGGGGCCAGCAGGTTGATGCAGCGCAGCAGCGTGGACTTGCCCGCACCCGAAGGGCCAAGCAGGACCGCCGTCTGCCCACGTGGCAGGGTAAAGGCGCAGTCATCAAGCAGCACCGCATCACCGACCCTGCGGCAGATACCGCTGACTTCAAGGATCGGGGTCTGTGGGGACGCCAGGGTTTCAACGGGCATCGCCAGTACTCCCCACCATCCGGCCAAGACGTGCCAGCAGCGTGCCGCCCGTAGCCCGCACCGCCGGGTCCAACCTGCGTTCAAGGACCGCCTGCCCCAGCATGAACAGGGTTGTCAGCGCCAGATAATACAGACCTGCGGCGGACAGGGCCTCAAGATACCGGAAGCTGGCGGATGCAGCCTGATTGGCGACCAGCAGCAGGTCTTCCACCGCAATCACGGACACCAGCGCACTGGTCTTGAGCATACCGATCGCCTGATTACCCAGCATGGGCACGATCACACGGAATGCCTGCGGGGCGACGATATGCCGCATGACCCCCACGGGTGTCAGGCCCAGCGCCAGCCCTGCCGTGCGCTGTCCGGGCCGGATGGCGCGCAGTCCGGCGCGGATGATTTCGGCCATGTAGGCCCCTTCGTTCAGCGAAAGCGCCAGCACGGCGGACAGCAGCGCCGAAAGCCGCAGGCCGAAACCCGGCAGTACGTTATAGACAAACACGATCTGCAACAGCACGGGCGTGCCACGGAACAGCCACAGATACAGCGCCACCACTACCTGCGCCACGCGCAGGCGCGACGACTGCATAAGGGCGGCACCCAGCCCGATCACACAGCCCGCCGCCAGCGACAGGATGGTAACCAGCAATGTCATGAGGGCTGCTTCAAAAAACAGCCATGATGCGAAATACCCCCAGCACGCCGCCAGCCCCCGCCATAGGCCGCCACGACGCACCTGTCCCTGTGCCGCGGTATCGACCTGTTCCGCAGGCGGCAGGTCCCACCGGCGCACCAGCGCATCGAACGTGCCATCCGCCTGCACCGCGTGCAGGGCACCGGCCAGCATATCGCGCATGGCCGTATCGCCCCTGCGCACGGCAAAGCCGATCCACGCATCCGTGCCGAAAGGGCGTCCCGCCACGGCGTAGACACCGGGCATGTCGTGCATGAGCGTGACCGCGCCGTAAACGGAATCGAACGCCGCATCCACCCGCCCGGCGCGCAGGTTCATGGCCGTATCCTGCCCCGTGGGGAAACTGAGCACGTCCAGCGCGGGCCGTCCCGCCGCGCGACACCGGGCGGAGGCGTCGCGTGCGTTGTCATCCTCGATCCCGCCAAGGGTAACGGCGACCTGCCGCCCACACAGGCTGAGATCATTGCCCGTAATGCCACCGGGCCGGGCGGCGGAGACCATGACCACGTTCGCAACCTGAAGATAGGGCACGAAATCGACCGCCCGCGCACGTTCGGGACTGATATACATGGCCGAATTGATAAAATCGACACGGCCGCCCTGTAGTGCCGGGATCAGCCCGTCAAACTGCATGTTCACCGTTACCGGGCGCAGGTGCAGCCGCGCGGCCATGGCGGCGGCAAGGTCTATATCAAATCCCGTCACCTGACCGTCACGCACGAATTCAAAAGGCGTGAAGGTCGCAGCCGTGGCCGAAGTCAATGCACCCGGCGTAGCCAGCGTGGGCATCGCCCGCGCTGCGCCATGCCACAGGGGCAGTATGGATATCGCGGCAAGGATGGCGTTGCGGATCATGCGGCCCCTGTCGTGCGGCGGACACCGCCACCGGAACGGTGCGCGGCAATATTGTCCTGTTACGTTTCAATAATACAAATTCTTCCGCATTCCATGTCAAGCACGAAACATTCCGATTTCGCATTATTCCATGGCCAGATCGACATATGATGATGAAGTTTGTATGATCGCCCACCATCAGCACGATTTCATCAGGACACGCATGGTCCGCCGCCCGACCCAAAAACGTTATCTTCTGGCCAACCAGATCCTCGACATCATCCGCGAAGGCCGCTTTGAGCCGGGACATCACCTGCGCGAACAGCAGCTTGCGGATCTGCTTGGCATCTCGCGTTCGCCCATCCGCACGGCGCTGGCGCTGCTGGCCGAACGCGGCATTATCGAGGCGCGTCGCAATCAGGGGTATTTCCTGCGGGCCAACGCGGGCGAGATCCAGCATGTGGACATTTCCGTCCCTTCCACCCCCGAACAGGACCTGTATTCCGAGATCGTGCAGGAACGCCTTAACGGCGACCTGCCGGAATCCTTTACGCAAAGCAGCATAAGCCGCCGCTATGACGTGGACCGCGCCCTGCTGCAGCGCACGCTGCTGCGGCTGGTGGATGACGGGCTGCTCAGGCGCAATCAGGGACGCGGCTGGACCTTCCTGCCCACGCTGGATACCGGCGTGGCCTTACAGAACAGCTACGAATTCCGCCGCATGTTCGAACCTGCCAGCATGATGGGCGAACATTTCCGTATCGATCCGGGGGCGCTGGAACACTGCCGTATCCAGCATATCTACCTTGAATCGCACCCCGACATATCGCGGGTCAGCGCGGTGCAGATATTCGATACCGATGCGCAGTTTCATGAAATGATCGCACGCTTCACGCATAACGCCTTCATTGTACAGACCATGCAACAGCATAACCGGCTGCGACGGCTGCTGGAGTTCGGGGGCTATGTCAATCGCCGCCGTGTACGCGACTGGTGCCGTGAACATCTACGCATAATGGATGCACTCTCCAACGGTCGTAACGAGGACGCATCCACGATGATGGCGGAGCATCTTGGCCGTGCCTATGAGGCCGCAAAGGCCATGGCGCGCGGAGCCCGAAAGGAACGCCCGCAAGATTGATCTTTGTGTGATGTTCTGTACAATATTGGAGCACGCCGCGCATCAGGATGCGGCGCGTCCCCCGATATGGAAGGAATATCCACGCCATGGCACCCTCCGGCAGGCTGGCCCCACGCATGGGCATGATTGGCGCATCGCCCACCGCCGCCATTTCCGACACGGTACGCACCCTCGCGGCGTCCGGTGTCACGGTTGACAATCTGGGCGAAGGTGAACTGGATTTCGAGACCCCCGCCCCCATTGCCGAAGCAGGCATCGCCGCCATCCGTGCGGGCCTGACCAAATATACCGCCGTGGCGGGCACCACCGGGCTGAAGGATGCGATCCGGGCGTATTTTCGCCAGCGCAACGGGCTGGATTTCGCACAGAATGAAGTCATCGCATCCTGCGGGGCGAAACAGATCATATTCAATGCTTTCCTCGCCACGCTGGACGCGGGTGATGAGGTGATTGTCCCCACACCGTGCTGGGTCTCGTATCCCGACATGATCCGCCTTGCTGGCGGTACGCCGGTTCTGGTTCCCTGCCATGCCAGCAATAGCTGGAAACTGGCGCCTGAAGACCTGGCGGCGGCGATTACGCCACGTACCCGCTGGGTCATCCTCAATTCCCCCAACAACCCCACCGGCGCGGTCTATCCGGCGGCGGAACTGGGTGCGCTGTGCGATGTCATTGCCCCGCATGACAACGTGATGATCATGGCCGACGATATTTATGAAGCCATTGTTTTTGATACGACATTCGCCACCCCGGCGGCGCTGCGTCCGGCACTGGCCTCACGTATCCTGACCATTAACGGCGTATCCAAAAGCTTTTCCATGACCGGGTGGCGGCTGGGTTATGCCGGGGGGCCGTCATGGCTGATCGCGGCACTTGATACGCTACAGTCCCAGAGCACATCCAACCCCAGTTCCATAAGCCAGGATGCGGCCCGTGCGGCACTGTCTGGCGGGGTTGGCTTTCTGGATGAATGGCTGCCGATCCTGCGCACGCGGCGCGCCATCGTGATGGATATGGTCCGTACCACGCCCGGTCTCGATGCCGTGCTGCCGGAAGGGGCGTTTTATGTCTTCGCGGATGTAAGCGGCTGCCTGAACCGGACCACGCCATCGGGGCAGGTGCTGCGTACCGATGTCGATTTCGCAACCTATATGCTGGAAGCCGCGCGCGTGGCGCTGGTGCCCGGTTCAGCCTTTCGCGCACCGGGACATGTGCGCATTGCCTTCGGTGTGGATACGGACGTGCTGGCCGCCTGCTGCGCCCGGATGCACACAGCCTGCATGGCGCTGCAATAACGTTACGGGTGCATGGGTGTATTGCACCGATATCGTAATGACCATACGGGATGGCGCGACTAATATTCCGCGCCATCCCGTCCCGGTCCGGGCCCCTTCCCGAAAGTCATGCGCCGTCATGCCTGCTACCGCCGTTCCCCTCCCTTCCGCGTGTGCTCCTGCCCCCACCGCGCCCTCCCTTGTGCGGGTCATGATGCTGGGGATTGCGGCGGGGGGCCTGTTTTCGCTGACCTTCATCCTCAACCGTCTCATGAGCATGGAGGGTGGACACTGGGCATGGAGTGCCGCGCTACGTTATCTTGATACCGCCATCCTGCTGACGGCATGGCTGCTGGTGCGGCGTGGCCCTGCCTTCATAAGCCGTGTATTCGCCCTTTATCGTGCGCGGCCCATCGTGTGGCTGCTGGCGGGCGGCAGCGGGTATGGCGTTACCTATTCCTATTTCTGCTACGCGGCGGCGCATACGCCTGCGTGGATGCTTTCAACCACATGGCAGTTGACCATTCTGGCCAGCCCCATCGTCATGCTGGCATTTGGCGCGCGGGTGCCGCTACGCGGGGTCGTGTCGCTTGCGGTCATTGCTGCGGGCGTCATGATCGTCAATGCGACGCGCGTGCAGGATGGCGCCAGCATGGGGCAGGTCGTGGCGGGAATACTGCCGGTTATCGTAGCCGCCTTTACCTACCCGCTGGGCAACCAGATGCTCAGTCATGCGCGCCATGACCGGAACCTGCCAGGGGGCGATATTCTGGCCGACCCGGCAGTAAGCGTATTGCTACTGACGCTGGGGGCATTGCCGGTCTTTGCCGCCGTGGTGCTGGGCAGCGCCCCGCCGCCACCCACCGCGGGTCAGATACTCGATACCGCACTGGTCGCGCTGGTGGCGGGATGCGGTGGGATGACACTATTCATCTACGCACGGAACATGTCATCCGACCCGATGCGCATTGCAGCCGTTGACGCCACGCAGGCCAGTGAAATGTTCTTTGCACTGGCCGGTGATACCCTGTTTCTGGGCGCGCCGCTGCCCGGCGCAATGGCGTGGACGGGCATTGCCGCCGTGCTGTGTGGGCTGATCGCCTTTACCGTACAGGGACAGGCGAAGCAGGTTCTGGATACCGATGCTACATATCCGGAGCCATGACCGGCCATGTATCGCTCAGCCGGTAGCCTGCCGGATACGGGTCCGTGGGGTCCAGCATCAACTGCTGCGTGCCGGTAATCCATGCGCTGCCTGAAATAACGGGAATGATTGCATCGGTATCGCCCACGCGTGCGGTGGCGTCGATATGGCAGTCGAATTCCGAACCGATGATCGAACGCGCGACATAGCGGTCTCCCACCGCCATTTCACCCCGCGCATGCAGCACCGCCATCCGGGCGGAACATGCAGTGCCGGTAGGTGAGCGATCAATCTTGCCCGGCCGGATCGCCACCACATGCGGGGCGGTGCGGACACCATCGCACAGTTCAACCGGCGTGGTGAACAGGCAGAATGATATATGCGTCCAGTCGGGATTGTCGGGATGATGAAAGCCAGACTGCCGGTTGGCAGCGGCGGTAATGCGCATGCCCAGTTCCGCGAGCGTCCGCGCTGAATCCGGCCCCAGATCCAGCCCCAGTGCCGCAGCATCCACGATGACGAAGCTGTCACCACCATAGGCGGTATCGACCTTCAGCGTGCCCAGTCCCGGCACATCCAGCAGGACATCCAGACGGGCGGCAAAAGACGGGACATTGCGCACGCTTATCCGTTCGGCCCGGCCATCACGGCAGGTCGCGGTCACATCGATCACTCCGCCCGGTGCCTCCAGCGCCATGCGGGTTTCGGGTTCGACCATCGGTATGATGCCCGTTTCCAGCAGGACGGTGGAAACGCAGATCGAATTCGAACCAGACATGGGGGGCGTGTCAGCGGGTTCCATGATGATCCAGCCCATCTGCGCACGGGGATCGCGTGGCGGGACCAGCAGGTTGACATGACGGAACACGCCGCCGCGTGGTTCGTTCAGCACGAAGTTACGCAGTGTCTCATCCTGCGCAATGAAGCGCGACTGTGCCCATAACGTATCGCCGGGTGGCGGGGCGACACCACCCACAATCACATCTCCCACCTCCCCCGCCGCATGACAGGTTACGATATGGACAAGCTTCTTACTGCGCATGATGAATTCCGTTCAGTTTTAAAAAACGTACAGAGAAGCGCATCGGCTGGGGGCAAGAGCATACTGACGGCTACTTTTACTATCCCATGCCCCCTTCAAATGCGGATGTTCATGGCTTCATGATAAAGCATATTATTTCTTAAACGAAATGTTACCGCATTTTTGGCAGGGTCGATGCCCTCCCATGAATTTTCTGTCCTGACCGGCGTAAAACCGGATCACCCAGCCATGCGTCCCCCACATTACCCGTACCACCGCCCATGCAGCAGGAACGTATTGTCCATCACGTCTGGCCACCCATGTCTGCACCATGCAGGCATGACGTCAACGCAATGTCCGCGAACGTGAATGGAGGCCACAATGCGTCCGATTCCCCTGTCCACACATCGCCACTCGCCCCTTTACTGGCCAATGCTTATTGCCGCAGCCCTTATGCTGGTGGCGTTATACGTCATGGCCCTGATGTCCGGTCAGGCCCTGCCGCCCGATGCGGGGCTATATCTGCTGCCGTGAGCAGGCGGCCATCCCGTAGGGGGCGGGCTTTACAACCGGGGAAACTGTTGTTCCCCTGCATAAAAAGCCCGCCGTGAACGCTCAGGGTGCAGGACTACGCTGTGCTGCCTGACCTGTTCGCGCTTTATCGCGATAGTCCCCCCATACCATTTCCAGCGCCGCCATGGATTGTGCATCAAGATCAGTGCGCGGTTCAGGGTCACGGTCCCAATGCCCGTAGGAGTCACTACCACAGACCGGCATCGCCGTACGGCGGCCAAGGGTGGAGCGGACGTGAGCGGGCATATAGAAAAATGCCACCCCTACACGTCGGTCATCCGACAGGTTCGGGCCTGAACCATGGGCCGTACGTTCATGATGGATAGAGAACTGGCCGGGTTCGAGTGGCATTTCCACGGCCTGCGCTTCGTCAATATCGCGCAGTGATTGCCCGCGTGAAAGCAGATTGGCAGCGTCGTACGTTTCATCATGCACCCGGTCGGGACCAAGATGGCTGCCGGGCAGCACCTTCAGGCAGCCGCTGCGTGAGTCAGCACGTGACAGGGCGACCCAGACCGTTACTTCCTCATGCGGGTCCAGGCCATAATAGGCCGAATCCTGATGCCATGAGACAAAGCGCGGATCATGTGCGTTCTTGGCAAAACACGATGCACCAAACAGCAGCACATCCGGCCCCAGCAGCGACCGGACCGCCGCCACGATGGCGGGATTGCGCGCCATGTCGCACAGCCAGGGAAAGGCAAGATGCGCCTTGATCTTGAGGCGCGCGTTCATTTCCTCGCCCGTCTGGCGTTCATAGGCTTCAAGGCGGGCACGGTAATGCCGGGCCTGATTGGGGCAAAAAGCCTGAAGCGGGGAAAGGTATCCATGCGTACGGAAAAACGCGACCTGCTGCGGAGTCAATGCCATGGACATGACAGTTTTCCTATTTCGATACTTTTTGTATCGTAAGTAGACCTGTCGTTCATTGTCAATTATAAAGTGAAAGGGACTTAATCAGGATTAAGAGACGCATATAGTAAAATAACTTGCTCATTTTCGTCATGCCGGGCAGTGAATGCTCAAGGAGACGCGCAATATGGACCCATCCCTCCCTGCTCTGGAACGCACTGACCATTCCCATACCCGCGCGGGCCGACCGCGCGACCGTGCCGCGCGCGCGGCGATCCTGCAGGCTGCCAACGCCCTGCTTGAAGAAAACGGGATAGCCGGTTTCGGGATGGAGGCCGTGGCCGCCCGCGCCGGTGTCGGCAAGAGTACGATCTATCGCTGGTGGCCCAGCAAGGGCGCGCTGGCGATGGCGGGTTTCCTTGCCGCGACGGAACCCAAGATCAGCTACCCAAAGGATGGTGACAGCGCGCTGGATGCCCTGCGCCGGCAGTTACTGCGCGTGGCGGAGGTCTATGCCGGACCAACGGGGCGCGTTATGGCCGCCATCCTTGCCGAAGGACAGCGTGACCCGCATACCATTACGGCATTTGTGGAAGGATATGCCCGTCCCCGCCGGGACGAGGCCCGCACCATATTGCAGGCCGCCATCACACAGGGCGAACTGCGCCCGGATCTGGACCCGGAGGTGGTGCTTGATGCGTTATACGGTCCGATTTATTACCGCATGCTGGTGCCGGTTGGCCCGCTTGATATAAAGTGGATGGATACGCTGGTACAGACGGTGCTGGATGGCATCGCCTTACCCCGCCTGTAAAAGATTGTTTGAAAAGAAATCTTTAATAAAAAGCAGGAAAGTTTTGGGGCACCGCCTTGTTTCAAAAAGGCGGCGTCTTCCGCAGCTTTTTTAAAAAAGCCTCACCAAAAACTTTCATGCGATTACGAAAAGGGTCTTATGGACCGATCCTTTTGTTCCTGCGCCTGATCTGTTCCCGCCGGCATGCTGCATGCGGGAACAGCAGCGTGTCAGCCCTGCTTTTCAAAGGCACCGTTGATAAACAGGCGCACTTCGTCGCTAACATACGGAACGTACATTTTTACGCCAAAATCGCTCCGTTTTATTGTCGCCGTAGCCTCGAAACCGGCCGTATATTTCTTGTCCATCGCATTCACGCCCGCCCCGATGAAGTGGATTTTCAGGGTCTCGGGTCGCGTCACGCCATGCAGGGTCAGATCCCCTTCTACCGTCGCGTCACCGGCTCCCGTTACCTGAACACTGCGGGAAACAAAGGTGGCATTCGGGAATTTGGTCGCGTCAAACCACTGATCGCCCTTCAGTTCTTCCGTAAGGCGGGAACTGGTGGTCTGGACTGATGCAAGGGGAATGGTGACCGACAGTTTCGATGCGGAAGGCGCGTGGGCGTTCAGGTCAAGTGTGCCGGAAACCTGTGAAAACACGCCCCCATAATTGGTAAAACCGAAATGCAGAACGGAAAAACCGACCTGTGTATGGGCGGCTTCAACATCGTAATGCCCGGACTGCACCTGTGCCGGATTGGTCACGACCTGCGCCGCAACAGGCCGGACGCAGGCAAGAGCGATACCAACCGCTGCGAGGGGCAGGAACAGGGGGTTATATTTCATAAAAACTCTCCGGAAAGGAACGGGATATACTGGCAATCAGAAGACAGAAAACAGGACGGAAGATTTTCATGATTTCTTCCGTCCGTTCCCGGCTACAGTCCTGCCGTCATCCGTGCATACCGGGATAACCAACTGACATGAACAACAAGCATGGAAACGCACCATTTCCATTTCTTATATATCCGTCAGTTTCCCTACCCCGGCCCGGCTATACCCTGCTGACACCGCCAAGCCCCCCGAACAGCCATAGCAGCAGCAGGATCAGGACAACGAGACCAAGAACACCCCCAAGTCCCGCACCGCCATAGCGATCATGCGCATAATACCCCCCACCGCCACCAAGCAGCAGAATCACCACAATGATGATAAGAATTGTACTCATCGCTTTACTCCGTTAGGTCTCAACCCTCGCATCGGAGCCGGTCGTAAACCTCGCATGTCAGAAGCGCGACAGAGCCGTATCGCTGCATTGGGTCGGTTACGAATGTCTGAATCTGGAAAGGGTATTCAGCACCCTGCTGTTGCAAGCATGGTGCGCTGTCTGCCTGTTCTGCAGGAAACCGGATGGGATGGTCCTGCTACCTTATGCACAAGGCAGGCAATCCTGTGGGGCAAGGTATTTATACAGGCATCATATCGCCCGAAACATGGATCGCGGAAACGGTGATGCCATCCTGCATCCGGATATCCGTCATGCCACGGACAGGGGTGCATGCCCTATGATTTTTCAGATCTGTACAGGACATGCACGATACACCGTTCACAAACGGACCCGATTATACTGCGAGCCTGTTATTATTCTGTTTTTTATTGCAGGGCGGACCGAATACCGACTGCCAGCAGCCGTGATACCCGGTCGCCCTGTAACAGACCCGAGCGGTATTATTCCTTCACTTTATCCTTCACGCCGCCAACGGCGTTCTGGACCTTGCCTGCGGCCTTTTCGCCCTTGCCTTCGGCAGTCATTTTTGTATCGCCGAGGACCTTGCCCGCGGCTTCCTTGATGGCGCCCTTGGCCTGCTTTGCCATGCCTGCCATACGATCCTTGTCCATGTCACTACTCCTTGTGTCGATGATCCTGTGCCGCAGCAGAACGGACAATATTTGCCGTTCCGCACGACGCGCGATCAAACACAACAATCATTAAAAATAGCCAAACAGGCCGCTCCAGAACCTCTTTGCAGGCCCTGGGACCATCAGTTTAACGCCGGATGCCAGCGTTCGTTGCATAACGCCCCGATCACGCACCCTGTCGGTCCCGAGCTTTAAGGAAGCCGACAGCATGACGCCCGGCAGGGCATCACATCGGATGCCGTGCAATCAGAATGGCCCGGAAGTCATTTACATTCGTCCCCGTCGGGCCGGTTACAAACAGGTCCCCCAACGCGGAAAAAGCCGTCCATGCGTCATTGCGTCGTAACAGGGACGCCGGGTCCATCCCGCGCTGATAAAGCCGGGTGGCCGTAAACGTATCGACGAAAGCCCCGGCATTATCCTCGCTCCCGTCAATGCCATCCGTATCGGCTGCCAGCGCATGGATGCCTTCCACGCCACTGATGCCGATTGCAAGGGACAGGGCAAATTCGCTGTTTCGTCCTCCCTTCCCATGTCCTTTGAGGGTGACCGTTGTCTCCCCACCGGAAAGAAGCAGGACAGGGCGGGGAAAGGGCCGGTTGCGCTGCACGATTTCGCGGGCGATCGCTGCATGAACCTGTGCAACGTCACGTGCCTCACCTTCCACGGAGTCAGACAGGATGGCAGCCGGTATGCCCTCGCGCTCCGCAGTCCGTGCCGCAGCTTCCAGCGACAGGGAGGCCGAGGCAATGACATGCACCGTATTGCGCTGAAAGCGGGGGTCGTCGGGGCTGGGAGCTTGGGCTGTTGCCGTATTGAGAGAGTGCATGATTGCAGGGGGTAGCGTCATGCCGTAGCGCCTGACTGCGGCCAGCGCATCCTGCACGCCCGCCGCATCCGGCACTGTTGGCCCTGATGCCACCAGTGCGGGATCGTCCCCCGGAATATCGGATACAACAAGACTGACAACCTGCGCAGGCCATGCCGCAGCCGCCAGCCTGCCCCCCTTGATGCGGGAAACCTGCTTGCGGATCATGTTCATGACGGAAATCGGGGCACCTGAGGCCAGCAGGATTTCGTTAAGGGCAATTTCATCCTGCAGGCTCAATCCCGCCGCCGGGGCTGGCAGCAATGCCGAACCGCCACCGCAGACAAGGGCGATCACCAGATCGTCCGCCTCCAGCCCCTGAACAGCCGCAAACAGCAGGCCCGTCGCATCCAGTCCCGCCTGATCGGGAACCGGATGCCCGGCCTCGACAACACGGATGCGTCTGCACGGGATGCCATAACCATACCGTGTCACCACAACGCCAGACAGGGGACCATCCCATAAACGTTCCAGCGCATGGGCAAGCTGGGCTACGCCCTTGCCCGCCCCCACGACAACCGTTTTCCCTTTGGGGCGCGGAGGAAGAAACGGACCCAGCACAATTTCAGGATCTGCCGCCGCGACTGCGGCCCTGAAAAGACGCGTCAGAAACGCGCGTTCACCCGCCATGGCGATCAACTCTCCTTAGAGGCTGTTTGCAAAGTCTGTCAGGAAATATCCGGAAAGCATAAGGACGTTTTTGGTGAAGATTTATTTTCAAACAATATTTTGGCCGTCCCTGCCCCGCCATATGCGTGACATATGACGGAACAGGCAGGCGTGACCCTATGCCGCCACGCGGGAACCCTGCGGCGCGATTTTGCCATCGGGCTGGAACAGCGCTGCATCCATCACGCGGAGCGACGGGGAAACCAGCAGCGGCGCTTCCGCCTGATCGAGCACCTGCGTCTGCAGGTCCACGCCCGGCGCGATTTCCGTTACCATCAACCCGTCCGGAGTCAGTTGCATGACGCAGCGTTCCGTTACGTACAGTACCTGCTGCCCCTGCGCGATGGCGCGCGGGCCGGAGAAGGAAACCTGTTCAAGCTGGTTGACGATTTTGGCAATTTTTCCTTCGCGCGTAATCACCAGCCTGCCATCCACAATGTCGAATTTGGCCCCGGCATTGAAATACCCGGAAAAAACGATCCTGCGGGCGCGGGAAGTAATATCGACAAACCCGCCCGAACCCGCCGTTACATGCGGGCGCGCCGACAGTCGGGACACATTGACCGATCCGTTGCCATCAATCTGGAGAAAGGACAGAAGCGACAGATCAAAACCGCCCGCCTGAAAATAGGTGAACTGATGCGGCGATGCGACAAATGCTTCGGCATTGGAGGAGCAGCCAAATTTGAAATCAAGAAGCGGAATGCCACCGACCGCCCCCTGCTCGATCACCCATGTCACCTCGCCATGGCGTCCTTCTTCCAGCAGGATGCGCGGAACGTTGGCCGATATGCCAAAACCTATATTCACCGCCCATCCGGGTTGCAGTTCCCGTGCGACACGGCGCGCGATCACCTTGGCCGCATCGAACGGAGGCAGTGCAAAACTGTCCAGTGGCCGGAATACTTCACCCGATATGGCGGGGTCATACGGGGTGGCGGTAGTCTGCAACTGGTTGGGCGCTTCCACAACGTAATCCACCAGAATACCGGGCACGCGCACATCATGGGGGCGAAGCGTGCCCGCCTGCGCGACCTGCCGCACCTGCGCGATTACGATGCCGCCACTATTATGCGCCGCCAGCGCCAGTTCCATCGCGCCAAGATAGGCCCCTTCATTCTCGAATGTCAGGTTGCCGCGCTCATCGGCCGTACTGGCGCGGATAATGGCCACATCAGGCCGGATGGCGGGGAAATACAGCCATTCCTCCCCCTGGAATTCCACCTTGCTGACAAGGGGTCTGTCCCGTGCGGCCTCATTCATGGCGCAGCCTTCCTGCGCGGGATCAACAAAGGTATCCAACCCCACCTTTGTCAGCACGCCGGGGCGCATGGCCGCCCCTTCGCGCAGGATGTCGAATATGATGCCGCTTGGCACGTTATAGGCCGCAATTTCATTACGGCCCAGCATCTGGCGGATCAGCGGTGGTTCCGCCGAGGACGGGCCTGACGGATAGGATCCACCGATAATGGTGGAAATCAGCCCCGGCTGCGCCAGATGATCCACGCCGCGCGTGCCGAACATATCGCCTGCGGCAATGGGGTGGATTGTGGTGATGTTGCGTGGCGCGCCTTCGGTACGGAACCGCTCCCCAATGGCGGCCAGAACCGCATCGGGACAGCACAGGCCGCTGGACGAATTTACGGCGACGATCGCGCCATCACGGATCAACGCGGCAACGTCCGCGGCGCTTTTTGTTTTTGACATACCGGAACCTCTTTTACCACATGTAACTATCTGGTTATTTATATATTCGGTTTGACCCGATCAAGGACAATCCCAAAGGTGGGATGATGTCCCACGCGCATGTGAAGTCAGTATTAAAGTGCTATCGCCACCAGCCGACTACGCGCCCTGTCGGCACGACGCGCGCCGTAAACGGACAACGCGTTATGAAAGTTTACATGCCCTGTCTGCACAGCCCCTGACAGCAGGAGACCTGTGGTGCGCGCCTGTCGAATCAGGCGGCGTGAACCAGTATGCCGTTTTTGCAGGCGGTTTATTTGCATACAGTACGGATAATCGTTTCAATATTGAATTCCAGCCGTTTGCGCAGCAGGTCCGGCGCCATGAAATCACAGTCGAAAATAATGGAACCCGTAAATCGGTTCGTAATATAATAATACCCGACAGCTGCGATCGTTATATTCAATTGCATGGCGTCGATGCCACGGCGGAATATGCCTGCCTTCACCCCGCGCGCCAGCAGGGATTCGACCATGTCCAGCCGGTTGCGGCTGATGACCGGCAGCACTTCCGATGCCTGAAGGTGTACGGCCTTCTGCAGGTTTTCATTATTCACCAGCGTCAGGAATTCCGGGTTTTCCAGATAGTATTTCCATGTAAAGCGGACAAGGGTTTCAAGCGCTTCCTTCGGGTCCAGATGATCCAGTTTCAGGGACTGTTCCGCAATGCATATATCGGCATAGGCATCTTCCAGCACCCGTTCAAACAGGGCTTCCTTGCTGCCGAAATAATGGTAGATCATGCGTTTGTTGGCTTCGGCCCGCTCGGCAATGATATCAACCCGCGCGCCAGCCAGACCACTCATGGCGAATTCCTTCTTGGCGGCGGCCAGAATGCGTTTCTGCGTTGCCTCCGCATCCCTGGCGCGCGGTGCCCGTGTGGGGGAGCCGGAATTCTTCTTTTCATGCAACCCGGACTGTCTGGCTACATTCGATACTTTCGGCATGGTATCCCCTTAAACTGACAGTGGGTCGATTGCGGCGACCGGGTATGCAACCGGACGGCGCCCCCTGTACCCCATTCGCACCATAAGTAACAAGGCATTTACCCATGCGGAAACCGTTCACCGCATCATGCCAGATCATCATGAGACCGGAACAGATGGAGACTTTGCCGCCGGACATCCGATAACAGTCGTCTGGTTTCCAGCCTGCTGATCCCCCGTTACACTGGCGGCGCGATCTGGACTTTCAGTATCTCCGGCCTGTCCTTCAGCGTATCGAATGCGGACTGGATCTGCTCCAGCGGGACTACCGCCTGCGTAAAGGGTTCAACCATAAATCGACCATGCTGCAACAGGGTCAGGGCATCGTGCATGTCCTGTCCCATGCCGGCAACGGAACCTTTGATCGAGGTTTCCTTCAGGATCATGTCGAGTATCCCTAGCGCAATGGTATCATCGGGACCGGTAATGCCAAAGGCCGCGACATGCCCACCGGGGCGGATCAGATCGAACGCGCGGGCATAAAGGGCTGGCAGGCCGATGCTTTCTATCACCACATCCGCACCGCGCCCGCCTGTATGCGCCCTGACGGTATCGACTACCCGGTCCGGGTTGGTAATCACCACATCGGCTCCCGCGCGGGCAGCCAGCCGTGCGCGTTCGGGCGAGAGTTCAACGGCAATGACCGGGGCCGCGCCGACAAGCCGCATCATCTGGATATGCAGGTTACCGACAGGTCCCGCCCCCAGCACGACAACAGATTGCCCGAAACCCACACCGGCCTTGCGCGCGGCCCGGACCACGCAGGCCACGGGTTCCGTCAGGGCCAGCACCTCCGCCGGGGTGTCCTCCGATGCGGGAATGATCTGCCGCCCGGGGACCGAAACATATTGCGCGAACCCGCCATCACGGTGAATGCCGATCTGGCGCATTTCAGGGCAGTTCAGGATTTCATTGCGGCGACAGAAGTAGCAGTGACCGCAGCCGATATTGATATCCGCCACCACCCTTTGCCCCACATGCAGACCGCTGACACGGCCGCCTATGCGGGCGAGCGTTCCGGTAAACTCGTGCCCCGGAATGAACGGCAGCCTGTCGGCCACGTAATGGCCCTGGAATATATGCACATCAGTCCCACATATCCCGCAGCGATCCACCTTCACCAGTACATCATCCGGTCCGGTTTCGGGTATGGGCACATCGCGTACCTCGAAATGTCCGGGGGTTACCAGCACGGCTGCCTGCATGGTCTCCATTATCATTCTCCTCGCCGCTTATTTTACGATCCGCATTTTTGAACGGTCTATTGTTGTTGCGATGGCGATGATCAGGACCAGACCAAAGAAAATCTGCTGCCCCGTCGCGGGAATACTGAAATACAGCATGCTGGCGCGCACAACCGCGACAATCATGGTTCCCACCAGCGTATTGAGCACACCGCCCACGCCGCCGGTCAGCGGCGTGCCGCCCACCAGAACGGCAACGATTGCGGGCAGCAGGAACCCTTCGGCCAGTGTGGGCGAACCACCTGACAGCCTGACTGAAAAAACCAGCCCCGCAATGGCTGCGAACATGCCCGACAGGGCGAAAGCAAGGATCTTGTAGCGTTCCACCCTGATGCCCGAAGCCACCACGACCGGCTCCCCCGCCCCGATGGCCTTGAAGGTCCGGCCCGGCACCATACGGGTCTGGATGAACCATGCCACTGCCACGATCAGCAGCGCCAGCACCAGTTCATGCGGAATACCAGCAGTCTGGCCCACCATCCAGCCGAATGCGTGCCTGCGCTGGGCCGTATCCATATGCAGCGCCTGCTGGCCGGATGTGTACTGCCCGACAGACAGCGCAATCCCCCCCACAGCCAGTGTCGAGATGAAGGAGGGCACCTTCAGCCGTGTCGTCACCACCCCGGAAACCGCGCCGAATACAAGCCCCACGGCAATAACCAGCAGACCGGCCGCCACCCCGCAGGACGGCAGCGCGATCGTTGTCAGGACCGTCGCCATGTTCGCGATGGACTGGGAAGACAGGTCTATGCTGCCGATATAGATCACCAGCGTCATGCCCACCGCCATGATGAGCAGCGGCACGACATCGGATGCCAGACTGACCAGGTTTTCGGGGCTGAGGAAGGTGATGTCCTTCATCCCCACCAGTACCAGCAGACTGACCAGCGTGATCCACGGGAAATGACGCCGCATCCTTTCGGTCAGCGTCAGATCACCGCTTACACCATGTACTGGATGAGGTCGTAGAGTGAAGGCTTTGCGCCCGGCTGACAGTTGAACCATTTCCTGATCTCTCCGTCCTTGATGACCGCGATGGTGTGACTGAGGCCGATTGCCTCCTCCAGCGTATCCGCAACCAGAATGATCCCCACGCCATCGGCTGACATATCGCGGATCATTCCATAGACATCTTCCTTCGCCCCGATATCGAGGCCCCGCGTGGGATGGTCGAGCATGATGATTTCCGAACCACCGCTGCGCCATTTCGCCAGCACGACTTTCTGCTGGTTACCGCCCGACAGGTTGCCGCAATCGGCCAGTTCGGATGGCACCTTGATGGACAGTTTATGTATCCACTCCCGCGCCAGCGCCCGCTCCGCCGCGATATCGAGAACCCCGCCACGGGAATAGTTCCGCATCTGCGACAGCGTCATGTTTTCATATACGTTCATGCCGCCCGCGATCCCCTCGACCTTACGCTCGCGCGGGATGTAGCCTATTCCATGGGCGACACTGCGCGATGGGCTGAACGTATGTACCGGCTCGCCCCGGATGCGCAGCGTGCCTTTTTCGGGCTTCTGCATGCCGAATATCGTGCGCAGGATCGGCTCACGCCCCGATCCTTCCACGCCCACAAGGGCCAGCACCTCACCCGCATGCAGCTTCAGGGAAACATCATTCCCGCGCCCCGTGATCGTGACATGGTCCAGTTCAAGCAGCACCCTGTCCGGATCATACGGGCGCTGCCGGTCCTCGCGGTAATATTCGCTGTTTATGTCGCGCCCGACCATTTTCTTCTGGATATCGCCAATCTCCGCCCCCCTTGCACTCATGACATCAACCACCACGCCGTCTTTCAGCACGTAGATGCGATCCGAAAGGGCAATGATTTCATCGAGCCTGTGTGAGACGAATATGAACGACGCACGCCTGCGCAGCGCCCGCACCACAGTGAACAGAAGGTCGATCTCCTCACGCGACAGCACGGATGTCGGTTCATCCAGCAGGATGACCAGCTTGCCCTCCACACGCTCCTCCAGCGCAAGAACCTTGGCCAGTTCGACAAGCTGGCGCTGTGCGAAGGTCAGGTGATCGGTAATGGTCGCGGGATCAATGTCCAGCTTGACCTTCGCCAGTTGCCTGCGCGCCGCTGCGGCCATCTTTTTCCAGTTGATCGCGCCAAAGCGGACAAAGGGCTTTTCAAAACCCAGAAAGATGTTTTCCATGACCGTCAGGTTCGGAATCAGGGACTGTTCCTGATACACCATGCCCACGCCCATTTTCATCGCATCGCGGGGGCTGCGGAAATGCACGGCGTTTCCGTCAACAAGGACGGTGCCGCCATCATGCTGGACCGCGCCGTATATCACTTTCATCAGGGTGGACTTGCCCGCCCCGTTTTCCCCCACCAGGCCGATGATCTCCCCATCCTCAATGCGGAAATCCACGCCCTTGAGCACATGCACGCCCATATAGCGTTTTTCGACATTCTGCAGTTCGAACATGGCACCCTACTTTACAAATGAAAGGGAACGCCGGTCGGTGGACAGGTAAACCGCAGCAATAACCAGCAGTCCAAGAACACCGTCCTGAAAGTAATCAGCCAGACCGATCACCACCATTCCATTGGCGATGACATTCACGATCAGCACGCCCACCAGCGTATTCCACACACCGCCCGCGCCACCACGCAACGCGGTTCCACCCACCACGACGGATGTAATGGACATGAACATGAAGTTGCGTCCGGTCTCGGTCTCGGCAATGCCAAGCCGCGCCACGGCGAAGATGGCGCCAAGCGCGTAGAACACCCCTGCGAGCACGAAACCGATAATCCGCAACCGCCCGACATTCAGCCCCGATGCGCGCGCAAGATCCTCCCCCCCGCCCACGGCGTAGAAGTTGCGACCGGTGGTGGTGTTATCCTGAATGAACCATGCCACCAGCAGGCAGGCCAGCGCCGCATAGGCCATAAGCGGAAAGCCGCCCACGCGCACCGTCAGCAGGGAACGGAACACCGGATCGTCAATCAGTATCCGGTCACCGCCGGTAATCAGCAGTGACAGCCCGATCCCCACAAAACCCAGCGAAAGGCTGGCCATGAATGACGGTATCCTGAGCTGTACGTGCACTGCGCCATTGATCGCCCCCAGCACGGCCCCGACAAGCAGCGCACCGGGAATGGCCACCCATCCCCATCCTGCAATCGACCCGCCAAGTGCGTTGAGGATCAGCGCGAACAGCACCGCGCAGACGGCGATGGTCCCCTCCATCGACAGATCGATGGAGCCCATGAGGATGACAAAGGTCACCCCTGTCGCAACCATCAGTGCAGGAGAGGAAGAAATGGCAATACGGGCAAAATTGCGTAACGACAGGAAATTGGGATTAACCAGTGTAAAAAACAGGCATAATCCCACAAGCACGAGAAGCGGCACCCATTTCCTGAGTCTGTCCATGGCCAGGAACCTGTTCATCGATCCAGCCTTTTTTTTCAGCAGAAAGGTAAAACCCCGTAACCGGGCAGTAATTCCCCGATACAGCCGGTCATGTTCATATGGTCTTGCCGTACTGTATCTGCCCCCTGGTCATGGACCAGAAGTTCTTCCAGTCATACTGGGGGTTGGTGTCGATATATTTTGCCTTGAAGTCCTGTGCGTCCTTTGTGGTGACCAGCGTGGTCGGCCCATAGAATTCACGATGTTCATGCGGCTCGGCAGAGGGTTTGAAGGCACCGGTGGCCGCGTAATAGGCAAGTGACGCCGTAATCCCCCCCGCCCAGTAGGGATTGGTGAAAACCGTGGCCAGTATCTTCCCTTTGGTCACCAGTTCGACCGCCTGCGGGTTGCCGTCATACGATACGACCGGCATGTCCTCGATCCCTTCGGCCCGCAACGCCTCGATCACGCCATAGGCCATGGTATCGCTGGCGCAGTGCACGCCCTTGATCGCATCGCCATAGCGGGTGAGGAAGCCGGACATGACCTGATTGGCTTTCTGCGTATCCCAGTCGGCGGCCTGCACGGCAAGAAGCTGGATATTGGGATAGGCCTTCAGGGCGTTACGGAAACCCGCAAGACGCTCGATCGCCGGATTGTTGGATGCAATACCACCCAGATGCACGACCCCGCCCTTGCCCCCCATGGCATCGAACAGCACGCGCGCGGTCTGTTCCGATGGACCGATATCGGACCATGTCATGTGCGATACATAATTATCGCCAAAATCCCATGGATGCAGGTCATCGGTCTTGTTCCATATTGTGGAAACATAGGCACCGGCCCTGCTTACGGCCTCGACCACCGGGCGGCAGTTGGGCATGTCGTTCGGGTCCGCCGCAAGTGCCAGACTGCTGCCATAGCGTGCAAGCAGCGACTGGATATCCGCCAGCGACTTTTCACTGGAGCCCCCGTTTATCAGGTTGATCAACGCGCTTTCCGGCAGGCCAAGACTGCGGAAAAAGGCATTGCCACCCGAAACGATGGCGTTCCAGTACGGATTTGTCCGGTCCCGGTAACTCCATGCAATCTTGGGGCTGGGGGTAACCGCGCGTGCCCCGGTCGGCCTGAGTGCGGTAGCCGCCGCCGCGCCGCACAGGCCATAGGCCGAAAGCAGCAGCAGGTTGCGGCGGTTGAGCGTCTGCTGCTCGATATAATCCTTGATGAACGACATATCTGTCTCCGGGACGCCTGTTATGGGTAATGCCGTTATGTTCCGGCATGTTTACGACATTCCGACGTTCTTGTTATCGAACCGGGATTGCTGTTTTCAGAAAGGGCCCGCGCACCCGCCGGGAACTGTCAGGCAAAATTGGGGGCAAGGTCGCGCCCGTATTGCGGAACAGGCGCATCATCGCGCAACAGACCGCGTTTTTTCAGTTCGCCCCAGAACGCGGCGGGAATGGGGTGACGGAACCATTTAAGGTTTTCTTCCAGTTGCGCGACATTGCGCGTACCCGCGCAGAATGTCGGGATGGCGGGGTGGGCCACCACAAACTGCAGGGCGGCGGCTGGAAGCGGGACATTATATTCGCGGCAGACGGCCTCGATCCGCGCGACACGCTGCATGATGGCGTCAGGTGCCGGGGCATAATTATACTTTGCCCCCGCAACCGCGCCGGTTGCCAGAATGCCGGAATTGAAGCCCCCGCCGACCACGACCGCCACACCCTGCTTTTCACACAGGGGCAGGAACTGATCCAGCGCCTCCTGTTCCAGCAATGTGTAGCGTCCGGCCAGAAGGCAGCAGTCAAAATCATGCTGGCGGATGGCGTCGTAACAGACTTCCCATTCATTCACCCCCACGCCAATCGCACTGACAGCCCCCTCCCGGCGCAACCGTTCCAGCGCGCGCCAGCATCCATCCATGGCCTGCCTGAATATTTCGGGCTGGCTGTCCCCGTGAGTGAAACGGTCAATGTCGTGGATGAAAAGGATATCGATCCGTTCCAGCGCAAGACGTTGCAGCGAATCTTCAAACGCACGCATCGTGCCGTCATAACTGTAGTCGAATTCCATGGTGTTGGGTGCCGCGTTGGCCCAAGGTGTAAAATCGATGTCCGAGCGCCTCCCCGCATGCAGGACGCGCCCGACCTTGGAGGCCACCACGAAGTCATCGCGCTTTTTCCAGCGCAATGCCTGCCCCAGCCGGAGTTCCGCCAGCCCATGACCATACATGGGCGCCGTATCGTAGAAACGGATACCGGCATCCCATGCGTGCTGTATCATGTCCCCGGCAACGGCTTCATCCACTTCCCGCATGAAATTGCCAAGTGGCGCCGTTCCGAAAGCAAACGCGGTTACATCAATATTACTTCTGCCGAATTTTCGTTTTTCATCAGGGTTCATAGCCTGTCATCCTGTTCTTGCGCCGCGTCATTCCCGCGCGGCTTGTTTTTCTGGACGGCCGTCATTCCTGTATAAACCCCGCACCCCATGCTTACGTTTCATGCGTGCGGCAAGATGTTCTTAATTATTTCGTATATTTTACCTCCCTCCAAGTATACCGGTTGCAATCCGTCCTACAGCTTTGCCGTCAGTTCAGGCACAACCGTAAAAAGGTCACCCACCAGCGCGTAATCGGCAATCCTGAATATGGGTGCGTCCGCATCCTTGTTGATGGCGACAATGACCCGGGAATCCTTCATGCCTGCAAGGTGCTGGATCGCGCCCGAGATTCCCACCGCGAGATAGAGATCTGGCGCCACAACCTTGCCTGTCTGCCCTACCTGCCAGTCATTGGGCGCGTAGCCCAGATCCACCGCTGCACGGCTTGCACCGACGGCTGCGCCCATCCGGTCGGCAAGCCTGACAATGGTTTCAAAATGCTCCTTCGATCCGACACCACGTCCGCCCGACACAACCACACGGGCCGCCGTCAGTTCCGGCCGTTCGGAAATCACCGCCATGTCTTCCACCCATGATGACAGCACTGGGTCGGCAACCGGCGGGACCGTTTCAACCGGCGCGGGTTCACCCTGTCCCACAGCCTGGAAGACAGATGTTCTTATGGTCAGAACCCTGATCGGATCGGTGGACGTTACGGTCTGTATGGCGTTGCCAGCATAAACGGGGCGATCGAATGTTTCGGCATCCCGAATGGCTGTAACGTCGGTTATCACCATCACATCCAGCAGGGCGGCGACACGCGGCAGGATATTTTTGGAAAACGCGGTGGAGGCTGCAGCAATATGCGTGTAGTCGGGCGCAAGCGAGACAACAAGCGCTGCAGCAGGTTCCGCCAGCCCATGGGCCAGTGCGTCATCCTGCGCCACCAATACGCGCGCAACACCATTCAGGCGGGACGCTTCCTGCGCTGCGGTTGCGCCATCCCCCGCCATAATCAGCACATCAACCCGCGTATCAAGGGACGCCAGCGCGGACAGCGCCCTTGCAACCGCGTCGGTCGCCAGATGTCCATTATGGACTTCGCCAAGCAGCAGAACAGACATCAGATGACCCCCGCTTCGTTTTTCAGCCTGTCTATCAGTTCATCGACCGATGCCACGCGTGCGCCAGCATTCCGCTGGGGCGGTTCCATCGTGCGTGTTGCCCTGAGCCGGGGCGTGATATCGATACCAAGGCTTGCAAGTGTGCGCTCGTCGAGAGGTTTTTTCTTTGCTTTCATGATGTTGGGCAAGGAAACATAGCGTGGTTCGTTCAGGCGCAGATCAGCCGTTACGACTGCGGGCAACCTGACACGGATGGTCTGCAGCCCGCCATCCACCTCACGCGTGACAAGCACACTGCCTTCCGTCACCTCGATACGGGATGCAAAGGTCGCCTGACCCCATCCCAGCAGCCCGGCAAGCATCTGCCCGGTCGCATTCATGTCGTTATCAATGGCCTGCTTGCCCGCCAGAATCAGGTCCGGACGTTCCTGTTCAGCGATGGTGGCAAGTATCTTTGCCACCGCAAGCGGTTCGATATCCTGATTCACATCCGCTGTCGCATCAATCAGGATGGCCCGGTCAGCCCCCATTGCCAGTGCGGTGCGCAGTATGTCCTTCGCCTGTGGCACACCGATGGAGACCACGACAATTTCGGATGCGATCCCCTTTTCCTTCAGCCGGACCGCTTCTTCCACCGCAATTTCGTCAAAGGGGTTGATGGACATTTTCACGTTTGACAGATCAACACCCGATCCGTCCGTTTTGACACGGACCTTTACGTTGTAATCAATCACGCGCTTTACAGGGACGAGAATTTTCATGGTTCCCTCTGAAGTTCAGCACACCGTGCGGAAGCGTTCGACCATTATGTCGAGAACCTCCGCCGGATCGCGCTTCCACCAGTTGTTTGCCGAAAAGATTTCCACTTCACACGGACCGTCATACCCGGCCCCCTCAACGCTGGCGCGGATCGCCCTTATATCGGCGACACCATCGCCCATCATGCCACGATCCAGCAGAACATCCGTCGTATGGGGCAGCCAGTCACACAGATGAAACCCGAAGACACGTTCTCCCGCCCGCGCAAGCTGGCGCGCAAGGTCGGTATCCCACCAGACATGATAGATATCGATCGCAACGCCCACATTATCAGCATTGATAAGATCACATATGTCCAGCGCATCGCGTGTCGTGACAAGACAGGACCGGTCGCCACCATAGACAGGATGCAGCGGCTCCAGCGCCAGCCGGACATTAGCCCCGGCGGCGTATGAAGCGGCGGCGGCCACGTAACGTGTCACGGTTTCCAGGCTGCGGGTTACGCCTTTCGTGCCCACCTGCACGCCGCCGGTCACGATGGTCAGCACATCGGCCCCCAGTTCGGCGGTCTGGTCTATCGCCCTGCGAAAATCGTCGGCTACCTCCTCCGGCTGTTGTGAAGCAAGGGGACCGACCAGAAACGGTGCCCGGCACAGCCCCACCACGCGGATGCCCGCAGCCCGTGCGTAGGCTCCCACCGCTGCGGCCCGCCCCTCAATTTCCCTGCGCCAGAATACGATGCCGCCGATGCCGCGTGCGGCACAGGCATCCACAGTTCGTTCGGGCGACCAGCCTGCCCCGCCCCCCGCGACATTATGGCCCAGTGTTGCGGTATTCAGGGCAAGGGCTGAGTGATCGCGCTGGAAATCACGCATGTCATGCCCCGTAAAGCGCCAGAAGGGTTTTCATGCGGCTTATGGCCAGTTCCGGTTCACGCAGCAGACCGCAGCCATCCGCCAGCCGGAATATTCCGGAAAAATATGGCAGCGGTCGCATGGCCTGCGCGCCGTTGAGCATAATGAAATGTTCCTGAAAGCCATTCAGCCACGCAAGAAAAACCACGCCTGTCTTGTAATACTGGGTGGGTGCCCGAAATATCATCCGGGCCAGCGGCACGGTGGGATCAAGTATCGCACGAAACGCCGTGATGTCCCCTTCCCCCAGCCTGTTTACGGCATGGGCGGCGGCAACGGCCAGCGGGTCAAAGATACCCAGAAGGGCATGACTGAACCCCTGCGCATCCCCCTGTATGAGTTCGGGGTAGTTGAAGTCATCGCCGGTATACATCCGCACGCCCGCAGGCAGGCGGCGACGCAGGAGGATTTCCTTTTCCTTGTCCAGAAGGGATATCTTGATCCCGTCTATGCGGGGCCTGTTTTCCTCAATAATGGCCAGCACCGTTTCCAGCGCGGTAGTGAAGTCATCAGCGCCCCAGTATCCCTTCAGCGCAGGGTCAAACATTTCACCCAGCCAGTGCAGGATGACGGGCTGATCGCATGCAGCCAGCACGGTGCGATAAACCCGCTGATAGTCCTGCGGCGTTTTCGCAACCTGCACGAGGGCACGGCTGGCCATAAGGATGATACGCCCGCCGACCGTCTGAATGGCTTCGGCCTGTTCAAGATAGGCATCTTCCACCTGATCGATGGACGTGACATCGCGCGGATCAAGCTGGTCGGTACCGCAGCCATTGCCCACCAGCGCATCGGGCAGATCGGCCTTTGTGCGGCGGATCAGTTCGAGGGAACGCGACCAGTCCAGTCCCATGCCGCGCTGCGCGGTATCCATCGCCTCCGCAATGCCTAGCCCCATTCCGGCGAGGTAGTGGCGGAAAGCAAGCGTCCTGTCCCAGTCTATCGCGGCCTGCCCTGACGGGTCAGTGGCGGCAAAGGGATCAGCCACCACATGCGCTGCCGAATAGACAACGCGTACCGGATCGGGGGGCAGGACAGTATGGGGAAGCGGTTTGCCGGTCAGGAAGTAATCCTCCTTCCGGCCGGTCTCGTCAGGGAGTGCGATTTTCATGGCTGTTCTCAAAAACGGGGCACAAGCATTCCGGCATCCGCCGAAATGACCTGCCCGGTCGTGTAGGGAAGCCTGCCACTGGCCAGGGTCGCGATAATGGCACCCATATCATCGGGCGTACCCACGCGCGGAAACAGTGTCAGGCCGTCGCGCGCACGCTGGCGATACATCTCGATCACCGGGGCGGTCATATCGGTCGCGATCAGGCCGGGCTGCACGTCATAGACGGCAATGTTTTCAGGACCCAGCCGGACCGCCAGCGCCTTGGACACCATGGCCGCAGCAGCCTTTGATGCACAGTATTCCGATCGCTGCACCGCAACGGCCATGGCATTGGACGATGTGACATTGACAATGGAATGGAACAGGTCCGCATCGCGTTGGCGTGCCAGCAGGCGACGCGCAAAAGCCTGCGACAGAAAGAACAGTGCGCGGGCATTGACCCCCACGCAACGGTCCCAGCTTGCTTCGGTCACATCAAGCAGATCACCCCGTTGCAGCACGCCGACACCGGCATTGTTGACCAGCGTGGTCAGTGGTCCAAGCCGGTCTTCTATCAATGCAAGACTGGCTGCGTGTACGCTGACATCACTTACGTCAAATGCCGCCGCCATCACCGGCGCGCCCAGCGCCTGCATATGCCCTATCGCCGCGTGCAGTTCCTCATCTTCCACCGGGCCATTGATGGCCACCGCAAAACCGGCCTGCGCCAGCGCCTGTGCCGCGGCAAGGCCGATCCCGCGCGTGGACCCGGTTACGAGCGCCACCTGTCTCATGCGCGGGCACCTTTTTTCAGCAGTTCACGCGCAATGATCATACGCTGGATCTGGTTGGTGCCTTCATAGATCTGCGTGATCTTGGCATCACGATAAAGGCGTTCCACCTCGAAGCCACGAATGTAGCCCGAACCACCAAATACCTGCACGGCATCGGCCGTCCGCGCCACCGCCATGTCACCCGCGAAACACTTGGCCATGGAGCAGGCACGCGTGGCATCAAGCCCCCGATCGATCTTGACCGCCGCCGAATGCACCAGCAGACGCGCGGCTTCAATATCTTTCGCCATATCCGCCAGCAGCCACTGCACGCCCTGAAATTCGGATATCTGCCTGCCGAACTGTTTGCGCGTGCCCGCATAATCCACGGCGGCTTCCAGCCCCGCCTGCGCGATACCGACCGCCAGCGCGGCTATGCCCACCCGTCCCTTGTCCAGCACGCTCATCATCATGTGGAAACCACGCCCGGCCTGACCCAGCAGGGCATCGGGGCCAAGGCGCACATCGGTAAAATTGAGGCCGCCGACCTGACTGGCCCGCTGCCCCATCTTGTGCTCCTTCGGTCCCCGCTCGACCCCCCGGTCATGCAGATCGACAATGAAGATCGACATGCCGCGATTTCCGGCTTCCTTGTCCGTCCGCGCCAGCACAAAACCGGTATCGGCTACCGGGGCATTATGAATCCACAGCTTGCCCCCGTTCAGGACCCAGCCGTCCCCGTCCTTTTGTGCCGTTGTGCGGATACCGGAGACATCGGTGCCCGCTTCCGCTTCGGTAATGCAGTACGCCACCTTACGCTGCATGCCGATGACTTCAGGCAGCATGGCCTGCTGCACTTCCGTTCCGTGGCGGACCAGCAATGTGGAAATAAGTTCAACCAGTCCGCACTGATCCGCGACACTGGCGTAACCACGCGACAGTTCCTCCATCACCACGGCATAGGTCAGCGTATCGAATCCGGGGCCGCCCAGTTCTTCCGGAACGCCGATTCCGAACAGTCCAATCTTCGCCATTTCTTCATAGATTTCAGAAGGGAAGCATTCTTCACGGTCCAGCGTCTCGGCTGCGGGGCGGATGACCTCATCCGCAAAGGCCCGGGCCGTGTCGCGCACCTGTTCCTGAGTCTCGTTCAGATACATTCCGGCAATTCCTGCTCTTATATGAACTAACTGGTTACATACATTTTTCACTTGAGAAGAGCAAGGACAAAGAAAGACGGATATTTTCAATGTTCTTTTATTTTTCAGGAATTATGGTCACGGACGCGTGTATTTACAGTACAGGACTTTTGCAAAACCGCATGATTTCCGCAGCTTCGTATCCCGATCTCGAAACGGTCTGCTGCATGGATGCTGGCGGATACGCCCCCTGTTTTTCTTTGCCCCTGCATATATCACAGAAATATGAGTTAACCGTGCGGGCACGACGCTCTATCACATACGTAACCAGATGGTGCGTCTGGGTGATGTCATTCCAAAAATAAGTGCCGTCGTAAAAAAATCAGACAGGCATAAATTAAAAATACAGGACATCGACCAATGGGTAATTTCCATAACCTGCCTGCTGTTCCGCGCAAGTCCAGAACTGTTCAGGGGGCTGTCCCGCAAATCGGGACCGGACGTATTAACGTCACAGCGTAATTTCCGCCTGAACCTGAAACAGTAGCGCGTTACCCATACTGTTACATGATTTATTTCATGAAACGACTGTATTTTTATTTCGTTCCTTAGGTTTCGGTATCCGTCGAACCGCTGAAAGGCACGTCCTTTTCAGACGGTCGGTTACCCATCCGCCATGACGACGAACGGCGGGTCAGAATCACGGAGAGGCAGTCAATGCACGAGATGACACACGGGGTGGCGTTACCGGAAACCCCGCGCGAATTCGGTTTCTTTATCAATGGCGAATGGCGCAGGGGCCGGGAACTGTTTGAACGCAATTCCCCCAGTCATGATGTGCCGGTAACGCGTACGTCCCGCTGCACACCTGATGATGTGAACGACGCCGTCGCAGCCGCCCGGCAGGCATTTGAAGACCGCCGCTGGGCGGGCCTGCCCGGTGGTGCGCGCGCAGCAGTACTTTTGCGCGCGGCAGAAGGCATCCGCCAGCGTCGCGAGGAAATCGCCACATGGGAAGTGCTGGAAAACGGCAAGCCCATCAGTCAGGCCCGTGGCGAAATTGATCACTGCATCGCCTGTTTCGAGACCGCAGCCGGTGCCGCGCGGCTTCTGCATGGCGAAAGCTTCAACAATCTGGGCGATGGCCTGTTTGGCATGGTGCTGCGCGAACCCGTAGGCGTCGTTGGCCTCATCACGCCGTGGAACTTCCCTTTCCTGATCCTGTGTGAACGCGTGCCGTTTATTCTGGCATCCGGCTGCACACTGGTGGTCAAACCTGCCGAGGTTACGAGTGCGACGACACTGATCCTTGCGGATATTCTTGCCGATGCGGGCATTCCCGCAGGTGTCTATAATGTCGTGACCGGTACGGGGCGCAGTATTGGTCAGACGCTGACGGAACATCCCGACGTGGACATGCTATCCTTCACCGGCTCGACCGCCGTGGGGCGTTCATGCGTGCATGCTTCAGCCGACAGCAACCTCAAGAAGCTCGGGCTTGAACTGGGTGGGAAAAACCCCATCATCGTGTTCGCCGATGCCAATCTGGAAGATGCGGCGGATGGTGCGGCATTCGGCATAAGCTTCAATACAGGGCAGTGCTGCGTTTCCTCCAGCCGTCTGATCGTGGAACGCTCGGTCGCTGACAGGTTTGAACGAATTCTGGCCGAAAAGATGAAGAAGATCCGTGTTGGCGACCCGTTCGACCCGCAAACACAGGTGGGCGCCATCACCACGGCAGGCCAGAACGAAACCATCCTGAAATACATCGCTGCGGGCAAATCCGAAGGCGCCAGGGTACTGGTTGGCGGCGAGGCGCTGCAATGCGGGCATGGGCGTTATATCGAACCTACGCTGTTTTCGGGCGTGACCCCTTCCATGACCATTGCGCGCGAAGAAATATTCGGGCCTGTCCTGTCTTCCTTCCATTTCGATACGCTGGAAGAAGCCATAGCGATCGCGAATGACACGGTCTACGGACTGGCCGCATCGGTGTGGTCCAAGAACATCGATCAGGCGCTGAGTGTAACGCGGCGCGTACGGGCCGGGCGTTTCTGGGTCAACACCATCATGGCCGGTGGCCCTGAAACACCGACGGGTGGTTTCAAACAGTCAGGATGGGGCCGGGAAACGGGTCTTCTGGGTGTGGAGGAATACACACAGGCCAAATCCGTCCATATCGAAATTGGCGACCGTTCGCACTGGATTGCATCATGAACCAGGGTTTTGATTACATCATTATTGGTGGCGGTTCGGCCGGATGTGTTCTGGCGGCACACCTGTCGGAAAATCCCAGTGCGCGTGTATGTCTTCTGGAAGCAGGGAAGCGTGATACCAATCCCCTCATCCACATGCCGATCGGCTTTGCCAAAATGACGACCGGCCCGCTGACATGGGGGCTGATGACCACACCGCAGAAACACGCCAACAACCGCCAGATACCCTATGTTCAGGCCAAGGTGCTGGGCGGTGGGTCTTCAATCAATGCCGAGGTCTATACCCGTGGCCACCCTTCCGATTACGACCGCTGGGTCGAGGAAGGTGCCGAAGGCTGGGGGTTCCGGGATATCCAGAAATACCTGCTGCGTTCCGAAGGCAATACGATGCTTGCCGGTCCGTGGCACGGTACGGATGGCCCGCTTGGCGTATCCAACCTGTCCACACCCAGCCCGGTCAGCCGCGCTTTCGTGCAGAGCTGTCAGGAGATGGGAATACCCTACAACCCCGATTTCAACGGCCCCGTACAGGAAGGGGCCGGTATCTACCAGATGACGATCCGCAACAACCGCCGCTGTTCAACCGCGCAGGGTTATCTGCGCCCGGCCCTGAAGCGCAGCAACCTGCATGTCGTTACCGGCGCGCAGGTCCTGCGTATCGTGTTCAGTGGTTCCCGCGCGACGGGCGTGGAATACGCGGTGCGGGGTGACAGGCATATTGTGCAGGCGGATCAGGAAGTCATCGTCACATCCGGCGCGATTGGCACGCCCAAACTGCTGATGCTGTCCGGCATTGGTCCGGGGGAACATCTACGGCAGCACAATATCCGCGTGGTGCGTGATCTGCCGGGGGTGGGACAGAATCTGCAGGATCATTTCGGCATTGATATTGTCGCTGAACTGAAAAGGCACGACAGTTTCAACAAATACAACCAAATGCACTGGATGTTCTGGGCAGGACTACAATATGCCATGTTCAATTCCGGACCGGTAACATCCAACGTGGTTGAAGCTGGTGCCTTCTGGTATGCGGACCGGAATGCTCCCTGCCCCGACCTGCAATTCCATTTCCTTGCCGGCGCCGGGGCAGAGGCCGGTGTCAGTTCCGTATCCAAAGGCACATCCGGCATTACGCTGAACAGTTATACGCTGCGCCCGAAATCACGCGGCACGGTGAAACTGCAATCATCCGACCCTGCCGATGCGCCTGTTGTTGACCCGAATTTCCTTGCCGATCCCGATGACCTGCGTATTTCATGTGAAGGCGTGAAGATCAGCCTTGATATATTCAGGCAGCATTCACTAAGTAAATATATCCAGAAAATAAATTTCTTCGATGCAAACACTGAAACGCCAGAGACGTTTCAGGCTTATGCACGACAGCACGGGCGGACATCGTATCACCCGACCTGCACGTGCAAGATGGGACGGGATACCATGTCCGTTGTTGACCCGGAGTTACGCATTCATGGTCTGGATGGCATCCGTATCTGTGACAGTTCGGTCATGCCTTCCCTTATCGGGTCCAACACAAATGCGCCGACAGTTATGATTGCGGAGCGCGCTGCGGATCTTATCCGTGGCAATGCCTGACGGTCTTATACCACTTTAGAAACTACTTCCGTTATTACTTACGCAGCAGGCATCGACAAAATAAAATACGGTCGACGCCGCTAAAAATAAAACCGTTTTCATTTTAAATATAGATGGAACTGAAAAAGGTTCCACCCCTTAATTAAATAACAAAATTTCCGTAACTGAATTCCGGGGCAGGCCATCTGCATTACTGTATGCGCCGCCCTTGCAACTTTCGGCATCTCCCGTCTCGCCTAAATCCCTATCCCACAGAAAAACAATAATGGTGGAGATAAAAATGGCATACCAGATGCGCCAGATATACCCGGAAAACGAATGGAAATTCCGTTTCCCTAAAACTGTCGGGGACAGTCCCCCTTTTCGAAAGTTTATACAGGGAACGTGCCTTCCCCCGGAACAACTGCGATCCAGCCATAAGGCTGCCTGTCCAAGAACGGAGAAATGGGCCAATACTGACAACCCCGTCCTTGCAAAAACTGTCCTGAACAGAATTTTTGTTACAGGTCGGTGTGTCGGAATAACGGGACTGATCTGCTCCGGCATATCAATGTTTATCGGGTGCTCCCACAATGCCCATGCGCAGGTCACGCCGGTCAATATTTCCGAAACAGGAACGAGTGCAACGGTTTCGGTGGATGCTCGCCGTAAAAATTACGCCCCCAACCCGACAAAAACCATCCAGCCCGCCCCCGTACGCACCGTCGTGCCCCACGACACGACACCGATTGTCACCCTTCCTTCCGATACGACGGAACACAGTTTTTTCCCTACCAGTTTCCATGACTGGCTGACACAGGACACGATGACCGGTAACTGGGCCGGCTGGCGCACACATCTGAATGACAAGGGCATAACCATTACCGGACACTATTTTCAGGATAGTGCCGGCAACCCCACGGGCGGCAAGTCCAAGGACGTACGGTATGCCCATGAAGTCGGGATCAATGTCGATTTCAACCTCAAGAAACTGACGGGATACCAGCTCGGCCTGTTCCATTTCACGGTCACATCCCGCGCGGGCAAGGGCCTTGGGGCAACGCTTCCGGCCCTGGACAGCCCACAGGAAATCTATGGTTCACCGACCGTGCGGCTGACACTGCTGGCATGGGAAATGCCATGGAACCGCTACGTGGCCACAAATGTGGGTGAAATCAATGCTGAAACGGATTTTGAAACCTGGTCGATCTACTGGGGCATGAACAACTACTGTCAGTTCCAGAGCAACGCAATCTGCGGTATGCCCCAGTCAATCGCTTTCAACTCCGGCTACAGCTACTATCCCACCGCCCATCCCGGTGCATGGGTCAAGTTTTACCCGGCGGGCAACAATCATTATTCCATTCAGTTCGGCGTCTATTCGGTCGATCCGACAATCGCCAATACCCATAATGGCTGGAAAATGAACCTGCATGGCGCGACAGGAACCTTCCTGCCGTTCCAGTTGGTATGGCACCGGGGCGGCAAGGACGATTATTCCGGCCCGCTTCAGACCAACGTCAAGGTTGGTGGTTACTGGGACACGTCGGAAGTCAAGGATGTGTATTCCCATCTGGGAACCTTCGGGATTGCATCCCAGTATCTTGCTGCGGCCCCTGTCGCCAACGTCCGTGGCCGTTTTGGCGGATGGTTCCAGTTTGACCGGATGCTGGAACGTGACAGAAAAGATGCCAAACGGGGGACATCGTTTTTTGCCTCCTTCACATGGGGCGATCCAAGGACATCCGTTGCACCCTATTTTGTGGACGCGGGCATAACGCGTAAGGGAACGTTCTGGAACCGTCCCAATGACACGGTCAGCTTTGGCATGAAGATGCTCTGGGTCAATCCGAAACTGACAAACTGGGTGCGGGAACTACAGGGTACTGGCGTAACCGATGTGTACAAGCCATCCGGCGAACCCGCGATTGAACTGAACTATGGATGGCGTCCCACGCCATGGCTCCTGATCAGGCCGGGTGCCCAGTATATCTGGAGCACAGGTGGCAATAACCGGTATAAAAATCCACTGGTTCTGGATTTTGAAACGGGTATTACGCTGTAATCAGAATACAGTCACCGGATGTTTTTTATCTGACGCAGGCCCAGTCTCCGGTATCTGAAAACGGTTCCCGTCATCACGGCTGATTATTTTTTGTATCGTTTGCTGCCCTATCAACGGATGTGGCGTGGTCCCCGGCATCGGATACTGATTTCAGCATGCCGGTCCATCCTATCAGCATCGGGAATAGTTACCGAAATAATCGAAAGGGTGCAAAGCCATCCATATCGCAGGCAGGCCATAAAATATGAAATCCCCGTACCATGAAAAATGGCTACGGGGACTACAGGCGGCCTGTCAGTCTATCGGCGTCATACCGACATTCTGGCCCTCCAGCCCGGACGCATGCAATCGCAAGGCCGGAGGGGAATGTTGTTTAGAAATCCAGAGATGTCTTGACGTAATACATCCCGCCACTGAAGCCATAAGGCGAATAGGAAGGATATTTGGTCAGCCCCTGCTGGGTGTTGGAAATGGTCCTGGAGACACGGGTCGGGTATTTATTGCCCAGATTGTTTGCCCCAACACCGATGGTCCATTTGGGCATGACCTTGTAGTCAACTTCCAGATTGGTGATGAAGGCCGGGTTCTGTTCAAACGGCACCCCACCCGGACCGGTCGGCGCGGCCATGTAAATGATGGAACCATACCGCATTTCCTGTGCGAATACCGACCATTTACCGTACTGCCAGTTAATGCTGATCTGTTCGCGGTTCTTGGGCGCTGAATGCAGTACCATTTCCTTGGTATATTCATTCACCAGGTTATTCTTGGCAGACCGGATCTCGTTATCCGAGAAGTTGATCCCCATGGCGAACCGGAATTTACCATAACGGCTTGTGCGCAGCGTATAATCGGCGTTCAGGTCGCCGCCGAATGTCTGCGTGTTATACAGGTTGGCGTAATAGGAAAGGGATGTCGCGCTTTCCAGATTGGCGGCCTTCAGCAGGTTCATCAGGGTCGTGTCGTTTGTATTGACACTGTAGGACTGGGTGCTGCCAAGCCGGTCGTTGATGGCGATGTAATACAGGTTACCCGTGATATGGAAATCATCAACCGGCGTCGCATCGACACCGATCGTGTAGCTGCGGGAATACTCGCCCTTCATGTTACCGGAACCCAGATATTTGGCGATCGCACTGTTCGCCGGAACCTGATCGACCGTATATCCCGGATAAGGCGCAGAATAGAAATAGGACATTTCGCCAAGCGTGGGCGGACGGTAACCGGTATTGATATTCGCCCGGATGGCCCAGCGTTTGTTGAAGTTGTACCGCGTGCCTACCGATCCCGTTTCAACAGTCGCCAGGTTGTTGTAGCTGGCGACACGACCGCCCAGTGTCCATTCCCACTTCTTGGTTACGTAGAAGTCGAGATTGGCAAAACCTTCGTACACATCACGGTTCTGATTGGTTACGGCCATCGGCACGTTACCCGGATGGTCGGTAGCGCCCAGCCCTTCCCATGACGCGGTTTCACCCTGCGTCATCTGGAATGTATCGTGACGGTATTCAGCGCCAAATTTCAGGTTGATGTCCCTGGGTAGCAGGCCCGTCCTGAAGGAACGCGACCCGCGCAGACCCGTTGTCAGTTCCGACGAAATGGACGAACCATCATAGAAGGAAGTCTGGGTGCTGCCCGGCAGCGAGACGTTTTCAGAATCCTTCGTGCCATACTGCTGCGCATCACGGCCGTAGGTGACATAGGCGTCCCACGCAAAACCGAACTTGCGGGTGCGGATGCCATTGTCCGTCTCGAAGTCGTACTGATCCATGGTGATGTAGGGCTGGTCGCCATTCGGATACAGGGATGTATTGATCCAGCTATCCGTATCGGCCGCGCTACGATAGGTTTCGGGCACATTGGCGCGACGGTGCGAGAAGGTGGACGTGCTGTAGACACTGAACCCGTGACCCAGCGGCACGGACATGTTCTCACTCAGGGTCTCAAGCGTGGACTTGGGAATACCCAGCCCGCGCTGGACGTTGCGGTTTGCGGTTTCGTTACGGGAATCACTGAACAGGGTGCCGTAGAAATCCCCGCCGCGCGTCGTCGGCAACTGATGGGTCACCTGCGCTGCCAGATCCAGATAGCCGCCCTTGTGCCCAAGCGCCATGGCGTAGTTGGCGGAACCGTCCAGCCCCTGTCCGTCGCCCGCGTAATAGCCGCTGTTTTTGAAATTGATGCTGCCACCATGCGTATCGCGCTTCAGCACGATGTTGACGGCGCCCGCAATCGCATCCTGCCCATACAGCGCCGAAGCCCCTTCCGTAATGACTTCGATATGGTCGATCGCGGTAATGGGGATAAGCGAGATGTCGGCAGGTTCACTGCCCCAGTTGGTGCCGGAGTTGGAATTGAAGTTGGCCCCGATATGGCGGCGATGGCCGTTGATCAGGATCAGGGTGTCATCAGGCGACTGGCCACGCAACTGCATTGTCTGCACAAAGGAACTTGCGCCACCACCGGGCAGGGCTGCGGTTGTGATAGCGGGATTGGCCTGCGCCAGCGCGGACAGCACATTGCTCTGACCGGTTTTCAGAAGTTCCGCACCCGTTACAACCGTCACCTGCGTCGTGCTGTGACGCGCCGTGCCGGGGGAGAACACGGAGTTGGTCGAATGGCCGCCGACATGGATGATTTCCGGATTGGCCGAAGCGCGCACCGACGACGTGACGGTATGGGACGGGGACGGCTGTACCTTCTTTTTGGCATCCGTCCTGTAGTGCTTTTCAGGTGCAGCGGAAGGTGCGGTAGCGGCCTCGCCGATGGCTGGTACGAATGTGCCCAAAGCCACCCCAGCCACCAAATATAACTTCCGTTTTGACAGGCCTACCATTGCATCCCCCCTGAATACCGCCGGACGTTCCGTAACGACTATGTGCAAGGATATGATGCGTGTCCGTTATGATTTGGCGTCATATGGATTCTTAATATCTTGCCTTCCCATACGCCGCGCAATTGTTCGAACAAGACTATATAATTGAAAATATGTGTCTTTTTTATTTCATATATTTTTTCGTTCTGGAATCGAAAGAATCTGCCGGAAATCTGCCCTCCGTGCCGGGCGGCGACTAACCACCGGGAATGATGTTAAATTTTCGAAACGTAGGAGCATACCCCGTTCAGTTCGTTGACTGATCGAATAAATATGCCTATTATCAATGTGATAAAGCCACTTACGTATAATGGAGTTCCAGTTGGATATACGGCGACTGCAGGCTTTTGTGAAAATAATCGATCTGGGCAGCATTTCACGCGCTGCGGACCTGCTGAACATCGCCCAGCCTGCGCTGAGCCAGCAACTGGCAACGCTTGAGAATGTTTTCAAGCAGAAGCTGGTCATCCGAAGCAAAAGCGGTGTTACGCCGACAACAGCAGGCTCGGAACTCTACCGTCATGCACAGACACTAACCAAGCAGTTCGATCGCGCCATGGTCGAAATCAGTCAGGGCGCCGGGCCACTTGTGGGCAAGGTATCGGTCGGGCTGTCCCCCTACAGCGCAGGATCGACACTGTCTGTCGAACTGCTGCGGCTGGTGCGCGAACGGCTGCCGAACATTACGCTGCATCTGACCGAAAGTTTTGATGATATATACAGCGAACTGATCATGACGGGCCGCCTGGACATGGCCGTCATCCACGGTGCGGGACCGATCAAGGGCGTGGTCTTCACCCCCCTGATGAAGGAGGAGTTCTTCCTCCTCGCACCGCAGGCACTGGAATTTCCGCAAGATGAAACAGGCGCGGTGCAACTGGCCGATATTGCCGACATCCCCCTGCTGCTGCCGCCCAAACATAACTTCGTACGCAAAAGCGTCGATATGGCCTTCATGCGCAAGCAGCTTGAACCGCGGATTGTCGCGGAAATAGAGGCGCTGATTACCCTGCAGGGCGCCATTATCGAAGGCATCGGCAGCACCATCCTGCCATGGTCGGTCGCAAGCCGCATTGTCGTGCCCGAAAAGTCCCGCATCTATCCGCTGCGCAACCCCGTCATACAGGAAGATGTATCGCTGTGCATTCCCGAAATCATTCCTGAAACGGAAGCATCGGTCGCGGTGCGGGAACTGCTGATCGATCTGGCCAAAACGATGGCTGCGTCCCGGAACTGGCCGGGCACGCAGGCATCGACATGATGGGCTAGCCTGCTTCCCTGCCGATGTTGGGCCGTGTCAGCGCATCAGGCCGCAGGAGTTCGGCCAGCCTGTCGGAAGATAGCAGGTTTTCCTCAATAATAAGGTCCGTAACCTTCCGGTTTTCGACAAGGGCACGCCTGGCGACTGCCGAGCAGGTATCATATCCCAGCACGGGGACGAGGGCTGTAATAATGCCGATATTCAGTTCGGACAGATACTGACACCGGCTGCCATCTGCCGAAATCCCGCTGACGCACCGTGTCGTCAGGGTATCGACAGCCGCACGCAGGATTTTCAGGGACGAAAACAGGCAGTAGCCGATCATCGGCTCAAACGGATTAAGCTGCAGCTGCCCGCCATCCGCGCACATGGTGATGGTCAGGTCATGCCCGGCGACAAGATAGGCTACCTGATTGACGGCCTCCGGTATGACCGGATTGACCTTGCCCGGCATGATGGAAGAACCCGCCTGTACCGGCGGCAAAACAATTTCGCCCAGTCCTGCCCGCGGCCCGCTGGACAGCAGGCGCAGATCGCTGGCGATTTTGGAAAGTTTCAGGGCCAGCCGTTTCAAGACACCGGAAAACAGGACAAAAGCCCCGACATCGGATGTCGCCTCGATCAGGTCCGGCGCACTGACCATTGGTCGCCCACTCAACCCGCGCAGTTCCGCCATGACGGCATGCGCGTAACGGGGATCAGTGTTCAGCCCCGTTCCGATGGCTGTGCCGCCCAGATTGACCTGCTCAAACGCAGTGGCATGCTGCTTCAGGCTCCTGATTTCCGTCTGTATCGTGGTACGGAACGCATGGAATTCCTGCCCCAATGTCATGGGAACCGCATCGCGCAACTGCGTGCGCCCGACCTTGAGTATCTCACTGAAAGCCTGCGCTTTAGCGTCAAAAGCGTTTTCCAGCCGTGCGAGTGAAGCCAGCAATGGCTCCACTGCCAGCAGCATCCCCAGCCTGAGCGCGGTCGGATACACATCGTTGGTGGACTGCGCCATGTTCACATGGTCATTGGGGTGAATGAGCGCGTATGTGCCCGGCTTTTCCCCCATCAACCCAAGAGCTACGTTCGCTATCACCTCGTTGGCGTTCATGTTGGTGGATGTGCCTGCCCCACCCTGCATGGCATCCACCACAAACTGATCGCAGTAACGGGTGTCACGCAGGATCGCGTTGCAGGCGGCATCAATGGCGTTTGCCCGCCCGGCATCCAGATAGCCCAGCGTATGGTTGGCGCGCGCTGCTGCCTGCTTGACCGTAACCAGCCCCTGAACCAGTTCGCCAAACGTCCCGATGGGCGTACCGCTTATGGGAAAATTCTCCAGCGCGCGCATGGTATGAATGCCCCACAACGCACCGGCCGGGATCTCGGCTGCGCCAAGCAGGTCGCGTTCAATGCGGCTGGCGGGACGCGCGCCCCCTACCCCGACCGGCGCTGTCTTCACTTCCGTTGGGGAAGGAAGATCGGCAGGGTTCGCCGTATCAGGAAGCATATCGGTCATTTCAGTCTATCCGGGGCTAAAATAATGCCAGAACGATACTGGCTGACGTAACGGAATGGCACCATCGGCATGGTTGTGCGCCACTCTCCTTCGTCCCGGAAGCCTATGGTGGCCGATGCACCGTGACCCCATAGGATTGTTATATGGGGCCAGACAATTTTCGGCGGTATCTAATGGCAGTCGAAACGATTTACGGTGTGTCCCAATATACACGCCTGCCTTCTTACATATGCTGATTGGAGAGATGGTTAATGCCCGGCTTTGCAGATCGACTGAATGGAATAGGGATTTCGGCCTCTGCCGCCATGACGGACAAGGCCACCGCCCTTAAGGCGGAGGGGCTGAAAATTGTCAGCCTGTCGTCGGGGGAGCCGGATTTCCCGACCCCGACCCATGTAGTGGACGCCGCCATTGCGGCGGCGCGTGGTGGCGATACCAAATACCCGCCGCAGGATGGCAAGCCAGCCCTGAAACGGGCTGTTCAGGGCAAATTCCAGCGCGAAAATCATCTTGATTACGCACTGGATGAAATTCTGGTGGCCAATGGCGCGAAGCAGATCATTTATGACGCGATGATGGCGACCATCAATCCGGGCGATGAGGTGGTGCTGCCCACCCCTTACTGGATCAGCTATGCCGATATCGCCCGTCTGGGCGGGGCCAGTATCGTGCAGGTACCCTGCCTTGCCGCCAATAACTTCAAGCTGTCGGCAGCGGATCTGGATGCAGCCATCACGCCCAGGACCAAGTGGCTGGTGCTGAACTTCCCCAGCAACCCGACCGGGGCCTGCTGCCCGCGCAAGGACATGGAAGAAATTGCCGCCGTTCTGCTCAAGCACCCCCATGTCTGGATCCTGACGGACGATATTTACGAACATCTCATCTACGATGACTTCCAGTTCTGCACGCTGGCCGAAGTTGAACCACGCCTGAAGGACCGTGTGCTGACGGTCAACGGCGTTTCCAAAAGCTATGCCATGACCGGCTGGCGCGTCGGTTTCTGCGGTGGGCCGCGCAACCTGATCGCAGCCATGAACAACATGCAGGGTCAGTCCACCAGCGGCATCAACACCATTGCGCAGGCGGCCGCCGTCGCAGCCCTTGAAGGCCCGCAGGATTTCCTCAAGGAGCGTGCGGCAGAATATCAGGCACGCCGTGATCTTGTTGTCAGCCTGCTTAACGCCATTCCCGGCATCCAGTGCCACACCCCGCAGGGTGCGTTCTACGTCTATCCGGACATCAGCGCATGCATCGGCAAGACCTCCGCCGAAGGGCGCCATATCGGTAACGATACCGACTTTGTCATGGCGCTGCTGGAAGAACAGCAGGTGGCGTCGGTTCAGGGTGCCGCATACGGCATGAGCCCCTTCTTCCGCATCTCCTATGCAACAGATACCGCAACGCTGCGCGAAGGCTGCCGCCGGATCGCCGCGTTCGTATCGGGCCTGAAGTAAGAAGGCATTCAAAATAGCCTGTCGCCGCCTTTTTTTCGAAAGGGCAGCGACAGAACTTCCTTTTTATTCCAGAAGTTTTCCTGATCGGTGTCGCCCAAACACCGATCAGGAAAACAGAAAGCCGGGGCCACCATCATGGCAGCCCCGGCTTTTCTTTATCTGCTTCCAGACACAGGGCGAGAAAGCCCTGCACCGGTCTGTCTTTAACTGGGGCGGATTGTCATGATTTCCGCGCCATAGCCCAGCAATGCACCGGGCGTGGCCACAATTTCCACAACCTCGCCATCAACGGGCGCCCTGACGGGAACCTGCAGGGTATCCAGTGTCAGCAGGGCAACAACATCATCCCGCCTTACCATGCTCCCCACCGGGGCGAAGGCTCCGTCACCCATCGGACGGTCAAGACAGAGGTGGCCAAAATACGGTGCGCTGACCGCGACCGTGCCCACTTCTGCTACGGGTTCGGCAGGGCAGGCAGGAACGGATGAAATTTCAGCAGTGTCGGCGGCAGCCTGCGCTACCCTGATACGCAGCCTTGTTCCCGTATCATTGGACAGTTCCAGGGATTCCAGACCGGCCTCGGACAGCCACGTCGCAATCTGGCTGATTTCTTCGGGTTCCGGAAGAGTATTGAAGTCAGAAAGCAGTTCTGACGGATTGCTCATGATGCCGTCCTTTCCGCAAGCCACCGTTCAAGGTAGTGAATATCCACCCCGCCTTCGTGAAAATGTGGATCGGCCAGCAGATCCTGATGCAGGGCGATATTGGTCGATACGCCTTCCACCCGCATTTCCGCCAGCGCCACCCGCAGCCGCGCAATGGCCTCGTCACGCGATCCACCATGGCTTATGACCTTGCCAATCAGCGAGTCATAATAAGGCGGCACCGTATAGCCGCTGACAACATGCGTATCGACCCGCACACCGGGACCACCGGGCAGATCCCAGCGCGTAATGGTGCCGGGCGACGGGATGAAGGTGAACGGGTCCTCGGCATTCAGCCTGCATTCGATGGCGTGGCCACGCTGCTGGATATCTTCCTGCCGGATCGCCAGCGCTTCGCCCTGCGCGATGCGGAGTTGGGCCGCCACGATATCGATACCCGTCGTCTCCTCCGTAATCGGGTGTTCGACCTGCACGCGGGTATTCATTTCGATAAACGCAAAAACGCCATCTTCATACAGGAACTCGAACGTACCGGCCCCACGATAACCGATCCGGCGGCATGCCTGGGCACAGCGTTCGCCAATTTCAGCAATGACATCGGGTGCTATGCCCGGCGGGGGCGCTTCTTCCAGCACCTTCTGGTGACGGCGCTGAAGCGAACAGTCACGCGCACCCAGCCAGAGCGCCGTCCCGTGCGTGTCGCACAGGACCTGTATCTCGATATGGCGCGGCTTCTGCATGAAGCGCTCCAGATACAGGGTCGGGTTGCCAAATGCCTGCTGGGCTTCCTTGGCCGTCAGCGTGACCGCCTGGGTCAGGTCGGCAGCATCCGTCACAACGCGCATGCCGCGCCCACCGCCACCGCCCGAAGCCTTGACGATGACCGGGAACCCGACATCACGCGCGACCGCGTGTACTTCCTCCATGGAAGCAGGCAGCGGTCCATCAGAACCCGGCACGCATGGCACACCGGCATCACGCATGGCGCGCTTGGCCGTGATCTTGTCGCCCATCATCCGTATGGATGCGCCGGTCGGACCAATGAAGGTCAGGCCAGCCGCTTCGACGGCATCGGCAAAATCGGCATTTTCCGACAGGAAGCCGTAACCGGGATGAATGGCCGTGGCCCCCGTCATCCGCGCGGCCAGCAGAAGCCCGTCGGGGTCAAGATAGCTGCGCGCGGCAGATGCGGGACCAATGCACAGGGCGATATCAGCCTCACGCACATGGCGGCTTTCCGCATCGGCATCCGAATGGACCGCGACCGTTTCAAGCCCGAGCTGGCGGCATGCACGCTGAATACGAAGGGCGATTTCGCCACGATTGGCGATCAGGACCCGTTTGAAACGCGGAGTATCATTCATGCCAGACGAAACAGGGGGGTCCCTGCCTCCACTTCCGTACCGTCTTCGACAAGGATCGCGGCAATCTGGCCGGCCTGTGTCGATTTGACCGCGTTGAACACCTTCATGGCCTCCACCAGTCCGACTTCCTGACCGGGTTTCACCTCCTGCCCCACCGTTACATAAGGCGGTGCGCCCGGTGCGGGGGAGAGGTGAAGAACACCGTAGGACGGCGCAGCAATCACCCGCTCCTGCACCGGTTCGGGCATGGGTGCGGACTGTGGGCGGGGTGATGCGCCCGCGCCTGCGTCCACCGGTCGTGTTGCGGGTGCGCGGACGGCGGCAGCCGTTACCGGCTGCGCCGCACCACGGGTAATGCGGATTTTCCGCCCCCCCTCCTCGGCTTCAAGCTCCGCGATGGGGGCATGGGCCAGAAGGTCTATCAGGCGCTTGATCTGGGCGATGTCCACAGACGTTACGCCGGGTCTGCCGACTTCTTGGCAAAGTTCAGGCCACCCACGACCTGCATGGTCGGCAGCACTTCCATGAAGCTCACATTCATGCGCTGCGGGGCGAGAACGGCAAAGGCCACGGAATTGGCGATATCTTCCGGCAGCAGGGATTCATATTCATCGAAGAAACGCTTCTTCGCTTCTTCCATATTACCGATCAGGCGACCAAAGACTTCGGTTTCCACGCGGGCGGGCGAAACCTCGGTCACACGCACATGACGCCCATACAGGTCGCAGCGCAACTGCTGCGACAGCGAATGCACGCCCGCCTTGGTGGCATGATAGACGGTGTTCCCCCCAGCGAAGGCATAATGACCGGCAATCGAGCTGATATTGACAATATGCCCGCGATCACGCGCGATCATGCCCGGCACGACCAGACGGGTCAGTTGCAGGACGGCACGCAGGTTCACATCCACCAGCGCGTCAATGTCATCAACCGTGGTATTGGTGATGTTACCCGTGCGCGACTGTCCGGCATTGTTTACCAGAACATCGACCTCGATCTCGTTCATCAGGGCTTCGATACCGGCCACATCGGATACGCTGAGGGCATGAGGAATGCAGCCGGTCTCTTCCGCCAGCTGCGCCAGCCGCTTCGCGTCACGCGCGAGGGCATGCACCTCGATCCCGGCTTCGCTCAGCCGCCGGACGATTGCGGCACCAATACCAGAGGATGCGCCTGTGACGAGAGCGGTACGATACGGCTGATTGCTCATGGTAATGAAACCCGATCCTGCAACAGTGAAAAAAAATACGGCCCGACCCATACTGAAAAAATCGGGCGCTGAGTATTATTTCACGGTAGCGGAGGCACAATTCAGGTGCCAAGAGCAGTTCGTTCTTACGCCATAACATAATACGATACCAGCGATTACCGCCTTGACCTATAAGATTATCCGATAGCCTCACAGCCATAATTGGTCTGGATATCGTTACTGAAACGACCATACTTCGGCACAGGCCCCGGATGCCGCGAATCCTTTATCGTTACGGTTGTGGTCTTAACGCCCGGTCGTACCTTCCCAAGGTGTGAGCAGCACTGTTCCAAGGACTGTGTATTTTGAACACGGATTTAACGCGCGAAACCAAGCGCAGTGCAGGCATTGCCCCCACCATCAGCATGATCGGCACGCGCGCCATGCTGTTCGAAGCCCCCGGCGAATTCACCATGGCGCAGCAGCGCCGGATATGGGCGCTGATGGAAGCGGCACAAGCCCGGCCAGACGTGCAGGAACTGATCCCCGGCGTCACCAACCTCATGCTGGTGTTTTCCCAGCCGCCGGAACAGCCACAGGCGGTGGCCGACTGGCTGCGCCATGCGTGGGAAACATTGCCCGAACGCCATATTGAAGGCCGCCTGTTTGAAATCGGCGTCCGCTATGGCGGCGCGCTGGGGGAAGATCTGGCTGCCGTAGCAGCCCATGCCGGCCTATCCGCGCAGGACGTGATTTCCATCCATCACGGTAGCGAATACACGGTATGCGCCATCGGCAGCGCGCCCGGTTTTGGCTATCTGCATGGGCTGGACCCACGCATTGCCACGCCGCGCAAGGCCGTGCCATCGCTCAGGATGCTGGCCGGGACGGTTACCATTGGCGGCGCGCAGGCAGGCATTTCCGCGCTGACGGGGCCGAATGGCTGGAATTCCATCGGCTATACCGAAATCTGCCAGTTCGATCCGCACCGCACGCCCCCTGCCCTGTTCGCGATCGGCGATCGCATCCGCTTTTATCCGGAAAGCATAGAACTGTGATTACGATCCTTGAAACATCAGCACTGAACACGGTGCAGGATCTGGGCCGACCGGGCTACCGCAACCTTGGCGTTGGTTCATCCGGGGTCATGGACCCCGTGGCGCTGCAGGTCGGCAATATCCTGCTGGCAAACCAGCCCGGCGATGCCTGTATTGAACTTCAGACCTATCCGTTCGTCCTGCGGTTCGAAACCGCCACCAGCTTTACCGTCACGGGTATTGACGCGGATATCACACTGGATGGCCGCCCCGTCCTGCCATGGTCCGTTGAAACGGCGGCAGCGGGTCAGGTCGTGCGGGTTGGACCGCCCCGAAAAGGCGCGCGCGGTTATGTCTGCGTTGCCGGCGGGATTGACGTGCCCGTGGTGCTGGGATCACGCAGCACCCAGCTACGGGGCGGATTTGGCGGGATGGACGGTCGGCCGCTTGAAGCGGGCGATACGCTCACGATCGCAGCCGATAGTACTCTCGTATCCGGGTATGGTGCCTGTCCTCCCTCCGCCATTATGGATGATTTAGGGGACAGTTCCGACGGGCGCGTCATCAACCTGCGCGCCATTCCCGCCACCGATTATGCCCTTTTCACACCCGAATCCCATGAACGGCTGTGGACGGCCGAGTGGCGCATCACGCCACAGAGCAATCGCGTCGGATACCGCCTGAGCGGTGAGGCGCTGCGGTTGCACCACCCGATCGAACTGCGTTCATACGGTATTGTTCCCGGCATCGTGCAGGTTCCGCCTGCGGGCGAACCCATTGTGCAGCTTGCCGATGCCAATACGGCGGGTGGGTATCCCCGTATCGCCACGGTCATCGAAGCAGACCTGTGGCGACTGGGGCAGGCGCGCATCGGCGCACGCATCCGCTTCCATGAGTGCAGCCATCAGCAGGGCGTAGCCGCCATGGATCCGATCCGGTCCTATCTGGATAACCTGCGCATGATGGTGACCCACTATCGCAAATCCGCCCAGCGCCGCAATGGCGCCAAGTCCGGAGACAAGGCATGAAGATCGATCTCAATTCCGATATGGGCGAAGGCTTCGGGCGCTGGCGCATAGCTGATGATGACGGCCTGATGGATACCGTCACATCGGCAAACATCGCCTGCGGCTTTCATGCGGGTGACTATGCGATAATGGATCGCACCGTGCGGCTTGCGAAGGAAAAAGGGGTTGGCATCGGCGCCCATCCCGGACTGCCGGACCTGATCGGATTTGGACGACGGGCAATGGCCGTATCCGATGCGGATATGGAAGCCATGATGACCTACCAGATCGGGGCGCTACAGGGCATTGCCGCGCGCCACGGCCATCGCGTGACTCATGTCAGCTACCATGCCGCTTTTGGCAACATGGCCAATGCGGATGAAGGTCTGGCATTGCGGCTCACACGCGCCATCGCGGCGCTGGATCGGGATCTGACCGTCTTTTGCATGTCCGGCCAACTGACCGAACGCGCGGCGGAAAAGGCCGGGTTACGCGCCCAGACGCTGTTTCTGGCCGATCGTGCCTATACCACAGCAGGCACGCTGGTCCCCCGCGGCCAGCCCGGCGCCGTCATTCACGACCTTGATGCAGTCCGCGCCCGCGTGCGCCAGTTTCTGGAAGATGCATCCGTCACGACCATTGACGGGGCACGCCTGCCGGTGAAGGCGCAGTCCATTCTGGTGCATAGCGACACGCCCGGCTCCCTGGAACTTGCGCGCGCGATCCGGGCGGAAATCGAAGCCAGTGGCGGCGTCATGACCCCGGCGCACCAGATCAGGGACTGATCCCGGCCTCCACCCATAAGAATTCCTTATTACGACGAAACAAACTGCTATGACCCGGAATGCGCATGCTGCGTTACGTTAACGTAACATGAAAAGAAAAAGGGCTGTTGCGACTATTGATCCTGCATGCGGCGCATCCGCGACCATGTCGTGCATCGAGGTACGAATAAAATGAAGCATGACCTGAAACGCGGTGCGTTACTTCTTGCATCGGCGACTTTTTTTACAGCCGCCCTCAATGCCCTGCAGAAGCTGACGGGATCAGACCTGCCAGCCCTTGAAATCATCTTCTTCCGCAATCTGTTTTCGCTGCCGTTTGTCCTCATGATAGCAGCGCGCACCACGATAGTACTGAAAACCCATCACTTCGGCGGTCATCTGCTACGCTCCGTGGTGGGACTTATCAGCATGATCATGGTGGTGGTCACCGTAACGCGGCTGCCGCTGGCGGAACAGCAGGTGCTTTCCTATACGCAACCCCTGTTTCTGGTCCTGCTGTCCATTCCGCTGCTGCACGAAAGACCGTCACTACAGCGCTGGATTGCGGTTTCAATCGGGTTTTCGGGCGTTATTGTCGTAGCCCTTGGCAAGGGGCTGCTGCATGGCAGCGCAACATCCGTGCCCAACTGGGCCTATGCCGTGGCCCTGGCCCAGGGCGCGGTGGGCGCATTGACGACCATGCAGATCCGGCAGCTTTCCGCAACGGAGGCCAGCACCACGATCGCCCTGTGGCAGGCAATCCTGATGACGGCCATGACCGCACTTCCCCTGCCCTTCATCTGGACGACACCATCGCTGACCGCTGCCGCATGTCTTGTCGCCGTCGGAGCCTTTGCTGGCATTGCGCAGGTGTTGCAGACGGAAGCCTTTGCCTCCGCTCAGGTGTCGGCCATCGGTCCCTTTGCCTATTCGGGCCTGCTCTGGGCCGCACTGATCGGATGGTTCGGGTTTGGTGAGGTGCCGGGCGCTGCCATGGTGCTGGGTGGACTGCTGATCATCGGGTCAGGTGAGAGTGTCTGATCTTCTGTGTATGAATGATCTGGTTCATGCTTGACCGAAAGGAAGCATGAATGACCATCTCGATGGAACTGCTGGACGAATTGCTGACGGGCGTGGAGCGTCCTGAAGACCTGCTTGGAGACGCCGGGCTGCTGAAGGAGCTGAAAATTCGGCTCATGGAGCGTATGCTGGGTGGGGAGCTGACCGCGCATCTGGGCTATGAGGAAGGCAAGGCTGCCCCGCCGGGCCAGTCGAACCGGCGGAATGGCTCCACGACCAAGGTGCTGAAGGGCCAGGACGGCGCATTTCCAATGACGGTGCCGCGCGACCGCGACAGCAGCTTCGAGCCGGAGCTTGTAAAGAAGGGCCAGACCCGGATCGACGGGATCGACGACAAGATCATCGGTCTCTATGCCGCTGGTCTGACTGTCCGGGACATCCAGACCCATCTGCTTGATCTTTATGGCCTGAAGGTCTCTCCCGACCTGATCAGCCGCGTCACCGATGCCGTTCTGGACGAGGTCCGGGAATGGCAAGGCCGGGCGCTGGATCGGATGTATCCCATCGTGATCTTCGATGCCCTTCGGGTAAAGATCCGCGATGCTGACAGCCGGACTGTTAAAAACAAGGCCGTTTACGTTGCCCTCGGTGTCACCCGCGAGGGGGTGCGCGAGGTTCTGGGGCTCTGGATCGCCGAGAATGAGGGGGCCAAATTCTGGCTTTCGGTGATGAACGAGTTGAAGAACCGGGGTATCCAGGACATCCTGATCACGGTCGTGGACGGGCTGAAAGGCTTCCCCGAGGCCATCGCCGCCGCCTTTCCCGAGGCAATGGTTCAGACCTGCATTGTCCACCTGGTCCGCCACAGCCTGAACTTCTGCTCATGGAAGGACCGCAAGGCCGTGGCTGCCGACCTGCGCCGGATCTACGGGGCCGCGACCGCTGACATGGCGGCGGCCGAGCTTGATGAATTCGAGGAGAAATGGGCCGAGAAATACGCTTCGATCGCCCCGGCATGGCGCCGGGCATGGGCCGAGGTGATCCCGTTTTTTGCCTTCGATCCGGCGATCCGCAAGATCATATATACCACGAACGCCATCGAGAGCCTGAACCGGGTCATCCGCAAATCGATCAGGACGCGCGGTTCGTTCCCCACCGACGATGCCGCAACGAAACTGATCTACCTGGCGATCCGCAGCTTCGAGAAAGATGGCCGCAATGTTCGGGAATGGTTTGCAGCCCGCAACCAGTTCGCCATAATGTTCGGCGAGCGCTTCGCCGCTTGAGTATCTGAAAACGCATGGGCCAGGCCAGATACACAGACTTCAGGACACTCCCGGTCAGGTGTCTGGATGCTCCGTCATGACCGCCCCGCAAAACGCCCCGCCGTGGTTGCCGGAACGATGGACACGGCTTCGGGCACGCAACCGTAACGGCACACAGGCCTGCACCATGACTGGTCGCCTTTTTTCTTGAATCCACGGTACTTCTTCAGGAGTCCTACAGCGTGACAACAGGTGAATCCGCCATCGGCACACGAAGCAGGCATACCATTCCTTCCCGCTATGTGTTCTTCTTCCTCGTGTTCCTCATGTATGTCATTAGCTATGGTGACCGTGCAGCGCTTTCCATTGCGCTGCCGACAATGGGAAAAGAGTTTTCACTGACACCCGTGCAGATGGGCTGGGTTTCATCCAGTTTCCTGTGGTCGTATTTCCTGCTCAACCTACCTTCAACCATTGTGCTGGACATGGTGGGTGGCCGCCTTGTCGGCAGCCTTGCGGTAGGGCTGTGGTCATTTGCCATGCTGCTGGGCGGCATGGTGCAGAACATTTCCCAGTTCCTGCTGACCCGCGTCCTTCTGGGCGTGGGTGAGGCTCCGACCTTCGGTGTCGGGGCTACGGTCGTCCGTAACTGGGCACTGCCAAAGGAACGTGGCTCCGTCATGACCGTGCTGCTGACGGGAATGCAACTGGGCCTTGCAGGCGGTACGATTGCCGGGGCCTACCTCATTACCCTGTTCGGCTGGCGTTTCGAATTCATGGCCCTTGGCTGCATCGGCATCCTGTGGGCCATTGTATGGTGGCTGGTTTATCGCAACCCAACAGAAAAAACCGTTACAGCACGCAGAGCGCCGGTCTCGATCCCGGAAATAAGAAGCCTGTTCCGGTCATCTTCGTTCCTCGGCATACTTGCCGTGCAGTGCACCCAGAATTATCTCAACTTTCTGGTCATGTCATGGATGCCGCTCTATCTCATTCATGAACTGCACATCGATACGACCGGAACCGGCACACGGACCGCTTTATGCTATCTTGTCGCTGCATTCGGCGCGGTCATCATTGGCCGGATATTTGAACATGTTGTTTTCCGCCGTGGCATCTACCCGCCGCGCAGGCGTTATATTGTCGCGACCTGCCTTGCCGGGGCCGCGACAATCGGACTGCTGCCCCATTTCCATACCATGGCCCCGATCCTTGTCGTGCTTTCCGTCTCTCTGGCCTGCCTGATTGCGGCTAATGGCGCCAATACAGCACTACTGACGGATCTGGTGGAAGATGGACAGAAAATCGGCACGATAACGGGTGTCACGCTCACATGCAGCAACTCCCTCGGATTACTTGCCCCCATTCTAACCGGATACATCGTATTCTATACCGGCAGCTTCGACATGGCCTGGTACATGTGTGCGGCAGCACTGGTCTGTGCGGCACTGCTGTCCGTTCTTCTTGTCCGTTCCCCCATAAAGATGGATCGGCGTGGCGGCTGATCCGTTTCATCCTGTCCTGCAACAGGCAGATCCCAAACATTTCCTCCTTAGATGTTTACGGCGTGTCGTCAGTTAAGCAGGATGATGATTGAGGCGAACTGCACGGCTGCAAGGAAGGTCGATTTCAGTTTATCGTAGCGGGTTGCGATAGCGCGAAACTGCTTGAGTTTATTGAAGAACCTCTCAACAAGGTTCCGTTCGCGGTAGAGAGAAAAATCAGTTTTCCGTCGTGTCGTTCTGTTGCGTTTTGGCGGGATGACCGGGGTAATCCCGCGCTGTATCAGCCGATCGATCAACCTGTCCGCGTCATACGCCCTGTCAGCAAGGA
>NZ_NKTY01000107.1 GCF_003207825.1 Komagataeibacter saccharivorans | reverse complement strand
GGTACCTGCATCCCTACTTGTTGCGTGAACCTCAATGTGGCCAGTTCTACAGGTGTTCACTCCAAGCGTACGTAAAATACACTTTCGTGTCGTGATCCCGTGTAGGACTAATGTTCGCTGGCGTAACAGGATGGTGCGGCATGGCCAATCTTCTGCGCGTCATGCCTTGGAACCGGCGTTCAAAAGGCTGATGGTTACTATTCTGCTCACCCGTTTTTGGACTGTCTCGATATCTGGAACGACGTCTAAATTATAGGGGAAGGGTCAAGGGATGGGGAGGGTGTCCTCCGTCCCGCTTACGACAATTTGCTTGCAAATTGTGTAGTAAGTCCACCTTTTGAAAAAAGGTGGCTGAAACACCATGTCAAACTTCGCCATTCTTCGGGTTCAGAAACTCAAATCGCCCAAGTCCGTCATGGCGTCCATGAAGCACGCCTACCGAGAGCAGGATACGCCAAACGCTGACGCCACGAGAACGCCAGACAATGACCTGATCGGGCCGCAGAACGTCAAACAGGGCATGATCGCGTTCGAGAAGGCGCTCCCTGAGAAGATCCGCAAGAACGCCGTCCAGTGCATCGAATACCTGGTCACGTCCTCACCTGGTGCGTTCGAGAACCGGGACGCTGACCAGGAGGCGTATCTGAACGAGGCGTTGCGCTGGATTCAGGAACGGCACGGCAAGGACAACGTGATCGCTGCCATCATTCACCGGGACGAAAAAACGCCGCACCTGTCGGCCTACGTGGTGCCAAAAGACCCCGATACAGGCCGCCTGAATTGCCGCCGGTTCCTCGGTGGTGCCAAGGCCCTGAACGAAATGCAGACCGACTTTGCGCGAGTTGTGGGACGCCCTGTCGGACTGGAACGCGGCATCGAGGGAAGCAAAGCCACCCATACCAAGCTGAAAACCTACTACGGGGCGCTGGAACGGGACGCACCCGAGCACAAAAACCTGACCCCTGCCGACCTAGAACCGCAGGTGCTCAAGAAGGGGATTTTCACCCGTGTTGTGGAAGACCCTGAGCAGGTGGCAAAACGCATAAGTCAGACCATTCAGCAGCATTATGAACCTGCCGTTCAGAGCGCCACAGTTGCCCGTACAGCGACCAAACGGGCCAAGGAAGACAGAGAGAGCCTGAAACAGCTTCAGAGCCGTCTGGAGCCTCTTGTGAAGGCTCTGAGGGATATTCCAACCCAGTACCGGGAGAAGGTTATCGAGGGCTGCGTGAAACTGGCCCAACAGCTACGCCAGAAACTCCAAGATCAGGCGGTTGAGGCTCAACGGGAACGAGCCAGAGAAATTGGCCGGAATCGCTCACGGGAGAATAGCCGAGGGCGGGGCCGCTGACCGTCCCATTCGCTCCCTCTTCCTGAGCAAATACCCTATTGCCCGGTTCTCCGATGTCACACGTTAAGCCGTGCATAATTGCCCCCCCCCCTTTTGGCGTAAAAATCGCAGTTTTCCACCGAAAAAAGAGAGAGACCATAGAGAGAGATTTTATCTTATTTATATCTAAGGGTTGGCCGATCGTCGTTTTTCGTTGGGGAACCGCCGAAAATGACTTGCCATTACCTCCCACACTGTGGGAGCATAAGCTCCCACCACATGGGAGGTAATGATCTCCTATACAGAGGTTTCCCACATGCGGAATGTGACCCGTCTCAAGACCCAGAAAGACCGGCTACGCGAAGATCAGGCCGAACAGGTTCGCCAAGCCCTTCTGCCGTTTTTCGACAATCCAGATTTTGACCACGATGCCCTTGGCCGGGTCATGGTCACCGTTCAACGCATCACCACCCCAGCCCCCGGAACAACGGAGCCGTTTGTTATGATCCGTCCCGCACAGAACCGTGCTGTCACCCTGTGGCTGATGAAGAACAGTAAGCGCCCCATGAAGGCCGTGGACGTCTGGACGCTCCTGTTCGATCACCTGTTCCCACACACTGGCCAGATCATGCTGACCCGCGAAGAAATCGCAGAGGCTGTTGGAATAAGAGCCGATCATGTCAGCGAAATTATGAGAGAACTGGTGAAGTTCGGGGCGATTTTTTCCGAGCGCGAAAAGGTAGCCGGGATGCGGGGGCCGGGTCTCGTCCGCTACTACATGAACCGGCATGTGGCCGAGTTTGGTAGCCGCGCTACACAAGAGGAATTAGCCCTAATCCCTAAGCCGGGCGCTAAACTAGAAGTTGTTCAGGGCGGCAAGGCCTAAAAACACTTACCTCGCGATAATCCCCTTAAACTGTCCTCTCTGTCGCCTGAAAAGCGGCCGCCTGCACAGCAACGCTGCTGCCCTCCCCCTCTGCTATCTCTATTGCAAGGATTAATACTATGACGCTTGCGTCTATTTCTCCCGCCGATACTCGCGCAGCGATCACTGCGGGCGCAATCCTAGTCGACATCCGCAGTGCAGATGAATATGCGCGTGAGCATATTCCCGGCGCAATAAACGTGCCGCTCGATCGGATCGGTGATCTGCCACATAACGGTCGTCAAATCATATTCCACTGCAAGTCCGGGATGCGCACTACTGCCAATACCTTACAGCTCGAATCAGCAGCTGACGGAGTACCGGCCTGTATTCTCAAAGGAGGTATCGATGCGTGGCGGCAGGCAAGACTACCCACCGTCGTCGATCGCTCACAACCGCTGGAAATCATGCGACAGGTGCAGATCACAGCCGGTACGATAGTGCTAACCGGCGTGCTGCTTGGTTTAATTGTTTCGCCCGTATTCTTCGGAATATCGGCGTTTGTCGGTGTAGGGGTCACGACACGAAAGTGTACTTTACGTACGCTTAGAGTGAACCCAACAAGAACGTTGAGGCTGTTCTGCTGAGAGTTCGATAGACAGTTGGCCGAG
>NZ_NKTY01000061.1 GCF_003207825.1 Komagataeibacter saccharivorans | reverse complement strand
TCCCACTGGTCATCGCGTAAACTATAGCGCCGCATCTGTCTGTCTCCCTCAAAACGGGAAAACAGTCAGCACACGCAGACACAAAGTACAACCCTCACAGGCCACATTCAGAGCTTAACTGACGACACGCCGTAGGCCATTAGAGAAAAAATTGCGTCAAGGATTTGATGCTATTCATTCCATCTCAGATCAACAGTTAGCTGAAGTATTGGTTAGAGGAGGCAGTCTTCTTGATGCGGGGGAGCAACATCTTTGGGCGTATGCGCTTTCATGTCCAACAGCATGGGTTTTGTGCGGACCTGATCGAGCAAGTATGCGCTTTGGTTATGGACAAAACTACCGGGAACGATTGGTTTCTTTGGAAGAGTTACTTAATGGAATTTCGACCTCAAGTCCAATACCGATAGATGCACATCATACAAAAGAATGGCTGAATAAGTTTATTAATGATATAATACTAGGGATAATAAGATAGTACAGGGGAATATATTTATGCAATGTAAGAGCCTGATCCGAAAGTTTTTGAACAATACCAGCCTGTTGTGATTCATCCGTCTTTGCGAAGAGATGGAGTGAATGGTGGCATGGACTGGTATTGCCCGACACGAACATAGCCGGGAGGGATTGCGATATCCATCAGATATGACGGATGCCGGGTGGGCTTTGATTATGCCGTTCGTGCCCCCGGCGAAACGGGGCGGATGGCCTCGCACGGCGGATATGCGCGAGGTTGTAAACGCGATACTCCATATCGCCTCGGGTGGGTGTGCGTGGCGTCTGCTGCCGAAATGCTTTCCACCGGTCTCGACCGTCAGGCGCTACTTTTACGCATGGCGTGATGCCGGACTGTTCGAAGCGATGAACACGGTACTGGTCATGAACCTGCGGGAGATCGAAGGGCGTGAGGCCTCCCCGAGCGCGGGCGTGATTGATAGCCAGTCGGTGAAAACCACGGAAAGTGGGGGAATTTCCGGTTATGATGCTGGAAAGAAGGTCAAAGGTCGCAAGCGGCATATTCTGACGGAGACCTGCGGCTTCCTGATCTTCCTCCCTGTTCATGCCGCTGACATTCAGGATCGTGACGGGGCTGTCGATGTTCTGGCGGCAATACGCAGACACTTTCCATGGCTTCGCCACATCTTCGCCGATGGCGGCTATGCCGGTAATAAACTGTGATCCGCGCTCGCCAGCATGGGAAAATGGACGGTCGAAATCATCAGGCGATCAGACACGGCCAGGGGCTTTGAAATCCTGCCTCGCCGCTGGGTGGTCGAACGAACTTTCGCCTAGCTCGGTCGCTGCAAGCGGCTCGCCAAAGGCCGGGAAAAGTCCATGGCCTCGTCAACTGCGTGGACTTTGATCGCCTCAATCCTCATGCTGACCCGCAGAACCGCAAGGCATTGTCAGTGCTGAAAAACTTTCGAATCAGGCTCTAACAAAGGCGAAATTGGCGCAGGTTGTTCCTATGATTGGTTCTGTAGCTGGCGGCGGATTCAATGCATATTATGTATCGAAGGTCTGTGAAACAGCTCATTATTGGACTTGTAACGGTTTTGTGCCGGTCATCTGAGCGTTTTAAGCTTGTATCAGGAGACCGACGGGGCCATGAAGCATACGGAAGATTTCAAACGCGAGGCCGTGAGGATTGTGTTGAGCAGCGGGCTGTCACGCACGCGCATTGCGGCCGACCTTGGTATTGGCAAATCCACTCTGGGTAAATGGATAGTGGAGTACCGTCCGACCGGGCCGACATCCGAGCCTCAGGGTGACCTGGCCCGCGAGAATGAACGTCTTCGTCTGGAGAACCGGATTCTGCGGGAGGAGAGGGAAATCCTAAAAAAACTCCCCAGTTCTTTGCGAGCCAAAAGCCATGAGGTTCGCCTTCATCCATGGGCATCGGCATGAGTGGCCAATCGAGAGGCTCTGCCACGTCTTGCAGGTCTCGGCACGTGGTTACCGGGCCTGGACATCCCGGCCGGCCTGTCAGCGCCAGCGCACCGATCTGAAGATACTGGCGCATATCCGTGAACATTATGCCCTGAGCAACGCCTCCTACGGACGGCCCCGCATGGCCCTGGAACTCAGGGAAGCCGGGCTTGATGTCGGGGAACATCGTGTTGGCCGACTGATGAAGGACAACGGAATCCGGCCCGTGCGCACCCGTCGCCACAAGGTCACGACCGACAGCCACCACCAGACTGGCATTGTGGCCAACCTTCTGGATGGCGACTTCCCTGCTGATAGGTCCAACCAGAAATGGGCGGGAGATATCAGCCATATCTGGACAGCCGGGGGCTGGCTCTATCTGGCGGTCGTCATCGATCTGTTCAGTCGTCGCGTGATCGGGTGGGCTGTCAGCGACCGGATGAAAAAGGATCTGGCCATCCGTGCCCTGGACATGGCGGTGCGGCTGCGTGATCCGGCGCCCGGCTGCATTTTCCACTCTGATCGTGGCAGCCAGTATGGCTCCCATGATTTCCGGAAAAAGTTGCTGGCCCATGGGCTGCTGGCTTCAATGTCTGGAAAGGGAAACTGTTTTGACAACGCTGCTGTCGAAACATTTTTCAAAAGTCTGAAGGCGGAACGGCTCTGGAGACAGAACTGGTCAACCCGTCGCGAGGCTACGGCCGCCATCGTCCAGTATATCAATGGGTTCTACAATCCACGCCGACGCCATTCATACCTGGGCGGCATCAGTCCCCTCGCTTTCGAAGCAAGGGTGGCGTAATCACTTCCTGATCGGCACAAAACCGTTACAAGTCCAGGCGCTCTATATGCCCGCCATGGCGGCCATGCGATTCAACCCGGATCTCAAGCGCGTTTATGACAGACTGAATGCCAAGGGAAAACACGCCAAGATCGTAACCATCCGGCGAGAGACGCGGGTGTGTTCAGGCGGCGATGGTATTGTGGTCGTGGTGGGGAGCTTTCCAGTGCCAGGGCAGGAGTTCATGGAGGCG
>NZ_NKTY01000060.1 GCF_003207825.1 Komagataeibacter saccharivorans | reverse complement strand
GGTACCTGCATCCCTACTTGTTGCGTGAACCTCAATGTGGCCAGTTCTACAGGTGTTCACTCCAAGCGTACGTAAAATACACTTTCGTGTCGTGATCCCATTGAGGCGGAAGGCGATCGCGCGTGGTCCCAGTCCGGCTGCGAAGTCGCGGAAGATGCGACGGACCACGTCGGCTTCCGCTGGATTGATGGTGCGGTCGCCCCGGATCGGCTCGCCGTTGGCGTCGAGCTTGCGCACCACGTCATAGCCGTAGGCATTGCCGCCGCCGGACTTGCCCTGTTCGACCCGGCCTCGCAGGCCGCGATGCGTCTTCTCGGCCAGGTCTTTCAGAAACAGGGCGTTCATCGTGCCCTTGAGGCCGACATGCAGATGCGACACCTCGCCCTCGGAGAGAGTGACGATCCGCACGCCAGCATAGTTCATGCGCTTGAAGACGCCGGCGATGTCCTCCTGGTCTCGGGACAAACGGTCCATCGCTTCGGCCAGCACGATCTGGAACCGTCCGCGCTGTGCATCCGCGATCAGCGCCTGGATGCCGGGCCGCATCAGGGAGGCACCCGAGATGGCGTGGTCGGTATACTCCTCGACGATGCTCCAGCCCTGCTTCTCCGCGTGGGTGCGGCAGACCCGAAGCTGGTCGGCGATCGAGGCGTCGCGCTGGTTGTCGGAGGAATAGCGGGCGTAGAGCGCGACCTTCATGACGGGGTATCCCTTACGGTCCGGAGCGGCGGCGCTGCTCCTGTTGCTGCGACCGGAACCAGTCCCGTGCCGCACGACGGGCCATGAGGCGGACCAGCGCCACAAGACGCGGGTCGGGGGCATTGGGGCGCAGGACGAGCCGCAACTCGGGCTCGGGCGGCCGATACGCCGTGGCAATGGACTGGCTGGGTCTGTCCGTCATCGTCGCTCTCTTCCGACCGTAAGGCAAGGAAAACAGACACACGATCCGGACAGATGACTGTTACTTCAATGGAAAACGGTAATACGAGAAGGCGTGCATGCGCGTGCTCCAGAGTGCGGAATCGTAGTTATGGGTAGTCCCGGATAGTGGCGCGTCGTACAAATACTGGCTTACGGCGGCATCACGGAAGGGGAGGGCGAGTCATGAACGATACGGGAGTGCCGTTCTTCCGGCAGGTCGGATGAGCGGGCGCGCCATCGACTCTTCGCCCACGGAAGCGCTGGCTGGCCTCGTGGAGCGGGTGACGTTCCACAACGCCGAGAACGGCTTCTGCGTCCTGCGGGTGAAGGTGCGGGGGCAGCGCGATCTGGTCACTGTTGTCGGCCATGCCGCCATGATCTCGGCAGGCGAGTTCGTGCAGATGTCGGGGCGCTGGTTCAATGATCACACCCACGGGTTGCAGTTCAAGGCGGAGTTTCTCAAAGCCAGTCCGCCGACCACGGTTGAGGGGATCGAGCGCTATCTTGGCTCCGGCATGATCCGGGGCATCGGTCCGGTCTACGCGAAGAAGCTGGTGAAAGCGTTCGGCGAGGCGGTGTTCGACCTGATCGAGCAGGAACCTGGACGTCTGCGGGAGGTGACGGGCATCGGCCCCAAGCGGGCCGAACGGATTGTCGGTGGCTGGGCGGACCAGAAGGTGATCCGCGAGATCATGCTGTTTCTGCACAGCAACGGCGTCGGCACCTCGCGGGCGGTAAGGATCTTCAAGACCTACGGGCAGGACGCGGTCCAACTGATCAGCGAGAACCCCTACCGGCTCGCGAAGGACATCCGGGGGATCGGCTTCAAGACCGCCGACCAGATTGCCCGGAAGATGGGGATTGCGGCCGACGCCATGATCCGGGTGCGGGCCGGGATCTCCTACGCGCTTGGCGAGGCCATGGATGAGGGGCATTGTGGCCTGCCGGTCCGGGAGTTGCTGACCAGCACCGCCGAACTGCTGGAGGTCGCGGCACCCCTGATCGAGACGGCTCTCACGTTGGAGCTGGAGGCGGGCGACGTTATTGCCGACAGCGTGGGCGAGACGGGATGCATCTTCCTGGCGGGTCTCTATCGCGCGGAGCAGAGCATCGCCGAGCGATTGCGTGCCTGTGTCGTCGGCCGTCCGCCCTGGCCCGAGATCGACGCTGGAAAGGCCATGACCTGGGTGGAACGGAAGACCGGGCTTGCGCTCGCGCCCAGCCAGCAGGAGGCGGTGCGCCTTGCCCTGAACAGCAAGGTGCTGGTGATCACGGGTGGTCCTGGCGTGGGCAAGACCACGCTGGTCAACGCCATCCTGAAGATCGTGACCGCCAAGGGCACGGACGTGCAGCTCTGCGCCCCGACCGGTCGGGCGGCGAAGCGCCTGTCGGAAAGCACCGGACTGGAAGGCAAGACCATCCATCGACTGCTGGAGACGGATCCGGCCAGTGGCACCTTCAAGCGGGATGATACCAACCCGCTGACCTGCGATCTGCTGGTCGTGGACGAGGCCAGCATGGTCGATGTGCTGCTGATGCGATCCCTGCTGCGCGCCTTGCCTGACAACGCCGCGTTGCTGATCGTCGGCGATGTGGACCAGTTGCCGTCGGTCGGGCCGGGGCAGGTGCTGGCCGACATCATCGGCTCCAACGCCGTGCCTGTGGTGCGGCTGACCGAGGTGTTCCGTCAGGCGGCACAGAGCCGGATCATCACCAATGCGCATCGGATCAACGAGGGCAGGATGCCCGAACTGAGCGCGGAAGAGGGATCGGATTTCTACTTCGTGGAGGCGGCCGAGCCCGAGGTCGGGCTGCGCAAGTTGCTGGCCGTGGTGAGGGATCGCATCCCGGCGCGGTTCGGGCTGGACCCTGTTCGCGACGTGCAGGTGCTTTGCCCGATGAACCGGGGTGGCCTTGGGGCGCGGTCGCTGAATATCGAATTGCAGCAGGCGCTGAACCCGCCGGACGAGGTGAAGGTCGAGCGGTTCGGCTGGACCTATGGTCCGGGCGACAAGGTGTAAGCTCCCGGCGACTGACGCCTTGCTGAATACTTCTGGCCTGGTTCAGCTATGAAGCATGAACGATTTAAGAGATAGGGACGCGGTACTACCTGCG
>NZ_NKTY01000059.1 GCF_003207825.1 Komagataeibacter saccharivorans | reverse complement strand
ACACAATGGCTCTGGACATATAACCATGACAGACCCAACATGGGGAACAGCGGGCTAACCCCCGCCCAGAAACTAAAAACAGCTGCCTGAATTCTCATTCAATGCCCCACTAAAAATGGGGGGATTACCGAACCGCGAGGAGAACACATGAGCCACGCCAGCACGATCCGGGGACAGGAAATCCTCAACAACCCCGCCCGCAACAAGGAAACCGCCTTTACAATGACTGAGCGTCAATCGCTCGGCCTTGAAGGTCTGCTTCCTCCGACTGTGGAAAACATCGACCGGCAACTGGAGAGGGTTCAGACGCAACTCGCCGCAAAGCCGAATGATCTCGAACGCTACATCTATCTCATGAGCCTGGCGGACAGGAACGAGACGCTATTCTACCACACGCTGATGTCCGACCCCGCGCGGTTTGTGCCGATTGTCTATGATCCGACCGTGGCTGATGCCTGTCTGGCATTCGGACATATCTATCGCGGCAGCGCGGGCATGTATCTCACGCGCGACATGAAAGGTCGCTTCAAAAAAATTCTGCGCAACTGGCCGGTAAAAGACGTTCGGTTCATCTGTGTGTCCACCGGCGGCCGTATTCTCGGTCTTGGCGATATCGGCGCTAACGGCATGGGCATTCCCATTGGCAAGCTCCAGCTCTACACCGCCTGCGCGGGGGTGCCGCCCGAGGCGCTGCTGCCTGTGCTACTGGACATAGGCACCACGAACGCGGCGCTCCGGGCCGATCCGCTTTATCTTGGTCTGCGCGAGCTCCCGCCAGACGAAGCGGAGGTGGATTTGATCTCAGAGGCATTTATCGAAGCCGCTACAGACGTGTTTCCCGGTGTCTGCATTCATTTCGAGGACTGGAAAGGTACCGATGCGATGCGGCTTCTCGCCCGCTATCGCGACAAGGTCCTGTGCTACAATGACGATATTCAGGGAACCGCAGCGATCGCGGTAGCAGGCCTGACCACGGCACTGCAGATCAAGAACGAGACTTTCGCCGATCAGCGCGTCCTTTTTCTGGGCGCAGGCTCAGCCGGGATCGGTATCGCAAGTATGATTGTCTCGGCGATGGTCGAAGCGGGTCTGGGCGAGGCCGAAGCGCGTGAGCGTATCGTACTGATCGATGTCAACGGTCTGATCGAGACCAGCCGGACCGATCTCAACGAGTGGCAGAAGCCGTTCGCGCACGAGGCGAAACCGACGAAAGATCTTCTCGAGGTCGTCAGAACCTTCAAGCCGACCATTCTGATCGGCGTCAGCACCATCGGCGGCGCATTCACCGAGGAGGTGGTCCGCGAGATGGCAAAACTGAACGAGCGGCCGGTGATCTTCCCGCTCTCCAATCCGACGAACAAGGCGGAATGTACGGCCGAGCAGGCCTATACCTGGACAAAAGGCAAAGCATTATACGCCGCTGGAGTCCAATTTCCGGACTTCGAATATCAGGGAAAGAGCTACCACCCGGGACAGGCCAACAATTTCTATATCTTTCCGGCAATCGGCCTCGCCGTTTACGCGACCCGTCCCGCGCGGATCACGGACGATATGTTCATCACCGCCGCCGCCGCGACAGCGGATCAGGTGGGGCCGAGCGCACGCGAGCATGGCATGCTGTTCCCGCTCCAAGCCAACATCCTGGAGACCGAAGTGACGACCGCCACGCGGGTTGCGGAGCATATCTTCGATAGTGGACAGGCCACCGTCGAGCGTCCGGAAAATATCCGCGCCTGGATCGAGGGGCTGCTCTACAAGCCGGTCTACAAGGAACTCTGACACACCTAAGTCATCCCCGGTGATCGGCTCGAGCCGATCACCGGGGATGATGAGGCCTTCTCTCACCAACCCGGAGCAGATCCGTGAATCTCGTGATACTCGTCGCCGCCATCGCTCCGGTTTTCCTCATATTCGGGCTGGGCTATCTGGCCGGGAAGTACAAGGATTTCGATCACGATCAGGCCATCGGTTTCAGTCATTTCGCGCTGAAATATGCCCTGCCGGTTGCGCTCTTCCTCAGCATGGCGTCCTTCAAATGCGACTTGCTCCTTCAGCAGGGGCCACTCGTTGTGGTCATGATCATCGGATATTCGCTCTTCTTTGGCGTGAGCTATCTCGTCCTGTGCATGATGACGCGCGACCGGCTGACCGCAGTCCTCCTCGGCTATGCGGTGTCCTCCACAGCCGCACCGATCTATGGCCTGACGGTCCTCGATCCAATCTATGGCGATACGGTCGGCGGCGGCGTAGTCGGTCTGGCTGCGGTTGTCACAAACCTCTTACAGGTTTCAGTCGTCATCTACCTGCTCGAGAGCGCGTCCAGGTCAGAAACGTCGAGACCCTCGTTGGCCCGAACGCTTGGAAAAACGATCAAGAACCCCCTTGTGTGGGCACCGGTGCTGGGCACCATCGTGTCTCTGTCCGGTCTGACGATGCCGCCGGTTTCCGTGTCCGTGCTCAAGCCTCTAGCAGTCTGCGCACCAGGAGCGGCGATCTTCGCCTGCGGGCTCGCGCTTGCGTCTTATTCCCTTAATCTCAGATCTAGGACCGTTATACTGGGATCGCTCGTCTGTGTCGTCTTGCAACCAGCAGTCTTCTTCGTCGCCCTCAAGGCATGGGGACTAAAATCCGCTATGGCGAAAGCAGCTTTTGTCGCAAGTGCGATGCCTACCTCCACACCGTCTGCCCTGTTTGCCCAGCAGTATGGGAAGTGCGAGGTAGAAACAGCCAGCATCATGCTGCTCACGACGCTCGGCATGGTCGTCGTCATTCCCGCCACTGTCGCTATATGCGAGTGGATATAACGCAAAAAAATAGATGATTGGAAAAGTTCTCTGGTTTTAAGACCTGCCCTATGATTACAATTCCATGCACTGATTGGAGAAAATGAGTCCTGAAAAGGTCTGTTTTCCGTTTTGAGAAGCGTTTTGCTCATTTGAGTGCTCTAGAGCGGTTCCACTTTAGTCTGGTTCATATCCAGCGGCTGTAAAGAAGCTGGCGCATTCACTGTATGTGAAAGCCGGAAGCAGCGCGCCGACGGTATCCCACAGAGCACGGACAGTCCGTTCGGCTCTGGCGCGCAGCAAGGCCTTGAGTTTTGAGAAGGTCATCTCGATGGGATTGAAGTCCGGGCTGTATGGCGGAAGGAACATCAGTTCCGCCCCTGCCTGCTCAATGACCTTCTGTATTGCAGAAAGCTTATGCGCCGGAAGATTGTCCAACACGACGATATTGCCCGGCTTCAGTGTCGGGATAAGAACCCGTTCGACGTAGACCTGAAAGATTGTGCCGTTCATGGGACCATCATGTACGAAGGGCACGGTCAGGCCTGTCAGACGTAGCCCACCGGTGAAGGTCGTGGTTTTCCAGTGGCCGTGCGGCACACCGGCGCGGCAGCGTTCCCCGCGCAAGGCACGCCCGCGCAAACGGGCCAGTTTCGTTGAGAGGCTGGTTTCGTCAATGAACACCAGTCGCTGCGGATCGAGATCGGGCTGGAGAGCGAACCACTCCTGCCGTCGCTTCAAGACGTCTTCACGCTCCTGCTCCAGTGCATGAGCGGTCTTTTTTGAATGTCCGGCCGTGCTGCCGCAGCCAGCGGTTGAGCAGTAAGCTCCCGGCGACTGACGCCTTGCTGAATATTTCTGGTCTGGTTCAGCTATGAAGCATGAACGATTTAAGAGATAGGGACGCGGTACTACCTGCGAGTGTCGCAGGTAGTACCGCAGAGAGGCTCCAAAGGAGCGGT
>NZ_NKTY01000106.1 GCF_003207825.1 Komagataeibacter saccharivorans | reverse complement strand
GGGATCACGACACGAAAGTGTATTTTACGTACGCTTGGAGTGAACACCTGTAGAACTGGCCACATTGAGGTTCACGCAACAAGTAGGGATGCAGGTACCCGAAGCGGTCGTAACGCGCCAGCTTCGGGCTGCTCATCGACATTCCAGCGATAGTCGCCTGTCAGAGAAATATGCTCCCAGCCGAGGGGTGCGATATGCTGGGCCAGGTCATCTGAAATACCGAGCGTCGTGATGGCAGACTGAAGATAGCGCGTATTCCATAGGATGACCGCTGCCACCAGCAGGTTCAGACCTGACGCCCGATAGGCCTGATTTTCAAAACGCCGATCCCGCAGTTCGCCAAGCTGATTGAAGAAGAGCGCCCGAGCCAGCGCATTCCGGGCTTCTCCCTTATTGAGTCCAGCCTGGGTTCGTCTGCGCAAATCCAGATCCTGTATCCAGTCGAGCATAAAAATTGACCGTTCGATCCGGCCGACTTCGCGCAAAGCCACAGCCAGACCATTCTGACGGGGGTAAGATCCGAGTTTGCGCAGCATGGCCGAAGCGGTCACGGTTCCACTCCGAATAGATGTGACGAGACGCAGCAGGTCGTCCCAGTGTTCCACAATATGGTTGGTATTGATCAGGTCACCGGCCATCCCACCCAGAAGTTCGCCCGGGTGTTGTCCCGGAAAAAGGTGAAGTTTCCGCTCTTTCAGATCCCGTATCCTGGGCGCAAATCGATAACCAAAGAAGGGCATCAGCCCGAAAACATGATCCGATGCCCCACCCGTATCTGTATAATGCTCTTCAATGGAAAGTCCGTTAGCATGATAAAGCAGTCCATCCAGAACATAGGGCGCTTCACCGGCCGTCGCAGCAATCACCCGGGTCGAAAACGGATCATACTGATCGGAGATGTGGGTGTAGAAACTGACGCCCGGTTCACTGCCATTGCGCGCATTGATATCGCTGATCGCAGCGCCTCTGCCACCTGCATGAAACAATTGACCATCACTTGAGGACGATGTGCCGTCTCCCCAGAGTGACGCCAGGGGCAGCCCACGATGGGCTGCAACCATACGGCCAAGGGCTTCGGCGTATCCGGCCTCGCTGATATGCCAGTCATGCAGATGCGCCAACTGGCGCAGGGTGGCACCCTGACAGGTGTCGGCCATGCGTGTCAGACCAAGATTAATCCCATCCGCCAGGATCACCGTCAGCAGGGCGTTTTTGTCATCCGCGACACGGCTGGAACGGCGATGGGTAAAGCAGTCGGTGAAGCTGATCCAGCGGTCCACTTCCAGCAGAAGATCAGTAATCTTGATCCGTGGCAGCCGGTCGTAAGCCGCCCGCCTCAACTCTTCCACAGCAGGGGGTGTAATTGCTTTCAGAGGCGAAATCACAAGACCATGTGCATCAAGCCGGACCTGTGACAACTCGCCCTTCCTGGCAAGAGCCGTCACCCGGTTCAGCGCGGTTTCCAGCACTGCACGCCGTTGAGAAAGGAACGTGTCAGCCGTAGCATTGATCGCCAGAGGCAACGGTCCTTGCGCGCGCATCGCTGCAAACGTGGCTTCCGGAAGAAGGTAGGTGTCGAATGCGCGGTATTGGCGACTTTCCGTTACCCAGATGTCTCCGGCACGCAGACGCTCGCGCAGCTGGGTCAGAACACAGAGTTCGTAAGCCTGTCGTATGACTGTTCCCTCTGGCCTGACAAAGCTGTGCCAGGAAGGCGGAATGAAACGGATCGGACAGGAGTCAGGCAAGCGGCGTTTACCGGTCCGATAGAGGTCTCCAATGATCTGCACCGCCTTCAGTAATCCCTGTACCGTGCGACCACCCTGAAACTGGAACGCGTTCAGGAATGGACCAATGGCAGGACGAAGAGAGCGATGCCGGTTGATCAGTTCGGCCGTGCGATCAATGGTCTCTGGAGCTGTCAGGGTTTCAGCCCTGCCGATGGCGTCCTGGAGGCGGGGCCAGTCAATTCCCGTAATGGCAGACAGTGAATCAACACCCTGATCACGCGCCTCAATCAGATGACGGCAGGAGGTTGTCAGCAGACGAAGCTGGGCCTGCAACGATCGCATGGTGACAATCGCTTTGTCACGGATCCGGTGCTCGGCACGGCGCATCATGCTTCCGAGGAGTTTGTCCATCATTGTGAGGGTCGCGTCGGTTAGAACCTCCTCAAGTCGGACCCCGGCTGCCACCAGAATGGCGTAACGACGGGATGACCGAAGCTCGGCCAGATGCTGGGGCGTAATCCGGGCAGCTTCTTCGCTCAAACGGTCAAAGGCCACACGCGGTATGGTCGTGGCGCGAGCGCTGTCGAGGTTCAGGGATCGTACATACTCCAGGCGTTCCAGCAATCGCAGGATATTGCGCGCGGCTGGTGACAGGGGCGGGTTACGCAGCCACGAGAGCGAGGAGGCACTGCGATCGCCACGACGCTCCAGCATTTTGTCCAAACGACAACGGGTTTCCGGCGGCAGATCCCCTGCAAGGACGTCATGGACAAGGTGATCGGCCTGCTGGCGAGCACGGCGCACCAAGGCTTCAATGACAGTGACCGACGGCAGGAGAATGCTTCGGCGACGCATCTCGTCAATCAGGATCGCAGCCATGCGGGATGGCTGGGTCACATGATGTGCAATTGGCATCGCGAAACCGGTCATGTCATGAAATGCCGACCGATCGAAGGTTCGGTAGCCATAACGCTTCATCAGGTGGGCCAGATGGGATCGACGGGTTTCGTCACGACGTCCGTAATGGGACCAGAGCCCAGGGGACAGGTCGAGCTGCCGCGCAACAAATGACAGAATGGGAGCCGGTGGTGTTTCACCAGATTCCAGCACCCGTCCCGGCCAGCGCATGTAGAGCATGACCATCGCAAAACCCAATCGGGAGGTTTCTCCGCGGCGGGTTGCGATCAGATCGAAGTCATCCTGGCTGAGTGTAAAATGTCTCGTGATCTCGCGATCATCGACAGAAGGCTCGTAATGTCGGGCGAGAGCTTCACGGGTCAGAAGACGGCGCCGCGCCATGATCGGATGTCTCCTTCATGTGTCCGGAAGGGGATCGTTGGACGGACTGTCCCGGACAAGTGCAACACGTCATGGAATACAGCCGTGTGCTGTGTCTCATAAAGGTGGTACCATATGTTTTGCAGTCATGGGACCTTATACGTTACACTTTCCCGTATGACACACATAATGATCGGCTATGCCCGCTGCTCGACGGACAAACAGGATCTCGCGGCCCAGCATCAGGAACTGCTCAAACTCGGTGTTTCTGCCGATCGTATTTACACCGACAAGGGCTTCACCGGCACGAACCGGGAAAGGGCCGGCCTTGACCAGGCACTGGCGGCTGTTCGTAGTGGCGATACTTTGGTCGTACCAAAGCTTGATCGACTGGCCCGCTCTGTCCCTGATGCACGGCTTATTGGCGACAGCCTGGCATCCCGTGGCGTGAAGCTTCAACTTGGGAACAGTATTCACGATCCGTCTGATCCAATGGGCAAGTTGTTCTTCAACATCCTTGCGACTTTCGCGGAGTTTGAAGCCGATCTGATCCGGATGCGTACTCGTGAAGGGATGGCCGTTGCACGCGACAAAGGTAAACTACGCGGAAAGAAACCCAAGCTTTCTGAACGTCAGCAAAAAGAGCTTCGCCGGATGTATGATACCGGCGATTACTCCATCAGCGATCTTTCAGAACTGTTTTCTATTTCTCGGCCAACTGTCTATCGAACTCTCAGCAGAACAGCCTCAACGTTCTTGTTGGGTTCACTCTAAGCGTACGTAAAGTACACTTTCGTGTCGTGACCCC
>NZ_NKTY01000058.1 GCF_003207825.1 Komagataeibacter saccharivorans | reverse complement strand
CTCGCTCGCAATCAGTTCAATACCGTCGCGCTGGCGTTCCAGTTCCGCGCCAATGATCGCAGCAACATCCGGGTCCGCTTCCGTCAGCGGGGCGCGGAAAAACTGTTTCAGGTCAGTCTGGCTGATAGGGTCCGGCACCGTTATGATTCTCCATTCCTTGGATCAACTGTCTTTTCCGGGTAATGACGCGGATATGACACGTATGGGGACAGGCCTGCTATGTGCGCCATATAGGGGCGTTTAGACAACGCCAAAATGACGGAGACCGCCCGATTTGACCGAAGCTGTTTTCCCCCCATCCCCAAAGAGGGCAGCATGAACACGAACAGGAGAGCGGGCCTTCTGCGCGCATGGCTGCGCAGGCTGCCGGTGGGCGCGCCCACGGATGATGCGGGGCTGAAGCGCGTGCTTGGCCCCGCCAGCCTCATGGCCCTTGGCGTGGGGGCCACGATCGGCGCGGGGCTGTTCTCGCTGACAGGGATCGCGGCAGGCAGCAATGCCGGGCCTGCGGTCATCATTTCCTTCGCTTTAGCCGCCATAGCCTGCGCCTTTGCCGGGCTGTGTTACGGTGAACTGGCGGGCATGCTTCCGGCGGCGGGCAGCGCGTATGTCTATGCCTATGCCTCGCTGGGTGAACTGATGGGCTGGATCATCGGCTGGGATCTCGTGCTGGAATATACCGTGGGGGCATCAGCCGTATCCGTAAGCTGGGCGCGCTACATGCGATCCCTGCTTGATGAATGGGGTATTCACCTTTCGCCCCGCCTCATGGCTTCCCCGTTCGAGGTGGTGGGCATGGCGGACGGCCAGCCGGTACACGGACTGGCCAACCTGCCTGCCGTGTTCGTCATCATGGCGCTGTCCCTGCTGCTCATGCGCGGGATTTCTGAATCGGCGCGGATGAACGCCATTGTGGTGGCGATCAAGCTTACGGTCATCGTCGCCGTGATCGCATGCGGACTGCCGTATATCAGGGTCGAAAACTATACCCCCTTCATCCCGCCCAATACTGGGGAGTTCGGGCATTACGGCATATCGGGCATCCTGCGCGCGGCGGGGACGGTTTTCTTTGCCTATCTGGGGTTCGATGCGGTTTCGACCGTGGCGCAGGAGACACGTAATCCGGGCCGCGACATGCCCATCGGCCTTATGGGCAGCCTTGCGATCTGCACGGTGGTCTACATCACCTTTTCATTCGTGCTGACGGGACTGGTCAACTATCACGATATGATCGGCGATGCCGCCCCCGTGGCCACGGCCATTGACCAGACACCCTTTGGCTGGCTGAAGGCTGCGGTCAAGCTTGGCATCATATGTGGTTTCCTGTCGGTCATTCTGGTGCTGCTGCTGGGGCAGAGCCGGATCTTCTTCGCCATGGCACGCGACGGCCTGCTGCCGCCCATGTTTGGCCGCATCCACCACAACTGGGGCACACCGGTTGCGTGCCACCTGTTCTTCATGGCCGTGACGGGCGTGCTGGCGGCGTTTCTGCCCATCGAACAACTGGCGCATATGACTTCCATCGGCACGCTGCTGGCCTTTGTCATCGTGTGTGTGGGCGTGATGGTGCTGCGCGTGCGTGAACCGGACCGTCCGCGCGTCTTCCGTGTGCCCGGCGGAATGGTGATACCGGTGGCCGGTATTCTCAGTTGCCTTGTGATGATGGTCTCGCTCGACGCGCTGACATGGCTGCGGCTGGTCGGGTGGCTGGCAATCGGGCTGGTCGTTTACGGGATTTATGGTGTGCGCCATAGCCGACTGGGCAAGGTCATGCCTGCCATGCGCCCGAAGGACTGAAGGGCGTGCATTACCGGATCATAATTTGGCATAGGGTAGCGGCGGGACCATAGTCGGCCCCATCCCATAGCTGGAGTTGGATTGGATGAGTATCGGTCAATTTCCCCATGTACGGCCGCGGCGCAACCGGCACGACCGGTTCACCAGGCGACTTGTATCCGAAAACACGCTATCGACCGATAACCTCATCTGGCCGATTTTTGTTACCGAAGGCACGGCTTCGGTTACCGATGTAGCCTCCATGCCCGGTGTGCAGCGTGTCAGTCTGGACCGGCTTGCAGCCCATGTGGAACCGGCGGCGAAACTGGATATTCCCGCCATCGCCCTGTTCCCCATAACGCCCACGGACCTGCGTGATGAAAACGGGACCGAAGCAACCAATCCCGACAATCTCATGTGTCGTGCCGCGCGCCTGCTGAAAAAGGAATTCCCGCAGATCGGCCTGATCGGCGATGTCGCGCTCGATCCCTATACCAGCCACGGCCATGACGGGCTGATCGAAAACGGCTACGTGGTCAACGATCCCTCGGTCCGCATCCTTGTGACGCAGGCGGTCAATCAGGCCGCTGCCGGGATCGACATCATCGCCCCGTCCGACATGATGGATGGCCGCGTACGCGCCATCCGCGAGGCACTGGACAGCGATGGTCTGGTCAATACCCGCATCATGTCCTACGCCGCCAAATACGCCAGTGCCTTCTACGGACCGTTCCGCGATGCGCTGGGATCGGGTGGCCTGCTGACGGGTGACAAGAAAACCTACCAGATGGACCCCGCCAACAGTGATGAGGCCCTGCGTGAAGTGGCGCTGGACCTGCAGGAAGGTGCGGATATGGTCATGGTCAAGCCGGGCATGCCGTATCTGGACATCATCCAGCGCGTGCGGCAGGAATTTGCCGTGCCGACCTTCGCCTATCAGGTGTCGGGTGAATACGCGATGCTGATGGCTGCCATCCAGAATGGCTGGCTGGATCGTGACCGCGTCATCATCGAAAGCCTGATGTCCTTCCGCCGCGCGGGCGCCAATGGGGTACTGACCTATTTCGCGCTGGAGGCCGCGCGCCTGCTCCGGGCCTGACCGGCCCACAAGCGGCATGCCTTCAACAGGATAGTTGATGCCTGCGACAGGGAAAATATGATAACCGTACAGGGTACGGGCAGTCTGTTTTTCCTGTTCGCCGGGCTGCTTCCTGTTTTCGGCTGGTGAGAGCGCATGACATACACATCGCCACGGCATCCGCAGCTATTCTATACCACAGCGCCCATGCCCTGCCCCTACCTGCCGGGACGCATGGAACGCAAGGTTGTGACCGAAATTGGCGGCGCGGAAGCCATATCTTTCCATAACCGCCTGTCCCGTGCGGGCTTCCGCCGCAGCCACACCATTGCCTATGCTCCGGTCTGCGCAAGCTGCACGGCCTGCACGCCCATCCGCGTGCCGGTGGACCGCTTCACCCCCAGCCGCACGCAGCAGCGCGCCCTGCGTCGCAACGCCATGCTGCACGGCTTTCCCGTGCCGCCACGCGCCACACCAGAACAGTTCAACCTGTTCAGCGCCTACCAGCATGCCCGGCATGAAGGCGGCGACATGGCATCCATGACGTTTCCCGATTACCGGGCCATGATCGAAGATACGCCGATCGAAACTTTCATGATCGAATTCCGCGATCCCGAAGGCAGGCTGGCCTGCGTCGCGCTGGTGGATCAGCTTGATGACGGGCTTTCCGCTGTTTATGATTTCTATGATCCCGCGCTTCAGCATCGGTCACTGGGGACATTCGCCGTGATGTACCTGATCAGCCATGCCCGCACGATGGGCCTGCCCTACCTGTACCTAGGCTACTGGATCAGCGAAAGCCGCAAGATGGCCTACAAGGCCCGTTTCCGCCCCGCGCAGATCATGACGCGCGGCATCTGGCATGATCTGGATCTGGGAGAATATGGCAGGGATCAGGCACGGCAGAGTGCTTTCCTGCCGGATGGACTGTTTCATCCACCGGCAGGATAAGTCCGCAGATCCCTAGATGTTTAGTCCCAGGATTTGATGGTGCGGATTTTGCATGAACCGTGATGGTTCTTTTTCCCATTGCTGGCAAATAAATTCATATGGAGTGAGGCCGCGCA
>NZ_NKTY01000100.1 GCF_003207825.1 Komagataeibacter saccharivorans | reverse complement strand
GGTAATCCCCCCATAAAAAGAGTGACTTTTGAATGAGAATTTTCTCAGCGTAAGAATTGAGGAGATTCTGATGAAGAGTGATCGCTTTACTGACGCCCAGATCATGGGTGTGATCCGCCAGGCTGAGGGCGGTGTCCCGGTTCCTGACCTGTGCCGGGAGCATGGGATTAGCAACGCCACGTTTTACCGGTGGCGCGCGAAATATGGCGGCATGGATGCTTCGATGATCAGTCAGATGAAGGCTTTGGAAGAGGAGAACCGTCGGCTGAAGCGCATGTATGCGGATTTGAGCATGCAGACGGATATCCTGAAGGAAGCCCTTGGAAAAAAATGAAGCGGCCAGCCCAGCGCCGGGAACTGGCCGCACAGGCTGTGGCGCATCATGGGGTCAGCATTGCGCTGGCCTGTCGGATTTTTGGGATATCCGAGACCTGCTTTCGCTATCGTCCGCGACTGGCAGCGGAGAACGACAGGATTGCCGCTCTTCTGGTGGGACTGACCCAGGCTCACAGGAGATGGGGATTTGGTCTGTGTTTCCTGTATCTGCGCAATGTGCAGGGACAGCTCTGGAATCATAAGCGGGTTTATCGGATCTATCGGGAACTGGAACTCAACCTGCGGATTAAACCCCGCAGGCGTCTGGTTCGCGAAAAGCCTGAAAAGCTGTCGGTTCCGGCCCTTCCCAACA
>NZ_NKTY01000057.1 GCF_003207825.1 Komagataeibacter saccharivorans | reverse complement strand
AGCTGGAGTTCCGCCAGCACATGGGCGGTGGAAGAGGTGGCGTGTGCAGGTTCGAAATCATCCTGTGTGCGGGTCATGGGTCTGTCCTCCGGTTCTGGCCGCGTCCCTCGCGGCCTTTCCGGGGGCGGATAGCGGCAGACGAAGGCCGGGCCGGAACCGCGCAACGCGCGGCCGGAACGCAGTGGAGGATGGCAGGGAGACGGCTATTTTGTTTCGCGATGCAAAGCGCGGCACGCGCGGCGGAAAATAGCCGGCTCCGCCATTGCAGGCCCGGCCTGTCTGACGCCCGCTCCCCTCCAAGAAAGGCCGAGGGCGCGCCTTATCCGGAAACGGGACAGTCCCGCACGGGAGGGAAAGAAGATGACCCGGGCTCTCCCTTCCCGGCCCGCCTCAGTGCGCGACGGGTTGCAGAAACCGCACCACGTCCTGTGGGGCAAGCTGGGGATGCAGGATCGCCCGCATCGCGCCACGCCCGAGGTAGCGCAGATCATCGTTGAAATCCGCCAGACGCGGTGACAGCACGAGGCACTCGATCCCGGCCTCCTGCGTCCGGGCCATCAGGGTCGTCACCGCATGGTCTCCAGCGGGATCGTCGTCGCGCAGCACGTAAAAGCGGCGCAGCGTGGGCGGAAACGCCATGGCGGCGAGATGCGCCGAGGACAGGCAGGCGGCCAGTGGCAGATCGGGCATGACTTCGCGGAGCGACAGCACCGTCTCGATCCCCTCGCCCGCCGCCAGAACGTCGGACACCGGGCCAAAGCGCACGGCATGGCCGAGCAGGTCGCCCATCGCCCGGCGAGGCATTTCGACAGGCGCCTTGCCCTTTCCATCGTGCGCCAGCCAGGTGCGATGCACGCCGGTCACGCGGCCTTCGAGATCGGTGACAGCAGCGATCATCGCGGGCCAGGTCTCGGGCGGACTGTCGGCATCGGCGCGGTAGTAGCAGTCTGGATGGAAACGCAGCGATGACAGGTCCGTCAGGCAGGTGAGGTCACGATATCGCAGCCAGGTTTCTGCCAGCGTACCGGCAATCGGACGGGACATGGCCCAGAGCCGTCTGGCAGCGTCAGCGGTGCCAGATGCCTGCCCGGAAGTATCGTGGCTGAACGCATCGGAACGACCACGATCAGGGGGCTGTCGTGGCTGTGGTTGCGGCAGGCTGAGGAAACGACGGGCCTCGTCCGCGACATCACGGAAATCAAGCAGCCCGAGGCAATCGCGGATCAGGTCGAGCAGATCGCCGAACGCACCGGTGCTGGCATCCGTCCAGCGCCCGGCGGCCCCGCGCCCTTCCGAGGGGCCATGCAGGCGGACATAAAGTGAGTGGCCGGGGGTGTTGTGGACATCGCCGACCAGCCAGTAATTGCCATGCCGTCGCCCGGCCGAGAGATAATGGCGACACACCGCCTCGGCATTTTCGGCCAGTCTGCGGGCCAAATCGCCAGCGTCTCATGCGTGCGCGTCTGTCATCGCACCCTCCCGGCAGGCTTGAAGACGTCATAATTTCCCCTTAACGGCAGGACCAGCGGGTTCCAACCCGACAGAGAACGAAGGATATTCCCATGAAGATTGCCGATCTGGTCGATCATATCGCCACCACCACCGACACGAGCAAAACCGATACCCGCAAGGTGCTGGACGCCCTGATCGAGGCGATGACCACTGCTGCCAGGGCCGGTGATGAAATCACCCTGCCGAACTTCGGCAAGTTCAAGGTCAGGGAAGTCGCCGCCCGTGAAGGCCGCAACCCGGCCACGGGCGCGACCATCCAGATCGCGGCCTCGCGCAAGCTGGCCTTCACCCCTGCCAAGGCGCTCAAGGACAGCCTGAACGACTGACCTGCCGACAGGCAAAAGGCGGCGGACCTCGTCCGCCGCCCCTTCCCCATCATGCCGGTTTCTGATGATGGGCGCGTTCATCCGACCTTCTCCATCAGCCTGCGTGCCCTGCCCTCCAGATCGAGCCGTGTGTCCTGATTGGTCTTCGTCCGCGCCAGTGCTGTTATCCCCTGCACAAAGTCGAACACGCTCTCGGGCTTGCGTCCTTCCTCGTGCAAAACAGTTTCGATGATCCTGCTGGTTTCCGGTTTCGAAAAACCACGTCGCCGCAGGAAACTTTCACGGTCATCGTCTGTTTTTGCAACGAGAGTCCGGCGCGAGGCCTGAATGCCCGAAACGAATGATGCCGGGCTGGCCGTGGCGAAATTCCGTAGCGCTGGCGTGGCCTGATGCACGAAACGGGAGGCTGCAAACTTGCTATGCCGGATCGTGATCTGTTCGAAATTTTCCACGCCCCACAAAAGGCGGTTCTGGCACACTCCACGCAGATAGAACGACGCAATGCCGAGGCTCTTGCTGCCGACTTCGGAATTCCAGGCATAGAAACCCCGGAAATAGAGATCGGGGTCGCCGTTGGGCAGCCGTCCAGCCTCGATCGGGTGCGTGTCGTCGACCAGAAACAGGAACACGTCGCGATCCGATGCGTAGAGCGTCGTGGTTTCTTTGGTGACGTCGACATACGGATTATGGGTCATGGTCACCCAGTCGATGACACCGGGCACCTTCCAGTTCGTATCGCCTGTGCCATCACCAGCAATCTTCCGCACCGCGCCGACCAGTTCATGGTCCCAGATGCGGCCGTAGTCGGGGCCGGTGACCGCGCGCAGTTCCACGCGCCCATCTTCCGTCTCCAGCGTTTTAACCAGTTCGGCCCGGTGCGACAGCAAGCCGTGCTGCAGGTTGATCGCCGCCAGTGGAGCGGGAAGATTGCGCAGATATGACGACGGTGCGCCAACAAGGCTGCACATCTGGCCAAACGACCAGTGCGTGGGCGCAATCGGCTCATTCTGTCCCGGTACGGTCAGGGTCAGGCGCTCGGCATTGTCGCGCGATGCTTCCACGCGAATGGCGCGGCTTTCCACCGTGCGAGCGGTGGCGCGCTCGGCACGGGCAAGTGTGGCGGCGTGCAAATCGGACAACGACAGGTAACGTTCGTCATCGGGGCGGGAAAACCATTCGGACGAGACGCGGGCATTGCGGCCGCCACGGGAGGGATCAATCTTAAAGCCGCCGGACGCAGCACCGCGGGACGCAGGGGGCAGGATGGTAGTCTTGGTCATGGAAACTCTCCTCTATGCCGGTTATTCGGCACAGAAGGCGAAGCCGCCCTCTTCCTCTTTCCGGGGTGTCGGACATGAAAAAAGCGGCTTCCGGGCACCGGAAGCCGCTGTCTCACAATCCCGAAATCCATAGTGTTATTCGGCGGCGATGGCCTCTACGTCCTCGCCTGCCGTCACTGGCTCAACAGCCATCTGCTCTGCGTTTCTCGACGTGCGCAACGCCTCGGGCAGCCAGCCCGAACCCTCCAGCAGCCGCTCGGCCTCACGCGCCATGGCGGGCTTCTTCAGGTGGGCAATGCGCTCCACCGCCTCATCGCCGCGTGCTTCCCGCACCGCCTGCAGGATACGCGCCTTGGTCACCCGGCCGAGATAGTTCTCGACCGTGGGCTGCCAACCCGCCTCGACCAGATCGAGGCTGACGGCCGACGCCAGTCGATCCGCCCGCTTGAGGCGCTCGGTGACGCTGCGCTGGGAAACCGCGCCGTAAGTGGACATGCGCTCATAAAGCGCGTTGACCCCGAAGGACAGGCAATGGGCCAGCAGGGCCATGCGGCTGGCGTCGTCCAGCCCGTTGATCCAGCGCCACAGCGCGTCCTCGTTTTCCGGCAGATCGTGCTTCCAGCCCTCATTGCGCTGGCGAAGGGCATGAGCCGGCAGGCTGCCGGGCATCTCGGAGGAATGAACCGGCAGCGCGATTTCCCGGACATAGGCTTCCAGGCAGTCTGCGCCCGATGTCTGCCAGTAAACATCACGCACCAGCGTATGCAGGAATTCGGTCAGGGCAATGTGCGGATTGCTGGCGAACGCATCCCGCAGGGCCAGCGTGCGCCACGCCGTCAGTTC
>NZ_NKTY01000005.1 GCF_003207825.1 Komagataeibacter saccharivorans | reverse complement strand
CTGGGTCTGGGTCAGGTTGTAGCCACCGCCGATATCGACATACGGGCCGGTGATGGTCGTGGCCTTGGCTGCGAACGGTGTCGCTGCCAGCAGGCTGGTTGCCAGTAACGCTGCGCGAAGACGCATGTTTAAGTCCTTAAAGTCTATTGTTGCAGGGCGGGCCCTGTTCTTGTGGTCCGGGCAATGGTTTTGCCCCGATACAGGGCAGCCTGAGATTACCCGCAAGCTATGATGCGGGGCTTAGCGTGTCTGAAGCGGCTTGAGAATGGGCTAAATGGTGCAAGCCGGACGGGTGTGACCAAAAAAACACATATGTCACGGGTATCTTTGGTGATGCCAATCAAAAGACGTGAGTTTATAAGGGTTTTTCCGATATTGCCGATAGATCTCCTTATTTTGCATAGGTCATTATTATAAACGGAAGACCTCTGCTTTCTTCCGTTTCAGGCCCGGACGATTCGACAGGAAAGGGGGAATGCCGGTGCATTCCCCCTCTGCCTGATCAGGAATATCGTTTGCAGGCCGTTTCGGTTCCGATCAGTGCAGGATGATCTCGACACGACGGTTCTGGGGCTCACGGGTATCTGGACCTGTGGGCACCAGCGGGTGTGCTTCGCCGTAGCCATGGATGTCGATGGCATTGGCGGGCACGCCGTCACGGATCAGTTCCGCCTTCACGCTGTCAGCGCGACGCAGGGACAGACCCATGTTGTACTTCTCACCACGCGGGCCGGGATGGGCCGCGGAGTTGTCGGTGTAGCCGTTGACTTCGATGCGGGTGGTCTGGATGTGGGTGGAAGCCTGAGCGGCCTCTGCCACGATCTCACGCGCACGACCGGTCAGGGCGGAGCCGTCCCAGTCGAAGAATACCAGATAGGTGCGGGCTGCTGTCGGCGCGGGCGGCACGACGGCGGGGGTCGGCGGGGGTGGTGGCGGCGCAGTGTTGAAGGCGTAGCGGACGCCCACGATGAACTGGTGGTTGAAGCGCTGGTCATAACGGAGTCGGGTGCTGTCATGACCCAGCGGGCCGGAATAGGACTGCTGTATGAAGCCGTTATCGAAGGATTCGACCTGTCCGATCATGCGGTATTCGGTGGTCATCTGCAGCCCGGCAACTCCGGGGATGTCATAGGCGGCGCCCACGATACCCTGATAGGCGAAGCTGCCATTGGTGCCATGCTGGCTGATGGCGGTCTGCAGTGCGGTGGTGCTGTTCACGTTTTCCCACAGATAACCGGCACCGACACCGACGAAGGGGGTAACGGGCACGTCAATGTTGAACAGACGCTTGAGGTCAATGTCATACAGCACGTTGACGAAGCCGCCATAGGACCGGTCGCTGCCATTGGTCCTGCCATGCATGGGGTGCCCTTTCGGGTCGCCCGTGGTGGCGCTGATGCTGCTCAGGTCCGACCAGTTATAGACCCCTTCCACCTCGGCCCGCAGGCCATTGCCGAAGCCCCAGCCGAAGGCGGCGAAACCGGTCCATCCGGCACCATGGCGCACCTGTTCGCGTTCATGCAGGCCGGGGTCGATCCCTTTGTCAAAATCGCGGACGATGGCGGGCGACGCTCCGTTAAGGTAGGTGTTGTTTATGGCGTCACGCCGCTCCACATCGTAATTATGGACATGCTGGGTCTGGGTCAGGCTGTAGCCGCCCCCGATATCGACATAGGGACCCGTAATGGTCGTGGCCATGGCGGCAGCCGCCGGGGCCGCGATTATGGGAGTCGCCAGTAAAGCCGCGCGAAGACTCATGTTCCCATCCTTGAAGCTTGATCAGGCGGCTTCGTGTTGGTGGAAAATGGGGGCATGTTCCACATCGGCCTGATACAGGTTGACACAATCGGCCTTCGGGCCGTTATCGCTGTGCCGATGGGTCTGTGCGGGAAAGGGGAACTGGTCCTGTCCGCACAGGGGCCATGGCCCGATCGTTGTGCGGTGCAAGGATTGAAATAAGGTAAATGCCCCTTCCCGCTGTCAGGGGAAGGGGTAACGCGTTGTAAAAAAGTCACATGGCGGTGATGGGCGGATCAGGGTGTGCAGCCATCAGCGCGCAGGACCTCGATCACGGCGTCATCGGGTACGTCACGGCAGGTGAAGGCCCGGCCAATGCCGCGCACCAGAACAAAGGACAGGCGTCCGTCGCGCATTTTCTTGTCGCGCTGCATGTTGCGCACAAGTTGCGTGGCGGAGAAATTGCGCCCCGTATCGCTGATCCGCGCAGGCATGGACAGGCGTTCAAGGTGGGATGTCACGCGGTCCAGATCCGCCGCCGCGCAGTAGCCCAGCCGGACCGACAGCATGAAGGCCAGCCGCAGCCCGATGGATACGGCTTCCCCATGCAGCAGGCTGCCATTGTAGCCCATTTCCGCTTCCAGCGCGTGGCCGAAGGTATGGCCAAGATTGAGCAGCGCGCGGCCATCGGCCTTGCGCTCCTCGCGTTCATCATCGCTTACCACCCGTGCCTTGAACGCGCAGGCCATGCCGATGGCTTCGGCCTGGGCCGCAGGATCGCCCGACAGCACGCCCGCGCCATGGCGTTCGCACCAGTCGAACAGTCCCGCATCGCCCAGTAGCCCGGACTTGACGATTTCAGCATAGCCCGCGCGCAGTTCGCGCACCGGCAGGGTGGCAAGGGTGGATGTATCGGCCAGCACCGCGATGGGCTGGTGGAAGGCCCCCAGCAGGTTTTTGCCAAACGGCGTATTGATGCCGGTCTTGCCGCCAACCGACGAATCCACCTGCGAAAGCAGCGTGGTCGGGATCTGCACGAAAGGCAGGCCGCGCAGCGTGGTCGCGGCACAGAAACCCGCCAGATCGCCCACAACGCCGCCGCCCAGTGCGACGACCGTGGTGCCACGCTCCACATGCGCTTCCAGCAGGGCGTTGGTCACGCGCTCATACATGCTGATGGTTTTTGATCCCTCACCGGGGGGGATGGTGATGACCTCGGCGCGGATGCCGGTTTCCTCCAGCCCTTCCAGCAGACGGGGCAGGTGCAGGGGGGAAACGGTTTCGTCCGTCAGGATCATGACGCGCTTCTGCGGCAGAACCGGGGCCAGCAGCGCGCCTGCGCGGCGGATCACGTCCGGGCCGATCATGACATCGTAGCTGGCCCGTTCCAGCCGCACGGGCACGCGCAGGGGCTGCTGGTTGTGTTTCAGGGCCTGTATGACGCGCTCGGCGCTATGTTCCACGTTGTCGTCTCCACAATCCACGATGATGTCAGCCTCCGCATAGACGGGATGGCGTATGCGCATGAGATCTGCCAGCACCGCATGGGGCGGTGCGGCGTTGAGCAGCGGCCGGTGCGTACGTTCCGCCACGCGCTGCACCAGAACCGGTAGCGGGCAGCGCAGCCAGACGGAAACGGCATGCTCGCGTATACCTGCACGCGTCCGTGCGTCCATGAATGCCCCGCCCCCTGTCGCCAGCACCACCGGCGGTCCCGACAGCAGGCGGCGCAGGACAAGCCTTTCGCCCCGGCGGAATTCCGGTTCGCCATATCTGTGGAACAGGTCGGCAATGGTGCAGCCGGCGGCGCGTTCGATTTCCTCATCCGAATCGACAAAGGGCATGCCCAGCCGCGCGGACAGGATGCGCCCGATGGTCGTCTTGCCCGCCCCCATCAGCCCCACCAGCACGATGGTACGTCCGCTGCCTTCGCGCCACGGGGTGGTGGGACCAACGGCATTGAGGTCGAGGGGGATGGTGAGGGATGGGTCCTCCGGACTGGGCCGGTCGGGGGGAATCGGGCGTGACATGAACGGCAACCTAACATACAGCAGGACGGAACCGGTAGAGTCCGCGGTCAGGGGCGGCCCCGCATGGGGCGGGTGGGCGCTCCGCCAGCCCCGGCAGCGGAACACCGGCATCTGCAGGATATGGGAAGCGGTTGGATGGTCCGTATTTTTATTGCCGTGATCGGCGTCGTTGCGGTGTGCGGCGTGGGGGCATTTGTCTCGCTGGGTGCGTTTCCGCCCGCGCTGGTGGCGCATGACGTGCACAAGGATATCCCGATGGCGGCGGCCCCCGCCCCGGCTCCGATCGCCGCCCCGATGGGCGTGGCAAGCGCCCTGCCGGTCGCCCCGCTGGCCCCCGCGCACTAGGCTGCGGGCGATATGGGCATGGACGCCGTCGATGCCTTTCTGGAAATGCTGGCGGCTGAACGTGGCGCCGCGCTGAATACCATCCGCGCCTATGCCCGCGATCTGGCGGATATGGGGCGTGAACTGGCTGCGCGCGGGCTTACGCCGCTGGATGCGGGGGAAGGCGACCTGCGGGAATATCTGTCCGGTCTGGCCGGGCAGGGGCTGGCCCCGCGCACGCAGGCGCGCAGGCTGTCATGCCTGAAGCAGTATTTCCTGTTCCTTGCACGTGAGGGACTGCGACCGGACAACCCCGCCGCCCTGCTGGAGGCGCCCAGGCTGGATGCGCCGCTGCCGCGCTTCCTGTCGGAAGGGGAAGTCACGACCCTGCTTGCGGCGTGTGAACCGGATGCGGATGCAACGCCTGCGCGAAGGCGGCGGCGGCTTATGGCGCGTGCGGCGCTGGAAATGCTGTATGCGTCGGGCCTGCGCATATCCGAACTGCTGTCCCTGCCGCGCCGTGCGCTACAGGCCGCGCCGGGTATGATACTGGTGCGCGGCAAAGGGGGGCGGGAACGGATGGTGCCCCTGTCCGCGCGTGCGCGTGCGGCGGCGCATGCGCTCATGGACATCGATTCCGCGCGTGGAAGTCCCTTCCTGTTTCCCGGCAGGGGAAAAAGCCAACCCATGACCCGGCAGGGATTCGACCGCATCCTGCATGACGTTGCCCTGCGCGCGGGACTGGACCCGCAGCGGCTTTCGCCCCATGTACTGCGCCATTCCTTCGCCACCCATCTGCTGGCCCATGGCGCGGACCTGCGTGCGTTGCAGGTGCTGCTGGGGCATGCGGATATCGCGACGACCCAGATCTATACCCATGTCATGCTTGACCGGCTGCGCGATGCGGTGGCGGCGCATCACCCGCTGTCGGAAACCATGGCGGCGGATACGGAATAGGTAAAAATGCACGGCAGGGAAAATTCCCTGCGTGAAAATGTTTGGCTGGCGTGCAGGCTGTGCTATCGGCAGCGCATGCGCCAGTTTCTAGATTTCGAAAAGTCGGTCGCCGAGCTTGAGAACAAGATCGACGAGCTTCGCAGGATGTCCGGTCCGGACGGGATCAACATTGCGGAAGAGATCACCCGGTTGAGCGAGAAAGCCGACCGGCAGTTGCGTGCCGCCTATGCCAAGCTGACCCCGGGCCAGAAGGTGCAGGTCGCGCGGCATGCCCAGCGGCCGCATACGGTCGATTACATCAGCACGCTGATTACCGAATTTTCGCCGCTGGCCGGTGATCGCCTGTTTGGCGAGGACAAGGCCATCATCGGCGGTATCGGGCGTTTCCGTAACCAGCCGGTCGTGGTGATCGGGACCGAGCGCGGCGCGGAAATCGAAACGCGGCTGAAGCATAATTTCGGCATGGCCCGACCGGAAGGCTACCGCAAGGCGCAGCGCCTGATGAAACTGGCGGGACGATTCGGCCTGCCGGTCCTGACCTTTATCGACACGTCCGGCGCATGGCCGGGTATCGATGCCGAAGCACGCGGCCAGGCGGAAGCCATCGCCCGCTCCATCGAAACCTGCCTGACCGTGCCCGTGCCGGTCATTGCCACCGTCATCGGTGAGGGCGGATCTGGCGGCGCCGTGGCGCTGGGTGCGGGCGACCGCGTGATGATGCTGGAACACGCGATCTATTCCGTCATCTCCCCCGAAGCGTGTGCATCCATTCTGTGGCGTGATCCCAAGCAGGCCGCCACTGCCGCCGATGCGCTCCGGCTTACGGCGCAGGACCTGCTTCAGCTCCGTCTGATCGACCGGATCATTCCCGAACCCCTGGGTGGCGCGCAGCGTGAACCGCAGGTTGCGATTCGCGCCGTGGGTGACGCCATCGCAGCCGAGCTGCCCGCGTTGCTGGCGAAAGATCCCGCGCTGCTCAAGGCGCAGCGACGGGAAAAATTCCTTGCCATGGGGCGTGAGGCCGTAGCCTGATTGTCGGCTCCGTGCCAGCAGCCTGCCTTGGGGCAGGTTACTGGCACGGTCCTGATTTCAGCTTTTGGCCGGTTCGCCTTCATACGGCTCGAAGCCAAGTCGTGCGATCATGTCGCGCACGGCAGTGGCGGCGGACGATACGGCCTGCGCATCCGTTCCCTTGCACAGCAGGCACACCCCGCGCTGGGTTTCATCCAGACGGTAGGGATAAGACCCGATATCAATGGTGGGGTAGTGATTCTGGATCGCTTCAAGCGGGGCGGCCAGTGCGCCTTCATACAGTCCTGTCGCATGCCATGCCCGTGACGTGACCGGCGTGCCGTGGGGCAGGGTGGGCAGCACTTCTTCAAACATGGCGCGCATGATGCGGGGCACACCCGCCATGACATGCACGTTTCCCATGCTGAAGCCCGGAGCGACCGATACGGAATTGCGGATTGGTACCGCCCCCTGCGGCATCGTGGCCATACGCTGACGGGCGGCGTTGAATTCACCGGGTGCGAAATGGGCTTCCAGCAGGCGGAAGGTTTCTGCGTGGTGAACCCATGGCACGCCGAACGATTCCGCGACGCAGGCGGAGGTGATATCGTCATGCGTCGGCCCGATGCCGCCGGTGGTGAACACATTATCGTAAGCAGCACGGGCTTCGGTCACGGTGCGCACGATGACCGCGCGGATGTCCGGTATGATGCGGACTTCGCTCAGGGTAATCCCGGTTTCGGACAGGCGGCGTGCAATATACTGCACGTTCACGTCCTGTGTCCGGCCGGACAGGATCTCGTTGCCTATGACCAGCAGGCAGGCGGTGGGGTTCATGAAGCACATTCCACTATATTGCGGGCAGGAGCATTTTCTCCCCATCCTATAACGACAGGCCGCCAACCGGAAGGAGAAGCCATGGACACGGCAGCAATGCTACAACCACGTTGCGTATGGGACATTCAGGCGCAACTGGGGGAAGGGCCGGTATGGTCCGCGCGTGAACAGGCGCTGTATTTCGTCGATATCGTGGGCCACGCCATCCATCGTTTTCATCCCGCCACAGGGGCACGGTCATCATGGCCCACGCCGAAACGGCCCGGTTTCGTGGTGCCGGTCAGTGACGGGACGCTGATGTGCGGGCTGAAAGATGGCCTGTACCGTTTCGACCCGGCATCCGGCGATTTTCGGTGCGAGGTCGCGGTGGAACCGGGCCTGCCGGGCAACCGGATCAATGATGGCTGTGTGGATTCCATGGGGCGGCTGTGGTTCGGCACCATGGATGATGGCGAAAGCACGCCCACGGGTGCGCTGTATTCCGTAACCCGCAAGCCCGATGGGCTGTGTGTCCAGCGACATGACGAGGGGTATATCGTCACCAACGGGCCTGCCATCTCTCCCGATGGCACGAAGCTGTATCACAACCATTCCCCTGCCGGGATCATCTATGTCTTTGATCTGGCGGCAGACGGGGAACTGACCAACCGGCGCGTCTTTGCCCGTCTGGCGGATGGCTATCCCGATGGCGTGGTGGTCGACAGCGCGGGTGTCCTGTGGGTCGGGGTATGGAACGGGGGGCGGATCGAACGCTTTCAGCCGGACGGCATGCGGCTCGAACCCATCACCGTTCCGGCGCAGAACGTGACGAAAGTGGCTTTTGGCGGGCCTGACCTGCGGACCGTGTACATCACCACCGCGCGTAAGAACACGCCAGACGGGCGTCTGGCAACCCTGCCGCAGGCGGGTGGCCTGTTCAGCATGGCGGTGGAGGTGGCGGGTCAGGTGCCCACCATGTTCCCGGCCACCGAAATGGCCGAGATGGCAGCGCTGCCAGATATTACGAAGGGCTAGAAGCTACAGCAGGTCCTGCAGCAGCGGGACCAGCGGGCGGTCGGCATCGGGCATGGGGTAATCACGCAGCCCGGTGGCCGGCACCCATTCCAGTTTCTGCCCTTCGCGGGGGGTGGGTGTATTTTTCCAGCGGTGGCAGACATAGACGGGCATGAGAAGATGGAAATGCCCGTAATCGTGGGAAATGAACGTGAACGGGGCAAGGCAGGAGCGGGCGACATCCAGCCCCAGTTCCTCATCCAGTTCGCGTATCAGCGCCTCTTCCGGTGTTTCGCCCGCCTCGACCTTTCCACCGGGGAATTCCCACAGGCCAGCCATGGATTTGCCTTCCGGCCTGCGGGCCAGCAGGACACGCGCATCCGAATCGACCAGTGCGACAGCCGCCACCAGCACGATCTTGCGGCCACCATCCGGTGCGGTTTCCGCCGCCCCGTTTTCGCCTTCACCGGCAAAGTCGGCATGACGCGCTTCAAACAGGCGGACGGGATATTCCCCCCCGCGTGAGACGAATTCCTGTGATCCCGTCCCGTTTTCACGAAAGCCGATGCGGTGCAGGACCGCGACCGAAGCATGGTTGTCATGGGCGACCGATGCCGTAAGGCGGTCCACCGGCAGATTGGCCAGCGCCCAGCGGGCAAGCCGTCCCGCCGCCGTGCTGGCAACCTTGCGGTTCCAGTGCGCGCGCCCGACCCAGTAGCCCAGCGTGCAGGACCGGTCGGCTGGATTGATGCGCAGCCCGATGCAGCCGATCAGCGCATCAGGCTGGTCCGACTGCGGGCAGGTGATGGCGAAGTGATAGGCTTCGCCACGCCGGGCCTGCTCGATGGTGGCGGCGATCCATTCCTCGGTCATGGAAAGGGCGTAGGGGAACGGAACGCGGCTGAGCATCCGCACCACGCTCCAGTCATTGATCAGCCTGTGCATGGTCCCGGCATCGGACATGCGGACTTCACGCAGCCTGTATTCACCGGCCTCCAGCACGGGGCCGGTTCCCTGTCCATTGCGTTCAGGCATGCGGCTGGGGCGCACCTGTGGCGATCGGCGCAGGCGTATCCTGATCCGCGGGCAGCCCGCATTCCGCCAGAAGCGAACGCAGGTTGCAGATGACGGGGAAGATTTCCTGATTCCGGTCGCCGCCCTGTTCGTTCCACGCGGCCTGTTCCAGTTCCACGATTTCCCGGTCTTCGCGGAAGATCCGTTCGGTGAACGCGGTCAGGAACGGCCATGCCAGATCCAGAACGCCCGGAATGCCCGGCCGCTTGATGGACAGCAGCCCGAACACCCGGTTGGTCAGTTCGGCTTCATCCTGCGGCACATAGGCGATCCACAGATCCATGACCGGGGCATTGTCGCCAGTCTGGATATGAAGGGTCTGGTAGGGATAGACCGTGCGGATGGTCATGACATCGCGGAAGGCGAATTTCTCGCTGTTGTCGCGCTTCTGGCCAAAGATCAGCGCTTCCCCCAGCGGCTGCTTGCCGCCGGTGCGTGCGAAGCTGTAGCGGGCTTCCACCAGTCCCGGTCCGCGTTCCTGCCCCAGGAAGCGCGGCTTCATCTGGCCCATCTGCTTCATGTGCATGAACTGATGGTTCATATCCATCAGGTTTTCATGCATGAAGCTGTAGTGGCAGTTCACAAGCTGGCCGAAACGGCGGGTCTTGTAGGCCGGGTTCGCAACTTCCGCCAGCCGGGGCAGGGGTGTTGTATCCGCCTTGGCCGCATCGCCCGGAAAGACGAAGATCAGCCCATCCATTTCCCGCACGGGATAGGTACGCACCCCGTTGGGCAGCTTGCCCTTGCCAAGGTAGGGCACGTCGATGCAGCGGCCCGAACGGCCATAGGCCCATCCGTGGTAGCAGCACTGTACGGAGTCACCCTTGACCTGTCCCTTGCTGAGCGGGACCTGCCGGTGGGCGCACCGGTCTTCCAGCGCGAAAACACTGCCCCCTTCGCGGGGACGTACGAGGGCTATGGGCTGCCCCGCATAGCGGGTGCCGATGGTCTTGCCCGGTTTCAGTTCCCGTGACCAGGCAACGGGATACCAGAAATCGGGGTTGGCACGGATTCGGCGCAGGTCCCGCCCGTTGACCGGGGCGGTGGACTGCATGCTGTCAGGCGGTGACGACTGATCCATTGTCTCTCTTGACTGTTAACGGGGCATGGCAGCCGGATGTGCCATGGGGCGGGATGCCGATTGCAAGGGGGCACTTGTTCCCAACCGTATCCTGCCACCACGGCGATATTAAGGATGTTTTTTACGGGCAGGGCAAATGGTTCAGTCTTTTAATTATTTTGTAATCTATCGCCGTGGTTTTCCCCGCCTGCCCGATGCTGTCGCAACGGGGGCGGGGTGGATGGTGTAATTACAGGCCGGGGGCGAGTTCGGCGCTCAGATCCTCGATGAACTGGAATGCGACGCGGCCCGACCGCCCGCCCCGCGCCAGCGACCACGCATTGGCCCGCCGGGTCAGTTCTTCATCGCCGATCGGCAGCTTCCGTTCCCTGGCGTAGCCCCGGACCATGTCCATGAACGTATCCTGCGCACAGTTATGGAAACCGATCCACAGGCCAAAGCGGTCTGACAGCGATACTTTTTCCTCCGTCGCTTCGGAGGTGTTGATCGCCGTCGAGCTTTCGTTCTCGATCATCTCGCGCGGCATGAGGTGACGGCGGTTGGATGTGGCGTAGAACAGCACATTTTCCGGCCGCCCCGCGATGCCGCCATCCAGAACGGATTTCAGGGCCTTGTAGTCCGCGTCTTCGCGTTCGAACGACAGGTCATCGCAGAATACGATGAACCGGCGCGGACTGGACCGCAGCAGGGCCAGCAGTTCGGGCAGGGTGGCCAGATCCTCGCGCTGGATTTCCACCAGCACCAGCCGCCCCCTGCCGGGGCTTGCGGGTCTGCCGTCCACCATGTTGGCCTGCGCGTGCGCTGCCTTGACCAGCGAGGATTTACCCATCCCCCGCGCCCCCCACAGCATGGCGTTATTGGCCGGAAGCCCGCGTGCGAAGTGCAGCGTGTTGTCCAGTATCATCTGGCGCTGCCGTGCGATGCCCTGCAGCAGTTCCATCTCGACATGCGCGACATGGGGCACGGGGGTCAGCCGTCCCAGCGAGGGATGCCAGATGAAGGCATCCGCCCCGTCCAGCCCGGCAAGGGAGGGGGCAGGCGGCGAAAGCCGTTCAAGGGCCGCGGCAATACGTTCAAGCAGGGGCAGGGTGTTGCTGTCCATCGTCGATCCTGATTCAGCATGGCGAATACGGTGGGCATGCCACCGGGTGATCCGGAGCGCGTTGGCCAGTTGCGGCAGGCGAACGCCTTGACGGGAAACAGGCGAAAACTATGGTCCGCATGACAAACCTGCAACCCGTTCAGTTTCCCCTTGTGCCGGAAAGATAGCAATGCCTTCCATTTTCAACGATTTCCTGACCACGCCCGCCCATGCCCAGTCCGCCGGTGGCGGTTTCCTGAGTGCTGATGGCCTTATGGCGATGCTGCCCTACGTGGCCATGTTCGCCATTTTCTATTTTCTGCTGATCCGCCCGCAGCAGCTCAAGCAGAAGCAGTTGCGCAACAGCCTTGCCGCCATGCGTCGTGGTGACCGCGTGCTGACCGGGGGCGGCATCATTGGCGTGGTGCAGAAGGTGCAGGCGGAGTCGAACGAGGTCGAGATCGAAATCGCGGCGGGCGTGCGTGTGATGGTGCTGCGTGACACCATAAGCTCGGTCATCACAAGCTCCGCCACCCCGGCCAATGACAGTGCGCCGGAAAAGACCGCAAAAGACGCCTGATCCCACCTTTTCGCCCCTTCCTGGCCGATTGGGGGCGAACTTCCACTGCGTTGTGCCGTTCTTTACTGAAAGCAGATGGAGGCATAATGCACAGGCAGTCCGGCATCGCGCAGACTGGCCCCGCCGTCCGGACCGGGTCAGCGATACGTGGGCGGGCGGGACTGGCCGCCGGGCTTGCAGCCCTGTCCGGCATCCTGTTCGGGCTGGATACGGGGGTCATGTCCGGCGCACTGGATCTGGTGGCGCAGGAATTCATCCTGTCGGATTTCCAGCGCGAATCGGTTGTCGCCATCATGCTGCTGGGTGCTGCGTTTGGCGTGATCGGCGCTGCGTGGCTGTCCTACGTATGGGGTCGCAAGCGCACGCTGGTCCTGACTGCCGGGCTGTTCATATTCGGCCCGCTGTTATGCGCTGAAGCCGAGACCTTCCGCGCACTGCTGATCGCCCGGCTGCTGCTGGGCATGGCTACCGGGGCGACCACCTTCGTCACCCCCCTCTACATCGCTGAAATCGCAGATTCAGGCCGCCGGGGTGCGATGATACTGGGCTACCAGCTCATGATCTCGCTCGGGCTGCTGTCCGCTTTCGTGTCCGACGGGCTGTTTTCCTATTTCGGGGGATGGCGGTGGATGCTGGGCATCGTGGGCTTTCCGGGCCTTGTGTTCATGATGGGCGTGCTGTTCCTGCCGCCCAGCCCGCGCTGGCTTTTGGCGCAGGGACGCGAACGGGATGCGCGCCGTGTGCTGATCGAACTGCGGGGCCTGCCCCGGCTGGTCACGGCGGAACGCAATGCGATCATGGCGCGGCTGGGAACGCGCGGGGACGGCATTACCAGTTTCATCAACAACCCCAACTGCCGGCGCGGGCTGTGGCTCGCCGTGGCGTTACAGGTGGCGCAGCAGTTCTCCGGCATCAACGCGGTCCTGTATTATGCCCCCATATCATCGGGCTGGCGGGGTATGGGCACGATGTGCAGGTGTGGGGGCCGGTCGGGGTTGGGATCATCAATTTCCTGTCCACCTCCATCGCCATGACATGTGTGGACCGGGTGGGACGCAGGCCCATGCTGATCTGCGGCTTCGCGCTCATGGCGGTGGCCATGGCGGGACAGGCCATCATGTTCGCGGGCGGCGAACCCCCGACGGAGGGCATGCGGCTGCTGATGGGGGCGTTCATGCTTCTGTTCGTGGCGGCGTTCGCTTTTTCCGCCGGTCCGCTGGCATGGCTGCTCTGTGCCGAAATCCTGCCGCTGCGGGGGCGGGAGTTCGGCATGGCGTGTTCCACCTGCGCCAACTGGATCGCCAACCTGCTGGTCAGCGCCACGTTCCTCAGCGGTCTGGAAATCTTCGGCACGAACCGGGTGCTGTGGGGTTATGCAACGCTTAACGCGCTGTTCATGGTGATGGTCATCCGTCATGTGCCCGAAACACGGGGCATGACGCTGGAACAGATCGAGACCGAACTCATGCGCGGCACGCCGCTGCGTACGCTGGGGCGGGACACGCGATAAGACGGCAGGGAATGAAGATTTCAGGACGCGGATACAGAAAACCCGGCGCAAGGCCGGGTTTTCCACATCGTGCCTGATGGATGGGGATCAGGCGGACTGGAGCTGCGCTTCGGCGAACTCGTAGTTGGCCAGCTTGTCCAGGTAGTTGACGATGTAGTCGGGGCGACGGTTGCGGAAGTCGAGGTAGTAGGAGTGTTCCCACACATCCAGACCCAGCAGCACCTTGCCCTGGCCTTCGGCCAGCGGGTTGGAGCCATTGGCGGTCTTCGTCACCTTCAGCTTGCCGTCGGAAGCCAGCACCAGCCATGCCCAGCCCGAGCCGAACTGCGATGCGGCGGCTGCCTTGAAGTCAGCCTTGAACTTTTCGATGCTGCCGAAATCCTCGACCAGCTTCCTGGACAGGGAATCGGGAATCGCCCCACCAGCCGGTGACAGGTTGTGCCAGAACAGGATGTGGTTCCAATGCTGTCCCGCATTGTTGAACACCGGCGCCAGGTCAGGCTTGCCCTTGACCGTCAGGATGATTTCCTCGAGCGACTTGCCCTGAAGTTCCGGCTTGGATTCGACAAAGCCGTTCAGGGCCGTCACATAGGCCTGATGATGCTTGTCATGATGCAGTTCCAGCGTTTCCTGGCACATGCCACGGTTGGCCAGCGCATTGTAGGCGAAGGGAAGGGACGGCAATTCAAAAGCCATGAACATTCTCCTGGGAAGTGCAAGGGGCGGCCTGCGACCGCCATACCAAGATTGCTATGGGGGCGGAGCGGGTGCGTCAAGTGACGGTCCTATGACCATGCCCCTCCGTTCCCTCGTGGGGCAAACGCCATGACCGGCCAGATGGATGCACCCCAATCCGGGGAAGTGGCCTTTTCCACCATGCAGGCCGCGCGTCAGGTCGACCCGGACCGTTTCTTCTGTTCGCTGTTCCTGCCCCCTGCCGCCCGTATCGCAGCCCTGACGCTGATTACCTTCAACCATGAATGTATCCGGGCGGTGGGTACATCGGCTTCATGGTCGGTCGCCGGTCCCATGGCGGGGCTGATCCGCCTGCAATGGTGGCGTGACGTGCTGGAAAGCGGCAACGCGCAGCGCCATGACACGGCACGCGCCGTCCTTGACCTGCTGGCGCGTGGGGCCGTGCGGCGTGAAACGCTGGATGGCATCATTACAGCACGGGAATGTGAACTCGATGGCCTGCCGGACAGGCCGACATGGCAGGCCAGCATGCTGGACGGCGCGGGCGGCGTGCAGGTCGCCATGGCCGAAGCCGCTGGCGTGACCGATGCGGAACAACTGGCGCGCATCCGGCTGATGGGCGGGATTTATGGCGTGGGCGCGCTGGTGCGCTACCTGCCTGTCGTGCTGCACGGCGGGCGCTGCCCCCTGCCGGATGATATGCTGGCCGAAACCGGCCTGACCCGTGATGGCCTGCGCACCGGGCAGGCGACAGCCACCCAGATCGCCACCCTGCGCGATGGACTGCGCCAGCAGGGGCGGGACTGGCTGGCGATGGTGCGCGGCGAGGGCGCGCGCCTGCCGCGTGCCGCCATGTCGGCTGGACTGCCTGCCATACTGGGCCTGCGCGACATGCGTCCCCATGCCATTCGGGGCGAAGGCACGCAGCCGCGCGGTCTGGGTGACAGGCTGGCCGTCATGCGCGCCCTGCTGCGCCGCCGAATATAGGAACCCACGCCTGAGTATTTTCCCGGCAGGCATGGGGCAGGCGGTCAGGGCGTGTTGGTCACCAGGCTTTCCATGACAGCGAACAGGGCGGAATAATCCTCGTTCGGGTGGCGACGGCGGGTGAGTGACAGGCTCTGCGTTGCGGCGGCCATCGCTGGCAGCGGGGCGGTCTGCCGGGCCGCATCGGTCATGAGCAGGCGCATGTCCTTCTGCATGAGGCGCGTGGGGAACTGCGGGCTGAAATCCCCTTCCTTCGCAGCTTTCAGCTTGCGCTTGTGGTGGGGGGAGATGACCGGCACCGCATCCAGCGCATCGAACAGCATGCTCCGGTCAAGTCCTGCGGCCAGACCATAGGTCACCCCCTCCGCCACGACGGCGAGTGTCGCGCCCATGATGCCGTTGATGACCAGTTTCAGCTTCGACCCGCTGCCCGCCGGGCCGGCATGGATGGTCAGGCGGCCTATGGCATCGAAAACCGGCTGCGCGCGCGCGATTTCGTCCGCCGTGCCACCTGCGAGGATGACGAGATTGCCCGATTCCGCTTCCGGCGTGCTGCCCGCCACCGGGGCGTCGATGACGGCGATGTTGCGCGTCGCACATTCCTGCGCCAGCGCGACGGAGGTTTCCGGTGCGACCGTGCTGGTATTGATCAGCAGGCCACCGGCCTTCAGCCCGGCCAGTGCGCCATCGGGGCCGTGCAGGGCGCTGGCAAGTGCTTCATCATCAGGCACGCAGGCGATCAGGATATCGGCTTCCTGCGCCAGTGCGCGCGGCGTGGGCACAAAGCGCGTGCTGCCGTCTCCGCCCTTGCCCGACGGGGTATAGGCGGCGATCCGGTATCCTGCCTTCACCAGATTTGCGCCCATGCGGGAGGCCATGGCGCCGAATCCGACAAAACCGATCAGGGGAGCGGTGGACATGCGTGTTCTCCTTGGTTTGAATGCACACGGTCCGGTTGTGGGGGACCTGCGCCAGAGTGACGCCCAGCATGCATGAGGTCACGCAGGGATGTCACGCGGGGCAGGGGCCTCGCATAAAGATGATGGCAGGGAAGGCCGGGGGGCTGTGGCATCAGGACCAACGGCCAGTCCGTAACCGGAAAAAGAATAGAGATGATGCGGTCCCTGCGTTTTTTTGACGATCTTGCCCAGACCATAGCCAGCCATCCCCCCATGCAACTGGGCGTGGTCTATCCATGCAGCGTGCCGGCGTTGCAGGCCGCGGCTGGCATCGCGGCGCGTGGTCTGGCCGTGCCGACGCTGATCGGTCCGGCGGCGTTGATCCGCCAGATGGCCGCAACCTCCGGGATCGACCTGACCGCGTGCCATATTGCCGATGTCGCAACGCCGGAGGACGCAGCCCGCCATGGCGTGCAGATGGCCCATGGGGGCAAGGTGGCGGCCCTGATGAAAGGCTCGCTCCACTCCCGCATCTTCCTGCATGAACTCGGCCATCACGAAGGGGGGCTGCGCACCACCCGCCGCATGAGCCATGTGTATGTAATCGACGCCCCGCAGGCCCCGCGCGTGCTGCTGGTTACGGATGGGGCGGTGAACATCGCCCCCGAAATCGATATGCGGCGTGATATCGTCCAGAACAGCATCGACCTTGCCCGCATGCTGGGGCTGGACCAGCCGAAGGTCGCGCTGCTCTCGGCAGTGGAAATGGTCAACCCGGCGCTGCCTTCTACGCTGGACGCGGCGATCCTGTGCAAGATGGCCGAACGCGGGCAGATCACCGGCGGCATCCTTGACGGGCCGCTGGCCTTCGATAACGCCATCAGTCCCGAAGCCGCCGCATGCAAGGGCGTGGTGTCCCCCGTGGCGGGGCTTGCGGATATTCTGGTCGCCCCGGATCTGGAGGCAGGCAATATCCTGGCCAAGCAGATGACATTCATCGGGCAGGCACAGGCCGCAGGCATCGTGATGGGCATGCGTGTGCCCGTCATCCTGACCAGCCGGGCCGACCCGGTACCCGTGCGCATGCTGTCGTGTCTGGTGGCCGCCGTCATGATCCGCCACGGCTATGGCGGGAATCCGGTGGCCAGCATGGATCAATGCGGATGACGCTGCGATGTGATGTGTGTAAGGAGGGGCGGCCCGCTCGCGCGATAGTGTCCATGGGGCCGGGGCCTGCCTTCAGGGCGGCAGGCGCGGTTGCGCGTCCCTGCGTCCGCCGTGGGGCGATGCGATGGACCGGGTTCCTCGCGCAGAGATGATGCCCCGCCTCGTCCCACATGGTGGCAAGGAAAGGGCTGACAGAAATGACGACGGCGACACTCCGGCCGGTATGGGCACCCCATGCGCGCCACCGCCGCCGTCAGACATGAACGTATGAAACAGGCCGGGTTCCCCGCGCCGCCGGGTGGCTGCCCGGTCCAGCCGATGAACAGCCACGCAGCGGGTTTCCGATGCCGATCCGGAGAAAGCCATGACCTCGAATCCCTCATCCTCCGCTTCCACCTATGATGTGGTCCTGATTGGCGGCGGGATCATGAGTGCAACACTGGGCGCGCTGCTGCGGCAGCTTGAGCCCAACCTGTCCATTGCCCTGTTCGGACGGCTCGATGATGTGGCGCTGGAAAGTTCCAATGCGTGGAACAACGCGGGCACGGGTCATTCCGCCCTGTGCGAACTGAACTACACGCCGCTCCGCCCGGACGGGAATGTGGATATTTCCAAGGCGGTCGCGGTCAACGAAGCCTTCCAGATCTCGCGTCAGTTCTGGTCCTATCTTGTGGAAACGGGACAGATCGCCTCCCCGCGCGATTTCCTCAACCCCATCGCGCATATGAGCTTCGTCTGGGGGCCGGAAAACGTGGATTTCCTGCGCAGGCGGCATGCGGCGTTGCAGGATCATCCGTTATTCGAAGGCATGTCCTTCTCGACCGATGAGGCGCAGCTTGCCCAGTGGATGCCGCTGGTCATGCAGGACCGCGCGCCGGGCCAGCCGCTTGCCGCCACATGGCACCCGGCGGGAACGGACGTGAATTTCGGTGCGCTGACACGCCGCCTGATCCAGCTTCTGCAGGGCAAGCCCGGCTTTGAACTCAACCTCGCCCATGAAGTCGAGGACCTGAAGCCCGCAGGCAACAATGAATGGGATGTATCGGTCCGCGCCATGCATGGTGGGGCGGAGCGCAAGGTGCGCGCGAAGTTCGTGTTCATTGGTGCGGGTGGTGGCGCGCTGCCGCTTCTGCAGAAAAGTGGCATACCCGAAGCGCACGGCATTGGCGGTTTCCCGGTCAGCGGGCAGTTCCTGCGCTGCACCAATCCCGATGTCGTCGCCCGCCATCATGCCAAGGTGTACGGCAAGGCGTCGGTTGGTGCGCCCCCGATGTCGGTGCCGCATCTCGATACCCGCGTGATCGATGGACAGCGCGGGCTGCTGTTCGGGCCGTATGCCGGGTTCTCGACCAAGTTCCTGAAGTCGGGATCGTGGCTGGATCTGCCGCGCTCGATTCGCATGGACAATATCGGGGCCATGATGGCGGTCGCCCGCGACAACATGGCGCTGACAAAATACCTGATCCAGCAGGTTCTCCAGTCCAATGAGGACCGGATGAAGGCGCTGCGTGATTTCGTCCCCACCGCCCGCAAGGAAGACTGGGAACTGATTACCGCGGGCCAGCGCGTGCAGGTCATCAAGAAAGATGCGACACGCGGCGGCGTGCTTCAGTTCGGGACGGAGGTCGTGACCGGTGCCGGCGGGTCCGTGGCGGCCCTGCTGGGGGCATCCCCCGGCGCATCCACGGCGGCCCCCATCATGCTGACGGTGCTGCAGCGCTGCTTCGCCAGCCGCATGCCGCAGTGGGATGCCCGCCTGCGTGAGATCGTGCCGTCCTTCGGCACGCGACTGGGGCAGGATGCGCAGATGTGCGCGCAGGTGCGTGAGCGCACCCGTAAGGTATTGCAGTTACAGGGCTGAAGGCAGGTTCCCCGCCCGGCTGTCCGGGCGGGGATGGCCGTTATTCGTCGTCGTTTTCGCTCATCTGGTCCGCCGGGTGGCGAACGGGCGGCGCAGGCGCGCGCTGGGGCCGGTTTTCAATCTGGCGACGCATGAAATGGGTGGCGATATCCGCCAGTTCGATGAACTGGTCGGCCTGACGGCGCAGTTCGTCACCAATCAGCGGCGGCGTGGTCTTGATCGATCCGACCACGGTGGCCCGCACGCCCTGACGCTGCACGGCTTCCAGCACGCGGCGGAAATCGGAATCCCCGCTGAACAGCACCGCATGGTCGATATGCGGGGCCATTTCCATCATGTCCACCGTCAGTTCGACATCCATGTTGCCGCGCACCCGGCGGCGGCCGTTATGGTCGATGAATTCCCGCGCGTTCTTGGTCACCAGCGTATAGCCGTTATAGACCAGCCAGTCCGTCAGGGGCTTCAGCGGAGAATATTCTTCGGTGTCCAGTACGGCGGAATAGTAATAGGCGCGCAGGACGTTTGATTTCGAGCGGAAAAACTGCAGCAGCTTGCGATAGTCGACTTCAAATCCAAGGTTGCGGGATGCGGAATACAGGCTGGTGCCATCTATGAAGAGGCAGAGCCGATCCTGTGGTTGAAAAAACATTTACGGTCAGTCCCTGAAACAAGAAAGTGGAGATGTCGCGGTCACGTTAAATTTCGTTATGGGTATGTATTCGGGCATCGAAGTGAAAGTTGTCGGACATAATGATTCATGGTGTATGAAGCCGGTTGCCTTCCAGAAGTTTCCTGTGGGGGGAATTACTAACCGACCGTGAACGCCCGGAATACAGTTTTCATATGACAATGCTGCAACCTCCTGCTTCCCTTACGGATATCGTGATTGCGGTGGGCGCGAACCTGCCGCGCGAAAGTGGTGAAACTGCGGCTGCCACCTGCCTGTGGGCGGTGGACGAACTGGGGCGCATTCCCGGCCTGTCGGTCGTGGCGGTGTCGCGCTGGTATGAAAGCGCGCCCGTGCCACCATCGGGCCAGCCACCTTATGTTAATGGCATCGTGCGGCTGTCGGGCCGGATCGATCCTGCTGGCCTGCTGGCCCGTCTGCATGAAATCGAGGCCCGCGCCGGGCGCAGGCGTACGGTGGTCAATGCCGCCCGGCCGCTTGATCTTGATATCATTTCCATGGGCGATCTGGTGCGCGCCAGTCCTGACCCCGTTATACCACACCCGCGCGCGACGCAGCGGGCCTTCGTCGTGCTGCCGCTGCGCGATGTCATGCCCGACTGGCGCGATCCGGTTACGGGGCAGGGGCTTGACGCCTTCCTGCCCGGCGTGGCGGATCAGGACATCGCCGTGATGAAGGCCACGCCCGCCGACTGAATGCTTGCATCAGGACAGGGGTGGGGCTAGTAAGGTAAATTCTGATCCACGTAACCAATTAATAACCGGAGTTCAGGCCTGATGGCACGCGTCACTGTCGAGGACTGCGTTGAGCGGGTTCCCAATCGTTTTGAACTGGTGCTGCTGGCTGCCCAGCGTGCGCGCGCCCTGTCCCGGGGCGAGGAAATGACGGTTGACCGCGATAACGACAAGAACCCCGTCGTCGCCCTGCGCGAAATTGCTGACCAGACCGTCGGTCTGGACCAGATCCGCAGCGACCTCGTCCGCTCCCTGGCCCGCGCGCCCGAGCCGGAGCCTGCCGATGAGGAAGTGGTCGACCTGATCCCGACCGAACAGAACATCTTCGGCCTGCAGGATGTCTCGGCCGAGGAAGAGGCCCGCAATTCCGGCGGCATGACGGCTGAAGAACTTGAAGCCTCTGTCGAGGCGGCCCTGAGCGGACGGGGCCGGTAACATCTGGCGAAAGGGTGGAAGGTGACTGACCCGGTCAGATCGGAAACGACATCTTCTTCCATGCCTGTGCCTGCCACAGGTGGAGTGACCGAGGGTGCGGTGGCCCTGCCTGCCGTGCAGGGCGAAGGGGAGCGGGTCATCTCGTGCGAGGGGCTGATCCGCCGCATCCACGCTTATGACCCGTCGGCCGATGCGGACCTGATCCGGCGGGCCTTCGCGGTGGCGCAGGCCGCCCATGCCGGGCAGGCGCGCGACAACGGTGATCCCTACATCACCCACCCGCTGGCCGTCGCCAACATACTGGCGGGCTTCCACCTCGATACCGCATCCATCATTACAGCCCTGCTGCATGACACCATCGAGGATACGGGTGTCACCCAGCAGGAACTGCGCGACAAATTCGGCAATACGGTTGCCGAACTGGTTGATGGCGTCACCAAGCTGACGCGGCTGGAGCTTCAGTCCGACCGGACCAAGCAGGCCGAGAATTTCCGCAAGCTCGTGCTTGCGATGTCGCGCGATATCCGCGTGCTGCTGGTCAAGCTGGCGGACCGCCTGCACAACATGCGCACGCTGCATTACGTGCAGCGTCTGGACCGCAGGCAGCGCATCGCGCGCGAAACCATGGAAATCTACGCCCCCCTTGCCGGTCGTATCGGCATGGACAAGGTGAAGGGCGAACTCCAGAACCTGTCTTTCGCGGCACTTGAGCCGGAAGCGATGGCGACCATCCGCGCCCGCCTCAATTACCTGCGCGGGCAGGGTGCTGACGTTATCGAGGAAATCCGCCGCGAACTTCTGGCCCTGTGCGCCGATGCCGGGGTGGAAGGCGTGGATGTGACCGGGCGCGAAAAGACGCCCTATTCCATCTGGGAAAAGATGCAGCGGCGCAATGTCGCGTTCGAGCAGCTTTCCGACATCATGGCGTTCCGCATCATCGTTCCATCGCGGGAAGCCTGCTATATCGCGCTTGGGGCGGTGCATGGCGCCTATCCGGTCATTGCCGGGCGCTTCAAGGACTATATTTCCACCCCCAAGGCCAATGGTTACCAGAGCCTGCATACCGGGGTGACGCTGCGCCATCCGCGCAACCAGAAGATCGAGGTGCAGATCCGCACGGCGGAAATGCACGACGTGGCCGAAAACGGCGTGGCCTCGCACTGGCTGTACAAACAGTTGCCCGATGCGGGCGCCAATGGCGCGGCCAGGGGTGTCGTGTCCGGGCTGCGCTGGGTGCAGGACCTGCTGGACATTCTGGAAGATTCGGCAGCCCCCGACGAGTTCCTCGAGAACACGAAGCTCGAACTCTATCAGGATCAGGTTTTCTGCTTTACCCCCAAGGGGCAGCTCATTCCCCTGCCGCGTGGGGCGACGCCGGTCGATTTCGCCTATGCCGTGCATAGCCAGGTTGGCGATGCGTGTGTGGGTGCGCGCATAAACGGGCGGCTCATGCCGCTGCGCCATGAACTGCAGAACGGCGATCAGGTCGAGATCATGACCGCGCGCGGCGGCACGCCTTCGCCGTCGTGGGAACGCTTTGTCGTTACCGGCAAGGCGCGGGCGCGTATCCGCCGTCATGTCGCCCTGCAGCAGCGTGAAGCCCATCTGGAAAGTGGCCGCGTAGCGCTGGCCAAGGCGTTCCGGCAGGAAGGGGTGGACGGATCGGAAAAGGTGCTGGACAGCCTGCTCAAGGACCTGCGCCTGCAGACCGTGGCCGACCTGTATGTGGCCGTGGGCAATGGCAACCAGTCCGCGCGGGAAGTGGTGCAGCTTGCCTATCCCGAACTGCGCCGCGCCCCGCGTGCGCCGCGTATGGTGCCGGGCCTGTCCATGCGTTCCTCCGCCGGGGCGTCCGGTGGTGCCGCAGGGCGGCGCAGACCGGCAGCGGGCATGGCGCTGGCGGGCGTGGGTGCGGGTATGGCGGTGCATTTCGCCGGATGCTGCCATCCGCTGCCCGGCGACCGGATCGTGGGGATCGTCTCGACCGGCAAGGGGATCACGGTGCATACGCTGGGGTGCCAGACGCTGGAAACCTTTGCCGCAACGCCTGAACGCTTCATGGACCTCGACTGGGATTACGACCTGATCGCCCGCAATGCGACCGGGCACCATACCGGGCGGCTGAGCGTGGTGACGGCCAATGAACCGGCCATGCTGGCGACACTGACCAATATCGCCACCAAGCATGAAGGCATCATGGCCAACCTGCGTATCGTCAACCGTCAGCTTGAATTCATGGAAATCCTTGCTGATATCGAAGTGCGCGACCTGCGGCACCTGACCGCCATCATGGTGGGGCTGCGTTCCGCCAAGGGCGTGGTTCAGGTTGAACGGGCAAGGGGTTAGGTCATGCTGATCGGCATAGGCTCCGACCTGTGCGATGTCAGGCGGATCGAGACGGTACTGGCGCGTCATGATGGCAGGTTCCTGAAACGGGTCTTCACGGACCGGGAACAGGCAGCGGCGGAGCGCAGGCAGGGAACCGCCCGACTGGGTACCTATGCCAAGCGCTGGGCGGCGAAGGAAGCCTGTGCGAAGGCGCTGGGTACGGGGTTCGCGCAGGGCGTGTTCCATCACGACATGGGGGTCGAAAACCTGCCCGGTGGCCAGCCTGTCATGCGGCTGACCGGCGGTGCGCTGGCGCGGCTGGAAACGCTGCTGCCTGCCGGACATGCCGCGCGGATTTTCCTGACGATGACGGACGAGCATCCCTACGCCTTCGCGCAGGTCATGATCATGGCGGAAAAGGCCGCTGCGGACTGATCCCATTCCCTTCCGCAAGGGCAATGCTTGACACGGCGGGGGTGCGTGGGCTTGATCCGCACGTTATTCGTCCGGCGGTCCGTGCCCGGTCGATACCAGATCCGGATTAAAGAGCGCTTATGCCAATGGACGATAACAAGACATTTTCTTCCTCTCCCAAGGCCGGGACATCGCGCCGCGAGGGCGGTCTGCTTGAACTGCTGCGCACCATCGTCATTGCCGGGGTGCTGGCCATCAGTGTGCGTACCGTACTGTTCGAGCCGTTCAATATCCCCTCCGCCTCCATGATCCCGACGCTACAGGTGGGCGATTATGTGTGGGTGGCAAAATACAGCTACGGCTATTCCCGCTTTTCTCTGCCCGGTTCGCCAAACCTGTTCGAAGGCCGGATATTCAACAGCCTGCCCCATCGTGGTGACGTGGCCGTGTTCCGGTTCACCAAGGATACGTCCATTGATTACATCAAGCGCATTGTCGGCCTGCCCGGCGATGTGATCCAGATGCGTATGGGCAGGCTTTACCTCAACGGTCAGGAAGTCCCGCGTGAGCCGGAAGGCGAATATGTGGCGATCGATGAACACCGCACCCACATGGAGGGGGATCGCTACCGCGAGATCCTGCCCGGTAGTGGCGGCCATGGGCCGGTTGCGCATGACATCCTGAAACTGACGGATGAGGGCGGCAAGAACGACACGCCCGAATATGTCGTGCCGCCGGGCTATTTCTTCGCCATGGGCGACAACCGCGATGATAGCGCCGACAGCCGCTTCATGGGGGACGAGCCGCAGGATCTGGGCTTCGTGCCCATGGAAAATCTGGTCGGGCAGGCGAAATGGATATTCATGTCTGTCGATGGCGCGCATCCGTTCTGGCAGTTCTGGTACTGGCCTGCTGAAATCCGGTGGAACAGGCTGTTCATGGGGGTTCGCTGATATGCAGGCCGCAGGTGTGCCCGCAGCCGAAATCAAACGGCTGGAAGGGTGTCTTGGCTATCATTTCACCCGGCCCGAACTGTTGCTGCGCGCCCTGACGCACCGCTCCGCCGCGCATGAGCGCAATGGCGGCAGGCGCGCGCGTCAGGGCACGGCGCAGCGTGGGGCCGGGTCCAACGAGCGGCTGGAATTCATAGGCGACCGCGTGCTGGGCCTGCTTATGGCGGAATGGCTGCTCGAACGCTTTCCCGATGAGCAGGAAGGCGCGCTTGGCCCCCGGCACGCGCATCTGGTTTCGCGCACGGTGCTGGCCCGGATTGCGCAGGATATGGGGCTTCATTCCGCGCTGGACGTAGCCGAGCACGAGGCGCGTGCCGGGGTGCGCCAGACCGCCAATGTGCTGGCGGATGCGGTGGAAGCCATCCTTGGCGCCATTTATCTGGATGGCGGGCTGGACCCCGCGCGTGGCTTCGTGCGGCGGGTATGGAATGAATCCATCGTGGCGCAGGCCAGGCCGCCCAAGGACCCCAAGACCGCATTGCAGGAATGGGTGCTGGCGCGCGCGCTGCCTTTGCCGCAGTACCGCGTTGTATCATCGGATGGCCCATCGCATGCGCCGCGTTTCGTCATTGCGGTGGACGCACAGGGAAAAACCGGGCAGGGCGTAGCCGGAAGCAAGCGCGCGGCCGAAAGCGACGCCGCATCCGACCTGCTGCGCCAGCTTGGCGCGGACAGGCAGGCCAACGCCTCCACGCACCGTAAAGGGCACGAATAATGACTGGGCTGGATCAGGACAACACGACACGCTGCGGGTTCGTGGCCATTGTGGGGGCGCCCAACGCGGGCAAGTCCACATTGCTCAACCGCATGGCGGGGACCAAGCTGTCCATCGTCAGCCCCAAGGCGCAGACGACGCGCTTTCGGGTGCTGGGCATCCTCATGCGCCAGCAGACGCAGATGCTGCTGGTTGACACGCCGGGCATCTTCCAGCCGAAGCGCAAGCTCGACCGTGCCATGGTCGCTGCCGCGTGGACGGGTTCGGAAGATGCGGACATCACCATGCTGATCGTCGATGCGCGCGCGGGCATGACCGATGCGCTGCGTGCCATCGCCACCCGCCTTGCGGAACAGAAGCGCAGGCTGTGGCTGGTGCTGAACAAGACCGATCTGGTGCGGCGCGACGCGCTGCTGCCGCTGACGGCGGAACTGTCCGCCATCCTGCCGGTGGAGCATGTGTTCATGGTCAGCGCCCGCTCAGGCGAAGGGGTGGACGACCTTATGGACCGTCTGGCGACCGAACTGCCCCTCGGCCCCTATCTCTACCCCGAAGATGACCTGACCGACCTGCCTGACCGCCTGCTCGCGGCCGAACTGGTGCGTGAGCAGATATTCCTGCAGACGCATGAGGAAGTGCCGTATTCCGCCACTGCCGAGACCGAAGGGTTTGAAGAACGGCCCGATGGCTCGGTCCGCATCGATGTCACCATCTACGTGGCGCGGGCGTCGCACAAGGCGATCCTGATTGGCGAGCGCGGCAGCCGGATTCGCGCCATAGGCGAAAAGGCGCGGCGCGAACTGGGCCGCCTGCTGGGGCGCACATGCCATCTTTTCCTGAATGTGAAGGAACGCGCCGGATGGGATGAGGAGCGCGCCCGCCTGCGCGCCATCGGCCTGGATGACGCATCCTGAATCCTTAAAAGAGGGGCATCATCGGCTTGTGGGGGGGGGCTTCCCTCTATATGACAGGGCATGGCCGGGTGGCCTGCCCGTTCCTTGCCCTGTTTGCCTGATCTGTTCCGAGGACCAATGACCCAGCCCGTCAAACCCCACGTTCCCCCCTACAAGCGCGTCCTTCTGAAGGTATCGGGGGAGGCCCTGATGGGCAGCGGGTCGTACGGGGTCGATCCGGCGACGGTTGATGGCATCGCGGCAGATGTCGCAGCGGTCGCCAGCACGGGTATCGAGGTCTGTCTGGTCATTGGCGGCGGGAACATCTTTCGTGGCATGGCCGCAGCAGCCCGTGGCATGGACCGCGCCCAGGGCGATTACGCCGGGATGCTGGCCACCGTCATCAATGCGCTGCTCATGCAGAATTCGCTCGAACGCCACGGCGTGCCCACGCGCGTCATGACCGCCATCCACATGTCCTCCATTGCCGAACCCTATATCCGCCGCCGCGCGGTCAGGCACATGGAAAAGGGCCGCGTGGTCATTTTCGCCGCCGGCACCGGCAACCCGTTCTTCACGACCGATACGGGGGCTGCGCTGCGTGCGGCGGAAATGGAATGTGACGCCCTGTTCAAGGGTACGCAGGTTGACGGCGTCTATTCAGACGATCCGCGCAAGAACCCTGACGCGCAGCGTTATGATACCCTGACCTACCGTGACGTGCTGGCCAATGACCTCAATGTCATGGATGCGGCGGCCATCAGCCTTGCGCGTGAAAACCGGCTGCCTATCGTGGTATTCAACATTCACGAACCTGATGCCTTTTCCCGCGTCATGCGGGGCGAGGGACGTTTCACCACCATCGTGACGGCGGACTGAAGCAGGACCATCCCTGTTTGCGCATGGGCTGTCATGCCCGGTGGATAGAGAATTAGAAGGAGGGCCACAGTGTCTGTCGATCAGAAAACTTTGCTGGCGGATCTGACCCGCCGTATGGACGGCGCGATTGAAAGCCTGCGTCGTGATTTCGCGGGCCTGCGTTCTGGCCGTGCCAGTCCGGCGCTGCTGGAACCGGTGCGCGTTGAAGCCTATGGCGGCGAAGTGCCGCTGACGCAGGTCGGCTCCATCGCCGTGCCGGAAGCGCGCATGCTGACGGTGCAGGTATGGGATCGCACGCTGGTTGGCGCGGTTGAACGCGCCATCCGCGATGCCGGTCTGGGCCTGAACCCGGCGGCTGATGGCCAGACGGTGCGCGTGCCCATTCCCCAGCTTACGGAAGAACGCCGTAACGAACTGGCCCGCGCCGCCGGCAAATATGCTGAAAATGGCAAGATCGCCGTACGTGGCGTCCGTCGTGACGGCATGGACCAGAGCAAGAAGCTGGAAAAGAGCGGCGACATCAGCGAAGACGACGTGAAGGTCTGGTCGGATGCGATCCAGAAGCTGACCGATCAGTACGTCAAGCGTGTTGACGAACTGCTGAGTGAAAAAGAACGCGAGATCAAGCAGGTCTGATCGATTCGTGCGCGCAGCATCCGCCCCGTTTTTCCCCGTGCGTGACTGAGGAGGACGACCAGCTCTTGTCCGGGTCAGATCATCGTACGGCAGCCCCTGTGTGCCTGCCGGAGCATGTTGCCATCATCATGGATGGCAACGGGCGCTGGGCGAACATGCGGGGCCTGCCGCTGCTTGCGGGCCACCGCGCGGGCGGGGAAGCCGTGCAGCGCACGGTGCGCGCCGCCATCAGGCGGGGTGTGAAATGGGTCACGCTTTACGCCTTTTCATCGGAAAACTGGCGGCGCACGCCCGGTGAGGTCGCGGACCTGACGGGTCTGCTGCGTTATTACCTGCGGCACAAGGTGGCCGAACTGTCGCGCGAAGGCGTGCGGCTGCGGGTCATCGGCGATCTGTCGCGCTTTCCCGACGATGTCCAGAACGAAGCCCGGCTGGCTGAAAAGGTCACGGCGGGCAACGACACGCTGGTGCTGGTGCTGGCCCTGTCCTATGGCGGGCGGGCCGACATCGTGCAGGCTGCCGCCCGGATGGCGCAGGCGGTCGCACGCGGGGAGCTTGAAGCCAGTGCGATAGACGAGACGGTTTTTGCAACCGCCCTGCAGACGGCAGGCATGCCGGACCCGGATATGGTTGTACGGACCAGCGGGGAATGTCGCCTGTCCAACTTCCTGCTGTGGCAGTCGGCCTATGCCGAACTGGTTTTTCTCGAAACGCCCTGGCCGGATTTTGACGAAACGCATTTCGATACCGTGCTGGATATCTACTCACGGCGTGAAAGGCGATTCGGTGCCCGGCCAGTCTGCAAATAATGGTGCGTCCCCGACCGGGACTGCGTCGAAGAAATCCACCAACTGGAAAGACCTCCGCGCCCGCGTGATCTCGGCTGCCGTGCTGGTGCCGTTCGCGGGGCTGTGCGTGTGGGCGGGCGGACTGGTCTATGGCGGCCTGATCGTGCTGGCCATGGCGGGCATGGCGGTCGAATGGGCGCGGATGTTCGGCTATGGTCTGGACACGCGGCGCGGCCAGCTCAGTCTGGCATGGGCGGTGTGTATCGGAATTGCCGCGATCGCAGGGCACTGGGGCGGTGCGCTGCTGGTCATGCTGTCGGCCCTTGTGCTGGGTCCGGCGCTGGGGGCGGGGCAGATTGCCATTGGCTGTGCGGGGCTGTCCCTTCTGTGGCTGCGTTACATGAGCGAACCGGGGGCGGGTGTTGTCCTGTTCCTTGTCGCCTGCGTGGCGCTGAGCGACACGGGCGCGTACATGGCCGGGCGTATTTTTGGTGGCCCCAAGCTGGCCCCGCGCATCTCGCCCGCCAAGACATGGTCGGGGTCGGCTGGTGGCCTGCTCAGCGCCGTGCTGGGGGGCATGCTGATCGCGGGCCTCATGCCCGGTGCGCTGCCGGGTGCGGTATGGCGCGGTGCGGTATTCGGCGCGCTTGTCGCCATTGCGGCCCAGACCGGCGACCTTGCGGAAAGCGCGCTCAAGCGTGCGCGTGGCGTGAAGGATTCGGGCACGATCCTGCCGGGTCATGGCGGGCTGCTGGATCGTTTTGACGGCCTGCTGGTTGCGGCCCCCATGGCGGCCCTGCTGTCTTTGGGGGCAGTCGGTCGGGCGGCTTTCTGGTATGTGGGGCAGCGCTGAAGGCGCGGCCATGCCTGCGGGGCGGGCCATGAAAAGTTTTAGGGAATGACGCGATAATGAAGACAGTTTCCGTTCTGGGCAGTACGGGCAGCATCGGCTGTTCCACCGTTGACCTGCTGCTTCAGGCGCCGGGGCAGTTCCGTACCGGCGCGCTGGTGGGGGGGCGGAATGTCGCCCGTCTGGCCGAGCAGGCGCGGGCATTGGGCGCGCAGCGCGCGGTCATTGCGGACGAGAAGCTGCTGCCTGAACTGGAAACCCTGCTTGCGGGCAGTGGCGTTGAAACAGCCGGTGGCCGTGAAGCGGTAATCGAAGCGGCAGCCCTGCCGGTGGACTGGACCATGGCGGCCATTACCGGGGCGACCGGGCTGGAACCGACCCTTGCGGCGGTGCGCAACGGCCGGTCCGTGGCGCTGGCGAACAAGGAAGCGTTGGTCTGCGCGGGTGATGTCATGCTCCGCGCCGTAGCGGATGCGGGTGCGACCCTGCTGCCCGTCGATTCCGAACATAACGCCGTATTCCAGTCCATGGCTGACAAGCAGGCGGATGAAGTCGAACAGATCATCCTGACCGCATCGGGCGGTCCCTTCCGCCGTGCCAGTCTGGAGGAAATGGAAAAGGCCCCGCTTGAAGCCGCACTCAAGCATCCCACATGGACGATGGGCGCCAAGATCACCATTGATTCCGCCACCATGTTCAACAAGGGACTGGAACTGATCGAGGCCGCGCGCCTGTTCAACGTGACGGAAGACAGGCTGGGCGTGGTCGTGCATCCGCAGTCCGTGGTGCATGGCATGGTGCAGTATACCGATGGTTCCATCGTGGCGCAGCTTGGCTCGGCGGACATGCGTATCCCCATCGCCCACACGCTGGCATGGCCGCAACGCATGCCCACCAATTCGCCGCGTCTGGATCTGGCGACGCTGGCCCGCCTTGATTTCGAAGCCCCGGATGAAGTCCGCTTCCCCGCATTGCGCCTTGCGCGCGAATCCCTGCGGACCGGGGGGGCAATGCCCGCCATCCTGTCCGGGGCCAATGAAATTGCGGTTGAAGCCTTCCTGAAGCGCGAAATCGGTTTTCTGGATATTGCACGCATTGTCGAGGATGTGATGCAATCAATCGGCGCACAGCGGGCCGATACGCTGGAAGAAGTACTGCACTGGGATAGCGAAGCCCGTCGTGTAGCGCGCCTTCGCACGATTGCCCGCGCCGCCTGATGTGATTCTGGATGGTCTTTCGGGCCGTCGGGAGATAGCGTAGCGATCATGCATGATCTGATCCGGACTGTTCTGGCCTTCTCCCTCGTCCTGGGGGTTCTGGTTTTCATTCACGAACTTGGTCACTACCTCGCCGCCCGCTGGCGGGGGGTGCATGTCGAGGTCTTCTCGATCGGGTTTGGCCGTCCGCTCCTGCGCTGGCATGACAGCGTGGGCACGGAATGGCGGCTGTGTCCCGTGCCTCTGGGCGGCTACGTCCGCCCCCATGGATTCGAGGGACCGGAAGACGCGACCGAAGAGCAGAAAGCCGCATGGCAGCCGGGTCGCACGTTTCATGACAAGCCGGTCCTGTCGCGTGCCATCGTGATCGTGGCGGGGCCTGTCTTCAATTTCATCCTCGCCATCGTCCTGTTTACCGGGCTGTTCGCCATGTCCGGTCAGCCGCATATCCTCAATCAGGTCGCGCAGGTGCTGCCGGGCAGTCCGGCCGCGACCGCGGGGGTGGAAAAGGGCGATGTCATCGTGCGTGTCGGCACCCATGCCGTGCATGACGTGACCGACCTGCAATCCTTCGTCGGTGGCCAGCCCGATGTCGATACGACGCTTACGGTCCATCGGGGGGATGCAGACCAGACGCTGCCGGTTCATATCGGCAGCGTGGGGGATAAGGGGGAAGCCCGTCACGGGCAGATCGGCGTGTCTTTCGCAGCCGAGATCGGCAGGCCGCAGTCCCTGCCCATGGCCTTCGTCTCCGCCGTGAAGGAGACATGGCATGTCTCTGTCCAGACGCTGGACGGCCTGTGGCAGATGATTACGGGCCAGCACAGCACCAAGGATCTAGGTGGTCCGCTGCGTATCGCCCAGATGTCGGGGCAGGTCGCGCAGTACGGATTTTCCAGCCTTGTCTCGTTCATGGCGCTGCTGTCGATCAACCTCGGGCTGATCAACCTGTTTCCCGTGCCGATTCTCGATGGGGGACGGCTGGTATTTTATATCTGCGAGGCCATACTGGGGCGGCCGGTTTCACGCCGTGTGCAGGAAATCAGTTTTCAGGCCGGTTTCGCACTTATTGCCGGGCTGTTCCTGTTCTCAACATTTAACGATCTGTCACATTTCGGGCTGTTTCAGTGGCTCGCCTCACGTGCCGGACAGGGCTAAGGTACGCTGAGTGATACAAGTGCTTGCACATTGTGACGGATATCGGATAGGTCCGCCACGAAAGCTGATACATGACAGGAAGGGAGCCGGCCCTCCATCCGGTCTTAATGCATGGCTGATCCGCATGCCGAGTGGTGAGGAATAGCGATTTTGTCGAGTAAACGTTCAGCGCTGCTTGCGTCTGTCTGCGTTGTGCCGCTGTTCGGGACGGCCAGTGCATACGCACAGGAAGAAGCGGCACAGAACACACCATTCGGTGGGGAAATGGCGCCGGGCGATGCGGAGCAGCAGGGGCCACAGGTCGAAGCGATCAAGCCGCCGCCGCTGGAAGACCCGATCGAGGCGGTGGACATCAAGGGCAACAGCCGGATCGAGACCAGCACCATCCTGTCCTACATGGTTGTCCAGCCCGGCGACCGTTTCAATCAGGATCTGCTCGACCGTTCGCTCAAGACCCTGTACGCCACTGGCCTGTTCCATGATGTAACCCTCAAGCGCGTGGGTAACGTGCTTGAGGTGCATGTGGTCGAGAACCCGATCGTCAACCGTATCGTGTTCGAGGGAAACCACGCGGCCAAGGACGATGACCTGACCAAGGTCATCTCGCTGCGTCCGCGCGCGGTCTATTCGCCCCAGGGCATTTCGGCCGACCGGAAGAAGATCCTGGGCGTCTATGCGGAAAAGGCGCGTTACGCCGCGACGGTTACGCCGCAGATCATTCGCCTTGCGCATAACCGCGTGGACGTGATCTTTCATATCAATGAAGCGCAGAAGACGCTGATCAAGAAGGTCACCTTCGTCGGCAACCACGCTTTCAGCAGCGCGGCGCTGGCCGGTGTCGTCTCCTCCAAGGAGACGGCGTGGTACCGCTTCTTTGCCTCAAGCGATCAGTACAGCCCCGAGCGTATCAAATACGATGCGGAACTGCTGCACCGCTTTTACCTGAAGAACGGCTTCGTCGATTTCCAGATCAAGAACGCCACGGGCGAACTGTCGCCGGACCGCAAGTCCTTCTACATCACCTATACGATGGAAGAAGGCCCGCGTTACCGCCTGAACAAGATGGATGTCCGTTCATCCCTGCGGCACGTAACCGCGGAGTCCATGCGCAAATACATCTCGCTGTTCCATAATCAGTGGTACGATGGCAGCGCGATCCAGCACAACGCGACCGACATGCAGGAAATGCTGCAGGGCAAGGGCTATCCCTTCGCCATGGTCCACCCGGAAATCGCCCGTAACCCGGAAAAGCATACGGTCAACCTGCTGTTTGACATCAGCGAAGGCCCCCGGATGTATGTCGAGCGCATCGACATCAACGGCAACACGATCACCGAGGACAAGGTGATCCGTCGCCAGTTGCCGATGGCCGAAGGCGACCCGTACACCCCGCTTGACCGCAAATACTCCAAGATGATCCTTGAAGATCTCGGCTTCTTCAAGACCGTCTCGATCGACCAGACCCCCGGTTCTGCGCCAGACAAGGTCAACATCTCGGCCGATGTGGTGGAGAAGCCAACGGGTGAGTTCTCGCTCGGTGGCGGGTATTCGACCGATGCGGGCGTGCTGGGTAACCTTGGCCTCAAGCAGCACAACCTGCTGGGCACAGGTATCGATGCGGGCTTCACCGGCACGGCGGCGTATTACGAGGAACAGGCCGACATCTCGCTGACGGACCCGTATTTCCTGAACCGCAACCTTGTGGCGGGCATCGACCTGTTCGGTATCCAGAACCGCTACATGACCTACCAGAGCTATTCCGAAGCGCGTATCGGCATGACCCTGCGTATGGGTTATTCCTATAACAACCACCTGTCGCAGTCGTGGAGCTATACGCTTACCGATCGTGATATCGGCGATACGTGGTCGGATTCGTCATATTACGTGCAGGACCAGAACGGCTGGTCGCTGCTGTCGCAGCTCAGCACCACGCTGACCTACGATACACGTGACCGCAGGCAGCAGCCGCATAAGGGCTTCGTGATCCGCGTGGGCGGTGACTTCGCCGGTATCGGTGGCAATGAGCGCTACCTGCGTGGCAAGGTGGATGCCGCCTACTATATTCCGCTGGACAGCATCATGGGCAATCATGAATGGACGGTCAGTTTCCGTGGTGGCGCGGGCGACATCATGAACTGGGGCGGCGGTCGCAGCGATATCATCGATAACTTCTATCTGGGCGGTAACTCACTGCGTGGGTTCATGGATGGTGGTGTCGGGCCGCGAAGCTACGCCATCCCGGCGCGTGACGGTAACCCCATGCATTCACAGCAGGACTTCCTTGGTGGCCGGTTCATGTATACTGCGTCCGCCCAGGTGGACTTTCCCATTCCCTTTGCATCGGCCATGGGGATAAAAGGACGTTATTTCGTGGATATGGGTGGACTGGACGGGCTGCGCGTCCGCCGCCGCTATACATCCATGAAGGACTGGCCCAAATATACGCCGGTCTATGACGATACGCTTACGCCCGTGGTATCCACCGGTGTAGGTGTGGCGTGGAAAAGTCCGTTCGGTCTTGTGAACATCGATCTGGGTGTGCCGCTGCATAAAGGCACGAACGACAGGACCCAGTTGCTCCGCTTTGGTTTCGGCCAACAATTCTGAGGTGATAATGTTGCGTAAATCCGGCATCCGTCTGCTTGCCGCAACCGCTCTGCTCGGGTGGGGATATCAGGCCATTTCGGGCGCGCATGCCCAGGCCGCCAACGGGAATGCGGGCTGGTTCGTGCCCAAGACGGCCCAGCCCGCAGCCCATGCCCCCCAGCATGAAGCGGCGCCGTCCCCGGTTCAGTTGCCAGCCTCCGCCGCCGATAGCGAGGAAGCGCAGTCGCAGAATCCGCCCATCCTGCCGCAGCCGCCCGTGCCCAAGGCGCCGGATGTCGCCAAGAGCGCCCCGCCGCCAGCACCCATTATCGGCGTGATCAGCGTGCCCGAAGTCATGCGTCTGTCCTCTGCCGCGCAGCAGGCGGAGCGCGTTCTGGGCGCACGGCGTGATGACCTTGCCCGCGATGCGCAGAAGGAACAGGCTGGCTGGCGTGACGAGCAGCAGAAGCTGCAGGGTCAGGCGCGGACCATGTCGTCCACCCAGATCCAGGCAAGCGAGCGCCAGTTGCAGGAACGCGTTCTGGCGGCGCAGAAGGACTTCCGCAATCGCAACCGCGTGATTCAGGAAGCGGCACAGGTTTCGCTGGGTCAGATCGAGCGTGAACTGATCCAGATCATCCGGCAGGTCGCGGCCAGCCATGGCATGAACCTTGTGCTGCACCGTGAACAGGTGGCCCTGAGTCAGGAAAGCCTTGATATCACGCAGCAGGTTGCAAGCCAGCTCAATGGCGTGCTGCCCACCGTGTTCATCCCGGCTGCCGATGTCGATCCTGAAGTGCTGGCGAAGTCCGGCACCATGCCCACCACGGCGGATGCCGACAAGCCGGCTTCGGTCCCGACGCCCGCTGCCCCGGCAAAGCATTAAGGTCTGTTGCATGACCGTAATGCCGGATAACGTGCCGGGCGATCCGCGTTTTTTCATAACGCAGGGTCCCTTCGGGCTGGATGAACTGGCGCAGTGCAGCGGGGCTGAACTGCGCATGGCGGCGGATGGGGCCGGCGCCAGTCGTTTCACTGGTATCGCCCCCCTTCAGTCCGCCACGCGCGATCAGGTCAGCTTTCTCGATAACAGGCGCTATCTGCCCCTGCTGGAAGGCACACAGGCCGGGGCGGTGATCGTTGCCCCTGCCTTTGCCGACAAGGTGCCTGCCCATGCCGCCGTTCTGGTATCAAAGGCACCGTACCAGGCATGGGCCCGTGTCGCGTCCCGGTTCTACCCGCTTCCCCCGGTCAAGCCCGGAGTCCATCCGACAGCCGTAATCGGTGCGGGGTGCGAAATTGATCCGACAGCGGCCATCGGGCCGTTTACGGTGCTGGGTGAGCGGGTTCGTATTGGCGCGGGCGCGGATATCGGGTCGCATGTCAGCATCGGGGCGGGGGTGGAAATCGGTGCGCGCTGCCGTATTGGCGCGCATGTCGCCATTTCGCATGCGCTGCTGGGTGAACGCGTGACGCTGCTGCCTGGCGCACGGATTGGGCAGGACGGGTTTGGCTTCGCCGTAACGGCGGAAGGCTTCGAAACCGTGCCCCAGCTTGGTCGCGTCATACTGGAGGACGGGGTGGAGATCGGCGCCAATTCCACGGTCGATCGCGGCTCCATCCGCGATACCGTGATCGGCGCTGGCTCACGCCTCGACAATCTGGTGCAGATTGGCCATAATGCGCGGCTGGGACGGTGCTGTATCGTGGTGTCCCAGGCCGGTATTTCCGGTTCGACCGAACTGGGTGATTTCGTGACGGTTGCGGCGCAGGCCGGGCTGATCGGACATATCAAGATCGGTACCAAGGCCCGGATCGGCGCCCAGTGTGGCGTCATGTCCGATGTGGAGGCCGGAGCCGACGTGATCGGCAGTCCGGCCATGCCTTTTCGGGAGTTTTTCCGGAACGTGGCCTTTCTGCGCAGGATGGCCAGAAAAACGACGCAGGATGGAGGCGGCGAAAAGGCCACAAAGGCCTGATTGTCTGCCGCTGTCAGATATTCAACCGGCAGGAAGCCACTGTTTTCCCTCTGGTGGCAGGGTTCCTTCCTGACCGAACAAGTGGTTGGACGACGTGGATAAAGAAGTAGAGGCACAGCCCGCGGACGCAACACCTGCGACGCTGGAATCGATCGACATCATGCGGATAATGGAGGCGATCCCCCATCGCTATCCGTTCCTGCTGATCGACCGCATGGTTGATATCGTGATGGGGCAGTCGGCTGTCGGCATCAAGAATGTCACGGTTAACGAGCCGCATTTCCAGGGGCATTTCCCGGCGCGTCCCGTGATGCCCGGTGTCCTGATCATCGAGGCGATGGCCCAGACCGCCGCGACCCTCGTGGTGCTGACGCTGGGTGCCGCGTTTGAAGGCAAGCTGGTTTACTTCATGACGATCGATGGCGCGAAATTCCGCCGCCCCGTCGGCCCGGGCGACCAGCTTCGCATTCACGTCGAGAAAGAACGCAGCCGCGCCAATGTGTGGAAGTTCAAGGGTGTGGCGCGCGTCGATGGCGTATCCGTTGCCGAGGCGACGTTCAGCGCCATGATCATGGGGTAATTCCGCAGGAAACGGACGTACTGGCTTCCCCCCCGCGCGGGCGGGCCGGACGTCGCCCTGTGGGTTGTGCCCACAGGGACTTGCGGGAAGGGAGGCTATTCTGGCTGAAAGTTCACCTAACGGTGCCCAAATGGATGACCGACGTGGCAAGGCGCCTGAGATTCATCCGTCCTCTATTGTTTCCAGCCGTGCCCGGATTGGCACTGGCGTACGTATCGGCCCGTGGTGTTCGGTCGGTCCCGATGTCGTAATCGGGGATAACGTCGAACTTGTCTCCCATGTGGTGATCGATGGCCATACCACGCTGGGCGAGGGGGTTGTCTGCTACCCGTTCACGACCGTGGGCATGGCCCCGCAGGACCTGAAATATCGGGGTGAGCCAACGTCGTGCATCATCGGCGCGCGTACCACCATTCGTGAAAATGTAACGATCCATCGCGGCACGGCGACCGGCACGGGCATTACCCGCGTGGGGGCCGACTGTCTCATCATGGCCAATTCCCATGTGGCCCATGACTGTACGCTGGGGCGTGGCGTGATCATCGTGAACAACGTGGTCATGGGTGGCCATGTGACCATTGGCGACGATGCCCGGATCATGGGGGCCGCCGCCCTGCATCAGTTCGTGCGTATCGGCCATGCCGCCCTTGTCGGGGGCGTATGTGGTGTCGAGGCCGATGTGATCCCGTATGGCAGCGTGCTGGGCAATCGCGCCCGACTGGTGGGTCTGCACTGGATCTGGCTGCGCCGTAACGGCGTCCAGCCCGAGGAAGTGCGGCGCATGCGTCAGGCCTTCCGTGCCCTGTATCCCAAGGCCGCCCATGCCACCGGCGCGGTTTTTCAGGACCGGCTGGAGCATGTCAGGCAGAGCTATGCCGATGATGCGCGCGTGGTCGAGATCCTTGATTTCATCGCAGCCCCCAGCCATCGCGGCCTGGTACGTGTTCAGAGCGGGGACATGATCGAGAGCGATGGCGCCTGATATCGCCGCGTATCGGCGGGAGACGGCCTGCGTCGGCATTCTGGCCGGTGGTGGTCCCCTGCCGGGGCAGGTCGCCCAGGCGGTTGAGCAGGCAGGCGGCCGCGTCTTTATCGTCGGCTTTCAGGGCTTTGCCGATCCGGATGTGATCGGCCAGTGGCCACACCGCATGATCCGGCTTGCGGCCGCGGGGGAAATCCTGTCTGCGCTGCATGAACATGGCTGCCGTAACCTTGTGCTGATCGGGCCGGTGCGTCGGCCTTCCCTTATCAACCTGCGGCCTGATGCGACGGGCGCGCGCATTCTGGCGCGTATCGGCAAGGCCCTGTTTGCGGGCGATGACGGACTGCTGGGTGCCATCGTGCGCGTGCTGGGGGAGGAAGGCTTCACCATCCGGGGCGCGCATGAATATCTGTCCGGCTCCGTCGCGCGCCGTGGGGCGATGGGCGCAGTGACACCCGATGAAGCTGCCCGCGCCGATATCATGCTGGCCCGGAAAGTGATCCGGCGGCTGGGTGAACTGGATATCGGTCAGGGCTGCGTGGTGCAGGGCGGTCTCGTGCTGGCGGTGGAGGCACTGGAAGGCACGGATGGCATGCTCGAACGCGTGGCAGGTCTGCGGCAACCGGACCGCCCCGGTGGCGTTCTGGTCAAAATGGCCAAGCCGGGACAGGAACGCCGCGCTGACCTGCCCACAATAGGTCCGCGTACCCTTGCCGGTGTCATCGCGGCCGGATTGCGCGGTATCGCCATCGAGGCCGGGGCCACGCTGATTACCGATCCCGCCGCCTGCATCACCATGGCGAATGAAGCGGGGCTTTTCCTGACCGGTATCGGTGGCGGGGATGAAAAAATAACCTGAAGGGAGAACGTAAAATGGGAAGCTACCTGCATACGATGGTGCGCGTCCGCAACCTTGATGCAAGCCTTGCCTTTTACCGGCTGCTGGGCATGCACGAACTGCGGCGCAAGGACGTGCCGGAAGGGAAGTACACTCTCGTTTTCATTGGTTATGGCGATAATGCCGCCGGACAGGCTGAAATTGAACTGACCTATAACTGGGGTCAGGATGACGGTTACGATGTGGGCACCGGATTCGGTCATTTCGCCGTGGGCGTGCCCGATGTCGCGGCCCTTGTGGAAAAGGTGCGTGCCGGGGGTGGCAAGGTCACGCGTGAAGCCGGGCCGGTCAAGTTTGGCACGACCGTCATCGCGTTTGTGGAAGACCCGGACGGCTACAAGATCGAACTGATCGAAAAGAAATAGCCGTCTCCATCCCGCATTTCCCGTTACGGATGGCGCGATCCCAGCAGGCGGCGCATGGCGGCGAGTTCCGCCGTCGTGGCGTCGAGCGCGTCCAGAATGGCCTGTGCCGCCTTTCGTGTCCGTTCATCAGCACTCAGCGCCAGCGAATCCGCCTGCAGCATGGCCGGGGAAAGATGGCCCCGGATATCATGCAGGTGCTTGCGCAGCATTTCATTCAGGGCGGGTGCAGAGTCGCAGGCTGGGCTGGTCATGGAAAACATCCGGTTACGGGGGGGAAGGGGCGGTCAGCATTGACGTTGCCTGAAAGCGGCAGTATAAGGCGCCGCTCGGGCCTTCCGTATGATATGGGGCCTGCTGGAATTTATTCCGTAACCTGTCTGTCATTGTCAATCTGGGAGTGCCGTTGTGAAGCGCACGTATCAACCCTCGAAGCTGGTCCGCAAGCGTCGCCACGGCTTCCGTTCGCGTATGGAAACCGTTGGTGGCCGCAAGGTTGTTGCAAACCGTCGCAGCAAGGGCCGCAAGCGTCTTTCTGCCTGAGGCAGGTGACGTCTGCACGTTCCGGGCGCCTGTGCGTCCGGAACGCGAAATGTCTCTACAAAGGGGCGGCTGAAAGTGGCCGATAAGTCCACGCGTCTTAAAAAACGCGCCGAGTTCCTGCGGGTGGCGGCCAAAGGCCGCAAGGCACCCGTTCCGGGTCTGGTGCTGCAGGCGCTTGAACGCGGCGACACGGAAGCGGCCCGGTACGGTTTTACCGTTACCAAGAAAGTGGGTAATTCCGTTGTGCGCAACCGGGTCCGGCGACGCCTGCGGGAAGTCGTCCGGCTGCTGGATCGCGAACGTACGCTGCAAGGTGTCGATATCGTGGTTATCGGCCGGTCTGGCACGCGGGATCGGCGGTTTGATGCCCTTGTGGGCGATTACCGCAAGGCCCTGCGCAAGGCGGGGGTGAAGGAAGAATCGTGACTACGTCTTCCCTAAGCCCGCCTGCCCACATCCTGCGCGCGATCATTCGCGCATACCAACTGGTGATCCGGCCCATATGGGGCGCGCATTGCCGGTTTACCCCTTCATGCAGTCATTACGCACGTGACGCGATTGCCCGGCATGGGGCTGCGCGCGGTACGATGCTGGCCGTGTGGCGCATCCTGCGCTGCAACCCGTGGAACGCGGGCGGTCATGATCCGGTTCCCCATGGGGTCTGCGGATGTGGCATGCATGACTCCATGAAAAACAGTAAAAGTCTGGCGGGTCGCTGATGGATATCAAGCGTTTTATGGTGGCAACAGCACTGTCTGCCGTGGTGCTGGTCGGTTTCGAGTATTTCCTGCCACAGCAGAACCATAAGACGGTCGAGCAGCAGGCCCCCAATGCCACACCGGGCCTGCCGCCCGTCGCGGCTGGCGGCAATACGTCCGCCGCACCGCCGGTGGCTGACGCCAGCCAGCCCGATCCGCGCGTGGCGATCGACGCGGACCGCGTGCATGGTTCGCTCGACCTGCGTGGCGCACGCCTCGATGACCTCGTGCTCAAGAATTATCATGAGACCGTGAAAGCAGGCAGCCCGCTGGTCCGTGTGCTGGAGCCGCGCGATCAGGCGGAACCCAATCTGGTCGAGGTCGGCTGGGCCAATGTCAGTGGTGGCCATGTCAGCGTGCCTGATGCCAACACCGTCTGGACTGCCGACCACGATACGCTGACACAGGCCCAGCCAGTGACCCTGTCATGGGATAACGGTCAGGGACAGGTATTCCAGATCAATATCGCCATTGACCAGAATTACATGTTCGCGGTCACGCAGAAGGTGATCAACCATGGGGGGGAAGCCGTTTCCCTCTATCCCTTCTCGCGCGTGGAACGTGGCTACACCCCGGTCGAGACGGGTGGTTACCTTGTGCATGAAGGGCCGATTTCGGTCATTGATCACAAGCTGGACGAAAGCTCGTACAAGTCCCTGCGCAAGGGGGCCGTGCCGCCGGGTAACATCGCATGGACCAAGGCGGGGCAGGGCGGCTGGGCCGGCATTACCGACAAATACTGGCTGTCCGCCGTTATTCCGCAGCAGGATAGCGACGTGGCGGGCACCTATTCCTATCAGCCCACCGGCGGGGACAAGGGTGTCTATGACGTAGGCTTTACCGCGCGCACGCCACTGGTTGTGGCGGGTGGCGGGGAGGCGGTTTCCGCCAGCCATGTCTTTGCCGGTGCCAAGGAAGTGCCGCTGCTGGAAAAATATGAATCCAGCCTGCATATCCCCGATTTCTGGAAAGCGGTCGATTTTGGCTGGTTTGCGTTTCTGACGCGTCCGATCTTTACGGTGCTGGACTGGCTGAACACCATGCTGGGCAATTTCGGTCTTGCCCTTATGGCATTCACCCTGCTGGTCAAGGCGCTGTTCTTCCCGCTGGCGACCAAGCAGTTCCAGTCCATGGGCAAGATGCGTCAGCTTCAGCCCAAGATCAAAGCCCTGCGTGAGCGCTACAAGGACGACCAGATGGCGCTCAACCAGCAGATGATCGCCCTGTACAAGCAGGAAGGCGTGAACCCGGCCAGCGGCTGCCTGCCCATGCTGCTGCAGATCCCGGTTTTCTGGTGCCTGTATAAAGATCTGTACGTCACCATCGAAATGCGTCATGCGCCGTTCTTTGGCTGGATTCATGATCTGTCGGCATTTGACCCGACAAACCTGTTCACCCTGTTCGGCCTGATCCCGTGGGACCCCACCGTCATTTCGCCCATGCTCCAGCTTGGCCTGTGGCCGATTGCGTTCGGGCTGACGATGTTCATCCAGCAGCGGATCAATCCCGCCCCGGCGGCGGACCCCGCGCAGCAGAAGATGTTCCAGCTCATGCCGGTCATTTTCACCTTCTTCATGGCGCGTCAGCCTTCGGGACTGGTGATCTACTACTGCTGGAACAACCTGCTGACGATGGCGCAGCAGACGCTGATCCAGCGCCGCGTGAAGAACCGTTCTGACAGCAAGCCCAAACTCCCCGCCGGGAAGAAATAACCACAGGGATCGAGATGGTGGATTTTTCCTCCCCCCCGCTGACACCTGAAGAACTGGAACGCGACCGTGAAATCGGGCGCGTTCTGTTCGCCGGTGAGTTCAATTTTGTATTTGGCGCACAGAAGCTCGGCCAGCTGCCTGATCCGCTGCTGCCGGAAATCGCGTTTGCGGGCCGCTCCAACGTGGGCAAGTCCAGCCTGATCAACGCCCTGACCGGGCGTCGGGCGTTGGCGCGCGCCTCGTCCGAGCCGGGACGGACCAAGCAGCTCAATTTCTTTGAACTGGCCGACCGGCTTACGCTGGTCGACATGCCCGGTTACGGTTTTGCCAAGGCGGCGAAAGCGGTGAAGGAAGACTGGCAGGGCATGATGTTTTCCTACCTGCGCGGCAGGCCGACGCTGCGCCGTGTCGTGCTGCTGCTGGACAGCCGGGTGGAGGTCAAGGCCAGTGATCAGGAAATCATGAAGATGCTGGATCGCGCCGCCGTAACCTTTCAGGTGGTGCTGACCAAATGCGACGTGCCCAAACCCAATGCGCTGGCGGCCAAGCTGCGCGATGTGGGTGAAATCGTAAGGGCGCATGCCGCGGCTTTCCCCGATGTGCTGGCCACCAGCAGCGAAAGCGGGGAAGGGATCGAGATGCTGCGCGCGGAACTGGCCCGACTGGCCAATCCGGTGCAGGCCGCCAGATAGGGTCCATCCGCCCATGTTAACGGGCGGGGGCAGGGATATTCAGCAGTCAGGAGCGAAGGGACCGTTCGGATGACAGGAACAGAACCGGGCGACCGGGAAGCACAGGTACGGGCCGAGGTTCTGGCCAGGGCGCTGCCCTATCTGCGCCGCTATGCCGGTGACACGATCGTGGTGAAATATGGTGGCAGCGCGATGGTCGATACCTCGCTGTCCAGCGCGTTTGGCCATGACATCGCGCTGCTCAAGCAGGTCGGCATCAATCCCGTCGTGGTGCATGGTGGTGGTCCGCAGATCAGCGCCATGCTCAAGCGGCTGCAGATTGAATCGACCTTCATCGATGGACTGCGCGTAACCGATGCGGCCATGATCGACGTGATCGAAATGGTGCTGGGCGGCAAGGTGAACAAGCAGGTCGCCGGTCTCATCAACCGCGCGGGCGCGCTGGCCGTGGGTATTTCCGGGCTGGATGGTGGCCTGATTTCGGCCCGCAGGCTCCAGCGCCGCGCGCGCGTGGGCGGGGTGGAAACCGACCGCCTGCTTGATCTGGGTTTCGTGGGGGAACCTACCCGCATCGACCCGCGCGTGATCTATGCACTGTCCGGTTCGGGGCTGATCCCCGTTATCGCCCCCATCGGTGGCGGCGAGAATGGCGAGACGTATAACATCAATGCCGACACGGCTGCCGGTGCGATTGCAGGCGCGATCAATGCCAGCCGCCTGATCATGCTGACGGACGTGCCCGGCGTGCTTGATGGCGAAGGCAGGCTTATCCCGGAACTGACGGCGGAAGACGCGCGTAAGGGCATTGCCAGCGGCATGATTTCGGGTGGCATGATCCCCAAGGTCGAGACCTGCCTTGAAGCCGTGCGCGCGGGTGCGAAGGCGGCGGTCATTCTCGATGGCCGCGTGCAGCATTCCTGCCTGCTCGAACTGTTCACCGAAGCTGGCCCCGGAACCCTGATCCGCGGCGCATGACCGGGCGTGCGGGGTAATCCGGGGCGGTGCGTTGACATTGCCCCCGATCCTCCGCATGGTCCGCAGGCAAATTAACACAGGCCCCCGGCATGTCCCGCCGGGGAAACCAGCCCCAGACAGGATTTTGCAAATATGACCGATACATCCCTTCAGAGCCAGATCGAGGCCCTGTGGGAGCGTCGCGAGACGCTGTCCACCGCCACAACCGGGGCCGACCGCGACGCGGTGGAGGCCGCCCTGCTGGCGCTGGATTCCGGCAAGCTGCGCGTCGCCACGCCGGGCGCGGATGGCTGGACTGTCAATGAATGGCTGAAGAAGGCCGTGCTCCTGTCCTTCCGCCTGAATGACAACCGTCTGGTTGAAGGTGGCGGTGCGGGTGCGCCCAGCTATGACAAGGTGCCGCTGAAATTCGCAGGCTGGGATCAGGCGGCTTTCGCCGCGGCCGGTTTCCGTGCCGTGCCGGGTTCGATCGTGCGTCGTTCCGCCTTCATTGCCCCAGGCGTCGTGCTTATGCCCAGCTTCGTCAACGCCGGTGCGTATGTCGATAGCGGGACGATGGTCGATACCTGGGTTACGATCGGAAGCTGCGCGCAGATTGGCAAGAACTGCCACATCAGCGGCGGCGTCGGTATTGGTGGCGTGCTTGAGCCGCTGCAGGCCGCCCCGGTCATCATCGAGGACGGCTGCTTCATCGGTGCGCGTTCGGAAGTGGCCGAAGGCGTGGTGGTCGAACGCGGCAGCGTGCTGTCCATGGGCGTGTTCCTTGGCGCATCCACCAAGATCGTCGACCGCACCACGGGCGAAGTGTTCATGGGCCGCGTTCCGGCTTACTCGGTCGTCGTGCCCGGCACGTTGCCGCCGCGTCAGGCCACATCGGCTGATGGCAAGCCGCTGCCGTCGCTGGACTGCGCCGTGATCGTCAAGCGCGTGGACGAACGCACACGCTCCAAGACCTCGATCAACGACCTGCTGCGCGGCTGATCGCGATGGCGGATGACGGAATGGCCGGTATGGAACACGACCCCGGTGGTGTTGTCACCCTTGCGCGGGATCTGATCCGCTGTCCTTCCGTCACCCCTGATGATGGGTGTTGCATCAACACGCTGGCCGGTGTGCTGGAGCAGATCGGTTTCAGCGTGACCCTCCTCCCGTTCGGGGAGGGAGAGGCCCGCACGCCCAACCTGTTTGCCCGTCTGGGCACGGGCCATCCCCATCTGTGTTTTGCCGGGCATACCGATGTGGTGCCGGTAGGCAGCGCCCGGTGGCAGCATGATCCCTTCGGCGGGGAAATTCATGACGGCATCCTGTTCGGTCGGGGTGCATGCGACATGAAGGGGGGCATCGCCGCCTTTGTCGCAGCCGTACGGCTGTATCTGGACCAGACCCCGGATCAGCGTGGTTCCATCAGCCTGCTGATTACCGGAGACGAGGAAGGCCCCGCCACCAACGGTACCGTGCGCGTGCTGGAATGGATGGAAAAGCAGGGGCAGGTACCGGATTTCTGTCTTGTGGGCGAACCGACCAATCCCGCCGGGATGGGAGAGGTCATCAAGATCGGTCGCCGTGGCAGCCTGAATGCCCGCATTACCGTCAACGGCACGCAGGGCCATGTGGCCTACCCGCACCGCGCGGATAATCCCGTGCACCGCCTTCTGGCGCTGCTGGGGGAACTGACTGCGGCACCGCTGGATACGGGTAGCGAGTGGTTTGAACCCTCCAGCCTGCAGGTGACCAGCGTGGATGTGGGCAATACGGCCACAAATGTCATTCCGGCGCAGGCGCATGCCCGGCTGAACATCCGCTTTAACGACCTGCATACGGGTGCGGACCTGTCCGGCTGGCTGCGTACGGTTACGGCCCGGCATGCTCCCGGCGCCGGGGTCAGTATTTCCATCAGTGGGGAATCGTTCCTGACGCAGCCCGATGCGCCGGTCGAGGCCCTGCGTGCCGCAATCCGCGCCGAGACCGGTCAGGTACCCCGCCTTGATACGGGTGGCGGCACATCCGATGCGCGTTTTATCAGCCGTTACTGCCCCGTTGCGGAATTCGGGCTGGTGGGGGCGAGCATGCACAAGGTGGACGAGCATGTCAGTCTGGCTGACCTGAAGCAGTTGACGGCGATCTATGCCGGGTTTCTTGAAAAGGTAATGCACTAATGGCCGATCGCGGTTCCTCTCCCGACCCGACCGCATCCGGGTTAGGCGGTATCCTTAAGGGTATGCTGCTGCTGGGGCGTGGCCGTGCGGAAGGCATTGCCTATTTTGGCAATACGCGCGATTCCGTTCTGTCGGCCCTTGCCCCCCGTCTGGCGCTGTGGCTGGTGGGTGGTGGCCTGACCGTTGCCTACGCCCCGCAGCCGCTTAGTGGGGTCAAGGTGCTGTTCGCCCTGTGCCTGATCCTGATGCCCGCCGTGGTGACACATGCGCTGGCGCGGCACTGGAAACGCGAAGGGCTGTGGCTGCGCTACATCACGGCTGCATGGTGGACGGACTGGGTCACGCTGTTCGTGGGGCTTGTTGTTGCCCTGATCATGGCGCTGGCCTCGCCCAGACTGCTGGAAACCCAGACCGGTGAACTGGTCCTGAACGGGACGGAGTTCGTCTACAGTCTGTGGCTGACATGGTATGTTGCCCGCGTGGGCCTGCTGCTGCGGCGCGGGCAGGCGGTCCTGATGGTTCTGGCCATTCTGGGCAGCCTTGTCGCGCTGGGTGGCGTGACGGCGCTGTTTTCACCCGACCAGCGGGCGTGGCATGAATTCCTCTATCCCCTGCTCATGCAACAGGGCGGCGCGCACTGAACATGTGCCGCGATGGGGTGGCCCCGCGCGAAGTCCGAGGTCTCGTGTCGCTGCGTAAATCATGCCCGTTAAGGCACGTTCGGTCGGGCAGATAGACCGGAGAGATTGTTTGAAAAGAAATTCCTGATAAAAAACAGGAACAGTTTTCTGATGTCGCTTTTTTTCAAAAAGCTTCACCTGAAGCTTTCTTATGATCTCTGGACGGGCCGTTTCAAACAGCTTCTATGATGCGTCGGAAAGCGTGCTGAATACTTCCACGCGCAACATGTCCTGGGAGCAGGACGGAAACGAGCAGCCTGTTACAGTTCTGCTTCAGCCGGATCTGGCGCACGCAGTTGCCGGTAATCCGCCATCCTTTGGTCGAATGATGACAGACCTTATCCCATCAGAAACAGATCAGGACGATGCGTGTCGAATGCTTTCGGGCATTGGATGAAACACGAAACTCCGCACAGGCACCCGCTCAGAAGGCCACCAGTCAAGGCATGCTTCTGTCTGCTGTGTAACGGCAACGGCGGGAAAGGTCTGCCGGGCTTAGCGGATGAAGGGATCGTCTTCATAGCCCACCCCGGTCAGGCACAGGCCATCGGGTGGGGCCGTGGGGCCGGCGGCGCGGCGGTCACGGGCGGCGAGGGCCTGTTCGACACGTTCCACGTCCCACCGGCCTTCACCCACCAACTTCAGTGTCCCGGCCATGTTCCGTACCTGATGATGCAGGAAGGAGCGCGCATGGGTTTCGATTATGACGGCCTCTCCCTCGCGCCGGACCTCAAGCTGATCCAGCGTGCGGATGGGGCTTCTGGCCTGGCAGGCGGTGGCGCGGAATGATGTGAAATCATGGCGGCCCACCAGTACCCGGGCTGCCTGTTGCATGGCTTCAACATCCAGCGGTGACTTGACGTGCCAGACCCGTCCTTCATCCAGTGCCGGTCGGGCCGCGCGGTTGAGGATACGGTAGCGGTAGGAGCGCATCCGCGCCGAAAAACGGGCGTTCCACTGTGGCAGCACGGGGCGGGCCATCAGGACCACCACCGGATGGGGCTTCATGTAAAAATTCAGCCCGTCGCGCACCGTGGCGCTGGATAATGTCACATCGGCGGGGAAATCCAGATGCGCGACCTGACCGCTGGCATGCACGCCTGCATCAGTGCGGCCTGCGGTAATGCTGGGCACGGTACGGCCTGCGGTCAGCCTGTTGGCCGCTCCTTCCAGCAATCCCTGTATGGACAGCAGGGTTTCCGATGGCTGTCGCTGCCATCCCACGAAGCCCCGCCCGTCATATTCGATCAATACCGCCCACCGGCAGACCGAAGGGGGGGCTGCATCATCCGGGCGGGAAACAGGCGTATCAGGCATCGGACGGTTCCATGCCAAAGCGCGTCCCGCGGCGGATGGCCTGCCCACGCAGGAAGTCCGCGGCTTCCATCATGCCGCGTCCGGGGCGCTGCAGGCGGGTGATGCGCAGAGTCGTGCCCGAACCACAGGCAACAAGCAGGCTATCGTCAATGACCGTGCCGGGGACGGCCTGCGTCGTATCGGTTGTGATCGCCGTGGCCCCGATCTTGAATACCTGACCGTCCAGCGTGGTGAAGGTGCCGGGCCATGGGGTCAGGGCGCGGACCTGACGGTCGATATGGGACGCGGGGGCGGTCCAGTCTATGCGTCCGTCTTCCCGGCTCAGGCGCTGCACATAGGTAACGCCCGTATCGGGCTGCGGCGTACCTGCCTGGGGCATCTGGCGCAGGGTTTCGACAATCAGGCGCCCCCCCATTGCGGCCAGATCGTCATGCAGGCTGGTTGCGGTGGTGTGCGGGGTCAGGGCCACGCGGTCGCGCAGCAGCATGGCCCCGGTATCCAGTCCGGCATCCATCTGCATGATGGTCACGCCACTTTCGCTGTCACCCGCCAGGATCGCGGCCTGAATGGGGGCAGCCCCCCGCCAGCGTGGCAGCAGGCTGGCATGGATGTTCAGGCAGCCATGCCGGGGTGCGTCAAGCATGTCCTGCGGCAGGATCAGCCCGTATGCGGCGACAATCGCGGCATCCAGACGCAGGTCACGGAAATGGGCCAGTTCGTCCGTATTATTGCGCAGGCGCAGCGGCGTGCGTACCGCAATGCCCAGTTCTTCCGCCGCGCACTGCACGGGTGAGGGGCGCAGTTTCTTCCCCCGTCCCGCCGGGCGCGGGGGCTGGCTGTATACGGCTACGATTTCATGTCCGGCCTGATGCAGGGCGCGGAGCGCCGGCACCGCGAAGTCGGGCGTGCCCATGAAGGCCAGTCGCATGTCGTTTGGGTCCGTTCAGGCTGGCCGGAACCATGGGCGGCAGGCCGTGGTTCCGGCGGTGGTCCGCAGGGGCGTTCAGCGGGGCTGATCAGTTCTTCTGGCGCTGTTCCTTGGCCAGCCGACGCATGATCATGTTGCGCTTGAGCGTGGACAGATGATCAACGAACAGGATGCCTTCGAGATGGTCGATTTCATGCTGCAGGCAGGTCGCCAGCAGGCCGTCGGCCTCCAGTTCCTGCTGCCTGCCGTCCATGTCCTGATAACGCACGCGCACGGCTTCGGGGCGGACAACCTCGGCATACTGGTTGGGCAGCGACAGGCATCCTTCTTCCCGTGCGGCCATGCCGTCCGTTTCGGCAATGACTTCGGGGTTTATCAGCACGATCGGGTTGCGCTTCTCGTCCTTGTCCGCCACGTCCACGATGGCGAAGCGCATGCCCAGCCCCACCTGCGGGGCCGCAAGCCCGATACCGGGGGCCTGGTACATGGCGGAGAACATGCGGGGAATGGTGGTGCGCAGTTCGCTCATGTCCTCGGGCCGGACAAGGCGGGTTTTCTGGCGCAGGACCGCCTGGGGTGCGACCAGGATCGGCATGGGGGTCGCCTGAGCGATGACATCATGATCAATCATAGTTCGCCATTTAGCGTTTCCACACACGGGATGCCAGTGGGTGATGCAGCCAAAATGCCCGTAAACGGGGCATATGTACGGTTATGGGGGCGTACCCTTGCGTATGGCTATTATTCTACCATATCGTGAAGGGATGGAAGGCGGGCGCCGTTCCGGGTCCGTTTTTTCCGTTTCCTGTCTCGCTCAAGCAGAGGAGGCCGATTTGTCGGGAAGAGTTTTCGGGTCGCCCATGTTTCTGGGGTTTGACCATCTGGAGCAGATGCTCGAACGCGCATCCAAGAATGCGTCGGACGGGTATCCGCCCTATAATATAGAACAGGTCAGCCCAACGACCCTGCGCATCACACTGGCTGTCGCCGGGTTCGTGATGGAAGACCTGCACATAACACAGGAAGACAACCAGCTTGTCATTCGCGGGCGGCAGAGTGATGACGGTCAGGGCCGCATCTTCCTGCACCGTGGCATCGCGGCGCGCCAGTTCCAGAAGGCTTTCGTACTGGCCGAAGGAATCGAGGTCGGCGGCGCGTGGATGGATAATGGCCTGCTGCATATCGAACTGACCCGTCCCCAGCCCGAAGCCCGGATACGCAAGATCGAGATCTCGCGTGCGCCGGTGGCGCCGTCGCATGAACGTGTTCCGCCCGTGGTGGATGTGCCGCCCGCGCGCAAACAACGTGTCGTGAGGGTGATTGACGAGGAATGACAGCCTGCGCCGTAATGGAACGGCCCATGTTGCGATGCGAGGAAGAAGGGTGACATCCCTTCATGATGCAGGAGAGAACGTGATGAGAGTCACAACACAGAATGGCCGGGTCCTGCTGCATAACGAGGCGGAGACGCCGGTATGCGATCCCCACACGATCAGCACGGGTGAACTGCGTGGACTGGGCGTGGAATCGGTTGCCTATATCCGGGCAATTCAGGTGGATGGAGAAGATGCCTTTGCCATCCATGCCGCTGATGGCACGCCAATGGCGGTGACGGATGACCGGGAAACGGCGGTCAACGCCATCCTCCAGCACGAGATGATGCCGGTCCCGCTGCACTGATGGACTGACGGTAACCGTCAGCAGCCTTACATTTTTATGGCCCTGTCCCGCATGTCGGGACAGGGCCGGTTTGTATGGAAGGGTCACGATGCTGCCCGCCCGCACTGGCGCGCGGCGCGGGCAGGGCGGGTCAGCCGTCCTGCGGGCTGGCCGAAGGATCAAGCCAGCCGATGTTCCCGTCCGGCCGACGGTAGAGCACATTGACCGTATCGGTCGCGCTGTTGCGGAAAAGCTGGATCTGGCTGTCGGCAAGATCGAAGCGCATGACGGCTTCGCTGACGCTCAGCGTCACGATCTCGGCCGGGTGTTCGGCAATAATGGTGGCGTAGGGGCCGGTCGCGGGCAGGGACGCGTCTTCCTCCTCGGCGGGGGTTTCCTCATCCGTGGCGGCTGCTTCGGTCATGCCGGGGCGCAGGACATAGTCACGACCGATTTCCGGCATCTGCTGGCGGGTTTTGAGGTGACTGTGGTTGGTGGCCTTGCGGTGGTAGCGGCGCAGGCGGCGCGCAATGTGTTCCGCCGCGTCATCGAAGGCGGAATTGGCATCGGCGGCTTCGCCTTCACCGCGCAGGGTCAGGCCGCGCGTGGCATGAAGATTGATGTCACAGGTAAAAAACGAACGCGCACGGCTGAAGGTCACGCGTGCTTCCATGGCCTGTCCGAAATACTTTTCCGAAATACGGTCCAGATGGGCGCTTACCCGGTATTTCAGGGCATCGGACAGGTCGATCTGTTTTCCGGCAACACTGATGTGCATAAGGGGCAACTCCTTATAAAATCACAGCGCAGTCGCATGCGGGAGACGGAATACGTTCAGTCAGCTATTGTTTCAGTCAGGGTGACGATCCTGCTCCCGTAGGCGTGCATGATAGGGGTGGTTGCGTTGTACCTGTCGGGCACATGATCCCGAACGGGTACATTTGGGCACGGTTCCCCGCCTGCTGTCCATGCTTTCCCTGCATGAAAGACTACAGTTTTTTTACAGCCCGCCCCCTTGCGCGGGGGCGCAGAAATACAGGGTGGGGACCGCAGGCTTACAGCGTGAATTTTTCACCCAGATAGACACGGCGCACATCTTCGTTCGCCACGATCTCCTCTGGCCGCCCTTCGGTCAGGACCTGCCCGCTATGCATGATATAGGCCCGGTCGATCACTTCCAGCGTCTCACGCACGTTATGGTCGGTAATCAGCACGCCGATGCCACGGTCCTTCAGGTGGGCCACCAGATCACGGATTTCCCCCACCGCGATGGGGTCGATACCGGCCAGCGGTTCGTCAAGCAGGATATAATGCGGCTGGCTGGCCAGCGCGCGGGCGATTTCCAGCCGTCGCCGCTCCCCCCCCGACAGGGCGAGGGAGGGGGAATGACGCAGCCGTGTGATGCCGAACTCCCCCAGCAGGCCATCAAGCATCGTCTGGCGCCGGTCGGGGTCGGGTTCGACGATCTCAAGGGCGGCCATGATGTTCTGTTCGACATTAAGGCCACGGAAAATGCTCGATTCCTGCGGCAGGTAGCCAATGCCCATCCGCGCGCGGCGATACATGGGCAACTGCGTGATGTCCGCGCCATCCAGCGTGATGGTGCCCATGTCGGGACGCACCAGCCCCACGATCATGTAGAAGCTGGTGGTCTTGCCCGCGCCGTTCGGGCCAAGCAGGGCCACGGCCTCCCCACGCTGGACCTGTAGCGACACATCACGCACGACCTGCCGTTTCTTGTAGCTTTTGCCGATGCCGCTGGCGATCAGCCCGGCGGAGGGGGCAGGCGGTTCGGCGGTCTGGGGACCATCGGATGGCTGTGTCATGTTCATCTTGCTGATCCCTTGTCACCTTTTCCGGCCTGATTGGGTATGATCAGGCCACTGACGCGTGAGCCGGGGCTGTCGGTCAGGGTGGCGATATCGGTGTGCATGTTCACGATGGCCGCCGTACCACTGACCTGATTTTCCCCACGGGTGATATGCACGTCACCCACCAGCCGGGCAATGCCCGTATCGGGCACGTATACGCCCCGGTCGCCTGTCACGGTTTCCGTGCGGGTCCGGATCACGATGTGACCGAAAGCGTTCATATGGTCCATCGTGCCCGCGCCGGGGGCCGGTCTGTCATTGGCGGTGGCGGCTGTTCCGGCGGGCTGGGACGCATCGGGCGCGCCATTTGCATTCCCCGGCTGGCTACCGGTGTGATCACGGCCCGGATGGGTGCGCTGGTCCTTTGGCTTGTCATAGCCCACCAGTACGTCGGCGCGCATCTGGCGGCCATCATTCGTGGTCATGGTCGCGTTGCCGCGGGCGACGGACATATGTTCGCGCGAATGGTATTCCAGCACGTCCCGCGCCGTCAGGATATCCTGCGGGGATGTCATTTTCAGGTGCGCGCCCGTCATGACCAGAACGGCCTGGTCCATGTCATAGACCGCATGGTCGCCCCATGCCTGGTCATTGGTGTTGAAGGCATGGACATGACCGATGGCTTCCAGGCGATAGACCTCGCTCGCGCCGCCGCCATCGCCGCCATCGGACGGTGGGCCGCCTGCGCTTGCAGCACCTTTGTCGCCACCGGGCGCACCGGCGGGCGCAGGTCCATCGGGTGTGGGCAGATCCTGCGGCAGCACATCGGTCGCGGTCGCAAGGCTGGTATCCACATCCCCTGCGCCCCCGGCTGTTGCGGCTGCCGGGACGGCCGGTTGCGTTCCTGCTGCCGTGGGGGCTGGGGAAGCCTGCGTATTCGCGGGCTGGGTCGGGTCATCGACAATATGCGGGCGACGGGTTTCGACCGGTGGGGCAATGCCCAGATGGGCGGATAGGGGGGCGTCCGCTCCCGGTGGGCCGGGCCGGGGCGTGGCGGCCTGTCCTGTCGCCACAGTGGCGGTCGTGGGCGTTTTCTTGCGGTAATAGGCGATCAGCCGGTCCGCCCGCACGGTCACATCCCCACGGATGGCCTGCGCCTGATCATAGGCGGTGACGGTCTGCGCGTTCTGGTCCCAGTCGAAGCCACCCAGCGCGGTGACGTTGACCTGCTGCCCATGGGACATGTCCAGCCCCTGCGCCATGGCGGGGCCTGCCACGACCAGCCCGAGCAGAACCCCGCCAAACGACAGGTGGGAGGATACGCGCGCCATCAGTTCGATCTTTCCGCTGCGTTGAGGATCATGCGACCGGGGCCACGAAACAGCATGATGCCGCCCCGCGTGTCCAGCATGCTGCCGCCTGCGTCGATGGTCCCGATCGGGCCTTCACCATGAATCCAGCTATCGGATACGATGATGTTGTGGCGCATGTCGATATCCGCGCTGGGGGTAAGCATGATGGTCCCGTCATTGCGATAGAGGGTGACGTCGTGCGTAAGGTTCAGCAACTGGCTGTGCTGGATATACACGCCATCGCGCGCGGTGACATACAGCCAGTTCCGGTCATCCAGCAATATGTCGGCGGCTGCATTCGTAAGGTCGATCCGCTCGTTCGATATCTGGCGGGCTTCATCGGCGGTGACCATGTAGGGGTGGTCGTGATCGTCCAGACCGCGATAGGTCGGGTTGAGCATGCTGCCGCTTTTCACGCGCACCCGGCTCATCTGCGCCATGGTGCCGGTATGCATGATCACCGCGCGTTCAACCGCAGGCCACGCAGCGATGGAGCCAAGCAGGACAAGGGCAAGCAGCGGCAGAACCCATTTGGCCGAACGCAGGATCGTCTGGCGGCGCGCAAGGGATTCCGCATTGGGCAGCAGGCGCGTGCGGGTGGACTGGTCGAATATGCTGCGCTGGCGTTCGATGTCGGCGGCGCTGCGGGCGTAATCCTCGCGTTGGATGCCGCCGGGATCGGTGCCGGTATCCCTGTCGTCGGTCGGCTCGGTCATGCAACGCCGGCACGCAGCAGGTCATGTAGATGCACGATGCCAACCGGGTGCCCGCCTTCATCCAGCGCGAAGATGCTGGAGATCGGGCGCGGGCGGTCGTTCATGATGCGCAGGGCCTCCGCCGCCAGCACATCGGGGCCGATGGTCTGGGGATGGGCGTTCATGATGTCGGCGGCGCAGGTGTGGTCCAGATCCTGTTCCAGCGCAAGGCGCAGGTCGCGGTCGGTAATCAGGCCGATCAGCCGGTTGCCCTCATCCACAACGCCCATGCAGCCGAAGGTCTTGCGGGTCATTTCCATGATGACCTGCCGCAGCGGCATGGTGGGATGGCCCAGCGGCATGCGGTCGCCGCCGTGCATCAGTTCCTGCACACGGCGCAACTGCGTCCCCAGCCGGCCACCGGGATGGAAAATGCCGAAATCATTGGCGCTGAACCCCCGGCGCTGCAGCAGCACGATGGCCAGCGCATCGCCCAGCGCAAGCTGCATGGTGGAACTGGTGGTGGGGGCCAGGCCGATGGGGCAGGCTTCGGGCGCGTAGGGAAGCAGCAGCCCGATATCCGCCGTGCGGGCCAGCGTGGAATGCGCGCGCGATGTCATGGCGATCAGCAGCAGGCCGAACCGGCGGGTGTGGGAAATGATGTCCGCCATTTCCGCCGTTTCACCCGAATTGGAAATGGCAAGGACCGCATCACCCTTCTGCAGCATGCCCAGATCCCCGTGCGAGGCTTCTGCCGGATGCACGAAAATCGCGGGCGTGCCGGTGGAAGCCAGCGTCGCCTGTATCTTGCGCCCGATATGCCCCGACTTGCCAATGCCGGTCACGACCACGCGCATATTGCCCGACAGGATGCGCTCGACAACCTCGATGAAGGCGGCGCCAAGTCCCTCCTGATCGGGCGTGGACGGGGCTTCCAGTGCGCTGATCATGGCGTGCAGGCCAGCGGATTCCGTGCGCAGCACGTTGCATGCCTCCGCCAGCATATGGAGATGCTGCGGCGTGGCGCTTTCGCCGATATTGGCGGTAAGGGAAGGTGAAAGGCTGCTGTTCATGCCCGACCTGCTATCATCATGGAATGGCTCCGGTCAGACCGGGGGCGCTCTATCAGGCGGCCCGGTGTGCGAAAATATCCGGTTCCCCATAGCCCAGAATATCCAGCCGGGCGCGGGTGGGCATGAAATCGTAGCATGCCTGCGCCAGTTCGCGCCGCCCCTCGCGGAGCAGCAGGGCTTCGAGTTTTTCCCACAATGCATGTAGGTACAGCACGTCGGAGGCGGCATAGGCAAGCTGTTCGGGCGTAAGCTGCGGCGCCCCCCAGTCCGAGGACTGCTGCTGCTTGCTCAGATCCACCCCGAGCATGTCCCGGCACAGATTGGCCAGCCCGTGGCGGTCGGTATAGGTGCGTACCAGCTTGGATGCGATCTTGGTGCAGATGCACGGCGCTACCGTGATGTCGAGCGTGTGCTGGAGGATCGCCACGTCAAAGCGGGCGAAATGCATGATCTTGGGCCGGTCCGGGTCGGTCAGCACGCGTACGAGGTTGGGGCAGTCCGCCGCTGTGACGCCAGCGGGCATCTGCACCAGATGGGCATGTCCGTCACCACCTGAAAGCTGCACGAGACAGAGCCGGTCACGATGCGGGTTCAGCCCCATCGTTTCCGTATCGACGGCAACGGCGGCGGGAAACGTAACGTCCGCCGGCAGGTCGCCGCGATGGAAATGGATGCTCTCGGGTGCTGGGCTTACAGCCATGTGGAAATTGCTCCGTCACGATGGTCAGTTCACGGTGGCAGGTCTGGAACGCAACCGCAAGGAAGGCAATCCGTTCTCTGTTCGCCGGGTCCCGGATGTGGGGCGCGGACTGTGGGCCTGTACGTAAATTGTGTGTTCGTGGGCGGTTTACACCAATTTGAACGGGCGAACAGGCAAAAAGATAACGGGACAGTCCCCGAGGGGCTGTCCTGACCGCCCCCGGAGGGGTTTATTATCTTTTTAGGAGAGATGGTGCCCAGAAGAAGACTCGAACTTCCACGACCTTGCGGCCACAGGTACCTGAAACCTGCGCGTCTACCAATTCCGCCATCTGGGCTCAGAGGCTCCCCAGCGGAGGCCGCCGGGGTGGTGTGAGCGCTGTTTAGTCCGGCACGCCGGGGCGGTCAACAGGGTAAATGCATTTTTTTGAAAACAGGCGCATTTTTTCTTTCGGGCCTGTCCGTGCGGTGGAAGGAGGGGTGGAAAAAGCGAATGCCTTCATCCGTCCTCAAAGGCGCAGGATACGCCCACGATTACCAACCCCGGAACGGGAGCAGGGAATGACACGCAGGGTGGCGACGGTTTTTGGTGGTAGCGGCTTTGTGGGCCGCCACGTTGTGCAGCGGCTGGCGCAGGCTGGATATGTGGTGCGCGTGGCCGCACGCGCCGCCACCAGCGCAGCGGGCCTGCGCATGCTGGGTGACGTGGGGCAGATCGTGCCGATTGTCGCCTCCATTACCGAGGAGGCAGCCTGTGTCGCCGCCATCGAGGGGAGTGAACTGGTCGTAAACCTGGTAGGCATTCTCTCGCCCCACGGGGCTGCGACGTTCGATGCCATCCATGTGCAGGGTGCGGGACGCGTGGCCCGGCTGTGCGCCGCAGCGGGGGCGGGGCGGCTTGTCCATGTTTCCGCGCTGGGGGCGACGATGGACAGCCCATCGGCTTACGCGCGCAGCAAGGCGGCGGGAGAAGCGGCGGTCAGCCAGTGCATGCCCGAAGCGGTGATCGTGCGGCCGTCGCTCATATTCGGTCAGGAAGGGTCGTTTCCCAACATGTTCGCCCGCATGGCCCGGATGCTGCCTGTCATGCCGGTCTATGCGGGGACGACGCGTTTCCAGCCGGTATGGGTCGGGGACGTGGCGGAGGGGATTGTCCGTATCGCAGCCGGAGGGGAGGACATGGCGGGCGCTATTTTCGAATTCGGTGGCCCCCGTATCCTGACCATGCGCCAGATCGTGGCATGGGCGGCGCGATGGGCCGGACATCCACGCCCGCTTGTGGCCGTGCCGCGATGGCTGGCGCTGCTGCAGGGCGGCATACTCGAACACCTGCCGGGCCGGGTGCTGACGCGCGATCAGGTGAGGCTGCTATATGTCGATAATGTCGTGGCCCCCGGCGCGCGCACGATTGCCATGCTGGGCATTGCCCCATCTCCGATGGATCTGATCCTGACCGGGATGCCGTAAGACAGAAAACTTCGGTTTTTCGGTATTTTTCAGCATATTTCGGTATTAAGGTCAGTACTACTGTCTTTTATTGGCGCGGGGTGTTGCGTAAGACCTGTGCCACGTCGCGGGCACGCCTGTCGTGCCTGCCGCGTTCCTTACCTTCACGCACACCGGGGGCAGACCGATGGCCGAGCGCATGCTGAAATTCGTCTCTGTGGCGCAGGAGCAGCCGGACAAACGGCCTGCCGAGGCGCGCCGCAAGGATTTTAACGAGATTTACGCCGAATTCGTACCCGCGAAGGCCGAAACGCAGGCCTCGCGCTGTTCGCAGTGCGGCGTGCCCTTCTGCTCGGTGCACTGTCCGCTGGGCAACAACATTCCCGACTGGCTGATGATGACGGCGGCAGGCCGGATGCAGGAGGCGTATGAACTCTCCTCCGCAACCAACACCTTCCCCGAGATCTGTGGCCGCATCTGCCCGCAGGACCGCCTGTGCGAAGGGAACTGCGTGATCGAGGAAGGGTTCGAAAGCGTCACCATCGGCGCGGTGGAACGCTACATCACGGATACCGCCTTCGATAACGGCTGGGTCAGGCCAGTCGTGCCGGTAGCCGAACGCAATGAAAGCGTGGCCATCATCGGGGCCGGTCCCGGTGGTCTGGCGGCTGCCGTGCAGTTGCGCGAACAGGGCTATCAGGTCCACGTCTACGACCGTTACGACCGCATTGGCGGCCTGCTGATGTATGGCATCCCCGGCTTCAAGCTGGAGAAGGACATTGTCACGCGCCGCCACAAGCTGCTGGTGGAATCGGGCATTACCTTCCATCTCGGCAAGGGGGTTGGTGATACTGACGGGGCGGACAGCATCGCGTTCTCCACCCTGCGTGCGCGCCATGACAGCGTGCTGATCGCGACGGGTGTGTACAAGTCGCGCGATATCGGCGGTCCCGGCGCGGGGCTGGGCGGCATCGTGCGCGCGCTGGATTACCTGACCGCGTCCAACCGTGTCTCGCTTGGGGATACGGTCGCGGAATATGACAGTGGCGAACTGAATGCGGCAGGCAAGTCGGTTGTGGTGATCGGCGGTGGCGATACGGCCATGGACTGCGTGCGCACGGCCATCCGGCAGGGCGCGAAATCGGTCAAATGCCTGTACCGCCGCGACCGCGCCAACATGCCCGGTTCGGTGCGTGAAGTGAAAAACGCCGAGGAAGAAGGTGTCGAGTTCGTATGGCTCGCAGCCCCGCAGGCGTTTGAAGGCGACAGCAGCGTAACGGGTGTGCGCGCCAGCCGCATGAAGCTGGGCCTGCCCGACGCGAGCGGTCGCCAGTCGGTCGAACCGGTTGAAAACAGTGCGTTTACGCTGGAAGCGGACCTTGTGGTCAAGGCGCTGGGCTTCGATCCCGAACCGCTGCCCACCCTGTGGGGGCAGCCGGAACTGGAGGTTTCACGCTGGGGCACGCTCATGGTCGATCGCAAGACATTCATGACCAGCCTGCCCGGCGTGTTTGCGGCAGGCGATATCGTGCGCGGGGCCAGTCTGGTTGTGTGGGCCATCCGCGACGGTCGTGACGCGGCAGCCCGGATGCACGAATGGCTTGAGGAAATGACGGCGGCGCAGGCCGAGGTGGCGGAGTAAGCATGATGGACCAGTTTGAACAGCAGCCGACCGATTTCGTGCAGGAATGGGAAGCGAACGCCAAAGCCATCTCCGGCCTGTACAGCCCGGCGGATGAGCATGACGCCTGTGGCGTGGGCATGGTTGCGGCACTGGATGGCAAGCCGCGCCGCGACGTGGTGGAAGCCGGTATCGCGGCACTGAAGGCCGTGTGGCACCGTGGCGCGGTCGATGCAGACGGCAAGACCGGCGATGGCGCAGGCATCCATGTCGAGATCCCGCAGGACTTCTTTGCCGATGCGATCCACGCAGGCGGCGCCGAAGGCGGCGTGGACAGCCAGATCGCCGTTGGCATGGTCTTTCTGCCCAAGACCGATATCGCGGCGCAGGAACGCTGCCGCCAGATCATCGAAAGCGAAATCCTTGCTTTCGGCTACAGCATCTATGGCTGGCGGCAGGTGCCGATCAACACCGACTGTATCGGTGAAAAGGCCAACGCCACCCGCCCGGAAATCGAGCAGATCCTGATCCGCAACCTGCCCGGCAGCGCGGAAGACGAGTTCGAGCGCGACCTGTACATCATCCGCCGCCGGATTGAAAAAAGCGCGATCGCCAATCAGGTGGACCTGTATGTGTGTTCGCTGTCGTGCCGGTCGCTGATCTACAAGGGCATGTTCCTGGCCGAACATCTGACGGTGTTCTATCCCGACCTGCTCGACCCGCGTTTCGTCAGCCGTTTCGCGATCTATCACCAGCGTTATTCGACCAACACCTTCCCCACATGGAAGCTGGCCCAGCCTTTCCGTCGCCTTGCCCATAATGGTGAAATCAACACCATTTCGGGCAATGTGAACTGGATGAAAAGCCACGAGACGCGGCTGGCCGATCCCGTGCTGGACCCGTATATGGAAGACCTCAAGCCCGTCGTGCAGGCGCAGGGGTCCGATACGGCGTGTTTCGACAATGTGTTCGAACTGCTGACCTTCGCCGGGCGCGACGCCCCCATGGCGCGTTGCCTCATGATCCCGGCCAGCATCGGTGGCAATTCCGCCATGCCGAAGCGGCACAAGGACATGTATTCCTACTGCAATGCCGTGATGGAGCCGTGGGACGGCCCTGCCGCGCTGTGCGCCACGGATGGCCGCTGGCTGGTGGCGGGTCTGGACCGTAGCGGCCTGCGTCCGCTGCGTTATACCGTGACCAGTGACGGGCTGCTGATCGTCGGTTCCGAAACCGGCATGGTCAAGGTGCCCGAAGCCAAGATCGTAAGCCGCGGGCGGCTCGGGCCGGGGCAGTCGCTGGCCCTCGACCTGAAAACGGCGAAACTGTACAGCAATGACGAACTGCTGGACGAACTGGCCGGCCGTCAGGATTTCGGTAGCTGGGTCCAGCGCACGCATGAAATCTCCAGCATCGTGCGCCCCGATGGCAGCGAGCCGGTGCTGTATGACGCCGAAACCCTGCGCCGCCGCCAGCTTGCCGTAGGCATGACGCTGGAAGACCTCGAAACCATTCTCCAGCCGATGGTGGAAAGTGCTTCCGAAGCCATCGGGTCTATGGGCGACGACACGCCGCTTGCGGTGCTGTCCACCCGTTATCGCGGGCTTGCGCATTACTTCCGTCAGGCTTTCAGCCAGGTCACCAACCCGCCCATCGACAGCCTGCGTGAAACGCGGGTGATGAGCCTGGTGACGCGACTGGGCAACCTTGGCAACATCCTTGAGGAAAGCGAGACGCAGTGCGACCTGCTCCAGCTTCCTTCCCCGGTGCTGACCACGGGTGAATTCCAGGCGCTGGTCGAATTTTGTGGCAAGGATGCCTGCATCATCGACTGCACCTTCCCTGCGGCGGAGGGCGAAGCCGGACTGCGCAGCGCCATTGCACGCATCCGCGCGGAAGCCGAGGACCGCGTGCGTCAGGGCTGCACCCATGTATTCCTGACCGATGAACACCAGTCCGGGGACCGGGCCTATATCCCGATGATCCTCGCCACGGCTGCGGTGCATACGCATCTGGTGCGGCAGTCGCTGCGGACCTTCACCTCGCTGAACGTGCGTTCCGCCGGTGCGCTCGATGTGCATGCCATTGCGGTGACGATCGGCGTGGGTGCCACCACGGTCAATCCGTATCTGGCGCAGGAAAGCATCGCGGACCGGCACCGGCGCGGGCTGTTCGGCAACCTGTCACTGTCGGATTCGGTCGAGCGGTATCGCAAGGCGGTCAACAAGGGCCTGCTCAAGATCATGTCCAAGATGGGCATTTCCATCGTGGCATCCTATCGCGGCGGCTATAATTTCGAGGCCATCGGCCTGTCGCGCGCGCTGACGGCGGAATTCTTCCCCGGCATGCCCTCGCGCATTTCCGGCATCGGCCTGACCGGCATCGCGCGCAATGTGCTGAGCTTCCATCACAAGGCATGGAACAGGCAGGTTGAGACGCTGTCCGTCGGTGGGCGTTACAAGCTGCGCCGCAGCGGTGAAGTCCATGCCTTTGACGGCAACCTGATCCACATGCTCCAGACCGCCGTGGCGACGGGCAGCTTCTCGGTCTACCAGCGTTACGCGGATGCAGTGCGCCGCCAGCCGCCGGTGGCGCTGCGCGACCTGCTGGACTTCCGTGGCGGGCGCACGCCCATCCCCGTGGAATCGGTCGAAAGCATCACGGAACTGCGCAAGCGCCTGATCGCGCCGGGCATCTCGCTGGGTGCGCTCAGCCCCGAAGCGCATGAGACGCTGTCGATCGCCATGAACCGCATCGGTGCGAAGTCCGATTCGGGTGAGGGCGGTGAAGATCCGGCCCGCGCGAAGCCGCGCGCCAATGGTGATAACGCATCGTCGGCCATCAAGCAGATCGCATCGGGCCGTTTTGGCGTGACCGCGCAGTACCTCAATGACTGCCGCGAGATCGAGATCAAGATGGCGCAGGGTGCGAAGCCGGGCGAGGGCGGACAGCTTCCCGGCTTCAAGGTGACGGGCCTGATCGCCCGGCTGCGTCATGCGACCGAAGGTGTGACCCTGATCTCGCCCCCGCCGCATCACGACATCTATTCGATCGAGGATCTGGCCCAGCTCATCTACGACCTCAAGCAGATCAATCCCGAAGCCACGGTTACGGTGAAGCTGGTCGCGCGTTCGGGCATCGGCACGATTGCAGCCGGTGTCGCGAAGGCGAAGGCGGATGCAATCCTGATCTCGGGCCATTCCGGCGGCACGGGTGCAAGCCCGCAGTCCTCGGTCAAATATGCGGGCATGCCGTGGGAACTGGGGCTGGCGGAAGCGCATCAGGTACTGATGCTCAACCGCCTGCGCCACCGGGTGAAGCTGCGTACCGATGGCGGGCTGAAAACCGGGCGCGACGTGGTGATCGCCGCCATGCTGGGCGCGGAAGAATTCGGCATCGGCACCGCCAGCCTCGTCGCCATGGGCTGCATCATGGTGCGTCAGTGCCACTCCAACACCTGCCCGGTGGGCGTATGTACGCAGGATGATGAACTGCGCCGCAAGTTCGAGGGCACGCCGGAGAAGGTGATCAACCTGTTCTCCTTCATTGCCGAGGACGTGCGCAACATCCTTGCCTCGCTGGGCTTCACCTCGCTCAACGAGATCATCGGCCGCACCGACCTGCTGCATCAGGTGCTGCGTGGGGCTGATTATCTGGACGATCTGGACCTCAACTCGCTTCTGGCGCAGGCGGACCCCGGCCCCTATGGCCGCTACTGCACCCGCGAAGGCCGTAACGAGGTGCCGGAGACGCTGGATGCGCAGATGATCGCGGATGCGCGGCCGCTGTTCGACCATGGCGAGAAGATGCAGTTGCAGTACAACGTGCAGAACACGCATCGCGCGATCGGCACGCGCATTTCCTCGCTGATCGTGCGGCAGTTCGGCATGACCAAGCTGGCGCCGGGGCACCTTACGGTGCGTCTGCGTGGGTCGGCGGGGCAGTCGCTGGGCGCGTTTGCGGTGCAGGGCCTCAAGCTTGAGGTGCTGGGCGATGCGAACGACTATGTGGGCAAGGGGCTTTCGGGTGCGACCATCGTGGTCCGTGCCTCCCCGTCCTCCAGCCTTGTGTCGAACGAGAACGCGATTGTCGGCAATACCGTCCTGTATGGCGCGACTGCGGGTGCGCTGTATGCGGCGGGGCAGGCGGGTGAACGTTTTGCCGTGCGTAACTCGGGCGCTACGGCGGTGATCGAAGGGTGTGGATCGAACGGTTGCGAATACATGACCGGCGGCACCGTGGTCATCCTTGGCGAGATTGGCGACAATTTTGGTGCGGGCTTCACCGGCGGCATGGCGTTTGTGTATGACGCAAGCGGCACGTTTGCCGAGCGTGTAAACGCCGATACCGTCATGTGGTGCCGCGTGCAGGACCCGAAATGGGAAGCCGTGCTGCGTGAGCAGGTCGAGATCCATGCACGCGAAACCGGCAGCCGGTATGCCGAACTGCTGCTGCATAACTGGGACAAGACGCTGCCGCGCTTCTGGCAGGTCGTGCCCACGGAATATGCGCGCGTGATCGGTTTCGAAGCACCCGCACTGGCACGTGGTGCGTGAAATCAGGGCTGACCTGATGACGGGATAAGGCGGCGGGGCCGGGCAGCAATGTCCGGCCCTGTCTGTTTTTAAGGCGGAATATCGGCCTGCGGGGTCGCACATGCGACCATGACGCACTAGATTCAGGATAAAGGGAATCGCGGGGCCGGTGCGCATGCGCTGGCTTCGCCCGATCTGATGGGTGTGCCTGATCTATGTCCAAAGCGTATTTTTCCGCCCCCGTGGCCGGTGCCACCACCACATCCCGCGTGCGGCGCGACGTTGCCGGGGAATCCGGTGGCGCACCGGCGCTTGCGGGGCTGCCGCGATGGGATCTGTCGGATCTGTATGACGGGCCGGAAAGCCCGAAGCTCGCCACCGACCTCGATCAGGCCGATGAGGACGCGCAGGCTTTCGCCCGTGTGTGGCAGGGCCGTCTGGACAGCCTGCCCGGCAGCGAACTGGCGCAGGCTCTAGCCGAATACCAGCGCATTGATGAGGTGCTGGGCCGTGCCGGTTCCTATGCCCAGCTTCTGTTCGCGGCCAATACATCGGATTCGGGCGTGGGCCGTTTCGCGCAGTCGATCAATGAACGGCTGACCGGCATTTCAACGCATCTCCTGTTCTTCACGCTGGAAATCAACCGTATCCCCGATGATGTGCTGGCCACGCAGCTTGCGGACCCGGCGCTGGCGCACTGGGGTCCGTTCCTGCGCGACCTGCGGGTTTTCCGGCCCTACCAGCTTTCGGACGAAGTCGAAGCTGTCCTGCATGAAAAATCGGTCACGGGTGCCGCCGCCTGGAACCGCCTGTTCGATGAGACGATGGCCGGCCTGCGCGTGCGTCTGGGCGGGGAGGAAGTCACGCTGGGCAGCGCGCTCGACACCATGTCCAGCCCCGACCGCGCCACGCGTGAACGTGCGGCCCGCGCCATTGGCGATGTGCTGGGGGGGAATGTGAAACTGTTCTCGCTGGTGACGAACACGCTGGCGAAGGACAAGGCCATCATGGACGGGCTGCGCCATTACCCGCGTCCGACTTCCGCGCGCAACTGCGCCAACATGGTCGAGGACGAAGTGGTGGACGCGCTGGTTCAGGCCGTGACCGAAGCCTATCCCCGCCTGTCGCATCGCTATTACGCGCTCAAGGCCAAATGGCTGGGGCTGGAAAAGCTGGAATACTGGGACCGTAACGCCCCGCTTACCACGCAGGACGAACCGCTGATCACATGGCCCGACGCCACCCGGCAGGTCATGGCGGCGTATGAGGGCTTTGACCCGCGCATGGGTAAGGTCGCCCGGCAGTTTTTCGATAACGCATGGATCGACGCCCCGCCTGTTCCGGGCAAGGCGTCCGGTGCCTTCGCCCATCCGACCGTGCCGTCCGCCCATCCCTATCTTCTGCTCAATTACCGTGGGCGCACGCGCGATGTGATGACGCTGGCGCATGAACTGGGGCATGGCGTGCATCAGGTTCTGGCGGGCGAGCAGGGCTATCTCATGTCCAACACGCCGCTGACACTGGCCGAAACCGCCAGCGTGTTTGGCGAGATGCTGACCTTTCGCGCCCTGCTGGATGCGCAGACCGACCCCGCCCGGCGCAGGCTGATGCTGGCCGCCAAGGTGGAGGACATGCTCAATACCGTGGTGCGCCAGATCGCCTTTTACCGGTTCGAGACACTGGTGCATGACGAACGCCGCAAGGGCGAACTGCTGCCCGCGCGTATTGGGGAGATCTGGCGGCAGACGCAGGTTGAAAGCCTGGGCCCGGCCTTCAGCTTTACCCCGGATTACGATGCGTACTGGACCTACATCCCGCATTTCATCCATTCGCCGTTCTATGTGTATGCCTACGCCTTTGGTGATTGTCTGGTAAACGCGCTATACGGGGTTTTCCGGTCCGGTCATCCGGGTTTCCAGGACAAGTATATCGACATGCTGCGCGCAGGCGGCACCAGGCGGCATAAGGAACTGCTGGCCCCGTTCGGACTGGATGCGGCAGACCCCGGATTCTGGCAGAAGGGGCTGGATGTGATCGCCGGATTTATTGATGAACTGGAGCGTGTCTGACGTGGCGGATGAACGGAATCTCGATAATACCGGCCTGTTTGGCGAATTCCGCCGCATGGTGCGTACGTCGGGCACGGTAGGCGGCATCGCGGCGCGTATCGCCGGGCACAAGATGGGGTTCAGGTCCAACCAGACCATCCATGCCGAGGACCTGAAAAGCGTGCTGGGCGGCCTGAAGGGGCCGCTTATGAAGGGCGCGCAGCTTCTGTCCACGATCCCCGGCGCCCTGCCGGAGGAATATGCCAAGGAACTGGCCCAGCTTCAGGCCAATGCGCCCGCCATGGGCTGGAATTTCGTCCGTCGTCGCATGGCTACCGAACTGGGGCCGAACTGGGAGCGTAATTTCCGCTCCTTCAACCGGGAAGCGTCTGCCGCGGCCAGTCTGGGGCAGGTCCATCGCGCGGTGCTGCCCGACGGGCGGCCTGTCGCGTGCAAGCTGCAATATCCCGACATGCGCTCGACCGTGGAATCCGACCTCAAGCAGTTTCGCATGGCGGTGGGGCTGTTTTACCGTCTGGACAGCACGATCTGTCAGGATGACGTGCTGGAAGAACTGCAGGACCGGCTGTACGAGGAACTGGATTACCAGCGTGAAGCGGCGAACATGCGGCTGTATCGCCTCATGCTGGCGCAGTGGTCGGACGTGACCATCCCGGCCCCCATCGACAGCCTGTGTACCCAGCGCCTGCTGACCATGGACTGGGTCAATGGCCGTGGCATCCAGAAGGTGCTGGATACCAATCCCACGCAGGAAGAGCGTAACAGCATGGCCCGCGCCCTGTTCCGGGCATGGTATGCGCCGCTGTACCGCTATGGCGTGATCCATGGCGACCCGCACATGGGCAATTTTACCGTGCGCGATGATTACGGCATCAACCTGCTCGACTTCGGGGCCATCCGCATCTTCCCCGCGCGCTTCGTGCAGGGAATCATCGACCTGCACAGGGCGATCGAGACGGATGACGAGGATCTGGCCTATCATGCCTATCAGGCATGGGGCTTTACCAACATGTCGCGCGATACGATGCGGGTGCTCAATGAATGGGCGCGCTTCATCTATGGTCCGTTGATGGAGGACCGTGAACGCTTCATTCAGGAAGATAACGACCCGCAATATGGCCGCGCGGTGGCTGAACGGGTCTATGCCGGTCTCAAGCGTACGGGGGGCGTGCAGCCGCCGCGTGAATTCGTGCTGGTTGACCGTTCCGCCGTGGGGCTGGGCAGCGTGTTCCTGCGCCTCAGGGCAAAGGTCAACTGGTATCAACTGTTTCAGGAAATGGCCGCCGACTTCGATGAGGCCGCGCTGGCGCGCCGTCAGGCCGAAGCCATGCGCGAAGCCCGCGTGCCGCCGCCGCTTGGCACGCATGGCTGAACGGCGGGAGTGGGGATGAAGCCGCATACAGCCCTTGTGCTGCGGCGGTTTTATCCCCACTTTCCTTAACCATGGCGACAGCATCCCGCAGGAAAAAGAAGACTACCGATATCGATCCGGCTGACAGGCCCGTCCTGTTCCAGCCGGAACGTCAGCCCGCGAAACCACGCACCCATACCTTTCGCGTCAGTTCCCCCTATGAACCGGCAGGCGACCAGCCCACCGCCATTGCCGAACTGGTCAGCGGCGTGGAAAAGGGCGAACGCGATCAGGTGCTGCTGGGCGTGACCGGTTCGGGCAAGACCTTCACGATGGCCAAGATCATAGAGGCCACGCAGAAGCCCACCCTGATCCTCGCGCCCAACAAGACGCTGGCCGCCCAGCTCTATGCCGAGATGAAACAGTTCTTCCCCGACAACGCGGTGGAATATTTCGTCAGCTATTACGATTACTACCAGCCGGAAGCCTATGTGCCCCGGTCGGACACGTATATCGAAAAAGACAGCCAGATAAACGAACAGATCGACCGTATGCGCCATGCCGCCACGCAGGCGCTGCTGGAGCGTAACGATGTGATCATCGTGGCCTCGGTTTCGTGCATTTACGGTATCGGCTCGGTCGAGACCTATTCGCGCATGGTGGTCAAGCTGGAGGTCGGTGGCGAGATCGACCGCGACCGCCTGATAAAGGGGCTGGTCGAACTTCAGTACCGCCGTAACGATGCCGCCTTCCAGCGCGGCACCTTTCGCGTGCGTGGCGAGACGATCGATGTCTTTCCCGTCCAGAACGAGGATCGGGCATGGCGCGTCAGCCTGTTTGGCGACGAGATTGACGAAATTATCGAATTCGATCCGCTGACCGGTGAAAAGACCGGTGATCTGGAAGCCATCAGCATCTACGCCAACAGCCATTACGTGACGCCGCGCCCCACGCTTACGCAGGCGATGACGGGCATCAAGCAGGAACTGCGTGAAACGCTGGCCCGCTTCAATGCGGATGGCAAACTGCTGGAGGCCGAGCGCCTGCAGCAGCGCACCACCTTCGATCTGGAAATGATCGAGACCACGGGCGTCTGTAAGGGAATCGAGAATTATTCCCGCTACCTGTCCGGTCGCGCGCCGGGTGAACCGCCGCCAACCCTGTTTGAATACCTGCCCGAGGACGCGCTGCTGATCGTGGATGAAAGCCATGTGACCGTGCCGCAGATCGGTGGGATGGAACGCGGGGATCATGCACGCAAATCCGTGCTGGCCGAATTCGGCTTCCGCCTGCCTTCCTGCCTCGACAACCGCCCGCTTACCTTTGCCGAATGGGATTCCTACCGGCCACAGACGGTCTTTGTCAGCGCGACTCCCGGCCCGTGGGAAATGCGCCGCACGGAGGGCGTGTTTGCCGAACAGGTCATCCGCCCCACCGGCCTGATCGACCCGGTCACCATCGTCCGGCCGGTTGAACATCAGGTCGATGACCTGCTGGCCGAATGTCGTCTGACCATTGCCGATGGTGGCCGCGTGCTGGTCACGACGCTGACCAAGCGCATGGCTGAAGACCTGACCGAATACATGAACGAAGCCGGTATCCGCGTGCGGTACCTGCATTCGGATGTGGATACGCTGGAGCGTATCGAGATCATCCGCGACCTGCGGCTTGGCGCGTTCGACGTGCTGATCGGCATCAACCTGCTGCGCGAAGGGCTGGATATTCCCGAATGTTCCCTTGTCGCCATTCTGGATGCTGACAAGGAAGGCTTCCTGCGTTCGCGCACGTCCCTGATCCAGACCATTGGCCGCGCCGCGCGCAATGTGGAAGGGCGCGTGCTGCTTTATGCGGACAGGATGACTGACAGCCTTGCCTACGCCATCGAGGAAACCGCCCGCAGGCGCGAAAAGCAGAGCCTGTGGAACGAGGAGCACGGCATCACCCCCCAATCCGTGCGCAAGCATATCGGCGATGTCATTTCGTCCGTGTTCGAGCAGGATTACGTGACCGTCACCCCCACGGCGGATGGCAGCGTGCAGGAAATGGTCGGCAAGGATTACAAGGCCGCCATTGCCGAACTGGAAAAACAGATGCGCGCGGCCTCGGCGGAACTGGAATTCGAGACGGCCGCCCGCCTGCGTGATGAAATCCGCAGGCTGGAAGCCCTGGAACTGGGCATGGTTCCGCCCCCGCTGCCCCAGTCCAGTGCGGGGCGTCCGGGCACCAGCCCCAAGGCCATCGCCCGGCGCAACCGTGGCCCCGTGCCACTGGGGCCGGGGGGCGGGGGCTACGACCCGGAACAGGCGAAGGGAAGGGGAAAGCGACGTGGACGATAGGACCACCTCCCTCAACATGCCCTGCACGGGCCAGCGCGAACGCGAAATGACGGCGGTTGTCGAACTTGAGGCCGGTGGCGCGAAGCTGGGGCTCATGCCCGATGTGGGCGGCAGCATCGCGTTCTGGCGGTGTGGAGAGATGGACCTGCTGCGCCCGGTCAGTGACCCCCATCTGATCGCCCAGCACGGTCGTGCCGTGGCAGGTTATCCGCTGGTGCCGTTTTCCAACCGGGTGGCGGGTGACCATTTCCGTTTTGAAGGGGTGGACTATCACCTCGCTCCCAGCTTCGGCGGGGAGAACTGCGCCATTCACGGCAACGGGTGGCAGCGGCGCTGGGGGCTGGACAGGCTGGCCAACAGCAGCGCCACGCTTACCCTCGATCACGCGCCCACGCGCGACCTGATGGGGCAGTGGCCGTTCAGCTACCGCGCGCAGTTGCGTTATGACCTGCGTGAAAACGGGCTTTCCATCGGCATATTGCTTGAAAATACCGATACCCGCGACCAGCCGGTGGGCATGGGCTTTCATCCTTATTTTCCCCGTCATGCCGGGCTGAAGCTGGGTTTTGCCGCCAGCAGCGTATGGACAAACGGACCGGACCACCTGCCTGCCCTGCGTGTGCCGGTGGAAGGGGAATGGTCCTTCGCCCATATGCGCGATGCGGGGCAGGAGCCAATCGACAACTGCTATGCGGGGTGGTCCGGCAGTGCCTTCCTGCGCTGGCCGCGCGAAGGCTATGCGCTGACGGTGGAAGGCAGCCCCGAACTGCGGCATCTGGTACTTTTTACCCCACCCGGCCAGCCCTATATCGGGCTTGAACCGGTCAGCAACATGACCGATGGCTTCAATCGCCCGATCATTGCCGATAGCGGCGTGCGCGTACTGGCGCCGGGCCAGAAGATGGAAGGGCATATCCGCATGACGGTGACACGGTGCTGACAGCGGGCAGGTCATCCACGGCCAAGGGGGAAAAACCGGCCACGGGCGGGCTGTCATGTTATATCACACCCGCCGGAATCGCGGCCATGCGCACCGAGCTTAATGCCCTGCTGCGCGATGAGCGCCCCCGGATCGTGGAAATCGTATCGTGGGCCGCAGGCAATGGCGACCGTTCTGAAAACGGCGATTACCAGTATGGCAAGCGCCGGCTGCGTGAGATCGACCGCCGCATCCGCTTCCTGACCAAGCGGATCGATAACGCCATTATTGTCGATCCGGCCGCCCAGCAGCAACGCGATCGGGTGTTTTTTGGCGCTACGGTCACATATGTTGATGAACGCGATGCGGAACGCACCGTTACAATCCTTGGTGTGGATGAGGCGGACATGACGGCGGGGCAGATCAGCCTCGTCTCGCCGGTGGCGCGCGCGCTCATGCGTGCGGCGGTGGGCGATGAAGTCAGGCTGACAACGCCACGGGGGGATGAAATGATCGAGGTACTGGGCATTTCCTATCCCCCTTTGCCGTAATGGGGGGCTGGCCGTGTGGCTGAAGGCATATTATGACATTTGGGTGCGGGCCGTTTCAGTTTGTGACGTCCGGCGCGAACCGGTCCTGTGCGGAGATACTGATTAGATGCCACGCCCCCTGAAGGTCGCCGTCCAGATGGACCCGCTTGGCGGCATTGACATCAATGGCGATTCAACCTTTGCCCTGATGCTGGAAGCACAGGCGCGGGGATATGAACTGTGCGTCTATCAGGTCGAGGCCCTGAGCCTGAGCGAGGGACGTCGCACGCCAGACGCCCCGCGCGCGGCACGGGTGACCGCCCGTGCCCGCCCGGTAACGGTGCAGCGCAAGGCAGGCGCACATGCGACCTTTGGTGATGAACAGGTGATCGACCTGTCCGCCATGGATGTGGTGCTGATGCGTCAGGACCCGCCTTTCGACATGGCCTATATCACCGCCACCCATATCCTTGAGCATATCCATGGTGTTGGTCCGGGCCGCGCGCTGGTGGTCAACAACCCCGCGGCGGTTCGTAACGCGCCCGAAAAGCTGCTGGTCACGCATTATCCCGATCTCATGCCCCCTACGCTGGTGACGTGGGATGTGGCGGCGATAAGGGATTTCCGTGCGAAGTGGGGCGACATCATCGTCAAGCCGCTTTTCGGCAATGGTGGCGCGGGCGTGTTCCGCATCCGTCAGGATGATCCGAACCTGAACGCCCTGCTGGAAATGCATTTCGCCCGCTCACGCGAGCCGCTGATGATCCAGCGTTACGAACCGGCGGTGCGCAAGGGGGACAAGCGCATCATTCTGGTCGATGGCAGGCCGGTCGGCGCGATCGACCGTATCCCGGCGGAAGGGGAGACGCGGTCCAACATGCATGTGGGCGGTCGCCCGGTGCGCGCGGAACTGACCGCGCGCGACCGTGAGATATGCGACACCATCGGGCCGTTCCTGCGCGATCAGGGCCTGATTTTCGTGGGGATCGACGTGATTGGGGAATGGTTGACCGAGATCAATGTCACATCCCCGACCGGACTGCAGGAAATCGACCGCTTTGACGGCACCAATACGGCGGGCCTGATCTGGGATGCGATCGTATCGCGTCTGGCTACGGTTGACGTGGGCGCGTAAGGATTGGAAACGGTGTCCATGGCAGGCGCGGTGATCGTGACTGCCGTGCCATGTGGCATGGCATCGTGTATGGATTACAGGCGGCTACGCGGGCCGGATGGGCGCGCGGGCAGGTCAGGTGGAAGTGTAATGCAGCAGAACGGAACGGATTTGATCATGGCGGATGCGGTGCGGAAGGGGGCGGGCGATGCCTTCTTTCATGGCAAGGGCATGGGAACAGCCTGATGAGTGACGTTCTGCACGACGAAGCAGCCGAGAAGGTTGTGGAAATCCCCTCTCCCAAATCCGCGCTGGATGCCGCGGCGGTCAAGGCTGCGTACCGCCGCTGGGCCAGTGTGTACGATGCGCTGTTCGGCAGCGTTTCCGCCTTCGGGCGCAAGCGCGCGGTGGAGGCGGTCAACGCGCTGCCCGGCACGCAGGTGCTGGAAGTGGGCGTGGGTACCGGCCTGGCCCTGCCATATTATCGCGCGAACAAGCGGATCACCGGTATCGACCTGTCGGGTGACATGCTTGAGCGTGCGCGTCAGCGCGTGCGCCGCATGAAGCTTTCCAACGTGGAAAACCTGCTGGAAATGGATGCCGAGGCGACCCAGTTCGCCGATGGCACGTTCGATGTTGCGGTTGCGATGTTCGTGGCCTCCGTCGTGCCGCATCCGCGCGCGCTGCTGGCTGAACTCAAGCGTGTGGTCAAGCCGGGCGGGCATATCCTGTTCGTCAATCACTTCCTTGCGCAGGGCGGGGTCCGCCTTGCGGTGGAACGCGGCATGGCGCGTGCTTCGCACTCGCTGGGCTGGCACCCGGATTTCGCCATTGAATCGCTATTGCCGCCCGCCGACCTGCGCCGAGCGGTCCTGCAGCCGGTACCGCCCGCGGGCCTGTTCACGCTGGTCACGCTGGAGCGCGAAGCCGGGTCATGCGCCAGTCCGCTGGTGGCCTGATTTCCCGCTGAACTCATCCACAGCCCTGTTCCTGTAGCAGGGCTGAAATGACATCTGCGCGACCACGGGAACGATCCACAGTATCGTTTTCGTGTATAAGTCGGGCTATATGATGAAATCATGGTAACGATTGGCCATGCCCAGACACCGGCGCATGGCAGCAGGGAGTGATCTGATGCCCACAGGCACACAGTTCGGGGCGGATGGCAGGCATGATTCCAGCCGGGCCGGGGATTACCGGACCGTCGGCATGCTTTATCTCGTCATGGCGATTGTGGCGGGCGTGGCCGGTGGGCTGATGGCTGTCGGCCTGCAGGCGGGCCTGCTGCCGCATTCCGTGCTGGCCGCATGGGCCGGTGGGGATGCAACCGCCGCCGTTGAGCGCATCGGTCGTCGCCATGGCATGATGATGGTGTTCTTCTGTGCCCTGCCTGCCCTGTTCGGCGGGTTCGGCAACTGGCTGGTGCCCCTGCTGCTGCGCGCACGCGCTCTTGCCTTTCCCCGTCTGGCGCTGGCCGGGTGGGGGCTTACGGCGGGCAGCTTCGTGGCTGTTCTGGCCGGTCTTTCCCCTGCCGTGCCCGCGCAGGTTTCGGTTATCGCCCTTATGGTCTGGTGTCTGGCCATGCTGTTTCAGGCCATCAACATGGTGGCAACGGTGCTGAACATGGGGCCGATGGGACAGCGCCTGCGGGACATGCCCATTTTCGTATGGGCACAGGGGCTTACGGCGCTGATGACGGTCATGGTCATGCCGGTTCTTGCTGGCGGCCTGACGCGGGTATGGCTTGATGGCGGCGATATGTCCGCGCGGATCGACGGGCTGCTGCATGTCTTCGCCGGGCCGGAAATCGCATTGCTGCTGCTGCCCTCGCTGGGGATCGTGTCGCAGGTGATCGAGACATTCTGTGCGAAGCCGCTGCAGATGCCCCGTGTCGTGCTGGGGGCGCTGGTCGTGCTGTCCGTGGGCGGCAGTTCGGTCTGGGTTCATGACCTGCTGCATGGTGGGCTGGATCATATGGCGACTTCCGCGCCCGTGGTGCAACTGGGGCTGATCGTGCTGCCGGTGCTGGCCGTTCTGGCCGCATGGGTGCAGACGGCACGTCTGGGCCACATGCGCGCCGCCGTGCCGATGGAATGGGCTGCAGGCTTCGTTGCCCTGCTGCTGGTCGGTTCCGCCATGTCCCTGTTGCCCGGCGGCATGGCCGATGTGCATGCGGCTACGCTGTATGCCGCCATGTTCGCGGTGTTCGCGGGTTTTTATTACTGGATTGGCAAGATGGTGGGGCATGTCGCCCCCCGCGGGGCCAGCAGGCTGCACTTCGGCCTGACGACGGCTGGCACCGTGCTGTCGCTGATGGCGTTTCATGGGGTGGTCGGTATGGTCGGTGCCGTGCTGATGGGGCTGTCCGTTCTGGTTTTCGCCGGGATCGTGGTGCAGGTGGCCCTTAGCCCCGCCCGGTCGCTGCCTGCCAATTACTGGGGGCCGGGTGCCCGCACGCCGGAATGGCAGGCACCGTCCCCCGCACATGGGGATGCCTGAACATGAGCGGCACCATCACGACGCCCGGCGCGGCGGATAGCGCCGCCGTTACATTTGATGCCTCACGTGTGGGCACGGAAGCACGGGACTGGTTCGTGCTGCTCAAGCCTCGTGTCATCTCGCTGGTGGTCTTTACCGGGGCGGCCGGTCTGGCCATGGCGCCGGGGCCGCTCAACCCGCTGGTGGCGGCTGTCAGCATCCTGTGCATCTGCATGGCTTCCGGTGCCGCCGGGGCCATCAACATGTGGTACGACCGCGATATCGATGCGGTCATGAAGCGTACCGTTACCCGTCCCATACCCGATGGCCGCGTGGGGGCGGAAGCCGCGCTGGGTTATGGTGTCGGGCTGTCGGTTGCGTCCGTCATCCTGATGTGGTTTGCGACCAACGCGCTGGCTGCGGGTATCCTTGCGTTTTCCATCTTTTTCTACGCCGTGATCTATACGATGTGGCTCAAGCGTTCGACGCCGCAGAATATCGTGATCGGCGGGGCGGCAGGAGCATTCCCGCCCATGATCGGCTGGGCTGCGGCCACGGGGTCCATGGCGGTCATGCCGGTGGTGATGTTCGGCATCATCTTCCTGTGGACACCGCCGCATTTCTGGTCGCTTTCGCTTTATGCCTGCAAGGATTACGGGCGGGCAGGTATTCCCATGCTGCCGGTGGTGCGTGGTGCGCGGCATACACGGTGGCAGATCCTGTGGTATACCTTCATCCTCATGGCGGTATCGCTGGTGCCTTCATTCACGCATCAGGCGGGCTGGCTGTACACGGTTGTCGCCAGTGTGCTGGGGTTGGGATTCATCCTGTGCGCCATCGGGGTGCTGCGTGACCGGCAGGACGCCAATGGCGTGAGCCTGACGGGTGATGGCCCGGCGCGCCGTTCCTTCCGTTATTCGCTGGCTTACCTGTTTTTTCTGTTTCTGGGCCTGCTGGCCGACCATGCCTTCATCGCCCACTGATCGGGCAGTTTTATTCATGCGGGAGTTCGGGCAGATGGATCAGGCAACAACGGTTCAGGTTACACCGCAGATGGAAGCGCAGGAGGCGGCGCGGCGGCACAAGGGGCGCATCCGGGCCGTAGCAGTTACGCTTTCGGCGCTGGCTGCGATCCTGTATGCGCTCAGCCTTGCGCATATCTAGGCGGGGCTGAACCAGAGGGGCATGATCCCGGCCCGATATTTTATGGCCATGAGTGCTCCTCGATCACGGTTTCGGCTTTACCGTCATCTGAGCCGATGCGTCCCCGTTCTTTTTTGCGGATGCGCGGTGCTGTCTTTTCCGTTCCATAAGGCAGCGGCGACGGACGGCGTAAATACTGCATGTGGCAGGGTTGAGGCCGGGTACAGAACGGAGACCAGCGTAAAAGGTCCGGTTGGGGCCACTGCGCCGGTGATGGCCTGCATTGATGTCCTGCGCGGGTGGGATGGCGGGCCACGTCGCCTGCGCATTTTCGTTGCGGGCAGGCAGGTTATCTCCAGCGATGATATTGCCAGAGGGCCATCCGATGGCGGCATTATGGGCGACCCGTTTCAGGGGGTTACCCTCAGTCATGGTTCTGTCGTGGTGAAGAATTATGGTGGCAGTGCGTGGCGCTGGAATGAAACTTGGCGCCTGACCATACGGCAGGGCCAATGGATCATTGCCGGGTGGGACGAGGAGTACTGGCATGCTGGCAGCGGTAATGACGGGTTGCATGTAAGCGTAAATGCCCTGACGGGCACCGTGCGTGAGGATGGAACGCCGTTCAATGACGATGCGGTAGAACCACCGCCGCCTGTCATCCATAAAACCTGCCTGCTGCCCCGGCAATGGCGCACGCCATCCATCATGCAGGCAGCCGCCATAGGAACATCAAGCTGGGAGTGTGACGCCAGGCTGGGCACCAGGGCGAACTGACGTGATACGCCGGTTATGCCGCCATGGGCGGTCTGGGGCGCGGATAATAAAAAAGGCCTGCATCGGGGGGATGCAGGCCTTTTTCCGTCAAGCATGAAATGTGGGGATCAGCGGCCCGGTGTCTGCTGGATGGCGGACAGAAGCCAGCTTCCCGTTCCGGCCGAGCGCACGAACGTCCACAGTTCGGTAACGCTGACCCGGTTGGTCGGGTCGCCTTCGATCACACGGCCAGTCATGTCAGTGGTGATGTCGATCATCGAATACTGCATGGCGACCGTGGCGTAATCGAAGCCGTTTTCACGCCAGCTTTCCACCAGATCACCCCGGTCGAAACGTATGTCGGACACCACGTTGCGCGCGCCACGGCTGGCCAGATTGCTCAACTGGTTGTTGAAGTAGGACACCATTTCCGGTGTCGCCATGTGCTGCATGGCCCGCACATCCTGCTGGCTCCATGCCGTCTGGATGTTGATAAGGGCCTGCTGGAACGCCTGATAGTCAGCCGCCGTAATGGCCACGCCAACCGGCTGTCGTGCCCCCTGCGGCGCCATACCGGCGGGGGAGGGCGTGCCCATCGCTCCCGCACCGGTGCTGGCACCCATGCCGCCACCAAAGCGCCGGATGGCCCAGCGCACGATGAAGAAGACCAGCGCCAGCTGGATCAGCAGGCCAAGGAAGCCGCTGCCCCCCATGCCCGAACCGAACATGCCATGGCCGAACAGCATGCCAAACAGGCCAGCACCGACCAGACCACCCATAAACCCGTTCATGAACGGATGGCGGGGACGTGCCATGGCCATGCCAGCACCTGCGCCGAAGGGAGCGCGTGCACCAAAGCCGGGCATCTGCTGGCGCGGGGTCATCGTCTGCTGGAAGGGTGTTGCGCCATAGGGCGCGGTCTGCGACGGCGCGGGCGCGCTGTAGGTGCGCGATCCACGGCTACCCATAGAGAAACCACCACCCGCACGCGCTTCCGCCGCGTGGGGATGAGCCAGCAGCGGCAGCACGGTCAGGGCCGTCACGGCGGCGAGAGCGATGCTTTTACGCGGCATCATGCGCGGGGAAATTGTCTTCATCTGGGTCAGGGTATCTGCAATCCTGTGTCGGAACCATCTTTATCCGTGCGGTCTCGTGAAACGGACCACATGTTACAGATATAAGTAAGCCCGCGCCCCGGTAACAGGGGGCGCGGGCTCGCAGCAACATGAAATCATGGAAAGGAAACGATTACGCCCCGGCAATCATCATGTCGTCGATACGGATGGTGGGGGCATTGGTGGACTGGCGGAATGTCAGGTCATTGGCCGGAACCAGCCGCATGAACATGTCATTGAGGTTCCCCGCGACCGTCAGTTCGGCCACCGGTTCGGCCAGCACGCCGTTACGGATCATGAACCCTGCGGCGCCACGGCTGTAATCGCCGGTAATGCCGTTGATGGCGGACCCCATCATCTCGGTTATGTAAATGCCTTCGGTGATGTCGGCCATCAGTTCGGTGGGTGTCATGCTGCCCGGCTGCATGTACATGTTGCCAAGGCTGGGCGCAGGCGGTCCCGATGTGCCCCGGCTGGCGCAGCCATTGGGATTCAGCCCGAGCTGGCGGGCGGATCGTGAATCCAGCGCCCATGTCTTCAGCACGCCATCTTCCACCAGTGTCCGCGTTGCAGTCAGCATGCCTTCCCCATCGAAGGGACGGGCGCCGGGGCCACGTACGCGACGGGGATCGTCGATGATGGTGATGCCAGCGGGCATGATCCGGCTGTCCATCTTTTCCTTCAGGAAGGAAGTGCCACGCGCAATGGAAATGCCGTTGATCGCGCCCGACAGGTGTCCGAGCATGCTGGTGGAAACGCGCGGGTCCAGCACGATGGGCATGCGGCCCGTACGTGGCCGGACCGGGTTCAGGCGTGCGACCGTCCGCTCACCCGCGCGGCGACCGACAAGGGCGGCATCCTCAAGGTCGGACAGATGGACGGCTGCGTGATAATCGTAATCGCGCTCCATCTTCGTGCCGCTGCCCGCCACGGTGCTGACGGAGACGGAATGGCTGGTGCGGGCATAGCGACCCGAAAAACCGGCCGATGTCATGAGGATGATGTCCGACAGGCCGAAACTTGCGGATGCACCGTTGCTGTTGGAAACGCCTTCCACCGCCAGGGCCGATTCCTCCGCCACGCGGGCGCGGGCGATCAGATCGCCGGTCGCGGGTTCGGTGGGGTCGAACAGATCCAGCCCCGCCGCATCGACAAAGCGATGCTCGGCTTCGGCGCACAGACCGGCAAAACGGTCTTCCGGCACGACGCGGGCCATGGCCACCGCACGTTCGGCCAGTGCGTCGAACCGCGCGGGATCAAGTGCTGTGGCCGAGACGATGGCCGCGCGCTGGCCCACGAAAACCCGCAGGCCCAGATCACACGTTTCGGAACGTTCAAGGTCTTCGGTGCGGCCATTGCGCACCTGTGCGCCATGGGCGGTGCGGCTGACGTAAATCGCATCCGCCGCATCGGCGCCCGCGCCCTTTGCACGGGTGATGAGGGTTGCGATCTGGTCGATGGGATTGGAACTCATGCCGCCAGTGCCCCCGTAATGCTGTCGAGCGAGGGCAGGTGCCTGACCGGCCCCAGCGATGTAAGCGTGGGCCTGCCGCTGAAGATGCGGGTGGCGACGCGCTGCACGTCCTCGATGGTGACGGCGTCCACCCGGCGCACGGTTTCGGCGGTCGGGATCAGCCGGTCGAAGATCTGGAGCTGGCGGGCAAGCTGTTCACACCGGCTGCCCGTGCTTTCCAGCGACATCAGCAGCGATGACTTGAGCTGCGCCCGCGCGCGCGCCAGTTCCGCCATGGTAACGGTGTGGCGCACCTTGGTCAGTTCATCCAGCGTGACGGGGATGAGGTCGGCGACCTGCGTTTCCCCCGTTCCGGCATAAATGCCGAACAGCCCGCCCTGACGGAACGGCGCGTTGAAGGAATAGACGGAATAGACCAGTCCGCGCTTTTCGCGGATTTCCTGAAACAGGCGCGACGACATGCCCCCACCCAGCAGCGTGGACAGCAGCAGGGCCGGGTAATAATCCGGGTCGCCATAGGGCATGGACGGAAAGCCCAGCACGATATGGGCCTGATCCAGTTCGCGTTCCTGCGTGAACTCTCCGCCCACGTAACGCACGGGCGGCTGGGGCGGCACGATGCCGGTCGGCAGGTCATGGAAATGCTGCTGCACCAGATCGACCACGCGGGCATGTTCAAGGTTGCCCGCCGCCGCGATGATGGTGTTGCCCGCCGTGTAATGGGTGTTCATGTAGTTGACCAGCGTTGCGCGCGACATGGTCTGGATACCCGCTTCCGTGCCCAGCGTGGGGCGGCCCATCGGCTGGTCGGGGAAGGCGGTTTCCTGAAAATGGTCAAACACGATATCGTCGGGCGTGTCGTTCGCCTGTCCGATTTCCTGCAGGATCACGCCGCGTTCGCGCTCCAGCTCCTCGGGGGCGAGGCTGCTGTGGGTCAGGATATCGCCGATGATATCCGCGCCCAGATCAAGGTTTTCCTTCAGCAGCTTGACGTAATAGGCGGTGTGCTCGCGCGCGGTGTAGGCGTTGATGTGGCCGCCCACATTCTCGATTTCCTCCGCGATTCCGGCGGCGGTGCGGGTGCCGGTTCCCTTGAAGGCCATATGTTCGAGAAAGTGGGAAACGCCGTTTTCCTGCGCGGTTTCATTGCAGGTGCCCGCGGCGACATACGCCCCGAGGGACACGGTCTCCACCCGTTCCATCCGTTCGGTCACGATGGTCAGGCCGGAGTCCAGTCGGGTCACATTGATCAGGTCGGTCATGCTGGTCCTGCGGGCCGCATGGCGCATGTTCGCGCCCGTGCCGCCCCTTGTTGGCGTAAGGGAATGGAGGAAGGAAGCGTCAGCCCGCGTTGGTCATCACGGCGGCGCGCACCCTGTCCTCGATCATGTTCAGATCCGCCGGAACCACGCTGTAGCGCTCGGGGCGGTCATACAGATCGGCCAGTGCGGCGGGCAGGGCGGGGCGGATGCCGGTTGCCTGCGCCATCGCATCGGGGAACTTGGCGGGATGCGCGGTCGCCATGGCCACCATGGGAATGCCCGGTTCGCGGAAGGCGCGGCCCGCGGCGATGCCGATGGCGGTATGCGGGTCGGCCAGATAATGGCTGCGATTGTTCAGCGTGCGGATTTCCGCCAGCGTCGCGGCGTCATCCAGCGATACCCCGTGGAACAGCGCATGGGCGCGGTCCCATACGGGGTCTGCCACCTTCATCACGCCGGTCTTGCGGAACTCGGTCATGATCCTTGCGCAGGCCGTCGCATCCCGGTCGAGCAGTTCGAACAGCAGGCGCTCGAAATTGGAAGATACCTGAATATCCATGGAAGGCGACAGGCTGGGCACCACGCCGTGGATGCTCATGTCGTTTTCATTCAGGAAGCGCGACAGGATGTCGTTGCGGTTCGATCCCACACACAGCGCGCGGATGGGCAGCCCCATGCGGCGCGCGACCCATGCGGCCAGCACGTTGCCGAAATTGCCGGTGGGCACCGCGAACGAGACTTCCCGGTCCGGCGCGCCCATCGCCAGGGCCGCATAGACGTAATAGGGCACCTGCGCCGCAATGCGCGCCCAGTTGATGGAATTGACCGCCGACAGGCGCATGTCGGTGCGGAAGGGCAGATCGGCGAACATGGCCTTGACCATGTCCTGACAGTCATCGAACGTGCCCTGTACCGCAAGGTTGGTCACGTTGGGTTCCCGCACGGTGGTCATCTGCCGGCGCTGCACTTCCGACGTGCGGCCTTCGGGGTGCAGGATCACCACGCGCAGCCGTTCACGCCCACGACAGGCTTCGATCGCCGCCGACCCGGTATCGCCCGATGTCGCGCCGACGATGGTGACGGTTTCATTCCGCTCGGTCAGTACATGGTCGAACAGGCGGCCAAGCAACTGCATGGCCATGTCCTTGAACGCGAGCGTCGGGCCGTGGAACAGTTCCTGCACGAACAGCCCGTCTTCCACCTGCGTCAGCGGCACGATCGCCGGATGGTCGAATCGGGTGTAGGCCTCGCGGCACAGCTTCAGCAGCACATCATGCGTGATCGACCCTTCGGCAAAGGGGGCGATGATGCGGGCCGCCAGTTCGGGATAGGGCAGGGCGCGCAGTTCGCGCCACTGGGCTACCGAAAGTTCGGGCCAGCTTTCCGGCAGGTACAGGCCACCGTCCTCTGCCAGCCCCGCCAGCAGAACGGACGAAAAATCGCGGACGGGGGCAGTCCCCCGGGTAGAAATATAGCGCATCCCCCTATCATAATCCCAACCGTCCCCCGCGCGAAGGGGGCGCATGCGGCCCCCCGCGCAATTCCGCGCGTGGTGTGTCAGAATTTGGGCGGGGGCAGCGCGCCGATATTGATGCGGTAGATATGAACGGGCCACTGGATGGCGTTATGCCCGCCATTGAACGGGGCGGTAAGGTCGATCTGGCCCGTGGGGATGTAAAGCTGCCCGTCGCGCGTGGCGAAGGAGCCACCGGGCCAGTGCAGGCGGCTGTCTGTTACGATTTTCTGGTAAACCCGGTCGGGCATCAGCCGGAAGATGCTGTTGGTCGATACATCATTGAAATACAGCGTACCGTCGGGCGCCAGCGTGATTCCGCCCAGCGCCGGGGTCTTGTACCACAGCGTAGGCCCTTCTTCCAGTTCGATGGGGGTTACGGTCGGATCGATCAGCAGGTCGGTATCCAGCTTGTAGACCGGACCGCATAGCGGTTCGAAATACAGCCACTGCCCGTCGGGGCTTATGGCCATCTGGCTTATGTTGACAATGGCGGTATGGCCCGTCGCATTGGTCAGTACGCGACCATTGACGGTAATGGGCTGGCCCGCCGTGAGGGATGAGGTGTGCTGCATAAGCCGCCGCTGCCGGTTGGTGTCCAGCCGGATCACGATCATGGCCGGAACGCCCGAATCCCCGATGAAGGCATGCCCGCGCCCCACACGCATGGTGGCGGGATGGCTGCCATCATGCAGCATGGACGGGTCGATGGCCCATGTCTGCGCGACCTGGCCGGTATGGGCGTCGATCTTTACGATCTTGGGGCCATCCGCCACAGGCGGTCGGGTGGGGTCGGGCTGTCCGCTATCCAGCACCCATAGCGTGCCGTCTGCCTCCATCTGGATGTCCGTAGGTGCCACCAGACGTCTGGCCGCCGGTGTGGCGGAGTCGTTCCATGCGTCGTCAGGGTAGGGATGGGGCGTGCCGCTGGCGTCCAGCACCGCGAGGCCCGGTCCGGTATTTCCTGCCCAGCGGGGCAGTTCCACCAGCAACCGGCCATCGGGCAGCACGGCCACGCGGTCCCACGCGCTGGTGGTGGAGGACGCCACCTCTTCCAGCGCCGCGGGCGGGTTGAGCGGCGGCGCGGGCTTGGCGGCATGGGCGGCCTGCACGGTGCCCAGCATGGCGGTGCCGCAGGCCAGAAGGAAGCCCGCATGGCGCAGGCGGCGGATGATGGGGGAGGAGTTCGCGTACATCGCGCGGTATCTCGTCACGAACCGCCGTGAATGGCAAGGGCATGATGCAGCATGTCCGCCCTTCACCGATGCGGTGGCAAAGGGCGGCGGCTTTTTCAGGCTTACGCGCAGTAACGCTGGCGCAGGTGACGCAGGTAAGGCCCGGTATTGGGGGCGGCCCCCGTCGCGTCGCGTACGATATCAATGGTCGAGGCCCCGCTGCCACGGGCATGGATGCGTGGCCGCAGCCAGCCAAGCAGGGGGGAGAAATCGCCCCTGCCGATGGCGGCCATCATGTCGGGTGTGTCCCGCTCGGCGGCTTCACGCAACTGGGCCGCGATGATCGCGCCCAGCGTGTAGGTGGGGAAATACCCCCATGAACCCGATGGCCAGTGAATGTCCTGTAGGCAGCCCAGCCGGTCTTCGGTCACGGTCAGGCCAAGCAGGTCATGGATGCGGGCATTGAAGGCGTCCGGCAGGTCGGACAGCTTCATCGTGCCAGCGATCAGCGCGGTTTCCATCTCGTACCGGACGAGGATATGGGCCGGATATGTGATTTCATCGGCATCCACCCGGATGAACCCGGGGCGTACGCGGGTCATGAGGCGGTGCAGGTTGGCGGCGTCCCACGCCCCGTCATCCGCCGTGCCATCAAACGCCGCGCGCAGGCGCGGGGCCATCCAGTCCATGAAGGGGCGCGAGCGGCATATCTGCATTTCCATCAGCAGGGACTGGCTTTCATGCAGGCTCATGCCCCGTGCCTCGCCGACCGGCTGCGCGCGCCATGCCCGCGGCAGTCCCTGTTCATACAGGGCGTGGCCGGTTTCATGCACGATACCCATCAGGGCGTTCAGGCAGTCATCTTCCACGTAACGGGTGGTGATGCGCACATCGTCCTCCGCCCCGCCACAGAAGGGGTGCAGGCTGACATCAAGCCGCCCGCGCTGCATATCGAATCCCATGGCCGCCATGGTTTCCGTTCCCAGCTTTTCCTGTGCCCCCACCCCGAACGGACCGGAGGGCGCGCGCGGCGGCGGCAGGCTGTCCTGATGTGCGAGCGCGGATGCAATAAGGTCCGGCAGTTCGCGCGCCAGTTCGGCAAAGACCGGGTCGATATCAGCCTGCCGTGTGCCCGCGTCATACTGGTCCAGCAGCGCATCATAGGGGCTGAGGCCAAGGGCTTCGGCCTTTGCCGCCGCGATTTCGCGCGTGCAGGACAGCACCGCCTGCAGTTGCGGCAGCAGGGAGGCGAAATCGCTGTTCTGGCGGGCGGTGCGCCATGCCATCTCGCAGCGTGACGCGGCGCGGGACGCGGCTTCCACCAGTTCACCGGGCACGGCGGCCGCATGGGCGTGCTGGCGGCGCATTTCATGCAGGTTGGCCTGTGCCATGGCGTCGGCCGGGGGCTGCGCGCGATCCAGCAGTTCGGCCATGTCCGGCGCGGTCATGAGTTCGTGCGACAGGACGGCAAGGGTTGCGATGCTTTCGGCGCGGCTGTCGCTCGCGCCCACCGGCATCATCGTATCCTTGTCCCAGCCCAGAATGCCCAGCGCATTGCGGATCTGTCCCATACGGGCGAAGCGCTGTCGCAATGTGTCATAGGCCTGCTGACCGGCATGGCTGGACTGGATATTCATGTGGGGTCCTGACTGAATCTTAATGGTCTGTCCCGTATGGACTGGTGCGTGAACTGTGCGGGAGCGTGCCGCGCCATGCAAGGGGAGGGCCGGATGATGCAGGGTAGCCATGACCGCGAAGGCAGGCTGGCGCAGGGGCATGCCGCCCTGCTGGCGGATGACATCGTAACCGCGCGGGCCTGTTTCGCCCAACTGCAGGACGTGCAGGGGGACGATCCCGATGCGCTTCACGGTCTGGCCTGCGTGGCGCTGGCCATTGGCCGGGCGGATGTTGCCATCGGTCTGGCCGGTCGCGCGCTGCGTATCGCGCCACGGGGGCAGTATCATGTCGTGCTGGCGCGTGCGCTGCTGGTGCAGGGGCATCATGATGCTGCGCGGGCAGCTATGAACATTGCCTGCCTGTCGCATCCCGATGACGTCGCCATCATGCTGTGCGCAGCCGACATGATGGAAAGCACGGGTGATACGCTGGCCGCCGCCCGTGCCTATGCGCGCGTGGTCAGTCTGGCTAGTCCGCATGATGGTGACAGTCGCGCCCTGCATGCCCGTTTCCTGTGGCGACGCGGAAGGCGGACAGCGGCGTGCGCGCAGATGCGGCAGGCCGTGCGCCTTGCCCCCGGCCGGGCGGAATATCTGCATGAACTGGTGGAAATGCTGCTGGCCCTCGGCGCGCGGAAGGAGGCGGAGACGCTTTTACGCGCGCATCTGGAACATGATCCGCACGATGGGGTGGCGCTGTCGCAACTTGGGGCACTGCTGTTCGCGGGTGGGCATATGCGGGATGCCGTGGACAGGCTTCAGCGGGCCATGGATCATGCACCTTCGGTGGAAGCCTGTAACAACCTTGGTCTCGCCCGCATGGCGTTGGGGGATATGGCGGGCGCGGATGCCGCCCTGCGACAGGCGATGCACATGCAGCCATCCGATGCCCGCATCGCCCTGAACCATGCCACCGGACTGTTTGAAGGCGGTCAGCCCGTCGCAGCCCGCCTGGCTTATGACGCCATACTGGCCACGACCCCGCCAGTTGATGAGGACACACAGGCACGCGCCCGCTTCAATATGGGTGTCGCCCTGCTGGCCTGTGGCGAGATGGAGCAGGGATGGACGTTGTGGGAATCCCGGCTTGCCTTTCTGCCGCCCCATCCATCGGCCAGCCATCTGCCACGATGGGACGGTCGGGTGTCCGCCGGGGGCGGGAAGGTGCTGGTGCATCTGGCGCAGGGACTGGGCGATGCCATTCATTTCCTGCGTTACGTGCCGCTTGCGGCGCAGCGTGCGCCCATCGTGCTGGCGGTGCCGCAGGCACTGCGCAGGCTTGTGCATACATTGGGGTGCGCAACGGCGAATGGGGTGGATTACCCGATAAAAATTATCGCTCCTGATGAATATGTAAATATGGGCATCACCAGTCAGTGCGACCTGTTCAGCCTGCCGCATGTGTTGGGTGGCGCGCAGGTGCCTGAGTTCAAACCTTATCTGGGGGAAAAACCGTGGCGGACGCACAAAAGGACAAAGGGGCCGCTACGCATCGGCCTGTGCCATGCCGGCAATCCGGCCTATCGCTTTGACGCACGGCGTTCCGTGCCTGTTGCGGCGCTGGCGCCGCTGACACAGGTGACGGGAGTGGAGTTCATATCCGTGCAGCCACGGGTCGCTGAAGGTGTGCAGGCAGGCTTCGTGCGGCACAGCCTTGCGCCTGATGCCGATCTGCTCGATACGGCGCACCTGATCACGACGCTGGATCTGGTCATCAGCGTGGATACGCTCGCGGCCCATCTGGCCGGGGCCATGGGGTGCCCGGTCTGGCTGCTCAATCGTTTCGGGGGGGACTGGCGCTGGTATCCCGCCTTTGATCTGGACGGGCCGGAGGGTGTGCCCCCGGGTTATCCACCTGTGCCGGACGGCTGCCCGCGCAGCCGGTGGTATCCGTCCCTGTGGCAGTTCCGGCAGGGCGGCCTTCAGCCCCCCGATCAGGCGTGGGGGGCGGTCATGACGGCTGTCAGCAGCGCCCTGCAGGCATGGATTGCAGGGCGGGAGACTGTCAGATCGTGATGCTTTCCAGTTCGGAGGAACGGCGCTGTGCCGCTGCCTCCGCTTCCTGCAGGCCGGACAGCAGGGCAGTGCGGATGCGGTTCAGGCGTTCCTTGTCCGTTATCTTCAGGCCGAACAGGTCCTTGACGTAGAACACGTCCACTGCCCGCACGCCGTAGGTGGTGATATGGGCCGACGCGATCTGCAGTTTCTGTTCGCTCAGTGCGGCGGTGACATCATGCAGCAGGCCGGGGCGGTCCCGACCATTGATTTCGACTACGGTGCAGGTGTTCGACGCCCGGTTGTCGATCACCACGCGCGGCGGCACATGGATGGCCCGCATGCGCCGCCCGCTCAGACGGCGGCCACACTGGGCAATCTCGCGGTCGATATTGATGCGGCCCGTCAACGCCTGTTCGATCAGCAGCGACAGGCGGCCAAGCTGCTGCGGTTCCTCGAACGCGGCGCCGCCCGCATCCTGAATCCAAAGCGTATCCAGCGCCATGCCATTGGTCATGGTATGGATACGCGCATCCACGATCGAGGCCCCGGAAATGGCCACCGCCCCCGCGATCTTGGAAAACAGGCCGGGATGGTCGGCGGCATAGATCGTAACCTCGGTCACGCCCCGGGCGGGAAGCGGCTGGGTTTCTACCGTAAGGGGGGAATGCAGGCGTTCGGAATCGCCAATCAGCCGGGCATGGCGGGCATGGGTATCGTGATCGAACGACAGCCAGTAACTGCCATAGCCCAGATCCATGAAGTGGCCGACATCGGTGGCGTTCATGCCTTCTTCCACCAGCCACTGTGCGGTGGCGGCCTTGGCGCGTTCCACGCGCACGTCGCGTTCGGTGGTGGCAAGGCTGCCTTCCAGCACTTCGGCCACGCGCATGTACAGTTCGTTCAGCAGCGTCGCCTTCCATGCGTTCCATACGCGCGGACCCACGGCGCGCATGTCCACGATGGTCAGCAAAAGCAGCAGGCGCAGGCGCTCGGGCGACTGGATGATGTCGGCAAGGTCAAGGATGGTCTTGGGGTCGTCGATATCACGCTGGAACGCGGTGTGGCTGAGCAGCAGGTGATGCAGCACCAGCCATGAAACGGTTTCCGTCTCCTCGCTGTCCATGCCCAGTTCGGGGCAGACATACAGCGCGATCTGCGAACCGATTTCCGAATGGTCGCCGCCCCGGCCCTTGGCGATGTCATGCAGCATCACCGCAACATACAGCGCGCGGCGCGAATGCAGGTTATGCGCAAGATCGTAGGCGATGGGGATTTCATCGGCCATCTGGCCATGTTCCACCCGGCCCATAATGCGCAGCGCGTCGATGATGTGCTCATCAACCGTGAACACATGGTAGGTGTCGAACTGCATCTGCCCCACGACACGCGACCAGTCGGGCAGCAGGCGACCCATGAGGCCGGTCTCGTTAAGGATATGCAGCCAGTAGGCGTTGCCCTTGCGCCGTCCCTCATCCATCAGGTGGAAACTGGGGGAGGCATCCGGCGCATCCGGTGTCTCGCCCGCGCGTGGCGTGCGGGCCTGACGTTCGGGCGGATCGCCACACATGAGGTCAAGGAAGATACGCGCGGTTTCCGGATCGCCGCGCAGGCTGGCGGCCTTGCGTTCCCAGCGGATCAACTGGTGCATGGCCATGGGATGGATGGGCAGCTTGCGCTTCTTGGCCCAGTCCAGCAGGCGCATCATCTGGATGGGTTCGTTTTCAAACGACGTGCCGCGCTGTGGCAGGATGCGGCCATCCAGCACGGTAAAGCCCGCATCGCGCATCTGGCTGTCGGCTTCGGGCGCATTGGCCACGGGGCCAAGGGCCTGTCGCAGCACGGCGGGTTCCAGCACCAGCGTCAGGCGCATGACCTCGCGCACGGTCAGAAAGTAGTGGCGCATGAACCGCTCCACGCCCACCTGCCGACCATGGCGGGTGTAACCCATGCGCCCGCCCACAACCGGCTGTACATCGAATGTCAGGCGCTCTTCCGCCCGGCCCGATACGTAATGCAGGTGAAAGCGCACACGCCACAGGAAGTCCCATGCCCGCCGCGCGCGCTTGGCTTCCTGTTCGGTCAGCAGGCCGAGTTCACTGAACCCGGGCGCAAGCAGGTCGGATACATGCCGGGTGCCGAAGGTATAGCGGCACATCCAGTACAGCGTCTGCAGGTCGCGCAGGCCACCCCGGCCTTCCTTGATGTTGGGTTCGACAAGGTAGGGGCTGTCGCCAAAGCGCTGGTGGCGCGCCGCGCGTTCCTTGCGCTTGTCGGTAATGAAACGGTCGGCCCCCGCCCGCACGCAGGCCACGATATAGCGGGCCTGGAACATGGAAAACAGGGTCTCGCTACCCGTCAGCACGCGCGCGTCGAGCAGGGTGGTGCGGACCGTGGTGTCGGCTTCCGCCTCCGCAATGCATTCGTTGATGGTGCGGGTGGCATGCCCGACCTTCAGCCCCAGATCCCACAGGAAATACAGGATGTATTCCACGCAGGCCCGCACATCTTCCGCCTGCGTGTCCGCTGTCAGGAACAGAAGGTCGATATCACTGAACGGGGCCAGAAGGCCGCGCCCGTATCCGCCAGTCGCGGCAACGGCGAACGGGGCTTCGGGCTGCGAGTCGATCCCGGCTTCCCGCATGGCGAACTCGCCCAGTACCCGGATCATGCCATCGGTATAGGCGGCAAGCAGCTTGCCCGCTTCCGCCCCGCCCAGGTGGTGGTGCTCGAACGCCTCGCGCACATGGGCCTGATAGCGCGACAGGTGGCGGCGGAACAGCCCGATCGCCTCCTCACGCGGCAGGGCGCGCGTATCGTCGGTGCCCCCCGGCGGGAAAAGGGCGGCATGGAGGGCGTCTGTCATCGCCTCGACGGAGGAGGCGTTAAGGGGGGCGGCGTTCGACATCGTGGCCAGATGGCGTCCTGTGAATGACGATAGGGATAAGGGTTGGAGTGTGCCGCCCTTAATGGCGGCAGGTCCAGTGCTGTATCAGGCTTTCAACAGTTTTTTGAGTTTATAAAGCATTTCCAGCGCCGTGCGAGGGCTGAGCGCATCCGGGTCCAGTTCTTCCAGCATGTCCACCACGGCGGGCGGAACGGCGGGGGATGGGGGCGCGATGTCCTCTTCGGGCTTTTCCGCCATGTGCTGTTCAAACAGGGGCAGTGGCGGCGCCTGCCTGCCGCGTTCCTTTTCCAGCATGCCCAGCAGCCTGCCCGCGCGGCGCACCACCGGTTCGGGCACGCCCGCCAGACGGGCGACATGCACGCCCCAGCTCCGCCGCGCGCAGCCGGGAATGACCTCGTGCTGGAAAATGACCTGCCCCTTCCATTCCCGCACGCTCATGGTGTGGGGGGAAAGGCGCGGCATGCTGTTGGCCAGTTCGGCCAGTTCATGGAAATGGGTGGCGAAGATGGCACGCGAGCGCAGGGTGGAATGCAGCGTTTCCAGCACGGCCCATGCAATGGCCAGACCATCGAGCGTGGAGGTGCCGCGCCCGATCTCGTCCACCACCACTAGCGATTTCGGTCCCGCCTGATTGAGGATGGCTGCGGTCTCGGTCATTTCCACCATGAAGGTGGAGCGACCGCGCGCAAGGTCATCGGCAGCACCCACGCGGGAGAACAGGCGGTCCACCACCCCGATGCGCATGGCCTGCGCCGCCACCGGCAGCCCGGCCTGCGCCAGAATGACCGCCAGCGCCGTCTGCCGCAGGAAGGTCGATTTGCCCGCCATGTTGGGGCCGGTCAGCAGCATGATGCGGCGGTCGGGTTCAAGGTCGCAGTCATTGGGGGTGAAGCGTGCGTTCCTGGGCAGGGCTGCTTCCACCACCGGATGGCGGCAGCCTTCGATGACGAAACCCGTGTCATCTCCCACCACGGGGCAGCACCATGTACCCCCGCCCGCCAGCATGGCGCAGGACTGCGCGATGTCGATGCAGGACAGGGCGGCGGCCATGTCCGGCAGGGCGGCTTCATCCAGAATGTGGCGCACGACCTGCGTGAACAGGTGGCGTTCGCGCAGGCCGGCGTTTTCAGCCGCCTGTGCGATCTGCTGGTCAAGGCTGACCAGCCGTTCGGTTGAAAAGCGGCTGGCGCTGGCCGTGCCCTGCCGCATGATGAGGTCCTCATGCCCGCGCAGGCGCGCACTGGCGGCTGCCGGAACCTCGATCACATAGCCAAGCTGCGCATGGTGACGGATCTTGAGGTTGGCGATGTCGAACTGTTCGGCATATTCCTTCTGCAGGGCGGCGATAACGCGGCGGCTGCCGTCGCGCAGTTCGCGCTGCGCATCCAGTTCCTCATCATAACCCGTGGCGATGATGCCGCCGTCATCAAGGCGGGCGGGCGGGTTTTCGGCCAGTGCGCGCGCCAGCAGGTCCTGCAGTTCATGCGCGCGGTCCAGATGGCCCACGGCCTGCGCCAGTATGGGGGGCAGTTCTTCCTGCCGGTTCAGGATCTGTCCGACCTCGCGCGCGACCCCAAGGGCGATGCGGATCGCGACCGCATCGCGTGGCTGCCCCCGCCCCAGTGAAAGACGGCCAAGCGCGCGCGCCATGTCGGGCGCGGTGCGCAGGCAGGCGCGCAGGTCATCGCGTATGCCGTGCTTGTCCAGCAGCCACGTCCATCCTGCCTGACGGCGGGCGATGCGCTCGGGATCGGTCAGGGGGGCTGCGATCCAGTCCGCCAGCAGGCGGCTGCCCGCTGCGGTAACCGTGCGGGCCACGGCTGCGAACAGGGTATGCTCGGTCGTGCCATCGCGTGTGCGCAGCAGGTCAAGGCTTGCCCGCGTGGCGGGGTCGAGGCCCAGGACATCCCCGCTGTAGCTGGGCCGGGGATGCGACAGGCGCGGCAACTGCCCCGCCTGACTGCGGCGGATGTAATCGATGGCGGCCCCGGCGGCCAGCGCTTCCGCATCGCTGAAGGTGCCGAACGCGTCCAGACTGGCCACGCCGAAGGCTTCCGCCATGCGCTGGCGGGCGGCCTCCGGGCCTGCGGGCAGCAGGACAGGGGTGCGGCGGTCGGCGAAATCACCCAGTTCGACATTGTCCGTGCACAGGATTTCCGCCGGGTCCAGACGGCCCAGCAGGTCGTGCATGTCGCGCGCCGGGACGCACGCGGTTTCAAACAGGCCGGTGGAAATATCGATCCATGCCAGACCCGGATCGGCGCTGTCGCGGCCGGTGGGGCAGACGATGCAGGCCAGCAGGTTCTGCCGTCCCGCTTCCAGCAGTTCATCTTCCGTCAGGGTGCCCGGCGTGATCAGCCGCACGACCGCGCGCCGCAGCGGTCCCTTGGATGCGGGGCGTCCCTTGCGTGGCTGTTCCGTCTGTTCCGCCACCGATACGCGAAAACCCCGGCGGATCAGCCGGGCCAGATAGGCCTGCGCCGCATGCACCGGCACGCCGCACATGGGAATGGGCTCCCCCCCATGCGTGCCGCGTGCGGTCAGTGAGATATCCAGCGCGGAGGCCGCTGCTTCCGCATCGTTGAAAAACAGTTCGTAGAAATCTCCCATCCGGAAGAACAGGAGCGCATCGGGATGTTCGGCTTTAAGCGCGAACCACTGCGCCATGGCGGGCGAAGCACCTTCGGGGGATGGGAATGTCATGCCCGGTGTCTAGCGGCGGGATGGCGGATTCGCCAGTCCGGATTTTATGGCTTTCCTATGCCTGCCTGTTGCGGTGCAACCGGCGGTTGATGGCACTGGCGACCTGTCGCATATCGGTGATCCCCAGCAGGTGCAGCGCCGCAAGGTAGATGCTTATGCCAATGGCGATCAGCACGCCCACATCCACAATGCGCAGCACGGGACCGGCCTGCATCGCCCCGCCCAGCGGCGTGTATCCCGCCGCCACAAGCCCTGCCGCCATCAGGGCCGCGCACATGACCATGCCACCAAGCTGGCGGACAAGCAGCGGATCGGGCATCAGCGCCCCGCGCCGCATCAGGATGAACGCCAGAACGCCCGCGTTGACCATGGCGGCCAGACTGCTGGCCAGTGGCGGTCCGATATGCGCCAGCCAGTGCATGAAGCTTATGTTGAGGATGAAGTTCAGTACCAGCGTGCCAAGTCCCACCAGAACCGGCGTGCGGGTATCGCCACGGGCGAAAAACCCCGGTGAGAGCACCTTGACCAGCACGAAGGCGGGCAGGCCCACAGCGTAGGCACGCAGCGACTGTGCCGCCAGAACCGCATCCCGCGCCGAGAAATGGCCATGACCGAACAGCGCCATCATCACCGGGGCCGCAACGACCAGCAGCCCCGCCGCCGCTGGCAGCGTCAGGACCAGCGCATAGGAAATGGCCCGGCCCTGCGTGCGGTGCGCACCCGCGATATCTCCCGCCGCAAGCGAACGGGTCAGTACCGGCAGCAATGTGGTGCCCGCCGCCGCCCCCAGCACGCCAAGGGGAAGCTGGTTCACCCGGTCAGCGAAATACATGAGCGAAACGCTACCCGCCGGCAGCAGGGTGGCGATGATGGTGTCCACCATGAAATTGATCTGCGTGATGCCGCTGCCCACCAGTCCCACGCCCATCCGCGCCAGCAGGGTGCGGATGCGGGGCGTAAGGCAGGGCATGACCAGCCGCAGCCGCATGCCCGCGCGGCGGGCGGCGTAAAGCAGGATGCCAAACTGGACCACGCCCGATGCGCTCACCCCCCATGCGGCAGCATGCGCGACATCACCCGTGAAGGGTGGCAGGATCAGGATGGCGGCAATGCCGATCACGTTGAAGCTGACATAGGCCGCCGCCGCCACGCCAAACTGATGCATGCCGTTCAGCACGCCCGACACCAGCGCGGCCCCGCAGATCAGCAGCAGGTAGGGAAAGGTGATGCGGCTGAGCGATATGGCCAGCGAATCGCGCGCGCCGCCATGGGTGAAGCCCGGCGCGATCACGCTCAGCACGCCGGGCATGAAAACTTCCCCCAGCACGGTCAGCAGCAGCAGCCATGACAGCAGCACGCTCATCGTCTCGCACGCAAAGCGCCGGGCGGTGTCCTTGCCTTCGCGTTCCAGCAGGGAGGAGAACAGCGGCACGAAGGCGGCGTTCAGCGCCCCTTCGCCAAACAGGCGGCGGAACATGTTGGGCAGGCGGAAAGCGATCTGGTAGGCGTCCTGCGCAACGCCAGTGCCCAGAAAGGCCGCAAGAAGCTGGTCGCGCACCAGCCCCAGCACGCGGCTGATCATGGTCCAGCCGCTTACGGTCAGAAAGCCCTTCAGCATCGCGCCAGCAGGAAATGCCCGCCGCTTCGATCCGTCATCAGTGGTCCATCACGGCGCGTTCGACCGCCATGCGCACGCGCCGCGATTCGGGGGATGTGATGGATGTGAACCAGTTCACCAGATTGCCGTCGCGCCCGATCAGGTATTTGTAGAAATTCCACCGCGGCAGCGACAGGAAACCACCTTCCCGCGCCAGCCAGCGGAACAGGGGAATCGCCTGCGGTCCCTTGACATGGCTCTTGGCGGTCAGGGGGAAGGTGACGCTGTAGTTGCGCTGGCAGAAGGTGGTGATTTCGTCGGGGGTGCCGGGTTCCTGTGCGCCAAAATCATTCGACGGCACGCCAATGACCATCAGGTCGTGGCTGCGCCACGTCGTCCACAGGTTCTGCAATCCTTCATATTGCGGCGTGAAACCGCATCGGGAGGCCGTGTTGGCGATAAGGATCGGCTTTCCCCGCAGGGTGGAAAGATCGATCTCCCCTCCGTTCAGGCTGGGCAGGACGAAGTCATGGATTGTGGTCATTGAAAAGCTCGGTTCTGTATGCGCGCCGGAGTGACCCGATTGCAGGCTGTGATGGCGGTGGTCAAGCGGTCAGTTCGCGTGTGTGAAATGTGGCGGCGTGGAACCTTCATGCGAATTCGTGCCCGACGGGCCGCGCCAGCAGGCGGCGGCTGGCTTCGGCCATGTCGATCGTTCCCGCAAGCAGTCCCGTTACGGTGGCGATGACGGGGGTGCTGACATCGTGGCGCTGCGCAAGCTGGTACAGCGCCGGGGCGGTGGCCATGCCTTCGGCCACGCCTTCCAGCGCCTGTGCCGCCTGCGGTGCGGGCGTGCCCTGCCCGATCGCCAGTCCCAGCCGGTAATTGCGTGAAGCCTGACCCGTGCAGGTCAGCAGCAGGTCGCCCACCCCCGCCAGACCGGACAGCGTTTCGGGCCGCCCGCCAAGCGCGTGTGACAGGCGGGCCAGTTCGGCTATGCCGCGTGTCATCAGTGCTGCGCGCGCGTTTTCGCCCAGTTTCGCGCCCATGGCGGCCCCGGCGGCGATGGCGACGACATTTTTGGCCGCCCCGCCCAGTTGCACGCCGGTCGGGTCATCGCTGGCATACAGGCGGAAGGCGGGCGTGGTCAGCAGGTCGGCCAGCCTGCGCGCCTGTGCGCGGTCGGGGCTGGCCAGTACGGCGGCGGCGGGCAGTCCGGCTGCGATTTCATGCGCGAAATTGGGACCGGACAGAACGCCCAGCACGCTGTGGGGAAACAGCCCTGTCAGCACCTGTAGCGGCATGAGGCCGGTTTCGCGTTCGATCCCCTTGCAGCACGCGATCAGCGGCGCGCAGGCCGGGACCATCGCCGCCGTGGCGCGCAGATGCTGCATGGGACAGGCCAGCAGGATCAGGTCCGCCTGACGGGGCAGGTCACTGGTGACGGTAATGGTCGGCGGCAGGGCAAAACCGGGCAGGCGGGGCATGACGCGGCCTGCGGACATGGTGGCGGGATTGCGTGCCCACAGGCTGACATCGGCACCGGCGCGCGCGGCCTGCATGGCCAGTGCCGTGCCCCATGCGCCTGCGCCGATAACGGCAATCCGTGCGGTGTGCGTCATCCGTTCATTCCCCGGAGGTGTGTGCCGTACCCGGCATTCTGTTTTTTCGGTTTAATCGCAATGCGCCAGTTGGGGTTGCCATGCAAGGGTCGGGGCGCGGCAGTGTGGACATGTCGTGTAACGGAAGGTCAGCAACGGTAACGTCATGCTCCCGCAGGGGGCCGGGGCGTATCGTCCACCGTCATGCGCGCAGCCATTTCCGATAGCGGCCAGCGGGGGCGGGGGCGCATGGCGATGTCATCAGGGATGGGCAGGCCGAGGTCGCGCCGCGCGTGCATGGTTTCGATCGCGGCCCATGCCACCATGACCGCATTGTCCGTGCACAGGCGCAGCGGTGGCGCGGCGAAGGGCAGGTCATGCGCGCTGGCGAATTCCCGCAGCCGGGCGCGCAGTACGCCATTGGCCGCAACCCCGCCCGCGACCACCAGCGTGGTCGGACGCTCCATCATTTCCAGCGCATGGCCAAGGCGGTCGATGACGATGTCACTCACCGCCTGCTGGAAACTGGCGGCAAGGTCCGCCGCCTGCTGGCGTGAAAGGGCCGTGCGCACCTCGGTCGGGAGTTTCTGCGCCACGGCGGTCTTGAGGCCCGAAAATGAAAAGTCGCATCCCGCCCGGCCCATGAGGGGACGGGGCAGGGCTACCGCATGCGGATCGCCTTCGCGCGCAAGCTGTTCCACCGCCGGGCCGCCGGGCCAGCCAAGCCCCAGCATCTTGGCGACCTTGTCGAACGCTTCCCCCGCCGCATCGTCGATCGTGCCGCCCAGCCTGCGGTAATGGCCCACCCCTTCCACCGCGATGCACTGGCAGTGCCCACCCGACACCAGCAGCAGCAGGTAGGGGAAGGGCGCGCCGTTGGGGGCAATGCCGGGCAGGCGCGCGGTCAGGGCGTGGGCCTCGATATGGTTGACGGCAATGAAGGGGCGGTCCAGCGCGATGGCCATGCCCTTGCCCATGTCGGCCCCCACGATCAGCCCACCGATCAGGCCCGGCCCGCAGCTCGCGGCAATCGCCCCCAGATCACGGGGCTGCAGGTTCGCGGCCGCCAGCGTGTCGCGCACCAGCGCGGGCAGCGCGGAAAGATGGGCGCGGGCCGCGATTTCGGGCACGACCCCGCCGAATGGCACATGGCCGGATTGCGATAATGTCGTTTCTGCCAGTATCCGACCGTCTGTCGTAACGATGGCGCAGGCCGTGTCATCGCACGAAGATTCAATGGCCATAACGGGAGTTGGCATTTCGGGGGGTGTCTGTGTGGCGTCGGGCATGGCGCAATTTACAATCCGGCGGTGCGGAATGTCATCTTTCCTTTATCGTTATGTGGTAATAGACACGCGAGATGGAGTCCGCAAAGCCATCAGCCCCGTTTCCGTCGTCCGCGCTACAGAAAGTCGCGGCCGAGGCCGCTGCCCGCCAGCGAAAGGAAACCACACGCGCCGAACCCCACCGGCGGCAGTTGCCGCTGAAGGTCGGGACGCGCGCCTCTCCGCTTGCGCTGGTGCAGACGCGGGCCTTCCTGACGGTGCTGACCCGGTTCTGTCCGGTGCTGCGCGACATGGGCGCGTTTCAGGAACACCAGATCAGCACGACCGGCGATCAGGTGCTCAACCGCAAGCTGGCGGAAATTGGCGGGAAGGGTCTTTTCGCCAAGGAAATCCATGAAGCCCTTGCCGATGGCCGGATTGATTTCGCCGTCCACAGCCTCAAGGATCTGGAAACCACGCTGCCGCCGGGGCTGGTGCTGGCCTGCACCCTCAAGCGCGAGGACGCGCGCGATGTGCTGATCCTTGGCCCCGACTGTGATGAACCGGACCCCGCCGACCCGTATGCCGCCCTTCCGCAGGGCGCGCTGGTGGGCTGTGCCTCCGTCCGCCGTCAGGCGCAGATGCTGCATGTCCGGCCCGACCTGCGCTTCGGGCTGCTGCGCGGCAATGTGCAGACCCGTCTGGACAAGCTGGCGGCGCGTCAGTGCGATGCGACGCTGCTGGCCTATGCCGGGCTGCGCCGCCTTGGCATGGAAGACCGTGCCGATGTCATCCTTGATCCCACCATCATGGTGCCGGCGGCCGGGCAGGGCATTGTGGGCGTGACCGTGCGTGAAAGCGATGTGGAACTGCGCGAACTGCTTTCCGCAATCGAGGATTATGAGGCCCGTGCCGTCGCCACGGCGGAACGCGCGCTGCTGGCGGAACTGGATGGTTCGTGCCGCACCCCCATCGGCGGGTATGCACGGCTGATCCCGGTCGTGGCCGGGGGCGCGCCGGAACTGCACCTGACCGGCCTTGTCGCGCGCGAAGACGGGTCGTTCCTGCTCAAACGCTCCATCAGTGGCGCACCGGGGGATGCGGCGCGTCTGGGCCGGGATCTCGGTCGCAGCCTGCGCGCGGACAGCCCGGCTGACATCTTTGCCGAATAGGGGCGTCCCGCCTTTCCGTGCCGCGTCGCGCAACGGCGTCATCATTACCCGACCGCCGCCGGGCCTTGCGCCCACCATGGCGGCGGTGACACGGCTGGGTCTGCATCCGGTTGCAGCCCCCATGCTGCGTATCGAGCAGCATGCCCTGACAGCCGATGGCCCACGTCCCGACGGGCTGGTGCTGACAAGCGGGCAGGCGATTGCAGCCGTAAATCACCCGCAATGGCACGATGTGCCATGCTATGTGGTGGGTCAGGCGACTGGCGCGCGTATGCGCAGCGTGGGTTTCAATCATGTCATGACGGCGGCGGGCACGGCGGATGCCCTGTCCAGCCTTATCCACACCGCTGCGCCGCAGGGCGCGCGGCTGCTGCTGGCCGTCGGGCGGGGTTACGGGCGTGAAATGGCCACGGATCTGCGTGGCGCGGGTTTCCGGGTGGTGCGGCGCTGCGTCTATGCGGTCCATCCCGAACGGCGGCTGCCTGCACCCGTGCGTGCCGCGCTGCTGGCGGGGCAGGTTAGGTCGGTCATGTTCTATTCCACCCGCACGGCGCAGGCGTTTGTCACTGCGCTTGATGCGGCGCTGCGCCCCATGCTGGCGGAGGTACAGGCCATCGCCATGTCCACCAACGTAGCTGCCGCCCTTGAAACCGGCCCGCGCTGGCGGGCGGTCACGGTCGCGGCACGCCCGGATCAGGACGCCATGCTGGCCGCCCTCGGCGCGGATTGAACCCGGTTTTATCCATTAAAAAAGGCCGGAAGCCTGCGCTCCCGGCCCGTCATGCAGCGTTACCGCCGCATGGGTTCAGGCGTGGCCCGGCGTCTGGTCGAAGGAGTTGCGCTTGGCCTGCCACAGCGCGACGAAGTCGATCGGCTGCAGCACCACCGGCGGGAAGCCGCCATCACGGGTGACTTCGCTCAGGATATTGCGCACGTAGGGGAAGATCAGGCGCGGCACTTCCACCAGCAGGATCGGTTCGATCAGTTCCGCAGGCGGGTTGTTCAGCGTCGCGATCGCGGCATAGGACAGTTCGGCGATGAACACCGGACGCCCGGCGGGGCCGCCTTCCTTCTGCGGGGGTTCGCTGGCTTCGGCCTTGACGGTCAGGATCACCTCGAACACCGGCTGTTCCTGTTCCAGGCGGTTGGCCTGAACGTCGATATTGACCGAAATCTGCGGGTTGGTGCGCAGGGTCGCGAAGATTTCCGCACCCGCGGGCACTTCGAACGAGAGGTCCTTGATATATTGAAGGTTGATCGCCAGCGGCAGGGCCGGGGGCGCGCTCTGGCCGTTTTCGGGGGTGGTCGGCTGAGTCGTGTCGGACATGCTTGTCTACATTCTCCAAGAGATACGCGGAAAACAGAAGTGAATCTCGTATCCTCTGGCCGTAGCATGCGCCAGCAGGCGATGCCATAGCAGCCGTGGGAATTTTAACGGCTCTTGCGCATTGTGCTGGCTCCGGGCGTTGCCTATGTTGTGGGCAGGCTTATTTCTGGCAGGCTTGCCCGCCTGCGGTTATGGACGCGCGGCATGAATTTCTCTTTTGGTCATTTTCCTCTGGATCTGGTTATTCTGGGGCTGGTGGCTGTTTTCCTTGTTCTTCGCCTGCGTGGTATCCTTGGGCGCCGGGTCGGGGCCGAACCGGCGATGCGTCCCGTCATGGCGCCGCCCCCGGTCCAGCCCGTAGCTGAAAAAGCCGCCGAACCGCCGCCGCCTGCCGTAACCTATGACATTCCTTCGCCCGATACCCGCGTGGGTGGCGTTCTGGCCCGCATCGGGGCGCTACAGCCCGGTTTCACGGCGGACGCCTTCGCCAAAGGGGTGGAACCCGCCTTCCGCCAGATCGTGGGGGCCTATGCCACCGGTGATCTTGCCGTGCTGCGTGAAAAGCTGACGGTCGCGACCTACGCCACTTTCGATGCCGCGATACAGGCCTGCAAGCAGGTTGGCGAGACGCTGCGCAGCGAGATCCGCGATATTACCGATATTGCCATTGTCGATGCGGAAGTGGATGAAACGGCCGCCCCGAATCCGGTCGCCCGGATCGAGGTCCGGATCGTGTCCGACCAGATCAGCCTGACGCTGGACAGCAATGGCCAGCCGGTGGCGGGTGTCGATGCCGTGACCGAATTCTCGGACCTGTGGACATTCGAACGCATTCTGGGCGTAAGCAGCAATGGCGCGGACTGGCGGCTGGGTGCAAGCCGCAGCGCGTAAGGTCATCCTGCCATAATTTACCGATAAGTCCGTGATTCATTCATGTCCATGAAAGCATTCAGACATATTGCGCCGCTATGCGCTGTCATTGCGCTGTGCGGCTGCCAGATCATCAATCCGGATATGGGCGGCAGGAAGAACCGGTCCGGCCCCACCACCTTCGCGGCACTGGCGGGCTGGCAGGATGATGCGCTTGAACAGGCCCTTCCGGTTTTCCTTCAGGACTGTCACAAGGTCCAGAGCCTGCCCCCCGACAGCACCCTTGGCGGAGATGACACCGCCAGGCGTCCCGGCCGACGGGTAGGGGACTGGCAGGCAGCGTGTGAAGCCGCGCGCACTGTTCCTGCAGGCGATCGCGTGGCGGCCCGCACGTTTTTCGAGACATGGTTCGTCCCCTACCGCCTTGCTGCGGGAACAAGGGCCGATGGCATGCTGTTCACCGGCTATTATGAACCCGAAATCCGGGGTTCGCTCCGGCGTGGCGGCATTTACCAGACCCCTGTCTACCGTCGTCCCCCCGATCTGGTGCGCGAGCATGACAGTCAGGGCCATGTCGTGACCGGACGCCGGCAGGGCAGGCAGATCGTGCCGTACTGGACCCGTGCGCAGATCGATCAGGGCGCGCTGGCGCATAAAAAGCTTGAAATGCTGTGGCTGGCCGATCCGGTTGACCTGTTCTTCCTGCAGATTCAGGGGGCGGGACGTGTGCGCCTGCCTGATGACAGGGTGGTCCGGCTGGGTTTCGATGGCTTGAATGGCCAGCCCTATGTGCCGCTGGGCCGCGTCATGGTCGCACAGGGACTGCTGAAGGCCGAGGATGTGAACATGGCATCCATCCGTGGCTGGCTGGAAGCGAATCCGGCCCAGGCGACGCAGATGATGGAACAGAACCCGAATTACGTCTTTTTCCGGCAACTGGATCAGGGCAATGCGCTGGCCGGTGCGCCGGGCGCGCTGGGCGTGGACCTGACGCCGGGCCGTTCCATGGCGATTGACCGGGATTTCATTCCGCTTGGAAGCCCGGTATGGGTGCAGGCGCAGATTCCGGTTGACGGGCATGAGGCGCAGTGGAACCGCCTTGATTTCGCACAGGATCTGGGCACCGACATCAAGGGCCCGGACCGGGCCGACCTGTATATGGGTTGGGGACCCGAAGCGGCCCAGACGGCAGGAAACCTGCGTTCAGGCGGGCAGATGATCGTGCTGGTCCCCCGTGGCAGCCCGGTCAGGCGGAAAGATAAACACCACAGATCCGCCCGTCCCGCGGAGTGAAGAGCGTACCACCATGACAGGGCGACCCCGCGCGGGGCAGGCTTGCGCATCTCCTCCGCGCCTGCCGCGGACCACCCGCTATACCGAAGGGCCGCACCTGCTGGTGCGTGGCGACTGCGTACGCGCCCTGCGCCGGATGGAGGCCGACAGCGTGGACGTTGTCGTGACCTCGCCGCCCTATAATATCGGACTGAAATACCGTACCTACCGCGACCGGCTGGCGGAAGAAGGCTATCTGGACTGGATGGTCGAGGTGGCGCGGGAAGTCCGCCGGGTCATGCGGCCCGACGGGTCGTTCTTTCTTAATGTGGCCGGTTCATCCGCGCAGCCTTGGCTGCCGTTCGAGCTTATGGTCCGGCTGCGTGAACTGTTCGTGCTGCAGAACCATATCTCATGGGTCAAATCCATTTCGGTAGGGACGGATACCCACGGGCATTTCAAGCCGGTCAACAGCCCGCGCTACCTGAACCGCAACCATGAACATCTTTTCCACCTGACCCGTACGGGAAATGTAGGGCTGAGCCGACTGGATATTGGCGTGCCCTACATGGACAAATCCAATATCGCGCGGCGCGGCCACCGGCAGGACCGGCGCTGCCGGGGCGATACATGGTTCATCCCGTATGAAACGGTGCAGGGCAAGGCACAGAAATTCCACCATCCCGGCACGTTTCCGGTGCTGCTGCCGCAGATGTGCATCCGCCTGCATGGCAAGAGCGCGCCAGTGGTGCTGGACCCGTTCATGGGCACGGGCACGACGCTGGTTGCCGCCGTGCGCGAAGGGGGGCAGGGCATCGGAATCGATCTGGATACCATTTATGTCAATGTCGCCCGCCAGCGGGTACGGCAGGCTATGCAGGTGGAGGCGGAAGGCACGACCGCAGCGTCTGATCGAAATATTTGATGGTTTCTATTGAAACGATTATTTTGACAAATAATCCCTGAATCGGCCAGAACGCCCCACAGATAACGAATGAAGGGGTTGGCATGTCGGTAAGGAAGGCAGTGCTGGGGGCGATCGCCGCCGGCGGCGTGGTTTATGGCGCAACGGTCGCCTATCTTGACCATTTCGATCATGCGACGGCGCCCGCACCGGCGGGGGCCGGGGTGGATGCGGCATCCACGGCAGCGCTGAACGTCATCCGCGAGGCACGGTGCGACTACTGCCACGCGGCGAAGGTTGATCTGCCGTTCTATTTCAGCCTGCCGGTGGCCAATACCCTCATGAGCCGCGACCGCGATCAGGGCCTGCGCCATTTCCGCGTTGAACCGGTGATCGAGGCCCTGCAGAACGGTGGCGTTCCCGATGAGGAACCTCTGGCCCGGATCGAGGAAGTCATCCACCAGAACCGCATGCCGCCCACGCTGTACCTGCTCATGCACTGGCATGCCCATCTGTCGGCGGCGCAGCGTGACAGCATGCTGTCGTGGATCGCGCAGGAACGGCGCCAGCATTACGCCACACAGGGCGTTGCCGACCGGTTTGCAGGCGAACCCGTGCAGCCGGTGCCCGAATCCATTCCGGTGGACAGCCACAAGGTCGCGCTGGGCCAGCGCCTGTTCTTTGACCGGCAGCTTTCGGGCAATGGCGGGTTAAGCTGCGCAAGCTGCCACAGCCTGCAGCATGGCGGGGTTGACGGTCTGGTGACCGCGACGGGCATCAACGGGCAGAAAGGCCCGATCAATGTCCCCACCGTGTTTGACGCCGCCTTCAACAAAAGCCAGTTCTGGAATGGTCGTGCCCGCACGCTGGCCGAACAGGCGGCCGGTCCGGTCATGAACCCGGTCGAGATGGGATCGCATGACTGGTCGGTTGTCGCGGCCCATCTGGCGGCTGATCCGTCCTATGTCGCGGATTTCCAGGCGGCCTTCGGGTCCGATGCGATCAATCAGGCCACGATCACGGATGCTATCGCCGAATATGAAAAGACGCTGATCACGCCGGACAGCCGCTTCGACCAGTACCTGAAGGGCGATGACGCCGCCCTGAACACGCAGGAAAAACATGGTTACGCGCTGTTCAAGGATGTTGGCTGCTCTGGCTGCCATACCGGTCCGTCCATGGGTGGGCAGGCATTCGAGCCGATGGGGCTGGAAGGTAACTACTTCGCAGCCCGTGGCGGTCCGCTGACCGATGCGGACAAGGGACGTATCGAAGTCACCCACAACCCGGCGGACATGGAACGCTTCAAGGTGCCCAACCTGCGCAATATCGCGCTGACCGGCCCCTATTTCCACGATGGCAGCGTCAAGACGCTGGATCAGGCCGTGCGGGACATGGCGCGCTACCAGACGCCCGATCACGATATTTCGGATCAGGACGTGGCGGATATCGTGGCCTTCCTCAATACGCTGACCGGGCGTTATCAGGGCGAGACCCTGCGTAACACGGTCCCGTAATCCTTTTCCCTATGGGAAATGCAGGCCCTGCCGTTCATGCGGCAGGGTTTTTGCATTGTGGCCCATGGCTGAAAACATGGACCCGACCGGCGGGGTGTGATTCTATATGCACGGGCCGCTGGCCAGGGAAAGGAATCAGACGGTGAGGCAGCGCAGACTGAATGAGGAGGAGGCGGCCCTGTGGACGGCCTTCGCGCAGGGTATCGCCCCCCTGCGCGCGGCCCGGCAGGCGACGCCCGACATTTCTCCCACTGTTGCGGCCACTCCGGCGGCGGGAACGGATAAACACGCGCCCCTTACCACCCCGGAACAGTTGCAGCGCCTTGCGGCGGGAAACATGCACGGCGTGCACGGAACCCCCGGCCATAGCGTGACCGTGCAGAAGGGCAGGGGCGGCCCGTTTGAAATTGGCGTGCGCAGGCCGGGAATGGACGATACAAGCTGGCGTGGCCTCGTCAGCGGCAAGCTACGGCCCGCGCGCAGGCTCGACCTGCATGGACAGGTGGCGCAGACGGCCTTCCATCGCCTGCATACCTTCCTGATACAGGCACATGCCGACAACGTACGTTGTGTCGAAATCATTACGGGGCTGGGCAGCGGCCTCAATGGCGGCATTCTGCGGCGCGAGCTGCCGTTCTGGCTGGGGCGCGGTGATCTGGGGCGGCTTATTCTGGCGGTTGTCCATCCACATGCCGCCAATCAGGGTGCGGTGCGGGTGCTGCTGCGCCGTGCCGGACGCGGCACGGGGCGTTAGCCCAGTCGCCAGGTCGGCAGCTTTGCCGCCAGCCAGCGGCGCAGGGTCATGATGGTGGACGTATCGCCTGAAATCTGTTGCAGGGCGGCGGTAGCGTCCGTACCGGTCAGGAGCGTGCGACCCGCGTCACGTGTAAGGGAGAGCACCGCGCTGTCCCGTATGGCCAGCGCCGTCGCGGCCCGCCAGCGGGCCAGTGTCGTGGGCTGGGTCAGCATGGGCAGCACCAGCGCCAGATCCACCGCGGCCGCCCCCGCCAGCGGTTTCCATGCCGCATAAAGCAGCGAGCCGAGTGCGGAATGAGCATCCTGACCCAGCCGTGTCTCCATGCTCATGATCGTCTGGTCCTGCACCGTGAAGGGCTGGGCCTGTGTGCTCAGGGTAAACAGGGCGGGAAAATCCGCCTGTGCCAGCCCGTCGATCAGGGCGGTGGTGTCGGGCGTGCCCAGCGGGTCTGTTATCTGGATCACGTCCACCTGATTGTCGCGCAGGGCCGCGGCGGCGGCCTCAGGTGTTGCAAGACCCGTGACCGGGATGGGGCGCAGGCCGAACAGCGTCATGGCCAGCACGGTTGGCAGTTCAATGCCGGTCAGGGTGGACACCGCAATGCGCACGGGCCGGTCACGCATGAAATTGCCAAGGCTGCGATGCAGTTGCGCCCGCCCGATCACCACCGGCACGGTCATGCACAGCAGCAGTGGCAGCCAGCGGCTGTAATCGAAATGGATGCGCGTATCCCCGCATAATGAGGAGACAAGGGCCGATCCCGGTGCGGCCAGCGCCATCATGCCGTCGGATGCGAACTGGGAATCAAACAGGTTGGCCCCTGTCACGCCATCCTGTCCCACCGTGTCGCGCACGGGCAGCGGGCTGGACAGGCCAAAACCCTGCGCCAGCGTGCGGGGCAGGACCGGCTTCCAGCGATCGGCCATGGCGCTCTGGTTGCCTGCAACCAGCAGGCCGGGCGTGCCGGACGCGCCAGCGGGCACGGGCAGGCGTTCGGGCGGCAGTTCCGATGCCATCGCCCCGCGCATGCCCGCCGCCGAACCGGCCAGAAGCATGGCCAGAAGGTTGCGCCGCCCGATCATGGCTGTGCCCGCCTGTTCATGGTCCCGTGCGCCCGCATGCCGCAGCCCCATGGCGCGGGCGGCATGGCGGTGGTCGGGGCGGGGCAGAGCCAGGTGTGTCGGGCGGGCATGGGCTATTCTTATGGCCAGTGGACCTCGGGGGGAAGGCTCATGAGGATGGCTTCGGTGTTTCCGCCCGTTTTCAGGCCGAAAATCGTGCCCCGGTCATGCAGGAGATTGAACTCCACATACCGTCCGCGCCGGACAAGCTGCGCCTTGCGCTGTTCTTCCGTCCACGGTTCCATCATCCGGCTCCGCACGATATCGGGGTAGGTTTCCAGAAAGCCCAGCCCCACATCGCGCGTAAAGGCGAAATCCGCGTCGAGGTCGCCGGTATTGAGCCGGTCATAGAAAATGCCGCCCAGCCCGCGCGGTTCATTACGGTGGGGCAGGTAAAAATACTTGTCACACCAGTCGCGGAAGCGGGGATAATATTCGGGGTCATGCTTTTCGCATGCCTGTCTGAACCCGTCATGGAACCGTTCGCCGTCGCTGATGGCTTCGGCGCTTTCGGGAAACATCGGCGTAATGTCGCCGCCGCCGCCAAACCAGCCCTGTGTGGTGACGATCATGCGGGTGTTGAAATGGGCCGCGGGCACCAGCGGGCTGCACATATGGGCAACAAGGCTTATGCCTGTTGCGAAAAAGCGCGGATCTTCCGATGCGCCGGGGATCGAATCGCGAAAGCCGGGGCTGAATTCGCCACTTACCGTCGAGACATTGACCCCGACCTTTTCAAATACACGCCCGCGCATGAGGCTTATGACACCGCCGCCGCCGGGCGTGCCGTCCTCATTGGTGCGGTTCCAGGGCGTGCGCTCGAAACGGCCCGGTGTTTCCTTGCCCGGCAGGGTGGGCGTGCCGGCGGCAGCGGCTTCGGTCTCGATCTGCTCGAAGGCTGCGCATATGCGGTTGCGCAGGGTTTCAAACCACGTCCGGGCCGTGTCCTTCAGCGCGTCATGGGCGACTGGTGTGCGGGAAATTGTCATGGTCGTATCGTTCTGCCCGTTCAGGTCATTCGCAAAGGATATTACGGGTGCCCGTTTGTCCCGCCTATTGCAAGACGGGCAATTGCAAGACCCGTCATCCTGCCGCTAGGAAGGTTGCCAGCGTGGGATACTGGCGCGAAAAGGGTTACGGAATTGTGGCGGGAGCGGACATGGATGAGCAGGGCCAACAGCGGTGCGATACGCCCGGCAGGCACGCCGCACGGCGCCATGGCGCGCTGCTGTCGGGTCTTGTAGTCCTTGGCCTTGTGTCAGGTGGTGGTGCCATGGCGCGCGATTACCGTGAACCGCCCCGCCAGACATGGAGTTTTCAGGGGCCGCTTGGGCATTTCGACATGGGCGCGGTCCAGCGCGGCTATACCGTTTACGCGCAGGTCTGCTCCGCCTGCCATGGCATGAAATCGGTTACCTATGGCGACCTTGCGGGCCTTGGCCTGAAGGAAAGCGATGTCGACGCCATAGCCCATGCCCATCATGTGCCAGCGGGCGTGGATGCCGGCGGGCACGCGCTTTCGCGCCCGGCCAGCGCGGATGACCACCTGCTATCCCCCTATCCCGATGCCCGAACGGCGGCTGCGGCCAATCATGGCGTGATGCCGCCGGACCAGTCCCGGCTGGCGGTGGTCCATCCTGGTGGGGTGGACCGGATCTATGCGTTCCTGACCGGTTACGGCCAGCCCGCGCCCCCCGGCATGGTCGTGCCGCAGGGCATGTTCCACAATCCCTATGCCGCGCAGGGACTGACCGCCATGCCGCCGCCGCTGCATGAAGGCGGCGTGACCTACCCCGATGGCACACCGGCCACGGTTGCGCAGCAGGCGCGCGATGTCACCACTTTCCTTGCATGGGTGGCGACGCCGCACCTGACCGAACGCCACCGGCTGGGGGTGGGCGCGGTCGTGTTCCTTGTGTTCGTGCTTATTCTTTCCATCTGTCTGAAACGGAGAACATGGTCCAATGTCCCCTAATCCTGCCACTGACGAGCAGATCGAGCCGGTTATCGGCCTGATCGGCGGTTCCGGCCTGTATGATATCGAAGGTCTTGAGGACAAGGAGTGGCGCACGGTCGAAACCCCATGGGGCAAGCCGTCTGACCAGTTACTGTTCGGTCGTCTGGACGGTGTGCGCTGCGTGTTCCTGCCCCGGCACGGGCGCGGGCACCCGCTGCCGCCGTCACGGCTGAATTACCGCGCCAATATCGATGCGCTGAAGCGTTCGGGCGTGACCGACATCGTGTCGCTTTCGGCCGTAGGCTCGCTTAAGGAAGAACTGCCGCCGGGCCATTTCGTGGTGATCGACCAGTTCATCGACCGCTCCTTCGCGCGCGAAAAGAGCTTTTTCGATACCGGATGCGTGGCCCATGTCGGCATGGCCGATCCGCTATGTCCGCGTATTGGCGACGTGCTGGAAGGCCAGTGTCGGGAACTGGGGCTGGATGTGACCCGTGGCGGTACCTATCTGGTCATGGAAGGACCGCAGTTCTCCACCCGTGCCGAAAGCAACCTCTACCGCTCATGGGGCTGTTCGGTTGTGGGCATGACCAACATGCCGGAAGCCAAGCTCGCCCGTGAGGCGGAGATCTGCTACGCGACCGTCGCCATGGTCACCGATTATGATTGCTGGCACGACGATCACGATAGCGTGACAGTGGATGCCGTGGTCAAGGTGATGCAGGAAAACGCAAGCCGCGCGCGGGCACTGGTCCGTTCGGTCATCCCCCGGCTGGGGGCGAAGCGTGGGCCGTGTTACGCCGGTTGTGACCGTGCGCTGGAACACGCGCTGATTACCGCACCCGAAAAGCGCGATCCCGCCCTGCTGGCCAAGCTAGATGCGGTTGCTGGCCGTGTGCTGAACCGCGCCTGACTGGTGTGACTTTCCCGCTGCCGCAAGACAGGCAGCGGGATAAAGGGCCGGAAACAGCGTATATCCGGCCCGTCGCCTTACCGGGGCGCCCCTTGAGGCCGTTTGCAAAGCCTGTCGGGAAATATCCAGAAATCACACGGACGTTCCTGGTAAAGCTTTTTTCAAAAAGCTTCGGAAGACGCCGCCTTTTTGAAAAAAGCGGCACCCAGAAACCTTCCTGTTTTTATTAAAGATTTCTTTTCAAACACTCTCTTACAGCCAGTGTTCAAAAAAGCTCAGGCTGCGCTGCATGGCCAGCGTGGCCGCCGCTTCGTCATATGACGGGCGATCCGTGCAGCCAAAGCCGTGATCGGCCCCTTCATAGGTGAAGATTTCAATATCCTCATGCGCGGCGCGGATGGCGTCCACATCGTTTGCGGGGATATGGGCATCTTCCGCCCCGAAATGGAGCTGCACGGGGCAGTTGGGCGTCTGGTTGCGGGTCGCGGCAATGCCGCCGCCGTACCACGCGACCGCGGCGGAAAAGGTGGTTGTATGGCATGCCGCTTCCCATGCCAGCTTGCCACCCCAGCAGAAACCGATGATGCCCTTCTTTTCCGTGGTCAGGCACCCGGCGGCGGCGGTGAGGTCCCTCAGCGCGTTTTCCTCGCCCACCTCGGCACGCAGTTTCAGTCCTTCCTGCACGCCATTGCTGTCATAGGGCAGGATGGTATCGCGGCGGACACGGTCGAACAGCGCGGGTGCGATGGCCTGATAGCCCGCCTCCGCCAGGGAATCGCATACGGCGCGGATATAGGGCGTGATTCCGAAAATTTCCTGTACGACCACCACGCTGCGCGCGGCGTATGGGCGGCCTGCCCGGTAAGCGGAAAACGTATGCCCGTCTGCCGCGGTAACGGTTACGACTGCGCCCATGGTGGTCCCTCATTTCTTATCTGCATTGCGGGAAAAGAATGATGCCCGTTCCCGCCGCGTCAATATGAAACAGCGTGAAGGCGGGTTTTTCAAGGACTCCGACCCTGCAATGCGGGGAACCGGAATCGGGGGAGGGGCCGTGCCATGCGGTTGTATGGCAGCAGCCCACAGCTTTCGGTCATGAAAGCTTAATATGCGATAATATATTGATAATTAACAGTTAAATTGGTGACTGTCCTGTCTGATGCCGGGATTGTGCGATTTAGGCCTGTTCCAGCCATGCGGTGTTCTTGACACCCGTCGGGGTGCTTCCTATCTGGGTATTAGCACTCTCACGAGGGGAGTGCTAACGCGATGCGGCCTGGCGCGCGCGCCAAACCGGTGGCGTTGCTTAATTCAAGGGCGTTACCTTTTTTATAGATGTGGAGCGATCCATCCATGACGAAATTTCGTCCCCTGCATGACCGTGTGGTCGTCCGTCGCCTCAAGAGCGAGGAAAAAACAGCAGGTGGTATCATCATCCCTGAGACCGCCAAGGAAAAGCCGATGGAAGGCGAGGTGATCTCGGTGGGCGCAGGTGCCCGTAACGAACAGGGCCAGATCGTGGCGCTGGACGTGAAGGCGGGTGACCGCGTCCTGTTCGGCAAGTGGTCGGGCACGGAAGTGACGATCGACGGTGAAGAACTGCTGATCATGAAGGAAAGCGACATCATGGGCGTGGTCGGCTGACCACCCCGCGCTTTTCGCACCGAGTAACCTTTTAAGAAACCTTCCATACCGGAGAAAAGAAAATGGCAGCCAAGGACGTAAAGTTCGGCGGTGAAGCCCGCCAGCGCATGCTGCGCGGCGTTGATATCCTTGCGGATGCGGTAAAAGTGACGCTTGGCCCGAAGGGTCGTAACGTCGTTCTGGACAAGAGCTTCGGCGCGCCGCGCATCACGAAGGACGGTGTCTCCGTCGCCAAGGAAATCGAACTGGCCGACAAGTTCGAGAACATGGGCGCGCAGATGGTCCGTGAGGTCGCATCCAAGACCAACGACATCGCGGGCGACGGCACCACCACGGCAACCGTGCTGGCGCAGGCCATCGTGCGTGAAGGCGCCAAGGCCGTTGCCGCCGGCATGAACCCGATGGACCTCAAGCGCGGCATCGACAAGGCTGTCGGCGTTGTCGTTGAAGAGCTGAAGAAGAACGCGAAGAAGATCACGACCCCGGCTGAAACGGCACAGGTCGGCACGATTTCCGCCAATGGCGAACATGAAATCGGCGAGATGATCTCCAAGGCCATGCAGAAGGTCGGCTCCGAAGGCGTCATCACGGTGGAAGAGGCTAAGGGCCTGCACACCGAGCTGGACGTGGTCGAGGGCATGCAGTTTGATCGTGGCTACATCTCCCCGTATTTCGTGACGAATGCGGAAAAGATGACCGTCGATCTGGACAGCCCCTACATCCTGATCCACGAAAAGAAGCTGTCCTCGCTGCAGCCGATCCTGCCGCTGCTCGAAGCGGTTGTGCAGTCCGGCCGTCCGCTGCTGATCATTGCGGAAGACGTTGATGGCGAAGCGCTGGCGACCCTGGTGGTCAACAAGCTGCGTGGTGGCCTGAAGATCGCCGCCGTCAAGGCGCCGGGCTTCGGTGACCGTCGCAAGGCCATGCTGGAAGACATCGCGATCCTGACCGGTGGTCAGGTCATCAGCGAAGACCTCGGCATCAAGCTGGAAAGCGTTACGCTGGACATGCTGGGCACCGCGAAGAAGGTGCACATCGACAAGGAAAACACCACCATTGTCGAAGGCGCTGGCAACAGCGAGGGCATCAAGGGCCGTTGCAGCCAGATCCGTGCGCAGATCGAGGAAACCACCTCCGACTACGACCGTGAAAAGCTGCAGGAACGCCTTGCGAAGCTGGCAGGCGGCGTTGCCGTGATCCGCGTCGGTGGTTCCACCGAGATCGAGGTGAAGGAACGTAAGGACCGCGTTGACGATGCCCTGCACGCGACCCGTGCGGCGGTTGAGGAAGGCATTGTCCCCGGTGGTGGCACCGCACTTGCCCGCGCATCCACCAAGCTGGGTGGCCTGCACTTCCATAACGACGACCAGCGCGTCGGTGCGGACATCATCCGCAAGGCCCTGCAGGCTCCGCTGCGCCAGATCGCCCACAACGCGGGTGAAGACGGTGCGGTCATCGCCGGCAAGGTTCTGGAAAACGATACCTACACCTTCGGTTTCGATGCCCAGATCGGTGATTACAAGGATCTGGTGGAAGCCGGTATCATCGACCCGATGAAGGTTGTCCGCACGGCGCTGCAGGATGCGGCTTCGGTTGCCGGCCTGCTCATCACCACCGAAGCGATGGTGGCCGAGCGCCCGGAAAAGAAGGCCCCTGCGATGCCGGAAGGTGGCATGGGCGGAATGGGTGGCATGGGCGGCATGGATTTCTGATCCACGCTGTTCCTGCGTGGCTCCCGCAGGGGGCCACCCGGACCGACGAAAAAAAGGGGGAAGGGCCAGTGGCCTTTCCCCCTTTTTTCATGCCCCGCGCATGGGGCATCGGCGTATGTGATGTCAGGAGTATTTGACATGGACGCCCATTTCATGCTGCCCCTATGGAGCACGAACGACGTGAAAGTGGCTGGGTGTTTTCCGGATGCCCCGTTTTTTTCATGGCCGTAAAGGCACGCGCCCGGATTCCCGGTATTAGGACCGGCAAGGATGGCGCTGGAGAAGAGACTGGCTATGGCTACCGGAAAAGTAAAATGGTTCAACGCGACCAAGGGTTTTGGCTTCATCATGCCTGATGATGGCGGCAAGGACGTGTTCGTCCACATCACCGCCGTTCAGGCCGCTGGCCTGCGTGGTCTGAACGAAGATCAGGCCGTCAGCTATGACATCGCCATGGAGCGCGGCAAGGCTGCTGCGACCAACCTCAAGGCGCTCTGACGTCTCTCCCGGTCAGGGGGGAAGGTCTGCGGGAACCAGATCAGGAAAGCTGGTCTGCGGAGGTATCGTGCGCCTGCAGGAACTCCGTAATTTCCCGTGCCGCGGCGCTCAGGCCAAGGCGGCGGACCATTACCCCCTCGGGAAAAGCCGACAGCAGGCGTGACGGGGTGCGCCTGTCCAGAAGGACGAATACGCCCCTGTCCTGCCGACTGCGGATCAGGCGACCAAACGCCTGACGCAGGCGCAGGCGGGCGATCATGTCGTCATAACGCCCCGGCGCCCCACCGGACAGGTGGATGCGGCGCTCCCGGTGCAGGATATCCGGGCGTGGCCACGGTACGCGCTCGAAGGCGACCAGCCGCAGCGCATCGCCCGGCACATCCACTCCATCCCGCATCGCATCGGTTCCCAGCAGGCAGGCATTGCGTTCACTGCGCAGGATGTCCACCAGTGTCGCATTGTCCATCGGGTCCACATGCTGGGCAAACAGGGGCAGTCCCGCTGCTTCCAGCGGGGTGATGATGCGCCTGTAGACCTCACGCAGTCGCGATATGGCGGTAAACAGCCCCAGCGCCCCACCACCGGACGCCATGAACAGGGTGCGGTAGGCACCGGCCAGCGCCGCCGGATCGTCATGGGCGACATCGGTGATGATGTAGGCACGGCTCTGCTGCGCATAATCGAACGGACTGGCAAAGGACGCCCTTATGGCGGGCGATGGCAGGTGGACCGCGCCTGATCGGGCTTCCGCCGCATCCCATGCGCGTTCGCTTTCTTCTTCCGTTCTGTTCCCGCCCGTTTCGTCGCGCAGGGTGGCGGATGTAATCAGCACCCCGTGGGCGGGGGCGGCCAGGACACTGGCAAACGGTATGGTCGGGTCCAGCCAGTGGCGATACAGCCCCACATCGCGCTCGCCGGGGTTCTGCCCGTCGCGCCTGTCCATGCGGATATAGTCGATATAATGCGGGGTCTCGCCTTCGGGCGGGCGCTCTCCGGCCTGCAGGATGCCCAGCATGGCGCACCAGCCATCGACGCGGGACAGGGCACGGCGGCGGATGGAGCGGATCGCCGCCGCAATCCGTTCGCGCATGGGGGTGTCCAGCCAGTCCGCTTCGGTATCCAGCACTTCCTCCAGCCGCGCGACGAGCGTGCGCAGCGGTTCGGCCAGTCGTCGCAGGGCGCGTTCCAGTCCCTGTGCCGCCATGCGCAGGGAATCGGGCATCGGATGCAGGTCGCATTCACTGTCGCTGCGGCGCTGGCCGCCTTCGGGACTGCCCTGCGTGCGGGCGAGAACCTGCAGGCGCAGTTCATGCAGCAGCATTTCCGACGGATTGGACAGCACGGGTTCACCCGTACCGTCGGGCAGGTCGGTTGTGGGGACGGTGGCGGTCTTGCTTGCCGGGTCCTGCGCGGCAAGGCGTGCCGACCAGCCGGGGGCGGGCAGGGCGCGTGCCGCCATCAGGGCCGTATCAAGCGGGGTTTCGATGCGCGGGATGTGAACCAGCAGGTCTTCCAGCCGCCGCCGCAGGCCCCGCGCGCGCGACCGTGCCCCTTCGGCCCCCAGCAGCCAGCGCCGCAGTTCAGCCGCCTCCAGCCCGGACAGTTCAAGGGCGAAGGCGCTGTCGGCCGCATCAGCGATGTGATGCCCTTCGTCCATGATGTAGCGGGTAGGGGTATTGTCCTCGTTATTGGTGTCCGACCCGTCCAGCGCGTGCCATGCCGCCTGTGACATCACCAGCGCATGGTTGGCGATGACCAGATCGGCCGTGCGGGCGCGGCGGATGGAATGTTCCACCATGCATTGCTGGTAATGCGGGCAGGCGCCGTGAATGCATTCGCCACGCCTGTCGGCAATGCCGGTCAGCAGCCCGCGACCGAACAGGTCGGCAAACCAGCCCGGCAGATCGCCGCCAAACAGGTCGCCATCATCGGTATGGGCGACCCACAGGGCAACCAGCGCCAGCCCGATAATGGTGGCATTCGCCGCCTGCCCGCGGGAGAGGGCGATGTTCACGCTCTCCTCCATATTCAGCAGGCATAGATAGTTTTCGCGCCCCTTGCGTACGACCACATGGCTGCGGCGGATGGCGGGATCGGGGAACAGGCGGGCCAGTTCCGTCTCGATCTGGCGTTGCAGGTGCCGGGTATAGGTGCTGATCCACACAGCGCCCCCGTTGCGGCGCGACCAGATGCTGGCCGGTGCGACATAGCCAAGGGTCTTGCCCGTGCCGGTTCCCGCTTCCGCCAGTACCATGTGCGGATCGCCCTGCGTGGTGCGCGGGGCAAAGGCCCGGGCGGCAAGGTGGCTGAACGCTTCCTGCGCGGGGCGGTGTTCGGCCCCTTCGCCCAGAATGGCGCGCAGGTGGTCGCGGGCTTCATCCCCCGTTACCGGCTGGGCGGCTGGTGGTGGGCGGGGGGCAGTGTCCTCCCATTTGGGCAGGCGCGTCCAGACCTTCAGGGCTTCGGCGGGCTGGATCACGCCTGCGGGCAACGGCCCGGTCGCATCCAGTCCCAGCGCGGCACAGACGGATGGCCCCCATGCCCATCCCGCCTGCCGCATGCGCCATGCCAGCGCGGTCATGATGCCGCCCTGTGGCGTGTTGCGGCTGCGGGCGATGTGACGCAGCAGTGCGAATGCCAGATCGGGCAGCAGGTCGGCCTCGGGCGCATCCAGCCGGTGTGCTGCAATACCCAGCGCCCCCCCAAGTCCACGCGCCGTGGGGGGCACGCCATGCGCGGGCATGGCGAAGGCGAACAGTTCCAGCAGGTCCAGCCATGGACAGGGGCGCGGCGGGGGCGGCAGGTCCAGCCTGCGCGCCGTGGCCGGGGCGTGAATGACCAGAATGGCCGGCCAGTGCGGCAGGTCACGCCGGATTTCGGCCGCCGTCATGGACAGGATTTCCCCATCCGGGGTCAGGACCGACCATGCGCCGTGCCGGGGAAGGATCGCCGGTGCGCTGTCCGGCAGGGGCGGGGTGTCTGGCATCTCGGTCAATGATATAGGGTACCTGTGGGCGTCTGTCGCCCGCCGCGTGTCAGATCATTATCATTGCTGCGTCCTGCGGTGTTGAATAGGATGGATTGACCCGCGTCATTCCTGCCCATAGCTTGCCGGTCCATGTCAGAACAGCATCGTCCCCTTATCTCGCCCCTCCCCAAGTCCTGGCCGTTTGAGGAGGCCGCCAAACTGTCCGCGCATGTTGGCGCGCGCGCTGTCACGGCGGACCGGCCCGTGCTGCTGGAAACGGGTTATGGTCCCTCCGGCCTGCCGCATATCGGCACGTTTGGCGAGGTCGCGCGCACATCATGGGTGCGTCAGGCCTTCACGAAGCTGACCGGCCTGCCCACGCGGCTGCTTGCGTTTTCCGATGATATGGATGCCCTGCGCAAGGTGCCGGAAAACGTGCCGAATCAGGAGATGCTGCACCAGTTCATCGGCAAGCCGCTGTCACGCGTGCCTGATCCGTTCGGCACGCACGAATCCTTCGCCGCGCATAACAACGCCCGTCTGCGCGCCTTCCTTGACGGGTTCGGATTCGAATATGAATTCGCGTCCTCCACCCTGTATTATGAAGGGGGGCGTTTCGACGCCGCCCTGAAGCGCGTGCTGGAAGTACACGACCAGATCGTGGCCGTGATCGCGCCGACACTGGGCGAGGAACGGCGTGCCACCTACTCCCCCGTCCTGCCCATCCATCCCCGCACCGGTCAGGTCATGCAGGTGAAGATGGATGCGATCGACCCGGTGGGGGGTACCGTGCGCTGGACGGATGAGGAAGGCGAGACCTTCGAAACCCCCGTAACGGGCGGCCATGCCAAAATGCAGTGGAAGGCCGACTGGGCCATGCGCTGGTATGCGCTGGGCGTTGACTATGAAATGTCGGGCAAGGATCTGATCGACAGCGTGCGCCTGTCGGGGAAGATCTGCCGTATCCTTGGCGGCCAGCCGCCTGCGGGCCTGACTTACGAGCTGTTTCTGGACCAGAACGGGCAGAAGATATCGAAGTCCAAGGGCAACGGGATTTCGGTTGAGGAATGGCTGCGTTACGCGCCCGCGGAAAGCCTCGGGCAGTATATGTTCAATGCCCCGCAGCGCGCCAAGCGCCTGTTCTTCGATGTCATTCCCAAGGCGACGGATGAATATCTGGCCCATGTCGGCAAGGCGAAGACGCTGCCTGCCGATGATGCAGCCCTCATGACCAACCCGGCATGGTTCATCCATGCGGGCAATATTCCCGCCGATGCGGGCAGCCCGGTCACATTTGGCATGCTGCTCAACCTCGCATCCGTCGCGAATGCCGAGACGCCGGATGTGCTGTGGAAGTTCATCCAGCGTTACGATGCCGCCGCCACGCCGCAGAGCTGCCCCATGCTGGCGCGTCTGGTGGACCATGCCATTGTCTACTACGCCGATTTCGTGCGCCCGACGAAGCACTACCGCGCGCCCGAACCGCATGAGCGCAAGGCGCTGTCCGATCTGGCCGAAGCCCTGCGCGGGCTGGAGGGGGAGGAGGTTTCCCCCGATACCTGCCAGAACCTTGTGTTCGAGATTGGCAAGACCCATGGCTTCGAGCCGCTGCGTGCGTGGTTCGGCTGTCTGTATGAAGTGCTGCTTGGGCAGAAGGAGGGGCCGCGTTTCGGGATTTTTGTCGCGCTGTACGGGATTGCGGAAACCGTCGCCCTGATTGAGGCAGCCCTCCTCCGTGACGAGAGGGCCGCGGGCTAGGAGCCTGCCCATGGCCGAACGTCCTGAACATGACGCCATGGCCCATCCCGATGTGGATGATGGGGGTAAGGGCGTAACCCCCGCGCCCGTCAGGCGGGGACTGATACGGCATCTGCCGCACGTGCTGGGCCTGCTGCTGCTGGTTGCCGCCATTGTCGTGGTCCAGCGCGAGGTCCGCCACCTGCACTGGCACGACATAAGTCAGGCGCTTGCGGCCATTCCCGTCGGGACATTATGGGCCGGGGCGGGCTTTACGCTGCTGTCCTACCTTATCCTGTCGTTTTATGACTGGCTGGCCGTAAGGCAGGTGGGTTGCCCGCTGTCGTTCCGGCGCACGGCGTTTGCGGCTTTCTGTTCCTACGTCCTGTCGCATAATCTTGGTTTTTCGGCCATTTCGGGCGCGGCGGTGCGGTTCAGGCTGTATGGTAACTGGGGACTGAGACCGTTTCAGGTTGCCCAGATCATTGCCTTCTGTTCCGCGACCTACCTGCTTGGGGCCGCCGTGCTGATCGGCAGCGTATTGCTGCTGGAGCCGGGGACGGTGCCCTTCATCGGCCAGACCCTGCCTTCCATCCTCATGCGTCTTGTGGGGGGGGCTATGTGGGGTGGCGTGATCGCCTATGTCATCATGGGCCGCTACGTGGACGAAATTCGGGTCTGGCGGTGGCAGATCACCTTCCCGTCCTCCGCCATGGCAGTGATGCAGACGGTGGTGGCGGCGCTGGAAGTCGCGGCGACGGCGGCCATCGCCTACACTTTTCTGCCATCCGCGCCGGGACTGGATTACGGGACGTTCCTGGCCATCTACATCGCATCCTATACGGCGGGTCTGGTGGCCAGCGTGCCGGGTGGGCTTGGCGTCTTTGACGGGACAATGATGCTGGCGCTGGGGGCTTACCTGCCCGCCACGCGCATCGTGACCGCCATCCTGATCTTCCGTCTGTTCTACTATATCGTCCCCCTGTTCGTGGCGGGCATCATGTTCGCCGCGCATGAAATATTCCTACGCGGGGATGCGGCCCTGTCGCGCAAGGTCGGTGCGCGCAGGCCGCTGCGGGGGCCGCGCACGGACCGCCCCAGTCAGGTCATACGCGAAAGCGAGGCGGATTTTTCCGTGGCGGTCGCGACGGGGGCCGTCTCGCTCTGTGGCGGGATGCTGCTTGCCCTGACGCTGCTTGACCCTGAAGGCTGGATGAACGCAGGCCGCATGCAGCCTGCCTTTGTCCTGATGGGGGACTATCTGCTTTCCCTTATCGGGGTTGCGCTGATCGGTCTTGGCATCGGCCTGTCGCAGCGTGTGACGCTGGCATGGAAGGCGACGATGGTGCTGCTGTCCATCGCCTGTGGCCTGACCCTGCTGCGGGGGTCGCCCATGGCCGTGCCGGGACTGCTTATGCTGGTCTGTATCCTGATCGCGCCATTCCGCGGGTCCTATTACCGGCATGCCCGGATCATGAGTGAGCCGCTGTCGTTCCAGACCATCCTGTCGCTTGTGCTGCTGATCGGCTCGATCCTGATCCTCGTGCTGGCGGGGCCGCATGATTCCGTTGGCGGTAGCTGGTGGGAAATCATGCTGTTCGCATCGCGTCCCGGCATTGCCCAGTGGACGCTGGGGCTGGCGGTCATGCTCGGGCTGGTCATGATTGTGCGGCTGGTGCGGCCCGGCGGCATCCATGTGCTGCCATGGGATGCCGAAACGCAGGCGCAGTATGGTGGCCTTGACCATGCACTTGACGTGCTGGGGGAGGTTACGCCTGCCCCATCGGGGGCGATACCGGGCGCACGGCGGGAGGCGCTGCTGCCTTTCGTGCGCGTGGGTGTCTATCTGATCGGACTGGGGGACCCGGCGGGGGATGCGGATGACTGCACATCCGCCATATGGTGGCTGCGCGACCTTGCGGTGCAGGAAGGGCGCAGACCGGTATTCTGGCGTGTAGGCATGACATTGCTGCCTGTCTATAATGAGCTGGGGCTGACATCATGGCCGCTGGTGACTGAAGGGGAAGACGCTTCTCCATCCTTCCTGTGTGCGGCCGCCCGGGACCTGCCTGCCATACGCCCCCTTCTGGCACGGACCTTCGCGCCATCGGGACAGGTGGAAGACTGATGGACGTTTCACCCGGCTGAAGGATACGCTCATGACGGCGCATGACGGGCTGCTTACCCATTTTTCCACAGTTGTCGGGTTGCCCAGCCTGTCGGGCGCGTTCCTTATGGCGTTTCCCGCGCTGTTTTCCATTGTCAATCCGTTGGGGGCCGCACTTATCTTCGCGCAGGTCACCAGCGGGCATGACCGGCGCCTGTGCATTGCCCTTGCGCGTCACGTCGCATTCTATTCCGCCATGCTGATGCTGGCCTCGATCTGGATCGGCGGGTCCGTCCTGTCCTTTTTCGGTATCAGCATCAATGCGTTGCGCATCGCCGGGGGGCTGGTGGTGGCCGTGCGTGCCTGGTCCCTGCTTCAGGCCCCGGAAACCGAGGAAGCCCGAAAACAGGCCCAGGCGACACAGAACAATCACGCCCAGATCAGCAGCAACATGATGGGGCAGGCGTTTTTCCCGCTGACCATGCCCTTTACCGTAGGGCCTGGAACCATTGCCGTTGCCATCGCGCTGGGATCGGAAGGGCCGACTGGGGGCAGCCACATTGTCTTTTATGGCGTGCTGTCAATCGCAGCCCTTCTGGTGGCAGCCATCGTATGGGCGGCTTACGCCTATGCCGAACAACTGCTCTGCCTGCTGGGCAAGACCGGCACCCGTATTGTCTCACGCCTCGCGGCGCTGATCCTGCTGTCCATTGGCGTGCAGATCCTGATTACGGGCGTGCAGGGCGTGGCGCTGTCCACCGCCCACGCCATTCTGGCGGCAGCAGGGGAATAGAGCCGAGCAAAACGGATCAGACTGACTACACCGGCACGACTGGCGGAATGGCGGGCACGGGGCGCCCCGCCAGAACAGCCTGCACACAAGCACGCAGGGCGGGCAGCACATCATGTCCGAATTGCGGGGTGCGGCGTTCCCACGCCCCCGTGCGCCATGAGGGATGTGGCAGCGGGAAATAACGGGGCAGGTAGCGCCGGAAATCCAGAGAGCGATCACTGACCCGGCCCGGTCCGAGAATGTGGTTCTGCGCATAACTGCCCACCACGAGCGTTAGTTCAAGGCCTGGCATCTGCGCCATGATGCGCGCACGCCATTGGGGCGCACATTCCGGCCGTGGCGGGCAATCGCCCCCCTTGGGCAGCCGACCGGGATAACACAGGCCCATGGGCACGATCGCAATGCGGCTGACGTCATAAAACGTGGCGCGATCTATGCCCATCCATGCACGCAGCCTGTCGCCGGAGGCATCATTGAAGGACTGGCCGGTTTCATGCACGCGTGTTCCGGGGGCCTGACTGGCAATCAGCAATCGCGCCGTGCGGGAAATATGGAGCACCGGCCGTGGCCCCAGCGGCAGATCCGCGCGGCAGAGCTGACAGGCGCGGATGGATTCCAGCAGCGTTTCCAATGTCTCGTCGGCCATATCCTGCGCTCTATTTTTCCAGCAGTTCGCGCACCCATGCGCTTACGGTGCGGGTCGCGGGACCGGGCACGACCTGATCGAACGGGGAAGGCCCGTGTGGGATATCAAGATTGAACAGCATCGTATCCGCATGCCCCGCGACACTGTCCACAAAGCCTGCCGCCGGATAAACGGTGCCGGAGGTGCCGATGGCGACGAACAGGTCACATTCCGTCAGGCGGGTGCCGATGGCTTCCATATGATAGGGCATTTCCCCAAACCAGACGATGTCGGGCCGCAGTGATGGCGTATGGCACACAGGGCAGGGTGTCTGGGGATAACAGTCTTCCCGCCATACAGGTTTCGCGTGGCAATGGGTGCAGCGCAGGCGCAGCAGTTCGCCATGCATATGGATCACATTATGACTGCCTGCGCGTTCATGCAGGTCGTCTATGTTCTGCGTCACGATCGTAATCTGACCCGCCCAGCGTCCTTCCCGTCCGGCACGTTCCAGATCGGCCAGCGCGTAATGGGCAGCGTTGGGCTGCACGGTGGAGAGCTTGCTGCGCAGGCCGTTATAGAAACGGTCCACGCGCAGGGGATCGCGCTGGAAGCCCTGCGGGGTGCAGATATCCTCGATCCGTTCATTGTTCCACAACCCGTCCGGGCCACGGAAAGTCTGCAAGCCGGATTCCTGGCTGATGCCTGCCCCGGTCAGGACCACAATGCGCTGCATGCCGGTATCTTCCCTTATGGTTGCGAAAGGGGGAGTGTGCGGGATCGGCAGACATAAGAAAACCGCCATGGACGGGGTCCATGGCGGTTTTCCGTAACGTATCAGGAGTGGGCGGCCCCGTTGGGGCCACCCGACCGGCATTACTGCGCGGCGTCCTGACCGGTATGCGTCTGCGGTGCGAAGGTCCAGCCTGCGCCATAAGGCTGCGGCAGGAAGACCGACCAGCCACTGCTCATGCTGTTCCAGCCCGAGCTGGAAACCGGCGCACCCGTGTCACGCAGCTTGGTCACGTCGGCGGCGGTAACGGTGCCCGGCGCCTTGTTGCCCCAGCTTGTGCGGATGAAGTTGACCACATCAGCAATCTGCTGTGCGGACAGCGACTTGCTGTAACCCGGCATGGCCACCGCGGACGGCGCCCAGTTGCTCGGCGGCAGCACGCCACCATGTGCGATCACGTTCACCAGCGAGGTCGGGTTCTCGGTCACGACGACCGGGTTGCCAGCCAGCGGCGGGAACATGCGGGCCACACCACCACCGTCGTTACGGTGACAGATGGCGCATTCCTTCACATACGTATCGGCGCCCGGAACGCTGGCGGTGTTACCCGAAGCCAGCATGTTCGCGGTGGACGGGTCGTATGTGTAGTTGCCCTGCGACGGCGGAACCGGCGGCAGGCTCTTCAGGTACTTCGCGATGGCGTGCAGATCGTCATCGGTGAAGTACTGGGTGCTCCATGCCACCACATCGCCCATGCCACCGAACACGGCGGAGTGGTCGATACGCCCGGACTTGAGGAAGGTGTAGATATCATCCTCGGACCAGCGGCCCAGACCCACGACCGGGTCGTTACGCAGGCTGGGTGCGACCCAGTTGTCGATCGGTGCGCCACCGGCCAGGAAGTCAGGCCCGCCGGACGCATCCAGAGCCTTTTCCTGCATGGCGAAGCCGCGCGGTGTATGGCACGCGCCGCAATGTCCCGGACCCGTCACAAGGTAATCACCACGGGCAATATCGGCATCCGTGCCGGGTGCAGGGGTGTAGTCCTTGGGCGAGGGCGAGAACATCATGCGCCAGATGCCCAGCGGCCAGCGCATCGACATCGGCCAGGAAATGTCCGGCTGCTTGTTAGGCTGCGCCGCCGGCTTCACCCCATGCATGAAGTACGCATACAGCGCCTGCATGTCTTCCTTCGTCATACGCGAGAAGGCGGGATACGGCATGGCCGGATACAGGGTGGAGCCGTCCTTGCGGATACCGTGGCGCACAGCTTCGTCGAATTCTTCGAAGGTGTAGCGGCCGATACCGTAGGTCGGGTCCGGGGTAATGTTCGTGGAGTAAATCGTGCCGATCGGGCTCTTGATTTCAAGCCCACCTGCATAGGCCTGACCGTGGAGAGCGGTATGACATGCTACGCAGTCACCCAGTCGCGCGACATACGCCCCTTTCTCGACTAGCGCGGAGTCGGCATTGGGCGTCTGAGCCAATGCCGTCCCTGCCAGCAGACTAAACGCTGCCGCGCTGAATGTCACCTTAAGCCTGTTGATCATTATGTTCACCATCATGCGTCGCGTTGATGCGAAAAATTGTCAAAACCGGGATTATGGCAGCTGCTCGGGAATACCGGCAGCATTCTTCCGGGCATCAACTTCCCTCTGATAGGTCTCGTTCGCACGCTTGATCAGGAACTGACGGATATCTTCAATCTCGTTCGGATTCATGCTGCTGTCGAAGCGATCCATGCCATAGGCGGTAAGCGCGCCACGACCGACAACATTGTAGAACGCATCCTGGTGGCGGATGGAGCCGGACCAGCGCAGGTCAGGCAGCACGCCAGCACCTTCCGCATTGTCGCCATGGCAGGCGGCGCAATAGGTCTGGAACTGGAAGTAGCCGTTATCCGTGCGGGCCGCATCAAACTGTGCCGGCGGCTTGACGGGCAGGAAGCCTTCGTCGTTCTGCTTGGGCAGAGGACCGGACTTGCCGTCGAGCGAGAAGGCAATGATGCGCGAGTGGTTGACGGTCCAGCCGCTGGTACGGGCCAGGCCACCAAGGAAGAACGGATAGATGCCGCCCCAGCCCACTTCAACCGCAACATACTGCTTGCCCTTGGCAAGGTAGGTCACGGGCGGTGCGATGATGCCGCTGTCAGCCGCGAAGTGGAACAGGTCGGAACCGTTCGTCGCGTCATAGGCGTGGAATTCACCGTTCGCCAGGCCCTGGAACAGCAGGTCGCCGCCAGTCGCCAGGATACCGCCGTTCCACGGACCCTTGTGGTCCACGCGCCAGGCTTCCTGCTGCTTCTGCGGATCCCATGCCAGGATGTAACCCTTCAGGTCCTTAACGAAGGCCTGCTTGGCTTCCGGGGAGTCGGGGATACCGACCTTGTTCATGTCCAGACCAAGGTTCCAGCTATCCGGATGCGGGGTGAACCCGCCGACCTGGTTGGTGTACAGGAACGGAACCTGCTGCGCGGGGATGTAGACCAGCCCGGTCTTGGGGCTGAACGCCATGGCCGCGAAGTTATGGCCGCCAAGGTCACCCGGAATGCCGTACCAGTCCTTGCCCGTAAGCGTGTAGAGCGCGTCGGGGTTGTAGATCGGACGACCCGTCTTCGGATCGAGGCCGCTGGCCCAGTTCACGTAAACATAGTTCTTGCCCGAGATGAACTCGCCGGTCTTCGCATCGATGATGTAGAAGAAGCCGTTCTTCGGCGCATGAACGATGACGTGGCGGGTCTCACCATTGATCGGCAGGTCAAGCGTCATGATCTGCTGGACCGAGGTGAAGTCCCACTGATCCATCGGCGTTTCCTGGAAATGCCAGACGTATTCGCCGGTTTCCGGCTTCAGCGCGACGATGCTGCCCAGGAACAGGTTGTCGCCCTTGCCTTCGGAACGGTACTTGTAGTTCCACGGCGAACCGTTGCCGACACCCAGATAGACCAGGTCGGTCACGGGGTCATACACGATGGAATCCCACACCGTGCCGCCGCCGCCCTGACGGGTCCAGGCGCCGGTCGGGCTCCAGGTCTGGTAGGCCTTGTTCATCAGCACGCTGTCGGATGCAGCATGGTCCGGTTCGTTCTTGGGGTTCGGAACCGTGAAGAAGCGCCAGTCAACCTTGCCTGTTTCCGCGTCGAACGCGGTGACAAAGCCACGGGCACCAAATTCGGAACCACCGTTACCGATGATCACGCGGCCCTTGGCGACGCGCGGCGCGCCGTCAACGGTGTAGGAACGCTGCTTGCCCAGTTCGGCTTCGGGCGGAATGGTGTTGACGCTCCAGACCAGCTTGCCGGTCTTGGCATCAAGGGCGATCAGGCGGCCATCGAACGTGCCGAAATAGACCTTGCCATTCCAGTAGGCCGCACCACGGTTGACCGTGTCACAGCAGCCCTTGTCAGCGATGTTGCCGGGCACGCGCGGGTCATAGGACCACAGCAGTTTGCCGGTTGCAGCGTCGACGGCTTTCATCATGCTCCAGTTGGTGGTGGCATACATGACGCCATCAACAACCAGGGGCGTGCCTTCCTGGCCACGGTTGGTATCGAGATCCAGATACCAGGCCAGCTTCAGGTTACCGACATTGGAACGGTTGATCTGATCCAGCGGGCTGTAACGCTGTTCAGAATAGGTGCGGCCATAGGTCATCCAGTTGCCGGGGTGATCATCAGCATGGATGATCGCTTCCCCTGTGGCGCCCTGTCCCTCATCCGCCGATGCCATGGTGGCATAGCCGGAGATGAGAGCCGCACATATCGTTCCGGCTGTAAGCGTTCTGCTCAGAGAACGTCTTTTTCCGAAAACGGCAGAAATCATATGTGATGTCCTCAGAAAAACTAACGGTTTCGAATTCAGGACGCCGCCGCTGCAACTTTCTGCCGGGGCAGGTTTTCTGACTGTATCGGTCTGGAAAGCAGGCAGAACAGGCTTCCTTGACTGACAGACAGGAACCGGCTTCGGGCAGGAGAAAAGCAGGTAGTCTGTTTCACCCGAATATACTGAGGCTGTGCCGCCCGTCTCCTGACATTTTAGTGTTCGAGATCACTAAAACGTGAATATGCTATCAGATAAGCAATGAAACAGATAACTGGATTTTTCAGGGATATTCGTAAACTTTCTTGATATTCCGGGAAAAAATGAAAAACGGGTTGTTCTCGTTTCGATAGGGCGTCCACAAAGAATGGTACGGAATATATTTTTATTATCCACAATACGAATAACTGGATAGTTCCCGAGACTCCTGATTTTTCCCGCTGCATGACGTTCCCGCGCAAGAATCAGGGATGCAGGGGATAATGCTCCAGCGGCTCGTAGAAGGGCATGTCTCCATGCCTCAGGGAGCGGAACAGCGTGAAATGACCGATGCTCTGTGCGTCGCAGGCGGGCGGGGGTGTAACGAGCCATCGTTGCCGACGTACCGGGTCTGGATGGCGCATCTGTCCCAGCGAGATATGGGGAACAAAGCGCCGGATGGGCCTTGCCGCCCCTGACTGACCCGAACCTGCCCTGCCGAAAGGGGAGGGGAGGTGCGTCATCGTTGCGCGTATCCTGTTTTGCAGGTGGACAAGGGCGGGGTCAGGCGCACAGCCCATCCACAGGGTATCCGGCCCCTGTCGTGTTGCTGGTTCGAACAGGCCGGGCACCGTCAGGATCAAGGAAGGTGGGGCAGCACGGATGGCGGAAAGGGCATGATGCATTTCCTCCAGAAAGTGCCCGTGCGTAACCTCGCCCACGAAATGCAGTGTCAGGTGATAGGATTCCGGCGGGTACCACGCCACATCCGGCAGGCTGCCCCGCAATTCACCAAGGGTGTGCGCCACGGCAGAGGGAAGTTCCAGACCAATGAAAAGACGCATAGAGAACCTGTTGGGCAGAATGAAAACGGCATATGCCGCATTTTGACATGTACAGTATATATAGGCCCGGAGCGGCGGCGTATGTGTTGCCGTATTGTAATGTATTGGACACGCCCAGGTTCTTGAACGTGTTCTACCATGTTCCCACATTGGGGTAGAGGCACGTCGGTCAACGACGTGGAGGAAGGAAACACAATGGCTTTTGGCCCTGATTCGCGGAGTTTCATCCGCCCCGCCGCTGATAGCGCCGCAGGTTCCGTGGATATGGGCCTTCGGGCCTATATGCTGCGAGTCTATAACTGGATGGCATCAGGTCTGGTCCTGACGGGACTGGTTGCGTACCTGATCGCCAATACCAGCCTGCAGGCCCTGTTCTTCCAGCATGTGCCAACCCCGATGGGTATGGCGATCAAGCCGACCGGTCTGGCCATGCTGGCCATGATTGCGCCGCTTGGTTTCGTCATGGTCATGTCGTTCGGTGTGAACCGGCTGTCCACTCAGGCCGTGCAGACGCTGTTCTGGCTGTTCTGCGGGGTGATGGGGGCAAGCCTGTCCAACATCTTCCTGGTTTTCACCGGCGTTTCGGTCACGCGGGTTTTCTTCATCACCGCAGCGACATTCTGCACCATGTCGATCTGGGGCTACACGACTCGTACTGACCTGAGCCGGTTCGGTTCGTTCTTCATGATGGGTCTGTTCGGCCTCATCATCGCGGGGGTGGTGAACATGTTCCTTCACAGCCCCGGCCTGTATTTCGTCTATAGCGCCGTTGGTGTGCTGCTGTTTGTCGGTCTGACCATGTTCGATACCCAGCGGATCAAGGCGACCTACCAGCAGCTCGCCTATTATGAAGGTCCGGATCAGGCTGCGAAGCGGTCGGTATATGATGCGCTGAACCTGTATCTGAACTTCATCAACCTGTTCCAGTTCCTGCTTCAGTTCATGGGTGTGCGCAACAGCAGCAACGACTGATGGCAGGAGTCCTGCTTTTTCAGACCGATAAGGTACGGTTTATGAAATGGAAAGGGTCGTCGCGAAAGCGGCGGCCCTTTTTGCATGGAAAGAGGGTCCGGGTATCGGTTTGGGTAAAAAAGATAAGACTTATTCAGATATGGAAATTATAAGATGACGAGAGTGTGAGGTTAATGACACGCTCGTAATTCCCTGTAAAACAATGTTTTTTTTAGATAAATTCTTCCGTCTGTAATTTTCTGAAATATTATGTGAAGGCTTGCCTCTAAGGGCATTCCGGTCGGATAACCCTTGAATAGAAAAACTATATGAAAGGGTGAGCGGCACAGGACATGCGCTTCAGCACACAGGACGGCATCGCGATTTATGGTCCGATCTGCCCTGACAGTAATAATTACGTAAGGTCTGGCGGGCCGTATTGATCAAGATCATGGTCAGCCGGTCGGCAACTAACTCATGACGGATGCAAACCGGAAAAGGGTCGATTGTCCCCTTTCGGAAGTCGACGTGGGCGCGATGTCGCTGGGTGCCGGGGGAAAGGCGATGCATTTTCCCTGCCGAGCGTATAACGTGACCGTTGTTGTCTAAGCCCGTGGATGAAGCGAGGATGTGAGCAAAACAGGGTGATGTCGAAACCAACGAGGCGTGAGATGAAGAAAAAAATCTTGCCAAGATTAACTAAGCTAGTGAGTTTATCTTCGGCAGTGCTGTTAGCAGGCTGCACGTGGGATACACTTGACCCCAAGGGCGTGATCGGTCTTCAGGAAAAAAGCCTGATCCTGACTTCGGTGTTCGCGATGCTGCTGGTCGTTGTGCCGGTCTGTATCCTGACACTGGTGTTCGCCTGGCACTACCGTCAGTCCAATACGGCTGCGGAATACCTGCCGAAATGGTCGCATTCCAACAAGATCGAGGTGATCATCTGGGCCGTTCCCAGCCTGATCATCCTGTTCCTGGCGGTGCTGACCTATCAGACCTGTCATTCGCTTGACCCGTACAAGCCCCTTGAAGCAGAGGCTAACGTCAAGCCAATTCATGTCGATGTTGTGGCACTGGACTGGAAATGGCTCTTTATCTATCCGGATGAAGGGATCGCGACCGTAAACCAGATGGCCATGCCGGTGAATACGCCGGTTGACTTCCGGATCACCTCTGATTCCGTGATGAATTCTTTCTTCATCCCGCGTCTCGGTACGATGATCTACGCCATGGCCGGCATGCAGACACAGTTGCACCTGATTGCCAACGAAGCGGGTGACTTCCTGGGTGAGTCCTCCAACTTCAGCGGTCGTGGCTTCTCCGACATGCGCTTCCGTGCGCTGGCAATGCCGGCGGACCAGTACAGCGCGTGGGTCGAGAAGGTGAAGGCTTCTTCCGAGCAGCTGGACAGCGCAAGCTATCCCAAGCTGGCCGCGCCGAGCGAGGCCAACCCGGTTGAATACTTCTCGCATGTCGACACAGGTCTCTTCGATGACATCGTTGCCAAGTACAACAACGGCATGGTCATGGATAAGAGCACCGGCAAGATGCTGCACGTGCAGCAGTCCGCGATGTCCGACATGAACATGAAGGAATAGGACAGATGTTTGGCAAATTAACATTGTCGGCCATCCCGTATGATGTGCCGATTCTTGTTGGGACGTTCATCGGTGCTGCCATTGCTGGCCTCGCCGTTGTCGGTCTCATCACCTATTACGGTAAATGGGGCTACCTGTGGCGTGAATGGCTGACCTCGGTCGACCACAAGCGCATTGGTGTCATGTATATCGTTGTAGCCCTCGTGGCGCTGTTCCGTGGTTTCGCGGACGCGATCATGATGCGCTCCCAGCTTGCGCTGGCCTATGCCGGTAACCCCGGCTACCTGCCGCCGCACCACTATGACCAGATCTTCTCCGCACACGGCACGATCATGATCTTCTTCATGGCCATGGCGTTCATGCAGGGTCTGATGAACATCGTGGTGCCGCTGCAGATCGGTGCGCGTGACGTGGCCTTCCCGTTCGTGAACACGCTGAGCTTCTGGATGACGACCATCAGCTTCCTGCTGGTTAACGTCTCCCTGTTCATCGGTGAGTTCTCGCAGTGCGGCTGGCTTGCATATCCGCCCCTGTCCGAACAGCAGTTCAGCCCCGGTGTCGGTGTTGACTACTACATCTGGGCGGTGCAGCTGTCCGGTGTCGGCACGCTGCTGACGGGTGTGAACTTCTTCGCGACCATCGTGAAGATGCGTGCGCCTGGCATGACCTACATGCGTATGCCGGTGTTCACCTGGACCATCTTCTGCACGACCGTGCTGATCATGGTTGCCTTCCCGATCCTGACCGTGGCCATGGGCCTGCTTGGTCTGGACCGTTACCTGGGCATGCACTTCTTCACCAATGACGGCGGCGGCAACCAGATGCTCTATCTGAGCGTGATCTGGGGCTGGGGCCATCCGGAAGTGTACATCCTGGTTCTGCCTGCCTTCGGCGCCTTCTCCGAAATCACGCAGACCTTCTCCCGCAAGCCGCTGTTCGGCTACAAGACCATGGTCTACGCGACCGCTTCCATCATGGTTCTGTCGCTGGTTGTGTGGGTTCACCACTTCTTCACCATGGGTGCCGGCCCGAACGTGAATGCGTTCTTCGGTATCATGACGATGATCATCGCGGTTCCGACCGGGGTGAAAATCTTCAACTGGCTGTTCACGATGTACAAGGGTCGCGTCGAATTCCACGCAACCATGTACTGGGTGATCGGCTTCATGATCACCTTCTCCATCGGTGGTATGACCGGCGTCATGCTGGCTATCCCGGCTTCCGATTTCGTGCTGCATAACTCGCTGTTCGTTATCGCCCACTTCCATAACGTGATCATCGGTGGCGTGTATTTCGGTTACGTTGCCGCCATGAACTTCTGGTTCCCGAAGGCTTTCGGCTTCAAGCTGAACGAAGCCTGGGGCAAGCGCGCGTTCTGGCTGTGGTTCGTTGGCTTCTACTTCGCCTTCATGCCGCTGTATGTCCTTGGTTTCGAGGGCATGACCCGTCGTATGAACCACTATGACAACCCCGAATGGCACATGTGGCTGCTGATCGCTGAAGTTGGTGCAGTTCTGATCGCAGGCGGTATCGTCTGCCAGCTGACCCAGCTTTATGTTTCGATCCGTGACCGCAACCTGGCCGAAAACCGCGACCTGACGGGCGATCCCTGGAACGCACGTACGCTGGAATGGTCCACGTCTTCGCCCCCGCCGTTCTACAACTTCGCCATCCTGCCGGAAGTGCATGAACTGGACGCCTTTGCCCATGACAAGGAAGCCGGTATCGACACGCGTCAGGCCGGTGGCAACTATCAGCCGATCCACATGCCCAAGAACACGGCATGCGGTTTCCTGATCGGTGCCTTCAGCTTCGTGCTTGGCTTCGGTGCGGTCTGGTACATCTGGTGGCTGGCGGCTGTTGGTCTGATTGGCGTCATCGCTACGGTGATCGCACGTTCGGCTAACAATGACGTCGACTATTATGTGCCGGTGTCCGAAGTGGTCCGTATCGAGCAGGAGCACTCCCATAACCTTATGGCAGCACAGGCAGCGGAATAATGGCGCAAAATATGACTGCTGATGCAGCCCATGCCCATGATGAACACCACGAATCTCCCGTGGTGTTCGGGTTCTGGCTGTATCTGATGACGGACTGCATCATCTTCGGTACGCTGTTCGCAGTGTTCGCGGTGTTGCGTGACCAGTTTGCCGGCGGTCCGACCGGCCACGAAGTGTTCGAACTTTCGGGTGTTGGCATTGAAACGGCAATCCTGCTGTTCAGCTCCATCACCTACGGTTTCGGCATGATTGCCGCCCACGAGAACAAGGTCAGCACCATGCGGACCTGGCTCGGGGTGACCTTCCTGCTGGGGCTGGGCTTCCTGTTCATGGAAATCCGTGAGTTCTCCCACATGGTTGCTGAAGGCAACGGCCCGGATCGCAGTGCGTTCCTGTCCGCGTTCTTCACGCTTGTGGGTACGCACGGTCTGCACGTTACCTGCGGCCTGCTGTGGATGGCTGTCCTGCTGTTCCAGACGGCTGGCAAGACCGAGCTGAACGAGCGCATGATCGGCAAGCTGACCTGCCTCAGCCTGTTCTGGCACTTCCTGGACATTGTCTGGATCTGTGTCTTCACCTTTGTCTATCTGATGGGTGTGCTCTGATGGCTGAACATATTTCATCCTCGGGAGAGGGCCACGGTAGCGTAGGATCTTACCTTACCGGGTTCGTACTTGCCGTCATCCTGACGGTGGCCGCCTTCGGTCTGGTGATGTCGCATGCGATGTCACCGTCCGCCACCGGTGGGGCGATTGCCCTGCTGGCGGTGGTCCAGATCGTGGTTCACCTGATCTACTTCCTGCACATGAACGGTTCGTCCGAGCAGCGCTGGAACGTCATGGCGTTTACATTCACGGTGCTGTCGGTTCTGGTCCTTGTGGCCGGCACGATGTTCATCATGCATGACACGTCCATCAACATGATGTCGCGCTAAGCGATGTCATGCGGGCTTCGGGGGCAGGCAACTGCCTCCGGGGCAGACGGCATAAAAAAAGACCGGCACGAGAAATCGTGCCGGTCTTTTTTTATGGGCAACCCTACGGGAAAGGCGGGGATCAGCCTTTGTGGGGTTCGGGGGAAAGAAGGTCCTTCTTGTTGGGCTTGTCTTTCCATTCCTCGGCATCGGCCGGGGCGTCGAGCTTGCGTGTGATGTTCGGCCATACGGCTGCGTATTTGGCGTTCAGTTCCGCCCACGGGGTCGCACGGTCGTCACTATCGGGGAAGATGGCCTCAGCGGGGCATTCCGGTTCGCACACGCCGCAATCGATGCATTCGTCCGGATTGATTACGAGAAAGTTCTCGCCCGCGTAGAAGCAGTCAACCGGACAGACTTCGACACAATCTGTGAATTTGCAGCGAATGCAGTTTTCGGTGACCACATAGGTCATCGCCTATCTCCGATCATTATTTGTTCGGCCTGCGGCAATAGGCCCGGCCATTGAAAGGGATGAGGTGCCACACCGGGCCTGATCTCATCGGGAATGGCGGAAGATATGAGAGCGTTTTCCTGCCGTGGCAAGCCCAAGACAGCGGGTAATGCATAATCACGCGCAGCATTGGCGTTGCGGACACAATATTCAGATGGATTCGGGAAGAATTTCATACAGAAGTTGTGCAAGTGAGGCGCATTGTCGTCTGGCCGCGAAGCCTGTAACGCGAATGACAATCACGCTTTTCCTGTCGGGGGCGGGCAGTGTCAGGATGTCCCCTGTATGAACCTGCGCATGGGCCTTGGTTACGCGCTGCCGGTTTATGCGGACCTGACCGCCGGCCGCGATCTGGGCGCATGCGCTGCGACTGCGCCCGAAACGGGCATGCAGCAGCCACAGGTCCAGACGTTGGGCCGTGGGGGACGTGTCGGGGGTAGCGGTCTGGTTCATGGGCGTTACGGTCGGTCAAACAGCGTGGCAAGCGCCGCGAAGGGACTGTCGGGGCGAATGGCGCGGCGACGGGAACCTGGGGCGGCATTACGTTTCTTCGCCCGGTCTTTCTCAGCGGACAGGACGCGATCCCTTTTGTTTCCGGTTGTATCGGACAGGAAACGGATCATGATGGGTGCGGGCGGCCCATAATGATCGGCGGCCATGGGTCGGGGATGATACACCCGCATGTTCATTCCCTTCATGACCGCTGGCAGCATTTCGCGGCGTATGCCCAGGCGCGATGCCAGCAGGGGCGGCAGTGGCACGGGCGCGCGCCGGGTCATGCGGGCCAGTTCCAGAATGATCTTTTCCGCAATGTCCAGCCTGATTCTTACGGGGCCGGTTTCCAGCCAGCCCATGCGATCCATGAACGCTGCGGGCAGGGCATCGGGTGCAAGGGAAATGCGGCTCATGGCGGGCAGGGGTGGGCAGGGCATGTTCAGGCTGATGGCGATCAGCCAGCCGCGCAGCCGCATGGGCTGCTCCTTCAGGATTGCGGGCATGAACAGACTATAATGCCCCACCTTTATGCCCAGTCGCCGTAGCCGACGGATCGTGTCCTGATCGTAGCGTTCGCCGCGATGAAGCGGGGCGATCCCGGCCCCTTCACACAGGCGATGGACAGGCCCGCGCAGGTCCGGCGTGCTGGCCACTGCGGCCTGCACGGCAAAAAGGGGCGCCAGATGTTCGCGCACCACCTGTCCCAGCCATGTCTGGAGCCGGTTGCGGATGCGTTCGCGCTGGGCATTGTCCAGTAGCGGGTTATCAAGCACCTGCGGGCGGGGCGAAAGCACGTGGGGGCCGGGTTGCAGGCGCGCGATAGGCATATCCTGCCACATGACGTGCAGCCCGTCGGGGGAAAAAGCGAACTGCGCGTCATCATCCTGCACCAGCAGGGCGACACGGCGCGGGATCTCGCTACGCACGGCGCGACGGGCCGCGCGCATCAGCAGCCGCCCGTCCTCCGCATCGTCATGTTCACCGGCGATCAGGTCCAGCCCCGCAATGCGCCCGACCTCGTGGCCTTCCACCACTACATTGCCCTGTGCCGTTACAGCAGAAAGCAGGCTGTCATGCACGCCTTCATCCAGTCGCCGGATCAGGGTTGTGGCGCGGCGATCGACGAAGCGGGCGGTCAGTTGTTCATGCAGGATGTCGGACAGGCGGTCTTCCACTTCACGGGTGCGGGCCTGCCAGTGTTCCGCATTGGCGATCCAGCCCGTGCGGGATGCGATGTAGCTGCATACGCGGATGCCGGCCAGCCGCTGCATAAGCGAATCAATGGTGCCTTCCGTCTGGAAGAAATGGGTGATCTGTCTGTCCAGCCAGTCAGCGGGAATGCGCCCGTCCTGAATGATATGGGTGAAAATACGCCCGCACAGCCGAATATGGCTGTCATCGCCCAGTTTGCGGAAATCGGGGATCTGACAGCTTTCCCATAATAGCCGCGTTGCTGCGCGGGAGCGGACCAGTGGGCGGATTTCGGTATTGGCGCTCAGTGCCGCAAGGGCCAGCATGTCGCTGGCTTCGTGGCCTGCGACCAGTTCCCCACGGGGGGACGGGCGGTTGAGACTGGCCAGCAGGGTATCGGGGGATGAGAAATCGAGGTCGCTGTTACGCCATGACAGGCGGGTAAGCGGATCGAAACGATGCTGTTCCACCGCTTCGGCCAGTTCTTCATGCAGCGGCGGGCAGGTGCCTGTCGTGCCGAAGGTACCATCACGAAGCCCGCGCCCGGCGCGTCCGGCCACCTGCGCGATTTCGCCTGCGGCCAGGGGGCGGATGCGCGTGCCATCGAATTTGGACAGGCTGGCAAAGGCCACATGGTTGACATCCATGTTCAGCCCCATCCCTATCGCGTCGGTCGCGACCAGATAATCCACTTCCTTTTCCTGATACAGCGCCACCTGCGCGTTACGCGTTCGGGGGGAAAGCTGGCCCATGACAATGGCGCAGCCGCCACGCCTGCGACGCAGCAGTTCGGCAATGGCGTACACCTCACCCGCGGAAAAGGCGACAATGGCCGAACGCGGCGGCAGACGTGTCAGCTTGCACGCCCCGGCATGGGTAAGCTGTGACAGGCGGGGCCGATGTTCGATTTCTATGCCCGGCACAAGGCGGCGGATCAGGTTGCGGATGGTATCCGCGCCCAGAAACATGGTTTCCGCCGTGCCGCGTGCATGCAGCAGGCGGTCGGTAAAGATATGTCCGCGATCCGGGTCCGCGCAGAGCTGGATTTCGTCCACCGCAACGAATTCCACCCGCCGGTCCAGCGGCATGGCCTCGACCGTACACGAAAACCAGCGGGCCTTCGGGGGCACGATCTTTTCTTCGCCGGTTATCAGGGCGACAGCATGCGCGCCCTTGCGCGCGACCATACGGTCATAATTCTCCCGTGCAAGCAGGCGGAGCGGGAAGCCGATGATGCCACTGGAATGGGAAAGCAGCCGTTCTATGGCCAGATGGGTCTTTCCGGTATTGGTCGGGCCGAGCACTGCCCGGACCCGCATGTCGGAATGGGGACCGGAACCCTGTCCGGCCGCAGTGCGATAGGGGCCGCCAGGACCCGTGGGTACACCCGTCATGGGGATATGCTCCGGCCAAGTGGCGGCAAATGCAAGCAAAACCACATGCGGCTTGCGTTGCATGGTAGCCGGACGCACCCTGCCAACAGGAAAATGCGGTACGGAGGATGTGCAGTGAACGTGGTGGAAACTCAGGACTGTCTGGTCATGGCGCAGGACGTGGCCGGACAGGATGTGGGCGTGGTGCATGCCATCCGCCCTGACGGCTGTGCAGGGCTGGCCGCGCTTGTGGGCGAAACGGCTGCCCGCTTTGCCACCCGGTCCGGCTTTGTGGCGCGTTACGGGCAGGTGCAGCTTCTGCCCGACGCCGGGGGGGGCATCACCACGGCTCTGCTGGGGCTGGGCGAGGAAGGGGAAGGAGCCGATCCGTTCGTCTTCGGTGCGCTGCCCGATTCGCTGCCTGCGGGATTGTGGCGGGTCAGTACGCCTGCGGACATCGACGGGGCGGATGTTGCCCTTGGTTTCTGTCTGGGCGCGTACCGTATGCCCGGTTTCGGGCGCGATACGCCGCCGGCTCCGGCCCGGAGCCGACTGGTGGTGGACGCGACGGAACACGCTGCGGCCCAGATGGCCCAGTGCGTTAACCTTGCGCGTTCTCTTATCAATACGCCGCCCAACCTCATGGGGCCTGACGATCTGGCTGCCGCCGCGACGCAGGCGCTCGAACCGCTGGGCGTGCAGGTTTCGGTCCTTCGCGCAGAGTGGCTGGAACGGGATTTTCCCACGATCTTTCACGTTGGCGCGGGCTCCGACCGTGCGCCCTGCGTGGTGGAAGCCCGCTGGCAGGGCAGCACGGCGACGGAGGACGCGCCGCTGGTCTCGCTGGCGGGGAAGGGCGTGTGTTTCGATACCGGCGGGTACGACATCAAGCCCGCATCCTCCATGCTGCGGATGAAAAAGGATATGGGCGGGGCCGCCATCATGCTGGCTCTGGCCCGTCTGATCGTGTTGCGCGATCTGCCCGTGCGGCTGGAACTGCGCCTTGGCTGCGTGGAAAACAGTGTGTCGGGCCATGCGATGCGCCCGTCCGATGTGGTGCGGACCCGTGCGGGGCTGACGGTCGAAATCGGCAATACCGATGCCGAGGGGCGACTGGTGCTGTGTGACCTGCTGCATGCCGCCTGCGAACACCAGCCCGACCTGCTGGTGGATGCCGCGACCCTGACGGGGGCCGCCCGCGTGGCGCTGGGACCGGACGTACCCGCCCTGTTCACCAATAGCGACGAAGCAGGCACCGCTTTTGTCACGGCGGGCAATGCCTGTGGCGACCCGCTATGGCGGCTGCCGTTATGGCCGGGTTACCGCAAATGGTTGAACAGTCCGGTGGCAGACCTGAACAATATTTCATCCAAACCTATGGCCGGGGCCATTACGGCGGCGCTTTTTCTAGAGAATTTTGTCAGCGCAGATGTGCGTTGGGTTCATATCGATACGTATGGATGGAATGATTCGTCACGACCCGGCCGCCCGGAAGGTGGGGAAAGCCTAGGGTTAAGAGCAACTTATGCCGCTATATTAACTATTTTTAATATCGAGGACAGAATGCATCGATAAAGAAACAATCCCACAAGCGAACTAAATCCCTTTGTGCGACTTATATATGCCGTAAATGCTAATTATATAGGCAGAACGATAAGACATCATTCCAGCCCCGGTCCGATTCCGCCACATGTGTGCCGATCGGCGGGGCTGATATTCGACAAAGGATTCCAATCGATGGCCAAGACATCCCAGGCTCAGACGGATCAGATGATCAACTCCCTGCGTGAAACCATTGTCGCAATGGTTCGCCGCGACGGTCCCGACCTGTCTGCCCGCCAGCTGGCCGTATTCCTGACCTGCTATCTCAGCGAAGATGCGCATACCGTGCGTGGCCTTGCAGCCGAACTGAACGTGTCCAAGCCCGCGATCACCCGCGCGCTGGACCGGCTGAAGGATCTGGACCTTGCCCGCCGCACGCCCGATCCGATGGATCGTCGTTCCGTGCTGATCAAGCGTACGCTCAAGGGCAACGCCTATCTGCGTGACCTGTGCACGATCGTGACCGAAACGACGCAGGAAAAGGCGGCAACCCCCGTTCGCAAGGCCCCCCGTGCGCGTCGCGCCGCCGAGACCCTGCGCCGCGTGGGCTAAAGGTGCAGGCCGTAGTTCTCTTCATGCATTACTGATGGACTGAAGGGGTCGATCCCATGCGTATATCACGACGTCTGGCTGTCATTGCCATAGCAATGGCGCCGTTTGCTGGCCTGTCCACCATGGCGATGGCGGCGGATTCCTCGCTTGGCACGCCGTCAGGTCAGGTCACGATGAAGTTCAAGTCACTGGATATCGGGGTGGGCCACACCTGGGGCACGGGGCGGCTGACGTATCAGCACCATACCTACCGCTTCAAGATCGAAGGCGGGTCGCTGGCGGCTGTGGGCTACTCCACGATAGAAGGTCGGGGCACGGTCTATAACCTCCACCGCCTGCAGGATTTTGAAGGCAGTTACGCCGCCGTCAATGGTGAGGTCACCGCAGGCACCGGCGTCGGCGGCATGGTACTGAACAACCCCGCGGGCGTACGCATCCAGATCGACACCACCAGTTCCGGTGGCCGTCTAGCGGCAGCCCTTCAGGGTATGAAAATTACGCTGCATAAATAAGTCAGGGTTTCAGCCTTGATATCGTCTGACAGGGGGGATGGCCGGAAGGCTGTTCCCCCTGTTTGCGTTACCATGTCAGCCCCGGCCTGTGGCGCACCCGTCGCGTGACCACAGCAGCCCATAGCAGTTGCGCAATGCCAGCCAGAGTGGCCCCCGCAAACGGCGTGGCTATCCCCCCGGCCACGGCACCCGCGATGATGCCCCCATACAGCGTTCCGCCCCATGCCAGCAGCGTAAGCCGGGTGGCGTTCATGCCGCTGCGATGGGCCATCTGGTAGAAATGTTCCCGGTGGGCCTGCATAAGTGGTCGACGGCTCCATGCACGACGCAGCAGGGTTGCGAATACATCCGCCAGCACCCCCGACACAATGAGTGGCATGAGCATTTCCGCATGGGGCAGGTGCGCGCCCCCCATGCGTAGTCCCAGCGCGCCCAGCACAAGCCCGCAGCACTGGCTGCCTACATCCCCCATGAACAGCCGCGCATGGGGGAAGTTGAAGGGCAGGAAACCGGCAATGGCAGCAGCCAGCACCAGCGCGGTGCCCCATATTTCCACCCCGGCCTGCGCCATAAGGCACAACCCCGCCGTGACAAGACACGCCAGCAGGGTGCAGCCACTGGCCAGCCCGTTCAGCCCATCAACAAAGTTCATGGCGTTACACAGGCAGACCAGCCACAGCACCGCCACGACAAAGGGCATCCATGCAGCGGGGTTGGACCGGGACGCGTTGCATCCCCACGCCACCAGTATGGCGGCGGCCAGTTGCGCCAGCAGTTTCCATGCGGCGGGCATGGGATGAATGTCATCGCGCCATGAAAAAAGTCCCAGCCCCGCCGTGGCGAACAGCAGCGTCATATCCGCGCGGTCAGGCATATGGTGGAAAAGCAGGTCCACCAGTGGCACGCCGGGCAGGAATACGGCCAGAATGGCCAGTCCGCCGCCCTTCGGCACCGGTTGGGCGTGCGCGCTGCGGCTGGTGGGGCAGTCCATGACACGCAGGCTGATGACGCGGTGCGACACGAAGGCCGCCAACAGGGCGCATGCCACCAGCAGAAGGCCAAAAACGGCTGCTGTGGCATAAGCGGAATGCGTAATGGTCATGAAAGCGGGGATCGGGGCATGATCTCTCCTTCTTGCCCTCCGTCCCCTCGGCTATAGGAGGGGGATAATGGTTACGCAATCCTCCAGCAATCCCGCCCTGACCGAGCGGCTGCGCATGACACGGACCATAGCGCTGAACTTTACCCTTGATATCATCATGGGGGGAGTGGCTGCGTCCATGGCGGGGGCATTGTGCGGGGGCATGCCGGGGGCACGACCGGTATGGGGGCCAGCCGTCGCCGGTATGGGGTGGATTGCCGTCGCGGGCTGGCCGTTCCGTATTTTCCAGCAGCACTGGCGTTTTGCCGGGCGATCCGACTTCTGGCGGCTTGGCTGCGCCTGCGTGCTTGCGGGCATGCTTTCCATGGGCACGCTGGCGCTGGACGGCGCGCGCGACCTGTCCTTCAGCGTGGTTTATGCCCTGACGGTTTTCGTGTTCATGGCGGGCGCGCGGGCTGGATACCAGCACTGGCGGGACTGTCGGCGCGGTCGGGGCAGGCTGTCGGACGGGCGCATCATCCTGCTGGGTGGCGGGGAAATGGCCAGCCGCTTTCTCCGGCTCATGCCCGACAGGGGGCGTCAGGTCGTGGGCATGGTGGTGGAAGGCCCCCAGCGCCGACCGGGACGACGGCTGCGTGGCGTGCCGGTGCTGGGACAGGTGGCTGATCTGGCCCGTATCCTTTCGGACATGGATGGGGGGGGCGATCTGCTGCTGGTCGTAACCGATCCCCGCTTCCGGGGGGAGCGCCTGTCCGCCGTGCTGCATGTGGCGCAGGAAACCGGCACACAGGTGCGGTGCATGCCCGACCTGTCGGGTATTGCCGGGGGGCAATCCGCGCCGCTGCACCCTGTCCGGCTGGTGGATCTGCTCAACCGTCCCCCCCTGCCGCAGGATGGGGGTGGTATTGCGGACATGTTGCGCGGCAGGCGGGTCATGATTACCGGGGCGGGGGGATCGATCGGCAGCGAACTGGCCCGGCAGATCGCCCGTCATGGCCCCGCCGAACTGGTTTTGCTGGATATCGGGGAATATCCGTTATGGCAGGTGGATGTCGACCTGACGGAAAAGGCGGCGGAGGTTCCCCGGCATCTCGTACTGGCGGACATACGTGACGCTGCGCGCATGGATGCGGTCTTTGCCCGCTTCCGTCCCGAACTGGTCTTTCATGCAGCCGCGCTGAAGCATGTGCCCATGGTGGAGGAAAACCCGTGCGAGGGACTGCTGACCAACGTCACCGGCACCCGCATCGTAGCGGATACCGCGCGCCGCCATGGCGTAAAGGCGATGGTGCTGGTCTCGACCGACAAGGCGGTCAATCCCGCCAGTGTCATGGGGGCGTCCAAGCGGGTGGCGGAAATGTACTGTCAGGCTCTGGACGCGCAGGCCCGCAGGGGTGGGGAAGACCGGGCCATGCGCTGCGTGACCGTAAGGTTTGGCAATGTCATGGGATCAACCGGATCGGTCATTCCGCTGTTCCAGCGCCAGCTTGAGCGCGGGGGACCGCTGACCGTGACCGATTCGCGCATGCAACGCTATTTCATGACCGTATCCGAAGCGGTGGGGCTGGTACTGCAGGCCAGCGCCTGTGGCACGGGCGCGCAGGCGGGACGGCTTGCGCCGCTGTTATGCCGTGGCGGCGTATTCGTGCTGGATATGGGGACACCTGTACGTATTGTCGATCTGGCGCGGCAGATGATCGTGCTGGCGGGCCTGCGGCCCGACCGGGACGTGCAGATCCGCTTTACCGGACTGAGACCGGGGGAAAAGCTGGCGGAAGACCTGTTTTACCAGCAGGAAACCCTGCAGCCCACCGGCTGTCCCGGCCTGCGGATGGCAATACCGCGTACGGTGGACCTTGCGCAGGCTGCCAATATCATGGATGCACTTACTGCGGCATGCCGGAATGGTGATAGCGTGCAGGCGCTCGATCTGGTCCGCAGGCTGGTACCCGAGTTCGTACATAACCCGCATGGCGTGGTCGCGCCGGTCCCGGCGGGGCGGGTTGATGTGGAAAGGAATGCATCATGAATGCTCCGGTGGAAACGCCCATAGGTTTCCTGAACCTGCCCAAGCAGCAGAGCCTGATCGCCGAAGAGATCAAGCAGCGCGTGGACGCGGTCATGCGGCACTGCCGCTTCGTCATGGGGCCGGAGGTGATGGAACTCGAATCCCGTCTGGCCAGCTATGCGGGTGCGGCGGAATGCGTGGGCGTCTCCTCGGGGACGGACGCGATCCAGATCGTGCTGATGGCCGAAGGGATCGGCGCGGGCGATGCGGTATTCCTGCCTGCCTTCACCTATACCGCCACGGCGGAGGTGCCGCTGGTGCTGGGGGCGACGCCGGTTTTTGTCGATGTGGACCCCGCAACCTTCCAGATCGATCCCGCCAGCCTGCGCCGCCGCATTGCGGATGTGCGCAAGGCTGGCCGCCTGCGCCTGCGTGCGGTGATCGGGGTCGATCTGTTCGGCCAGCCCGCGCCATGGCCCGAACTGCGTGCCATCGCGGACGAAGAAAACCTGTTCCTCATGGCTGACTGCGCGCAGGCTTTCGGGGCCACGCTGTCCGGGCGCAGGCTGGGGCGCGAAGCCGTGGCTACCACGCTGTCCTTCTTCCCGTCCAAGCCGCTGGGGGCCTACGGCGATGCGGGCGGTATCCTGACCGATGACCCGGCGCGCGCCGAACTCTACCGTTCGCTGCGCACGCATGGGGAAGGCAAGACCCGTTACGAGGTGCTGCGTACCGGCATGAATGCCCGGCTGGACACGATTCAGGCGGCGATCCTGCTGGCCAAGCTGGACGTATTCGACATGGAACTGGGCCGCAGGCGCGTAATCGCTGACTGTTATGACGCGGGCCTGGCCGGGTGTGTCATTCCGCCCGCCCGCGTGGCCGACAGTGAATCGTCATGGGCGATCTATTCGGTCCTGACCGGTGGGGCGGAAGACCGCGCCACCATCCAGGACAGGCTGAAGGCGCGCGGAATCGCATCGGCCATCTATTATCCCCGCCCGCTGCACCTGCAGCCAGCCTACAGGGCCAGCCATGATGGCAGCCCCCTGCCGGTGGCGGAAGATCTGTCACAGCGCATCCTTGCATTGCCGATGCACCCCGAACTGACGGATCATGATGTGGGCCGGGTTGTCGCGGCCGTGTGCGCTTAAGGAGAACATACGCAAATGAAACGCGAGACAGTCCTGCTGATCGGGTTCCTGTTTATCACGATCGGTACGTCAGCAGGGTTGTGGTACATGGCCATGCCCAATTTCCGGCCACTGAGCTTCCCCACCATGGAATCGGGCACCATTGCCGTAGGTCCCATGCGCGCGGAACGCACGCTGACGGCAGCCCAGGTCCACACGTTCAATGACTGGTTGCAGGGTCATACCGCAGGCTGGGGGCCGCTGGGCCAGACCCCGCCTTCAACGGGGGACGCCGTGCTGATGATGCAGGTGGCGCCCGACGCGCACGACCAGCAGGCCGGGGCAGGCGCCCACCAGCCACCGGAGCCATACCGTATCACGCTGTGGACCGGTATCAGCGCGGCTGACTGGAACAACACCGTATTCGTGGAGTCACGGCCCGGTGCGGTCATCCGTGTCCATCATTTCAGTGACAGGGATTTCGGGGTGCTGCGTGACCTTGTGAACCAGTACGACTATCCCCGGTCCGCTTTTCCATGAGACTGGTGCGCGAGGGTACGGCGGGGCTGATCTTCGACTGTGACGGTACCCTCGTCGACAGCCTGCCCCTGTATCGTGAAGGGTGGATTGCGGCGCTGGAGGACGAAATCCGCCAGAGCGTGCCCTTGGAATGGTTCCACGGCCATGGCGGCATATCGGAACAGATGGTGCTCGATATTGTCGAACATCGTCTGGGCCGCAGCGTGAACCGTGACACCATCATCACCCGCGCGCGGGAAGGCATGCTGAAAAAGCTGCATGTATTACGTGAAATCACGGTCGTGACGGATATTGCACGGCAGTATCATGGCCGCCTGCCCATGGCGGTGGCGTCGAACGGGTCACGGCAGATGGTGTCGGCCTGTCTGCGCCATCTGGGGCTTGAGCGACTGTTTGACGTCATCGTCACCATTGATGATGTGGCGAACCCCAAACCTGCACCGGACATGTTCCTTCTGGCCGCAGGCAGGCTGGAAGTTGATCCAGCCGCCTGTCTTGTGTTCGAGGACAGCCGCGAAGGCATGCAGGCGGCAGGCCGGGCCGGCATGCCCCATGTCGATGTAAATACGCTCCTGCCCTGAGCAGGAGATGATCAATTCAGGCCGGACGGGGGCGGGAGGATATTCTCCCGCCCCTTTTGCGTTCAGACGCGTTCGTCATCTTCAAGCTTGGGCGTGGCGCGGTCCGCCGTAGCCAGAAGGGCGGCAGTCAGTGGAGAGGCCAGGATAAGGCCCGGCACGCCCAGAATGGTGCCGAAGATCGTCTGGGACAGGATGGTCAGCCCCGGCGGCATCTGCACCGCGTGGCGCTGGATCAGGGGGGCCATCACGTTACCTTCGAAAAACTGGATCGCGGCATACAGGCCCATGACCATGAACCCTTCGCGCGTGCCCTGCGACAGGGCGATCAGCACGGCAGGCACGGCGCCTACGAACGCGCCGATATAGGGGATGAAGTTGGCCAGCCCCGCCACCACCCCCAGCGCAAGGGCCAGTGGCACGCCGATGCACCACAGCCCGATAAAGGACAGCAGCCCCACCACCGTCATGTCCAGCGCCTGTCCCGCCGTCCATGCCCACAGGGTGCGCCCCGCTGTCAGCAGCAGGTCGCGTGATGTCTTGCGGTATTCATGCGGGACCAGCCGCAGCATGCCGTTGACATAGAGTTCGGGCGATATGGCGAAATACAGCCCCGCGATCAGGATGACCGCCAGCGTGCCCGCCGCACCAAAGGCGGAGGACACGAATCCCGTCATGGACCCCGCCAGCGAACCGAAGCCGCTGCCGCCCGAGGACGGCTCGTTCCCGCCAAGGGAGGAGGGCAGGTTATCAAGGATCATCCGCCCGATGGAGGAATTGCCCATCCGGTCGCGCAGGCTGTGGGCCTGTTCACTCAGGGCGGTGCGCAGCTTGACCGCCTGTTCCGATATTTCGGGGCCACTGCTCCATATCAGTGCGGTCAGGGCAGCGATCAGCACGACCACCACCGCTGTCAGCGCCAGCCAGTAGGGCAGGCGCGTATGCCGTTCCACGATACCGGCAAGGTTATGCAGGATGACGGCTACCAGCGTGGCGGCGAAGATGACCATCAGCACGTCGCCCACCAGCCAGATCAGCACGACCACGACGGTAACGACGATGGCCAGACGTAGCAGGCTGAAAATGCGGGCAAGCTGGACGGCGCGGGGATCGGTCACGCTGTCTTTCGCCTGTTCGTGTTCATGATGTGTGGTGTGCTGGGAAGAAGCCGGTGGGGGAGAGGCTGTCATCAATATGTCCGTAGGGTGGGCGGCACAGGTCCCGCAGGATGTAAAACCCGGCGGGGTCTGACCGGCATAACGTATTGGAAGGCAGGAAGGTCGAACCGGATTTCCATAAGGTGATGCCGGATTTGCGGCATTGTGTGTACAGGACCGCTGCGGCACTGATACGCTTAGCCGTAAGCCATTCCATCCCGCCGGGAAAGGGTCGAGATGTGCGTAGCCTGAACATTCTTCCCTCCCTCCCGGCCGGTCGCGGGCGCGTGGGGGCGGCCGAACTTGCGCTGGCGGTGGCGACGTTCACCATCGGCACGGGGGAATTCGCGCTTATGGCCGTCCTGCCCGGCGTTGCGCGTTCGCTTGGCGTATCGGTGCCGGTGGCCGGGCACGTCATCAGCGCCTATGCGCTGGGCGTGGTGGTGGGGGCGCCCCTTATCACCATTATCGGCGCGGGCCTGTCGCGGCGCAGGCTGCTGCTGGTGCTGCAGGCCCTGTTCGTGGTGGGCAATGCCGCGTCGGTCCTGTCGCCGGGATACCGGTCGCTGTTCTATGCGCGGTTCCTGACGGGCCTGCCGCACGGGGCCTTCTATGGTGTGGCCGCACTGGTCATGGCCGCCATGGTGGAACCGGGCCGCCGCGGGCGGGCGGTGGCGGGCGTGTTTGTCGGCCTGACCGTGGCGCATGTCGTGGGCGTACCGCTGACTACATGGGGCGGGCAGTTGCTGGGCTGGCGCATGATGTACGGGGTCATCACGATTATGAGTGTGCTGGCCCTTGGCCTGATCGCGCGCAATGTGCCCGAAGTGGCGGCGGAACCGTCCAGCGCGCCCCTGCGGGAACTGGGCGCACTGGCTCGCCCGCAGGTGTGGTTTACGCTGGCGACCGGTGCGATCGGTTTCGGGGGAATGTTCTGCGTAGGCACCTACATGTCCGAAGTGCTGCTGACGGTCACGCACGCCCCTGTCTGGGTCGTGCCGCTGGCGCAGTCGCTATGGGGCGTGGGCATGGTGGCGGGCAACATGGCGGGCGCGCGGCTGGTGGATGTCAGTCCCGCGCGCGCGGTTGTCGTGACGCTGGCGGGCAGCACGCTCATGTCGTGCCTGTTTCCCATCTGCGCGGGCAATCCTGGGCTGATCCTGCTGGTCATCAGCCTCATGGGCGGCATCATCGCGCTGCTGCCCGCGCTTCAGACGCGCCTTATGGATGTGACGGGCAATGCACAGGTTCTGGCCGCGGCCCTTAACCATTCCGCGGTCAATATCGCCAATGCGTTTGGCGCGTGGCTGGGCGGGGCGGTGATCGCCGCCGGTTACGGCGCGCAGTCGGTGGGCTGGGCCGGGGCGTGTCTTTCGGCAGCCGGTCTGGCCGTCTTTACGCTGGCGCTGGTGGCGCAGCGGCTGGAACGCCGCCACATGCCCGCCTGACGCCCGCGTTCAGTCAGCGCTTGCGGCTTCTTCCATCTCGGTTTCAGCTTCCAGCCAGTCTTCTTCCGCCTTGTCGTGTTCGCGTGCGATGGCGGCAAGGCGGGTGTTCAGGGCCGTGACCTCATCGGCCTTGCCGCCTTCATACAGGGCCGGGTCCGCCAGACGGGTTTCCAGCTTGGTACGCTCGGCCACCAGTCGGGCCATAAGCTGTTCCGCATCGCGGATTCGCTTGCGTAGCGGGGCCAGCGCCTTGCGGGCTTCGGCACGCTCACGGCGGTCATCGCGTTTGGGGGCCGCCGCCGGGCGTGACGGATCGCTCTGGGAGGCGGCGCGCGCGCGTTCCGTAAGCCATGTGCGGTATTCCGCCATGTCGCCATCAAACGGGCGCACCGTACCATCTCCCACCAGCCACAGCCGGTCGGCCACCAGTTCCACCAGATGCGGATCATGGCTGATCAGCAGGACGGCACCTTCGAATTCCGCCAGCGCACGGATCAGCGCGTCGCGTGCGTCAAGATCCAGATGGTTGGTCGGTTCATCCAGTATGAGCAGATGCGGCGCGTCGCGTGTCGCCAGCGCCAGCAGCAGGCGCGCCTTTTCGCCGCCCGACAGGTCGCGTGTTACGGTATCGGCCCGTTCCGCATCCAGACCGAAGCGGGCAAGCTGCGCACGCACGGCGGAAGGGGCTGCGCCGGGCAGGGCGCGGGCCATGTGGTCCACCGGGGTTTCGTGGGGGCGTAGTTCCTCGGCCTGGTGCTGGGCGAAATAGCCGACTTTCAGCTTCGGGCTGTGCTGGATCGTGCCCGATTGCGGCTCCAGCCGCCCCGCCACCAGCTTGGCGAAGGTGGATTTGCCGTTGCCGTTCGCGCCCAGCAGGGCGATCCGGTCTTCCATGTCGATGCGCAGGGACAGGTGCGACAGGATGGTATGGTCCCCATACCCGGCGGAAACCCGGTCCATGGTCAGCATGGGCGGCGGCAGGGCGGAGGGTTCGGGAAAGGAAAACTGGCTGGGCGCGTCCTCGATCACGCTGTCTATCTGCGGCAGCTTCTGCAACGCCTTCAGCCGCGCCTGTGCCTGACGGGCCTTGGTGGCCTTGGCGCGGAAACGGTCCACAAAGGACTGCATATGCACCCGTTTTGCATTGATGCGTTCAGCCATGCGGGCCTGCTGCAGGGCCTGTTCGGTGCGGATGCGCACGAATTCCTCATACCCGCCGGGTGTCAGCGTCAGCTTGCCGTGATCCAGATGGGCGATGGCGTCCACCGCGCGGTCCAGCAGCCCCCGGTCATGACTGACAATCAGCGCCGCCCCCGAAAACCGCGCCAGCCAGTTTTCCAGCCAGATCGTGGCTTCAAGGTCGAGGTGGTTGGTCGGCTCATCCAGCAGAAGCAGGTCGGGGTTGAGGAACAGCGCGGTTGCCAGCGCCACGCGCATGCGCCACCCGCCCGAAAAATCCGATACGGGCCGCGCCTGTGCCGCCGCGTCAAATCCCAGACCCGACAGGATGGCCGCCGCCCGTGCGGGTGCGCTGTGCGCGTCGATCGCCAGCAGGCGTTCATGAATATCGGCCACGCGGGCGGGATCGGCGCAGGTTTCGGATTCGGCCAGCAGTTCCGTGCGTTCGGTATCGCCCGCCAGCACGGTTTCCAGCAGGGAGCCGTAGCCCGTGGGCGCTTCCTGCCGGATGCGCGCCATGCGTGCGCGCGCCGACATGTGGATGCTGCCCCCATCGGGCGCAATGTCGCCCGCGATCGCGGCCAGCAATGTTGATTTGCCCGCCCCGTTACGGCCCACAAGGCCGATCTTGCGCCCCGGATCGATGCTCAGGCTTGCGCCATCAAGCAGGGTGCGCCCTGCAATGCGCAGGGTCAGGTCGGATATGACGAGCAGGCTCACGGGCGGAAAACTCCGGCAATATGGGGGACATGGCTGGTTTCGTGCGGGTTGTACCTACCAGTCCGCGGCGATATGCTCTAGATGGCGCTTGTAAGGCGATGGCGGTTTATGACCGATGCCGTCTCGTTATATTCCATCACCTGTTTGAAAGGAGCTGTCCCATGGCAGTTGAACGTACCCTCTCCATCATCAAGCCCGATGCAACCCGTCGCAACCTGACCGGCAAGATCAATGCCGTGTTTGAAGACAACGGCCTGCGCATCGTCGCCCAGAAGCGCATCCAGCTCACGCCCGCAACCGCTGGCGCGTTCTATGAAGTGCACAAGGAACGCCCGTTCTACAACGACCTGGTGTCCTTCATGGTATCCGGCCCGGTCGTGGTGCAGGTTCTCGAAGGTGAGAACGCTGTCCTGAAGAACCGCGAAGTGATGGGTGCGACCGACCCCAAGAAGGCCGAAGCCAACACCATCCGCGCGCAGTTCGCCGAAAGCATCGAAGCGAACTCCGTCCATGGTTCGGACAGCCTTGAAAACGCGAAGAACGAAATCGCGTTCTTCTTCGCCGGCACCGAAATCCTGCCCTGATCCTTACGGACCGGAAGGATGCGGGGTTCTGCCCCGCCCATGTAAAAGCCGGCCTGCGGGCCGGCTTTTTTCATGCCCGGATGGTTCCGGCCTTATACGGACAGCAGGCTGGCCGCCGCATTCGGCACGGGCGCGCCCGCGGGGTCCAGCACGCGCAGCAGGGCGGCCGGGTACAGCCTGTGTTCCTGCCGTAATACGCGCGCGGCCAGCGTGTCGGGCGTATCATCGTCCAGAACGGGCACGGCTGCCTGCCCGATGACGGGGCCTTCATCCATGCCCTGCGTTACCCAGTGGACCGTGCAGCCATGAATGCGCGTGCCGTTTTCCAGCGCGCGTTCATGCGTATGCAGGCCGGGGAAGGCTGGCAGCAGGCTGGGATGAATGTTGAGCATCCGTTCCGCCCATGCACTGGTCAGGAACGGGGTAAGCAGCCGCATGTAGCCCGCAAGGCAGATATATTCCACGCCTGCCGCGCGCAGCGCCGCGTCCAGCGCGCGCTCATGCGCCTCCCGGTCCCGGCCATAGGGGCGGTGGTCGATGGCGTGGGCTGCAAGTCCGGCTTCGCGCGCCACGTCCAGTCCCGGCGCATCGGGATTGTTGGACAGGACAAGGGCGATCCGGGCGGGATAGTCCGGTTGCGCGCACGATTCGATCAGCGCGCGCATATTGCTGCCGCGTCCGCTGATCAGGATCGCGATCGGTTTCTTGTGCGTCACCACGGGTTCAGTCACGCAGTCCGGGCAGGCTGTCGAAGGCCAGCGTGGCCGGGGCGTCCGGGGTTTCGCCCTGCGCGATGGACCCGATGACGAACGCCTGCTGCCCGCGTTCGGCCAGACGGGCAAGGGCCGCCGCGCTGTCGCGCACGACCAGCACCATGCCGATGCCGCAGTTGAATACGCGCAGCATTTCCTCGGTCGTGACATTGCCGGTGCTGGCCAGCCATTGGAACACGGGCGGGATCGGCCATGCGGACCCATCAATGACGGCGCGCGTGCCCTTGGGCAGCACGCGGGGCAGGTTGCCCGGCAGACCACCGCCGGTGATGTGCGCCGCCCCCACCAGCAGCCCGGCATGGTGCAGGTCCAGAACCTGATGCACATACAGGGTCGTGGGCATCATCAGGGCCTCGCCCAGTGTCTGGCCATCCGCGAAGGGGCAGGGCGCATCCCATGCCAGCCCGCTGCGGGTGACAATGTTGCGTACCAGCGAGAAGCCGTTGGAATGCACGCCAGCCGAGGGCAGGCCGATCAGCGTGTCACCGGGCTGGATGCTGCCCGGCAGCAGGGCCGTGCGCTCCGCCGCGCCAACTGAAAAACCGGCCAGGTCATAGTGGCCGGGGGCGTACATGCCCGGCATTTCCGCCGTTTCGCCACCAACCAGCGCGCAGCCGGAATCGGCGCAGCCCTTTGCGATGCCACGCACCACCTTCGCCGCATCGTCAATCGACAGCCTGCCCGTTGCGAAATAGTCCAGAAAGAACAGGGGGGTCGCGCCCTGCACCACCAGATCGTTCACGCACATGGCGACCAGATCGATACCCACCGTTTCATGCAGTCCGCTTTCGATGGCGATCATGAGCTTGGTGCCCACGCCATCGGTGCATGACACAAGGATGGGATCGGAAAAACCGGCGGCCTTCAGGTCAAACAGCGCGCCGAACCCGCCAAGGCCGCCCATCGTGCCGGGGCGGTCCGTCGCGCGGGCGGCAGGCTTGATGACTTCGACAAGCGCGTCACCCGCGGCAATGTCCACACCGGCATCGCGGTAGGTGGCGCCGGGTGCTGTATCGGCGGGGGAGGCAGGCGGGCGGGGGGCGGACGTCATGCGGCGGGCCTTTTTTCGTAATCAAACTATCACTTCCCCGGACTCCCGCAGGCAGGCTATGGAAACCGCAGCACGGAACCGGGGATCGAACGGACTTCCGGCTTTCTTTACGTCAAGGCGGGGCAACGCACAAAGCGGTGGTTGAGCGCACGAAGCTGAAAACGGATGAAAACGCGCTTGGCGGCGCGATCGGGCAACTGGTGTTGCCGTTTGCCCACACGCCCCGATTCGCTGCGGATGATTTCGTCTTTTCCGCCTCCAACGCCGCTGCGCGAAGCTGGCTGCTTGGTCCCACCCCGTGGCCGGACCGCAGGCTGGCCCTGTGGGGGGCGGCAGGCACGGGCAAGACCCACATGCTGGAAATATGGGCGCAGATGCACGATGCGCTGCTGTTGCAGGGGCCCAGCCTGTCGCACGGGCATGTCGCCGCGCTGTTTGGCGCGGGTGGCCACGCGCCGGTTATGGCCATCGTGCTGGACGGGGCCGACTGCTGCACGGATGAACGGGCGCTGCTGCACCTGCTCAATACCGCCCGTGAACACGGTATCGCCCTGTTGATGGGCGGGCGTGAACCGCCTGCGCGCTGGCCGGTCGTGCTGCCGGATCTTGCCAGCCGCCTGCGTGCTACCATGGCCGTGGCCATACGCCAGCCCGGTGACGGGCTGCTGCGGGTGCTGCTGCTGCGGCTGCTGGCGGAACGCCAGATTGTCGTATCGCAGCCGGTGGTCGAATGGCTTCTGCGCCGCCTGCCGCGTACCGCCCTTGCCATGCAGGAAGCCGTGCGCAGGCTGGATCACGCCGCCCTTGCCGATGGGGGGCGGGTCACGCGCGCCCTTGCCACCCGCGCGCTGGCGGACATGCTGGTGGGGACAATGATGGCGGAGGGGAAGGAATCCGAACCCGAAGCCTGAATGGTCCCTGATCCGGACGGCCTGCCGCACTGGCTCTGGTCAAGGCGTGTGCTGCTGGCCTAGAGTCGGACATAATCATAAGAGTGCCACCCAAGCGGGAGAGCGAGACAATTGGCCAGATCGCCACGTAACCCTTCCACCCCCGCAGCAAAGGCGCCGCGTGTCCGGCGGCGTGTCGCAACAGGGCGACAGGTCGCGTTGCGCGAACCGGCGGAACCCCTGCCGGATGCCACGTCGCCCGCGCGGTTCATAAACCGCGAACTGTCCTGGCTGGATTTCAACCAGCGCGTGGTGGACGAGGCCGACAACCCCCGCAACCCGCTGCTGGAACGGGTGCGCTTCCTGTCGATCAGCGCCAGCAATCTGGATGAATTCTATTCCGTGCGTGTGGCCGGTCTGGTGGGACAGGTGCGCGAAGGGCTGCTCAAGACCTCGCCCGACGGGATGACGCCCCAGCAGCAGCTTTCCGCCGTGCGGGAGCGCACCGGGCGGCTGTTGCAGGAACAGCAGCGTATCTGGCGCGACCTCCAGCGTGAACTGGAAGCGGCGGGTATTGTCCTGTGTGATGAGGTCTCGTTCACGGCGGAAGAACAGGCGTGGCTGGAAAACTGCTTCATGGAGCGTGTTTTTCCCGTCATCACGCCCCTTGCGATAGATCCCGCCCATCCGCTGCCCTTCCTGCCGAATATGGGCATCGCGCAGGCCCTGCGGCTCATGAACGCCGAGACCGGCCAGTTCGTGATGGAGGCGCTGATCCTGCTGCCCGCGCGGATCGAGCGTTTCATCCGCCTGCCCGCAGGCCTGTCCCCGCCGGGCAAGACGCGCTTCATCCTGCTTGAACGCCTGATCGTCATGTGCATCGGCCATCTGTTCCCCGGTCTTGTGGCGGGGGAATGGGGTGTGATGCGCGTGGTGCGCGATACGGATGTCGAGTTCGAGGACGAGGCCGAGGATCTTGTGCGCTCCTACGAATCCGCCCTCAAGCGGCGCAGGCGTGGCGTGGTGATCCATCTCGACATCGAATCCCGCATGCCCGAGGATCTCGCCCGCTCCATGGCCGAGGGGCTTGGCCCGCCGCCGGATGAGGTGTTCGTCCAGTCAGGGCTGATCGGGGTGGTGGACCTCAAGCAGCTTATTGTCGATGACCGGCCCGACCTGCTGTTCCCGCCCTATACCCCGCGTTTTCCCGAACGGATTGTCGATTGCGGGGGCGACTGCTTTGCCGCCATCCGTGCGCGGGACATGATCGTCCACCATCCATTCGAAAGCTTCGATGTGGTGGTGCAGTTCCTGCGGCAGGCAGCGCTTGACCCCGCCGTGGTGGCAATCAAGCAGACGCTGTACCGCACGTCGCGCGACAGTCCCATCGTGAAGGCGCTGATCGAGGCGGCGGAAGCGGGCAAGGCCGTGACCGCCATGGTCGAACTGCGCGCCCGGTTTGATGAGGAAGCCAATATCCGCCTTGCCCGCGCGCTGGAAGCCGCGGGGGTGCAGGTCGTGTTCGGCTTCTCCGACCTCAAGACCCATGCCAAGCTCAGCCTTGTGGTGCGGCGTGAAGGGGCGGCGCTGCGGTCGTACGCCCATTTCGGCACGGGCAATTATCACCCGATCACCGCGCGTATCTATACCGACCTGTCGTTCTTCACGTGCAACCCGGAACTGGCGCGCGATTCGGCACGGCTGTTCAACTACATGACCGGCTACGCCATGCCCGCGAAGATGGAGGCGATCGCGTTTTCGCCCGTAACCATCCGCCGCACGCTGGAAGACCTGATCGCGGGTGAGATCGCCCATGTGCAGGCGGGCAGGCCGGGCCAGATCTGGCTCAAGATGAATTCGCTGGTCGATCCCGACCTGATCGACCGGCTCTATGCCGCGTCATGCGCGGGCGTGCGGATTACGGCGGTGGTGCGCGGCATCTGCTGCCTGCGGCCCGGCGTTCCGGGGCTGTCGGAAAATATCAAGGTCAAGTCGATAGTGGGGCGTTTTCTGGAACATGCCCGCATCTATGCCTTTGGCGACGGCCACCGGCTTCCGTCCAAACATGCGAAGCTGTACATATCCTCGGCGGACTGGATGCAGCGCAACATGGACTGGCGGGTTGAAAGCATGGTGCCCATGCTTGACCCGCAGATTCATGCCCGCGTGCTTGACCAGATCATGATGATCGACCTTAAGGACAACCTTCAGTCATGGATACTGCAGCGCAACGGGGTGTGGCGTCGGCTGGAGCCGGGACGCAGGCCGTTTTCATCGCATGAGTATTTCATGGAGCACCCGTCCTATCCGGGGCGCGGCAAGGCAGGGGGCGAGGCCCCGATCCGGGTCAGTGCCTCCCAGCCCTGGCATGCGGAACAGACTATTGAGGACTGAGGATTACGGTATGGGCGCGGTCATGGCGGCACGGGCGGGCAATGTATGGGGCTGGATGTGACGGGCGGTGGGGGTTTCCGCCGTTCGGCGGTCATAGATCTTGGATCTAACTCCGTCCGGCTTGTGGTGTTTGATGGTATCTCACGCAACCCGATGCCCATCTTCAATGAAAAGGTGGTGTTGCGGCTCGGGCGCGGCCTGAATGCTACGGGGAGGCTGAATGAAGAGGCTCTGCCACTGGCGATGGAAGTCATGGCCCGCTTCAACGCCATCGCGCGCGGGATGGAAGCAAGCCCGTTCGAGGTGCTGGCCACAGCCGCCGTGCGCGATGCCAGCAACGGGCCGGAATTCGTGGCGGGCCTGAAATCGCGCCTGCCTGGCGTGCCGATCCGCATACTGAGCGGGGAGGAGGAAGCCGATTATTCCGCTACCGGCGTGCTGTGCGGCATACCGGACGCCAATGGGCTGGTCGCGGATATCGGCGGGGGGTCGCTGGAACTGATCCGGCTGGAAAATGGGCGCAAGCTTGATGCCTGCACCCTGCCGCTGGGGGTGATCCGGCTGAATGAACGGGCCGATGGCGATCTGGCCCGTGCCCGCGCGCTGACGGATGAAGACCTGTCGGGCGTGGACTGGCTGGATGAGGTGAAGGGGCAGAATCTGTATCTGGTGGGCGGCGCTTTCCGCGCGCTGGCGCGCATGCAGATCGTGCGCACGGCCTATCCGCTCAATATCGTGCATCTTTACCATCTTGGGCCGGATACGGCGCGGGAGATGGCGGACTGGATCATCAGCGCGGGCAAGCGTTCGCTTGAACGCCTGCCGGGCGTGCCGCGTAAACGGCTGGAAGATGCGCCTTTCGCCGCGACCGTTCTGCGTCGGCTCATGCGGCGCACGCAGTCCACGGGGCTGGTCTTCTGCGTCGATGGGCTGCGCGAAGGGTGGTACATGCGCAATGTGGCGGCCAGCGTGGCGGGAAATGACCCGCAGGACGCGGTCGCGCGCGAAATGTGCGGCATGCTTGGCCGCAGCATGACCCTGCCGGAACGGTTGGCGGACTGGACCGTCCCGCTTTTCCCGGACGAACGCGGAGATTTCGCCCGCCTGCGTGGCGTTGCATGCTGGCTGTCGGATGTGGGCGCGCATGACCACCCCGAATACCGGGCGGAACAGACCTATCTGCGTATCCTGCGCATGCAGGGCGTGGGGTACACCCATCAGGCGCGGGCCTTCCTGTCGCTGACGCTTGCGGTACGGTACGGGGCCGACCTGTCGGTGGCCTATCTGCAGCCATCGCGCCAACTGCTCGATCAGGATGATTTTGCCCGCGCCGTGGTGCTGGGGCAGGCGTTGCGGCTGGCCTATACCGTAAGCGGCGGGACCGAGGGACTGCTGGATGGTACGCGGCTGGAATGTGAAGGGGACATCCTGTCCCTTCATTTCGCGCCGGGGCGTGACGTGGTGCAGGGTGAAAGCGTGCGCCGCAGGCTGGAACGGCTGGGCAATGCGATGGGCATGGCGGTCAGGATACGCGACCACTGAAGCGATGCGCCCCTTGGGCGGGGTGTGATTGCGGGTAGCAGCGGGACAGGCGGAACATGGGCATACGACACGGACACACGCGCGACCTGCTGCTGGTTCGTGGCGGCACGGTGGTCACCGGGCAGGCATCGCTGTGCGTGGACGTGCTGTGTGGCGGTGTGGGGGAAATCCTTGCCGTAGGTCCCGATCTGGAGGTGCCATCGGGCTGCGCCGTGGTGGATGCGGGTGGCCTGCTGGTCCTGCCGGGCGGTGTCGATCCCCGAACGGGCATTGGTGCGGATGAAGCCGGCTTTGCCCGTACCGTTGAGGCGCTGGCGGGTGGCACGACCACAATCCTTGACGTGATGCGACCCGACGGTGGCGATCTGGTTGCAGCATGGCACGACTGGCGGCATGCGGCCCGTGGCGCGCATACCGATGTCGGGCTGCATATGGACCTGCCCGGTTATGATGCGTCCGTGTCCCGCGCCATGGAAGAACTGGTGACGTGTCACGGCGTCAATTCCTTCGTGCTGTCCATGATGCGCGGTCGGGAGGATCGCGATATCCTGCAACTGGCCGGTCATGCGGCAGGGCTGGGCGCGCTCTGTCTGATCGAGGCGCAGAATGCGCAGGCGATCGCCTGCCTGCGTGATGAACTGGAACAGGCCGGTATCAGTGGCAGCGAGGCCTGTCCCTTGTACGCCCCGCCACCGGTCGAGGCCGAAGCGACCGCGCGCGCCATCATGCTGGCCGGACTGCGCGGCGCGCCGGTGCAGGTTGGCCCGGTTTCCACGACCCAGTCCGTCGCGGCCCTTGCCGGTGCCCGGTTGTGCGGCCAGCGCGTGGAAGGTCATGTGCTGGCCGCCCATCTGGTCATTGATGAAGCCGTCTATGATCCTGAAGGCGATGCAGGGCATGAGTGCTACATAACCATTCCGCCGTTCAGGGACATGGCCCATCGCCGTGCGCTGTGGGGGGCGCTGGTATCGGGGAATGTGGGCATGGTGGCCAGCGGCTTTTCCCCCGGCGGACGTGACGGACTGGATGCGGGACTGGCCGAACGGATGCGCGTGGTCTGGCAATATGGCGTGCGTTCGGGCGTGCTGACGGTGGAGGAATTCGTGGCCGTTACAGCCGAAGCCCCGGCCCGCGCCTTCAATATCTATCCGCGCAAGGGGGCGATCATGCCCGGTGCGGATGCCGATCTGGTATTATGGGACCCGGAGGCGGAGGAACGATGCCCGCCGGACGCGGACAGTCTTTATGCCGGGATCATGCTGGGCGGTCGTGCCGTGCAGGTGGTGCGCGGCGGTATGACGGTGTGGAAAAACGGTGATGTGCAGCCCGGTGGCGGATACGGGGCCTATGTGCCGCGTCCAGCCTTCCGTTCCACGCTGTCCACGCATATGCGACAGGCGAGCCGGCTGTCGCTACGTGACGGGAATATATAGGGTCCAATACAGTAATGGCTTTTGGCTTCCCTTTAACCGGGGTGACAATGTAAGACTGGGTCCCATATATTATAAATAACACCATGAAATGGCTGTTCCGGCTGTCTGCCTTGAGGGGGGTGAGGCAGTCCTGTGGCCACGCTTAGAGGGAACAGAATTGACGGGGACCAGACACGACGTTCGTTTCTATGTTGGAAACGAATATCATACGTTGGCGGATATCGCGCCGACACGCACGCTGCTGGACTGGCTGCGTGAAGACCGTGGCCTGACCGGCACCAAGGAAGGCTGTAACGAAGGCGATTGCGGGGCCTGCACGGTACTCGTGGTCAGGCTGGAAGGGGACCGGCTGGTCTGGCGGGCGGTCAATGCCTGCATCCAGTTTGTCGCCATGCTGGATGGCGCGCAGGTGCTGACGATCGAGGACATGCGCGCCCCGGATGGCAGCCTGCACCCGGTCCAGCAGGCCATGGTGGACCAGCATGGGTCGCAATGCGGCTTCTGCACGCCGGGTTTCGTCATGTCGATGGTGGCCGGGCGCAAGGCGGACGGACTGGCGCAGGACGAACATGGCATTGACGACATGCTGGCGGGCAACCTGTGCCGCTGCACGGGGTATGCGCCCATCGTGCGCGCCATGCGGCAGGCCATGCAGGCCGGTCCCGATCATTTCGACGCCATGGCGCAGGACATGGCCGATCGTCTGCGCCGCCTGCGCGACGGGGCCACGGTCGATATCAGCGGGCCGACAGGCCGCCTGACCATTCCGGCCACCGCCGATGCGCTGGCCAGCACGCTGCTCGCCAGTCCCGATGCGCGCATTGTGGCCGGGGCAACCGATGTCGGGCTGTGGGTGACAAAGGGGCTGCGCGTGCTGCCGCATATCGTCCCCATTGGCGGCATTGCCGATCTGCACCGGATCGAGCGCGGGCCGGACGCCCTGTATATCGGGGCCGCCGTAACGTGGCAGGAAGCCCGTGCTGCCCTGACTGAAATACTGCCCCAGCCGGATGATGAGGTCATCCGCCGCATCGGCTCGGTGCAGGTGCGTAACGCCGGGACGGTATGTGGCAATATCGCCAACGGATCGCCCATCGGTGATGGACCGCCGGTCCTGATCGCGGCGGGGGCGCGTCTGCACCTGCGTCGTGGCGATGTGCGGCGCACCATAGCGCTGGAAGACTTCTTCATTGATTATGGCAGGCAGGACCGTGCGCCGGGCGAGTTTGTGGAAGGGGTGAGCATTCCCGTGCCCGGACCGCAGACCGTTATCCGGGCATGGAAAATCTCCAAGCGGTTCGATCAGGACATTTCCGCCATCCTTGGTGCGTTTTCCCTGACGATCACCCCCGATGGCACCATTGAAAACGCCCGCGTGGCATTTGGCGGCATGGCGGCGACACCGCGCCGCGCCAGCCGCACGGAAGCAGCGCTGGTGGGTCGCAAATGGGATGAAACCACGCTGGAAGCCGCCCGTCAGGCGATTGCACAGGATTTTGCCCCCATTACCGATATGCGTGCCAGTGACTGGTACCGCCGTACGGTCGCAGCCAACCTGCTGACACGGCTTTACGCTGATTGCGGGCCGGATGCGGCACGCGCGCCGATCAGTGTGCGCACGGCCTGCAAAGCTGCCGGAGAACACGCCCATGGCTGATGGAAACAGCTTCGTCACGCCCGTCGCGGGCGATGGTATCGTGCCGGGCGGGGCTACCCGCAGCCTGCGCCATGAAAGTGCGGCCATGCATGTGCAGGGCAGCGCGAACTATATCGACGACCTGCCCGAACCCCGTGGCACGCTGCATCTGGTGCCGGGGCTGAGCACGCGCGCCCATGCCCGCATCCTATCCATGGACCTGAGTGCGGTCAGGCAGGCCGAAGGCGTGGTGGGGGTCTATACCGCCGCCGATATTCCGGGCGATAACCAGATCAGCCCGGTGGGCAAGGGCGATGAACCGCTGCTGGCGTCCGATCTGGTGTCGTTCTACGGCCAGCCCCTGTTTGTCGTTGCCGCGACGACACGGGGTGCTGCCCGTCGCGCCGCCCGTCTGGCGCAGGTGGAATACGAAGACCTGCCTGCCATACTGGACGTGGCACAGGCTCGTGCGGCCGGTAGCCCGATGGTGTGGCGGCCAATGGAGATGAAGCGCGGCGACGCGCTGGCCGGTCTGGCCCATGCACCGCGCAGGCTTTCGGGCCGCATTACTGTGGGCGGGCAGGAACATTTCTATCTGGAAGGGCAGATCGCCCTTGCCACGCCGGGGGAGGAGGGGGAGATGACCGTCATTTCCTCCACCCAGCATCCGACCGAAACCCAGCACATGATCGCCCATGTTCTGGATCGTCCCGCCAACCTCATCACGACCGAGGTGCGGCGCATGGGCGGCGGCTTCGGCGGCAAGGAAACGCAGGCCAATGCCTGCGCCTGCCTTGCGGCGCTGGTGGCGGACCGGACCGGACGCGCGGCCAAGATGCGTCTGGACCGCGACGACGACATGACCATGACCGGCAAGCGGCATGATTTCGTCATTGATTACGATGTCGGCTTTACCGATGAAGGGCGCATCCTTGCAGTGGACATGCTGCTGGCCGCGCGTTGCGGCTGGTCCGCCGACCTGTCCGGCCCGGTCATCGACCGTGCCCTGTTCCATGCCGATAACGCCTATTTCTATCCCGATGTGCGGCTGCGTTCCGAACCGCTGCGCACCAATACGCAGTCCAACACCGCCTATCGCGGTTTTGGCGGCCCGCAGGGCGTGGTCGCGGCGGAACGGGTGATCGAGGAAGTGGCCTTCGCCACCGGCCTTGATCCGCTGGAAGTGCGGCTGCGCAACGTATACGGCACGCATGACCGCAACGTGACGCCCTATAACATGGTGGTCGAGGACTCGATCAGCGCCGAACTGGTGCCCGAACTGGCCCGGCGCTGCCATTACGCGGCGCGGCGCGCGGCCACGCGGGCTTTCAATGCGGCCAGCCCCTATCTGCGGCGGGGCATCGCGCTGACGCCGGTGAAGTTCGGCATCTCCTTTACCGCCACCCATTACAATCAGGCTGGCGCGCTGGTTCACGTCTATACCGATGGCTCGGTTCAGGTGAACCATGGCGGCACCGAAATGGGGCAGGGACTGCATACCAAGATGGTACAGGTCGCCATGCGGGAATTCGGCCTTGGCACGGATCAGGTCCGCATCACCGCCACCACCACGGGCAAGGTGCCCAATACATCCGCCACCGCAGCGTCCAGCGGGGCGGACCTTAACGGCATGGCGGTGCTGGACGCCGTGCGGCGCATCAAGCGCAGGCTGGTTGAATTCGCCGCTGCCCACTGGAACGTGGGCGAGGACGAGGTGCGCTTCGCGCCTGATGGCGTGCATGTGGGCAGCAAGGTCATCGCATTTTCGCATCTGACACGGCAGGCCTATTTTGCGCGTGTGTCGATGTCGGCCAACGGGTTTTACAAGACGCCCAAGATCTCATGGAACGGTGATACGGGGCAGGGTCGTCCCTTCTACTATTTCGCATATGGCGCTGCCTGTTCGGAGGTCGTGATCGACCTGCTGACGGGCGAGACTAGGATCGAGCGTGTCGATATCCTGCACGATGCCGGACAGTCGCTTAACCCGGCGCTGGACATTGGCCAGATCGAGGGGGGCTTCGTGCAGGGTGCGGGTTGGCTGACATGCGAGGAACTGGTATGGGACCGCAATGGCCGCCTGCGCACGCATGCGCCCAGCACCTACAAGATCCCGGCCTGTTCGGATCGTCCGCGCATATTCAATGTGGAACTGCTGGAAAACACGCCGAACCGCGAACACACCATTTTCCGGTCCAAGGCGGTGGGCGAACCGCCCTTCGTGCATGGGGTTTCGGTGTTCATGGCCATTTCCGATGCGCTGGCCAGTCTGGATAACTATCGCACCTGTCCCGGACTGGACGCCCCCGCCACACCGGAAATGATCCTGCGCACGGCGGAGCGCATGCGCCACGGCAGCGTGCCTGCCTGACCCGTCATGAACATGACAATGCGTGCGGATCTGGAGCGGTGGCGGCATGAAGGCCAGCCCATCGCCCGGATACGCGTGTCGGTCGCGCGGGGGTCAACCCCGCGGGAGGCTGGCACTTTCATGCTGGTCACGCCTACAGCCCAGACCGGCACGATCGGGGGCGGCGATCTGGAATGGAACGGTATTCAGGCCGCCCGCGACCTGCTGGCCCATGGCGGCGGCCCGGTTGACCTGCCGGTCAGTCTGGGCGGCCATTCGGGTCAGTGCTGCGGGGGGGAGGTGGTGCTTACCCTTGATGTGCCCGATGCCGGTGCGCTGGACGGGATCATGACGGCGCTGGAATGCGAACGTCACAGCCAGCCGCTGCTGCTGCTGTTCGGGGCGGGCCATGTCGGGCGTGCGCTGGCGCATGTGCTGGCCCCGCTGCCGCTGCGGCTGGCATGGTGCGATTCGCGGCCCGAGGAATTCGGTGCCGTCATCCCCCCCGGTGTGAAGGTGCATGATGACGGAAACTGGGAACGGCTGGTTGCCACCGCCCCGCCGGGATCGGGCGCGCTGGTCCTGACACAGAGCCACGCCCTTGACAGCCTGATTGTTGCGTCCATCCTCGAACGCGGGGATTTCCGGTATGTCGGGCTGATCGGCTCACACACCAAGCGCCGCCGGTTTGAAGCGGGCTTTCGTCAGATCGGCCTGCCGGAGGAGCGGATCGCCACCATGATCTGCCCGATCGGGGACAGGGGCGTCCGTGACAAGCGCCCTCCGGTCATCGCGGCACTGGTGGCGGCAGAAATTATCACGCATTTCCTGCACCCTGCGTGCCGGGATGGTGAGGGAGACGGGGTGACCAGACCAGATGAATGATCCGCTAGCCCGTACGCCGCGCATGATGCGCCTGCATGCGCGTGGCATTTCGTATTTCAACGCCGTGCGGGAATGCCGTTCCATACGCGAGGCGGCGCGGCGGCTTAACGTCACGCCATCCGCCCTGACACGCCAGCTTGCCCAGATGGAAGCGGAAATCGGCGCGCCCCTGTTCGACCGCCTGCCCGATGGCATGGTGCTGACGGAAGTGGGCACGATCATGGCCCGCCATATCGTAACGGTCATGCAGGACGCCGCGCGGACGGAAGAACAGATCAACGCCCTGTCGGGCCGTCATGACGGGCGGCTGCGCATCATGGCGGTGGAAGGGATCGCGGGCCAGCTCCTGCCTGCCCTGCTCGAACGCATCATTTCCGCCTATCCCGCCGTTGAACTGCATGTGGAGGTGGGGGCGCCCAAGACCATCGTATCGGCCCTGCAGGACGGACGGGTAGATCTTGGCATCGCCTTTTCGCTGGCCCTGTATCCCGAACTGCGGCGCGTGGCGGTGGCGCATTTTCCCGTGGGTGCGGTGGTGCGCGCCGATCATCCGCTGGCGCATCTGCGCACCGTCACCATCGAGGAATGCGTGGCCTACCGCCTGATCCTGCCCACGCGCACCCTGTCGCTTTACCGCGTCATGGAACCCATGCTGCGGTCGTGGCAGGACCGGCTGAACGTGGTGTTGCATACCGGGTCGATCGAACTGACCAACCGCATGGTGCAGGCGGGGGTGGGGCTGGCGTTCCAGTCGCCGCTGGCCGTGGGCGTGGGACCGGGACACGATACCCTGCGGCACGTCCCGCTGCGCGACACGCGCGCGGTGACCGATCTGGGGGCCTATGTGCGCGAATCCCGCTGGCTGCCGCCGTTGCTGGAGACGGTAATCGAGGAACTGCGCCAGGAACTGCGCCGTGTGCAGGGTGTCAGCGACGAGCGCGTTGTCTGACCCTCGTTGCGTTTTTGGCAACGGAACGATGAAATCATTATACTAGACGAAACACCCCCCGCCCTGATTAGATTTCCCCATCACGGTGCGGTTGGGGGATATCCGTTATGGCGTCGGGGGACGTCAGACGGGACTGCATCAATAAACGAAAAATACAGACGGGGATCCGCATATGGACACCAACACGCAGGCAATAGCCGGGGGGCTTGCAGCACTGGATGCGGCAGTGCGACGGGATCTGGAAATCATCCGGTATCCCCGCAAGGAATGGATACCTCCCATGGAGCGCGACGGCCAACGCGTGCTGGATGTGGCCATTATCGGCGCAGGGCAGGGTGGTCTTGCCACTGCATTCGCGCTCAAGCGCAGCAATATCACCAATGTCCGTATTTTCGACCGTGCCGGCCGGGGTGGGGAAGGCCCGTGGGTGACGTTCGCGCGTATGATCACGCTGCGTACGCCCAAATACGTGACCGGCCCGGACCTTGGCGTGCCGTCGCTTACGCCGCGTTCATGGTACGAAGCCCGTTATGGCGCCAAGGCATGGGAAGAACTGGACAAGATTCCCCGTGATGACTGGCAGGCCTATCTGGACTGGTATCGCGATATCCTCGACCTGCCGGTTGCAAACGATCACGAATTCACTGGCGTTACATGGGACGATGGCCTGCTGCGCCTGTCCTTCCGCCGCCCCGATGGATCGACCCATGTGCATTATGCGCGCAAGCTGGTGCTGGCCACCGGCATCGAGGGCTGTGGTGCGTGGCATGTGCCCGACTTCATCCGCGATACCCTGCCGCGTGACCGTTATGCCCATACATCCGAAGCCATCGATTTCGCAGCCCTGAAGGGCAAGCGCATTGGCGTGCTGGGTGCTGGTGCATCGGCGTTCGATAATGCGGCGACGGCGCTGGAACAGGGTGCGGGCAGTGTCACGCTGTGCCTGCGGCGTAAGGAAATCCCGTCCATCAACCCGTATCGCTGGATGGAGAACACCGGCTTCCTCGCATATTATCCCGCCCTGTCGGATGAACTGCGCTGGGGCTTCATGCGCCGGATTTTCGATCTGAACCAGCCGCCGCCGCAGGATACGTTCTGGCGTTGCCGTCGTCACAAATCCTTTTCCTTCCGCACTGGCTGTCCGTGGACGGGCGTGCGCATGGATGGCGACGAGATCGTGGTCGAATCACCCACCGGCGAAATGCGATTCGATTTCGTAATCATCGGCACCGGCTTTGCGACCGATCTGTCGCTGCGGCCCGAAACGAAATCCTTCGCGCCGTCCGTAGCACTATGGGGTGAGCGGTATACCGCGCCGGCCGGTTCGGAAAGTGCTGTGCTGGAAAGCTACCCGTATCTGGGTGATTCCTATCAGTTCCAGCCGCGCCGCGCGGATGACCCGCTGGCGCCGATGCTGGCCAACATCCACAACTTCACGTTCTCGGCCACGCCCAGCATGGGGCTTTCCGGCGCGTCCATCAGCGGCATGCGCTTTGGTGTGGAACGTCTGGTGCGCGGGCTTGGGCGTGACCTGTACGTAGCGGATGGCAGGCAGCATCTGGAAAGTCTGCTGGCCTATGACGTGCCGGAACTGGTCAGCCTTGACCCGCCTGTTGCATGATACGTCCCGGGTAGATCTATCCATTCGGGAGAAAGTGAACAGATGAGCAGCGCAGCAAGCGTTTCACCTTCCGCGCCGGGAACACCCGGCGCGGCGGGGCATGATGACCGCAAGGTTCCCCCCGTGGCCGATATGGCGCGTATTATCGGCCTGTCGATACCGGCGGCCTGCCTGCCCGATGTCGTGGCGAATACGGCCCTGCTGCAGGGTTATGCCGACCTGTTGGGCGGGTTTGCGCTGCCCGATGACTGTGAACCCGCCTACGAGTACACACCATGAGCGTCGTGACATGCTCCCGCGGGGCCGCGCTGGCCATCGCGGCGGATGTGCGCGCTGGCCGTCGCAGTGCGGTATCGGTCGTGACGGGCGTGATCGCGGATATGGAAATCCGCGATACGCGCTTTAACAGTGTCACGCGCATCCTCGGTGCCGCCGCCGTGGCGCAGGCCGAGGAAGTGGACCGGGCGGTAGCGGCAGGTAAGGACCCCGGCCCGCTGGCTGGCGTGCCCTTTGGCGTGAAAGACCTGTTCGACGTGCGTGGCGAAGTCACCACGGCAGGCTCCATCGTGCTGCGTGACAACCTGCCCGCCACGGCGGACGCCACGGTCGTCGCACGCCTGCGTGCGGCAGGCGCGGTGCCGGTCGCCACGCTGAACATGGATGAGTTCGCCTACGGCTTTTCCACCGAAAATGCCCATAGCGGCACAACCCGTAACCCGCATGATCCGGCCCGTCTGGCCGGTGGTTCATCAGGCGGGTCGGCGGCGTCCGTCGCGGCGGGGATGCTGCCCTTTACGCTGGGGTCGGACACCAATGGCTCCATCCGTGTTCCGTCTTCGCTGTGCGGGGTGTGGGGCCTGAAGCCGACCTATGGCCAGATGCCCCTGAAGGGCGTTTACCCGTTTGTCGCAAGCCTTGATGTCGTGGGTCCGATGGCCAGCACGGTCGAGGACCTGCAGGCCGTCTACAGCATCATGGCCGGTGCGCCGCCGCTTGCGCTGCCGGATGTGGGTGACGTGCGCGTGGCGCGGCTGGGTGGCTGGTTCGCCAGTAATATCAGTCCTGAACTGACGGCGGGCATTGATGCGGTCATGGCCCATCTGGGGCGTGATCGGGTGATCGAACTGCCCGAGGTCGCGCGTGCGCGGGCCTCCGCTTTCCTTATCAGTGCGGCGGAGGGGGGCAACCTGCACCTGCCGCGCCTGCGCCGCCGCGCCATGCAGTATGACCCGGCAACACGGGGCCGCCTTATGGCCGGGGCTATGCTGCCCGCTGCCACTTTCGTGCAGGCCCAGCGTTTCCGTCGGTGGTTCCGTGAACAGGTCCACGCCGCCCTTGCGCAGGCGGATGTGTTCATAGCGCCCGCGACGGTCGGGGTTGCGCCGCGTATCGACCAGCCTACCATCACGCTGGATGGCAAGACTGTGTCCGCCCGCGCCAATCTGGGCATTTTCACCCAGCCGATCAGTCTTACGGGGCTGCCGGTGCTGGCGGCGCCGCTGGCGGTTGATGGCCTGCCGCTGGGCATCCAGCTTATCGGCAGGCCGGGTGGCGAGGACAGGCTGTTCGCGGTGGCTGGTGAACTGCAACGTGCCGGCCTGGCGCGCTGCCAGCCACTGGATGCGGGTTACGCCCGAAAGGATAGCGGATGCTGAATACGCCGCGTTCATGCCGGGGGATGGTGACATCCCCGCACCATCTGGCCAGTCAGGCCGGGCTGGATGTGCTCAAGGCCGGTGGTACCGCGCTGGAAGCCGCCGTTGCGACGGCGGCGGCGCTGGCTGTCGTCTATCCGCATATGACCGGGATCGGCGGCGATGCGTTCTGGCTGACCATGTGGCCCGATGGGCGGGTGGAAACCATTGATGCCTGCGGCGCTGCGGCGCAGCGGGCCGATGCCGGTTTTTACCATGCCGCCGGGCTTGATGCGATTCCCTGGCGTGGGCCGCTTGCGGCCAATACGGTCGCGGGCACGGTATCGGGATGGGATATGGCGCTGGCGTGGAGCCATGAAGTGGCCCCCGGCCTGCCGCTGGGCCGCGTGCTACGCGATGCGATATACTATGCTGAACAGGGCGTGCCCGTTACCGCCAGCGCTGCGGACATCACGCGTGAAAAGGCCGGTGAACTGAAGGATGTGCCCGGTTTCCGGGACCTGTTCATGCCCGGTGGCCGCCTGCCGCAGGTAGGTGACATCCTGCACAATCCCCGTCTGGCCGGGACATTGCGGCAACTGGCTGATGAAGGACTGTCCAGCTTCTACCATGGTACGGTTGCGCGTGAACTGGCCGCCGACCTGCGCGATCTGGGTAGTCCGCTTGCACTGGCCGACCTGCAGGCGCACAAGGCCAGTCATCAGCCAGCACTCCATGCCCGTATCCACGGGGCTGACCTGTTCAACATGGCCCCACCCACGCAGGGCGTCGCATCGCTGCTGATCCTTGCGCTGTTTGACCGGCTCAAGGCCGCGAAGGCGGATGATTTCGATTACCTGCATGGTCTGGTCGAAGCCACCAAGCAGGCGTTCCGCTACCGTGATACGCATGTGGGCGATCCCGCCTACATGACGGTGCAGGCGCAGGACATTCTTGATGACCGCAAGGCGCTTGACCGCATGGCGCATGCCATTGATCCGGCGCATGCGGCCCCGTGGCCGTGGCCATCGCAGGCAGGCGATACGGTGTGGCTGGGTGTGATCGATTCCGACGGTCTGGCCGTCAGCATGATCCAGAGCCTGTATTTCGAATATGGTTCGGGCATCGTGCTGCCGCGCACCGGCGTTGTCTGGCAGAACCGTGGCACCAGCTTTGGCCTTGATCCCGAAGGGTGGAATGGCCTGCGCCCCGGTCGCAAGCCGTTTCATACCCTCAACCCCGCAGGCGCGCGTTTCGATGACGGACGCACCATGGTGTACGGCACCATGGGCGGGGAAGGACAGCCACAGACGCAGGCCGCCATCTTCAGCCGTTACGCGCGGTATGGCGTGCCGTTGCAGGCGGCTGTTACCGCCCCGCGCTGGCTGCTGGGCCGTACGTGGGGCGAGACGAGCGTCAGCCTGAAATATGAAGACCGCTTCGATCCGGCGGTCATCGCGCGCATGCAGGCGGCGGGCCACCAGATGGAACGCGTCGAGCCGTTTTCATCCAGGATGGGACATGCGGGCGCGCTTGTGCGTCATGCGTCCGGCCTGCTGGAAGGGGCAACCGATCCCCGCAGCGATGGATGCGTGGCGGCATGGTAGAGGAGACAGTCTGTATGGACCGACCATCCGGCGCACGCGCGGTCGCGCGTTGCACCGAACTGGGCCGCGCGCCGTATTCCCAGATGGAGGACGGCCTGTTCCGTCCCTATCTCGGCCCGTCCTACCGCGCGACCTGCGACCGGCTGGCGGAATGGATGACGCAGGCGGGCATGACCACTCGCATGGATGCGGCGGGTAACCTGATCGGCCGTTACGAAGGGTTGACCCCCGATGCCCCGTCGCTGCTGATCGGTTCGCATATCGACAGCGTGCGTGATGGCGGTTTTTTCGATGGCATGCTGGGCGTCATCCTCGGGATTGAGGCGGTGGCCCATTTCGCACGGGCGGGAAAGCGCTTTCCCTTCGCGCTGGAAGTCATCGGTTTTGGTGACGAGGAAGGTTCACGCTTTCCCTCCGGCATGCTCACCTCCCACGCCGTAGCGGGCGTGCTGGAAGCGCCCGATCCGGATATGCCCGACTGGGCGGAAACCGCGACACTGGCCACCGCCTTGCAGGAATTCGGGCTGGATGCCGGGCGCATGCACGAAGCATCGCGCCGGGGCGATCCTGTCCTTGCCTATGTCGAGGCGCATATAGAACAGGGGCCGGTTCTGGAATCGGAAGGCCGCGCCCTGGGCGTGGTCAGCGCCATCGCGGCCCAGCACCGCTATCGCGTCACGTATCGTGGCATGGCGGGCCATGCCGGAACGGTGGCCATGCCCCTGCGCCGCGACGCGCTGGCGGGTACGGCGGAAGTCATTCTTGCCGCCGAACGCATTGCGCGCGCGGGCACGGACGGTCTGGTGGCCACGGTCGGTTCGCTGCATGTCATGCCGGGGGCCGCAAATGTGGTGCCGGGGGAAGTGGTGTTCACCGTCGATGTCCGTGCCGGCACCAACGCGGTGCGCGACCGGGCAGCGGAAGAAATCCTCGCCGTAATCCGGCAGGTTGCGGCACGGCGCGATCTGGAACTCGACATTGCCCTGCAGCAGGATCTGGACGCCACGCCCTGCGATTCTGTGCTGACGGAACTTATGGAACAGGCGGTGGGCGATGTCAGCGGTGCGCCCGCGCGCCTGCTGGTCAGCGGTGCCGGGCATGATGCGATGATCATGGCGCATCTGGCCCCGGTATCCATGCTGTTCATCCGCTGTGCAGGCGGGATCAGCCACAACCCGGCCGAATCCGTAACAGATGCGGACACGGACGAAGCCCTGCGCGCGATGACCACTTTTATCGGACTTTTTGAGAGACGTTTCGGATGACCCAGACATTTTACGGCCAGATCAACCCTCCCGCCC
>NZ_NKTY01000056.1 GCF_003207825.1 Komagataeibacter saccharivorans | reverse complement strand
TAAGGCACGGGAAAGTCGGTCGCCGCCAGGTCTTCCAGTCTCCCCAAACAACCGCGGGGTGGAGCAGCCCGGTAGCTCGTCAGGCTCATAACCTGAAGGTCATAGGTTCAAATCCTATCCCCGCAACCAAAACTACCAAATAATATCAAACGCTTAGGCCGCCCATTGGGCGGCCTTTTGCGTTTCTGGTCCACGCGCAGGATGCACATAGGATGCAAACGGGAGTGAAACTCCAGCGTAGATACTACTGATCGCAGGTGTTTCACGATCGCGTGTTTGGTGTGATGGAACCCGGCTACGGTCAGTGGTGCGATCCCATGTTACGGTGGATCATGGTGTCTGATCCTCTCGATTCCGTGCAGGCAGGAGAGTCCCGTTGAGCGGCGCGGCTGCGTCGTCCGAGGCGCTGGCTGGCCTCGTGGAGCGGGTGACGTTCCACAACGCCGAAAATGGTTTCTGCGTCCTGCGTGTGAAGGTGCGGGGGCAGCATGACCTGGTCACCGTTGTCGGCCATGCCGCCATGATCTCGGCGGGCGAGTTCGTGCAGATGTCGGGCCGCTGGTTCAACGATCACACCCACGGGCTGCAGTTCAAGGCGGAGTTCCTCAAGGCCAGCCCACCCACCACGGTTGAGGGCATCGAACGCTATCTCGGTTCGGGCAGATCCGTGGCATTGGTCCCGTCTATGCGAAGAAGCTGGTGAAAGCGTTCGGTGAGGCCGTGTTCGATCTGATCGAACAGGAGCCCGGCCGTCTCCGGGAAGTGACGGGCATCGGCCCGAAACGCGCTGAAAGGATCGTCGCGGGCGGTGCGGATCTTCAAGACCTACGGGCAGGACGCGGTCAGACTGATCAGCGAGAACCCCTATCGGCTGGCGAAGGACATTCGGGGAATCGGATTCAAAACCGCTGACCAGATTGCCCGGAAGATGGGGATCGCGCCCGATGCCATGATCCGGGTGCGGGCAGGGATCTCCTACGCCCTTGGCGAGGCGATGGATGAAGGGCATTGCGGCCTGCCGGTCGGGGAACTGCTGACCGGCACGGCCGAACTGCTGGAGGTTGCCGACCCTCTGATCGAGACAGCCCTCACGCTGGAACTGGAAGCAGGCAACGTGGTCGCCGACAGTGTTGGCGAAACAAACTGCATCTTTCTGGCTGGCCTGTATCGCGCCGAGCAGAGCATCGCCGAGCGGTTGCGCGCCTGCACCGTCGGTCGACCGCCCTGGCCGGAGATCGACGCTGAAAAGGCCATGACCTGGGTGGAATGCAAGACCGGGCTTGCGCTCGCCCCCAGCCAGCAGGAGGCGGTGCGCCTGGCCTTGTGCAGCAAGGTGCTGGTGATCACCGGCGGTCCCGGTGTGGGCAAGACCACGCTGGTCAATGCCATCCTGAAGATTGTGACGGCCAAGGGTACGGATGTGCAGCTTTGTGCGCCGACCGGTCGCGCTGCGAAGCGCCTGTCGGAAAGCACCGGACTGGAAGGAAAGACCGTTCACCGCCTGCTGGAGATGGATCCGGCGACTGGCGGCTTCAAGCGGGATGACACTAACCCGCTGACCTGCGATCTGCTGGTCGTGGACGAGGCCAGTATGGTCGACGTGCTTCTGATGCGCTCCCTGCTGCGCGCGTTGCCTGACAGCGCAGCGCTGCTGATTGTCGGCGATGTGGACCAGTTGCCGTCGGTCGGGCCGGGGCAGGTGCTGGCCGATATCATCGGCTCGGGCGCCGTACCGGTGGTACGGCTGACCGAGGTGTTCCGTCAGGCGGCGCAGAGCCGGATCATCACCAACGCGCACCGGATCAATGAGAGCAGGATGCCCGAACTGAGCGCGGAAGAGGGATCGGATTTCTACTTCGTGGAGGCGGCCGACCCAGAGATCGGACTGCGCAAGCTGTTGGCTGTGGTGAGGGACCGCATTCCGGCACGGTTCGGGCTGGACCCGGTTCGGGACGTGCAGGTGCTCTGCCCGATGAACCGGGGTGGACTTGGCGCACGGTCGCTGAATGTCGAATTGCAGCAGGCGCTGAACGCGCCAGGCGAGGTGAAGGTCGAGCGGTTTGGCTGGACCTATGGGCCGGGCGACAAGGTGATGCAGATCGCCAACGATTATGACCGGGATGTTTTCAATGGCGATCTCGGCGTTATCGACAGGATCGATATCGAAGAGGGTGAACTGACGGTCTCATTCGATGGACGGGAGGTCGTTTATGGCTTTGGCGAGCTGGACGAACTGGTGCTGGCCTACGCCACGACCATCCACAAGAGCCAGGGATCGGAATATCCGGCCGTCGTCATCCCGTTGGTGACGCAGCATTACGCCATGCTCGCGCGGAACCTGCTCTACACGGGGGTGACACGTGGCCGGAAACTCGTCGTGCTGGTGGGCCAGAAGAAGGCGCTGGCCATCGCCGTGCGTAATCAGGGCGGAAGGCGGCGATGGTCGAAGCTGAAAGAGTGGCTGGTGCAGGGAGCGATATGACGCAGCGATGCTTTCATGTCGGCTTACGCCTAATTCTGTTGAAAAAGTCAGGTCGAGGTGTCCGGTTAGGATTTCGTATGCAATCAGGAATGAAAATTCCCCATGATTACAGCATTCTAAATGTTGCAATATCGAACCTGATTGCTGCGTAGCAGCTCTGTCGCGACTTTTTCAACAGAATTGCCTCTTCTCGGACGTTGAAGCGCCAGAACACACTGCCGTATAGCTGACGTGGATCGCAGCTTGTGCAAAATTGTGTCCGCCAATTCGGAGCCGCCGGAGCTTCAGCGATGTCTACTGTATAGCGGTGATGCATCCTGCAGCTAATCATGACCGATGCAGATCTACGAGGTTGCTGCATCAAGTGGTGAGGGGGCAGTGGCGGTGGCGCTCGCTTCCGGACCGCTGCCCCAAGTAATCACGCTTTTAATTCTCGATCTGGCCGTATCCGTAAAATACATCAAACCGCGGGGCGAGCCAAAGCGACGCACCGCCCTGATCTTGGGCAACATTTCATCCCAAATCACTACGATTGGCTGTAAGTATTGCAGAGTGGCTGGACGGGACATGATGCCGTGCAGCAAGAAGCGAGTGTCAAACTCGTGGTTTTCTGTATGGGTCACCGACCAATACAGAGTCGCCGAAAAAGCAGCCTTTGTGCAAAGCAAGACAAGTTGCTTTCGATCTAAGGCGTAACCTGCCGCCGTCCGAAATATGTCTAGGTCCAATTTTTCGAAGATCTGAGGTATAAGAAGTTCCAGTCGAGTCAAGGGATTAGGATGAGAGCCTTCAACGGCTGCTATCGGAAGAATTGGCTTATTTCCGTTGAAACGGAAGAAGACCAAAGAGAGGCCGCACACCATTAGGTATAGTAAGCCGGAAAAAACTTCGGGCCGCTCGTGGTCGTCGGCGAAGTCAGGGTTAAGGCAGTGTCGAATCAATTCTATGACGTAGAAGTTCGTTGCCTCAAAGTCGGCGGCAAGTTCTGTAACATGGGAGACCAGCGCTTCTCGGCCATTAATGAGTTTGCCTTGCGTAACTTCGCAATCGTGGACCTCAGTAGTTTTTTTAGCTTTATCTCCCCTCGGCCCGAACTCGTCGCGGATGATGCCATGTTCTTGCATGAGGTGGCCGAGCTCGTGGAAATACACCCATGTGATCGCTGCGACGAACATGTTCCTGACGTGTTCCTTTTTATTAAAGCAGCTGGGGAGTTTCGTGCGATCGCCCCAGAAATCATAGAGCTTGTCGTACCCATGGCCTTCTGGAATGCTTCGCAAGAACTCGCACAAATGTTCGGCGTCACGCCACACCTGTCGCACAAACTCGTAGCGCACTGTGATGGTGTGCTTCGGCGGCTTGTCGCTTTGACCTGGAGAGGACGCGAAAGCGCCATAAATTTCCGCCTCACACCAAGCAATCGACAACTTTCCGCCCAGTTGGGCGTATATCTCTTCATTGAGATCATTACGGCGTGTCGTCAGTTAAGCCCTGAGTGTGGCACGTGAGGGTTGTACTTTGTGTCTGCGTGTGCTGACTGTTTTCCCGTTTTTTGGGGGAGACAGACAGATGCGGCGCTATAGTTTACGCGATGACCAGTGGGAGCGGATAAAGGATCTTCTTCCCGGTCGAGAAGGCTATGTCGGTGGCACTGCGGTGGACAACCGTCTGTTCGTGGAGGCGGTGCTGTATCGCTATCGCGCGGGTATTCCATGGCGCGACCTTCCTGCCCGTTTCGGGGACTGGAAAAACGTGCACCGGCGTCTGCGCCGCTGGTGTGAAAGCGGCGTCATCGAACGGATA
>NZ_NKTY01000055.1 GCF_003207825.1 Komagataeibacter saccharivorans | reverse complement strand
GGTCGCCCAGCTATTTTGCAGCCTCATGCGGCGGTGCGCCCCTGTCCATCATCCGGCAGTATATCGAGCAGCAGAGAACGCCAGATTGAAACGCCGGAACGGCCCTATCTCCGGCCTGAACGCCGGAGCTTGCGGGCCTGCAAAGAGGGTCAAATTTTAGATTGGCTCCGTAGCGACTGAGCTGACGTGCTTTCACCTCAATTTTTTCGTTCGCGGGGCCACGCAAATCGTAACCGTTATTACCGCGTGCCTCTCGAGCTCCACCGATGAATCGCGCGATCACATGCTCCGAGACTTCGCCGAGCACTGCAGAGAGCGTTTCGCGCCCCAGTAGCGGCGACGCAATGATAAACGAGAGCGCTGCCTGTACCTCGGCGTGTGCCGCCAAGATACCGTTAAGATCTGCCGTAACGTCCTTCAGCACTCGTTCCTCCTTTGCTGGACTCGCTACGCAGTGGCGAGCCAGTTTTCGACCTTCAGGCCACATACACGCTCGAACTCACCAGTGTTGGCGGTGACGAGTACCGCGCCGACGGCACAAGCATGAGCGGCAATTAAGAGATCGTTCGGGCCGATCGGCGTTCCGGCCGCCTCGAGATCCGCCCGGATGCGGCCGTATTCAGCGTCGACAGGGAGCTCAAGGGCGAGCACGGTGGTGTTCTCCAAGATCGCCTCGATCTGCGCCATCAGTTTCGGCGAGCCCTTCTTCACGCAGCCATAACGAAGTTCGGCGGCGGTAATGACGCTGACGCATATCGCGTCGTCACCGACAGACACGATATGTCGAGCGACCATACCCTGAGGATTCCGGGCCAGATCAGAGATGATATTGGTGTCCAACATGAAGAGCGCGGTCACAGGTCGATGTCCCGCGCCGGCAGAAGTGTGCTGTCGACATCGGGAAAAGCGTCTTCGGGTGGTAGTGGCTCCAGTTCAGCAAGGACGGCCAACAAACGCTTTCCAGGCACAGGTTCGATGATTAGCCGTGACCCCTCCCGGTGTATCAGCACCCGCTCACCGGGAAGCTCGAAGTCGACCGGAATGCGAACCGCCTGGCTCTTGTTGTTCCGAAAGAGTTTGGCCTCACGCGGGGGCGAGGCATCCAGCTGGCGATGGTAATGCATGTGATGCTCCGTATATATCCATTGCATATACACGGAGCAGTGGCGGCTTTCAAGCGGCGTCTTCACGGCTGCTTTGGGAGTGAGCAGACAGACCGCTTTGGGAGCGCGCGACGATGTTTCCTGCCGTTCAACTCAACCACGTGCAACGACCGCTTCGCGCCCAAGTTAGCCGTTTAAAGGCTGATTGGACGCCCCCGAAATCTGCCAGCGCGGTTTCGGGGGGGCGGTGAGAGGATGATCTGACCCATTGAATATGTCGAATATAATGCTACATAGATAGTCATGATAGCCGGAGGACAAATCATGGCTGCGATATCAGAGCTCTCTTTTCCAAGTGTCGAGCCGCTCGCAGGACCGGCCATTGAGGTTCGCGAGCGCTTGAAGGGTGTCGATAACGGCCAGATCGTCGCCTTTTTGCTAGAACACGCCAGTAAAAGCACGACGAGTGCATTCGAAGAAACGATGCGGCTTATCGCACCGATCATCTTACGCAAACTTGTGGCCCGTGATACGGCTACCCTTGAGAAGCTCGTCGACGCTCTCACGCCGACGGTTTCGCCGCCAAAGCACCTGCTCGTTGAGGCCCGCATGAACGCGGAGGCCCGCAAGGCAGTTCTGGAGTCCGCGGAATGGATCAACGCTGCACAACTGTCGGAGTTGGCTGGTTTTGTCGGTCGCAATGCGAGTGCGCAGCCTAACAAATGGAAGCGCGAAGGCCGTATCTTCGCCATCCGCCACCAGGGGGCAGACCTCTTCCCCGATTACGCGCTAGATGTCGAAAGGCAATTTAGGCCCATCGATGAACTCGCTCCCATACTTCACGCTTTCGGCGAGCAACTCGATGGTTGGGATATTGCGATCTGGTTCGCATCGGCGAACAGCTTCCTTGGCGGCGCATGTCCCAAGGACTTGTTGACGAGCGTTCCGGAGCGCGTGCTCGAAGCAGCACAAGACGAGATCGCTGGTGTGTTGCATGGCTAAAAAAGGCTCTGTCGCGAGCGGGCCCGGGCCCGCAACGCCTGCAAGATCCCGGAGAACTTCGGCAAAAATGAAATCGGATTCTGCTGGTGCGGAAGTGCCGGCGCCTCGAACGATTCCCGCACCATGTGCTGATTTGGGAAAGCTCGTGACGCGGAAGACATGGCCGGCGAGCACCACGATCCACCGGATACACCCCGAGCTGTACAGCGCAGATCAGTTCAACCCAGGGCCCAACGGAAACGCACGTTTCAGCCCGATCTCCGACGCGAGTGGCACCTCGATTTCGACAATCTACGGCGGCACGACCTTCGAGTGCGCCGCGATGGAAACCGTGTTCCACGACGTTCCGCACGCACCTGGTCTCAAATCAGTGGCCAAACGGAAGCTTCGAGGACACCAACACTCACAGTTGGTTCCATCAAGTGACCTGACGCTGGCGGATCTCAGCAGCAAAGCGCTTCGAAAGCTCGGTATTCCACGGGCGGACCTGATCGATAGCGAAAAGGACATCTACCCGCAGACGAGACTTTGGGCCGAGGCCGTCCACGAACAATGTCCCGACGTGCACGGGCTCGAATGGGTGTCCAAGCAGGATGACAAGGCCAGCGCGATCATATTGTTTGGAGATCGCTTGCCGCCGTCCCCGCTCCAAAGCATCGCTCCGTCCGTCGACATCGTGACGGATGCTCCCACATACAGCGCACTTGTCGATCTTGCCGACGTTATCGGGGTCAAGATCACCGGGAAATGACAGTCCAGTGCAGCCCTTTTCGTATGTCTATGTTCTACACGAGGAGACTAATGTCTGTCTGCTGCCGTTCACTGAACCGACAATAGGCTGTGTTGGGGGGGGTAGAACGAACCCGCTGCGCGGGAATGGTGTAGCGTGGCTGTCTGTCACCACGGCGTGAGAGAGGTGTTTTATTTGAAGCTGGCCTGATGATCCGCCGCACTCTGGCTTGTGTCCAACACAAGGAGCCAGATGATGACGGAGCTTATTTCTGTAGGCGCGATCAGCCCTCTTCGCCAGCGCCTGATCGACGACATGACAATGCGGGGGTTCTCACGCGAGACGCAGCGCAATTATATCCGTGACGTCGGTCGTTTTGCGACCCATCTGGGCCGTTCTCCGCACACGGCGACGGCGGAGGAGGTCCGTCAGTTCCAAATCGAGCAGCACGAGGCAGGCCTGCCGATACCGACGATGAACAGTATCGTGTCGGCGCTGCGATTTTTCTTCACCTACACGCTCGACCGACCTGATCTTGCGCGCAAGCTGGTTCGCACCAGACATCCCCGCAACCTGCCCGTCGTGCTGAGCCGCGATGAGGTTGCCCGCCTGCTCAATGCGACCACCTGCCTCAAGCACCAGGTGGCGCTCTCGGTCGCCTATGGGGCGGGCCTGCGCGTCGCCGAGGTGGCCGCTCTCCAGGTGAGCGATATCGACAGCGCGCGCATGCTGCTGCGGGTCGAGCGGGGCAAAGGGGGTCGTTACCGCAACGCCATGCTGCCGGCAGACCTCCTGCCCCTGCTGCGGGAATGGTGGAGACTCGGCCGCCAGCAGGGCGTGATGCATCCGCAGGGCTGGCTGTTTCCCGGCCAGAACGCGATGAGGCCCATCTGCACCCGGCAACTACATCGTGTGGTCGTCACCGCGGCCGATGCCGCGTCGATCTGCAAACGGGTCGGTCCCCATACATTGCGGCACAGTTTTGCGACGCACCTGCTGGAGGATGGCGTCGATATCCGCGTGATCCAGGCCCTGCTGGGTCACGCCCGTCTCGACAGCACAGCGCTCTATACAAGGGTCGCTACCCGCACTGTGCGGGCGGTGATCAGCCCGCTCGACACATTGGGGGCCCTGGCGACGGCGCAGGCGAGGCCCGACGGCTGATCCCCGAGCTTCGGTGGGCACGGTCATGTCCGCCTCGCTCGAACTTGGCGATATCTTTCGGGCTGCCGGTCCTGCCTGGCGGGCAGCCCATGCCGGACGTCTTCCCCTACAGCAGCTCAAGGTCATGTCGGCGATAGAGCACTGTCGCACGGCAGCCCTGGGTGGCCATGTCGCGGCCTGTGGGGACTGCGGACACTGGCGCATTGCCTATAACAGTTGTCGCAACCGCCATTGTCCGCGCTGCCAGGGGAACGCCGCACGGACATGGCTGGCCGAGCGGGAGGCCGATCTGCTGCCGGTCGGGTATTTCCATGTCGTCTTCACCCTGCCAGCGCGGATCGCCGACATCGCGCTGCAGAACAAGGCCGTTCTCTACGCCCTGCTGTTCCAGGCCGCCTCGGAGACGATGATGACGATCGCCGCCGATCCCCGGCATCTGGGTGCCCGCATCGGCATCACTGCCGTGCTGCACAGCTGGGGGTCGGCGCTGACCCACCATCCCCATGTGCACATGATCGTGCCGGGCGGCGGCCTGTCGCCCGATGGCCAGCGCTGGATCTCGTCGCGCCCGGCCTTCCTCCTGCCCGTTCGCGTGCTGGGCAAGCTGTTTCGTCGTCTGTTCCTCACCCGGTTACTTGCGCTTTTCGATGCTGACCGGCTGGCCTTCCGGGGGCAGCTTGCCCCTCTGGCAGACCGCCGTGCCTTCCTGCGGTATCTCGCCCCTGTGCGCAGCAGGCGTTGGGTCGTCTACGCCAAGCCACCGTTTGCCGGTCCAAAAGCGGTGCTGGCCTATCTGTCACGCTATACCCACCGCGTCGCCATCTCGAACCGCCGCCTCCTCGCGTTCGACGAAAGGGGCGTGACGTTCCGGTACAAGGACTACCGCCGGGATACCGCGCATCAGCAGCAGGTCATGACGCTTGGCACGGATGAATTCATTCGCCGCTTCATGCTGCATGTCCTGCCACGGGGATTTCATCGCATCCGCCATTACGGCCTGCTGGCCAGTTCCAACCGCAAGGCCAGTCTCGCCCGGGCGCGGGACCTGCTGAATGTCATCCCCACACCAGCGGCGGAAGTCCAGGAGTCCGGACCGGTCACGCCACCGCCCTGCCCATGCTGTGGGGGGCAGATGGTCGTTATCCAAATCCTTCCCCGCTGGTGCCAGCCCAGAGGACCGCCACGGGCGACTGATCCGGCGTAACCATCCGGCGAGAGACGCGGGCGTGATCAGGCAGCGACGTTATTCTCGCCTTGAGCAATGGGTTTCCAATGCCAGGGCAGGAGTTCATGGAGGCG
>NZ_NKTY01000054.1:2500-5458 GCF_003207825.1 Komagataeibacter saccharivorans | reverse complement strand
GGGGAGACTGGAAGACCTGGCGGCGACCGACTTTCCCGTGCCTTAAGGCACAGTATCATAGGCGCTGGGGCATTTCACGGCCGAGTTCGGGATGGGATCGGGTGGATCATTCCCCGCCATAGCCACCAGGTCATCCAGTCTCCCCGGTATGGGGAGAGGATGTGATGGGTTGGTGCGTTTTTGTTGTTGTGTTGAAGAGTGGATGACTGCTGTGCATGTGTGTTGCCCTTTTGATGGGGCGATGGAATGAGCCTATTGGGCGATTAGGACCAGTTAGCTGCACGCATTACTGCGCTTCCACACCTGGCCTATTGACGTGATGGTCTATCACGGCCCTTGGGGAGACCTTGTTTTGAGGTGGGTTTCCCGCTTAGATGCTTTCAGCGGTTATCCCGTCCACACTTAGCTACCCGGCTGTGCCGCTGGCGCGACAACCGGTGCACCAGAGGTATGTTCATCCCGGTCCTCTCGTACTAGGGACAAATCCTCTCAAGTCTCCAACACCCACGGCAGATAGGGACCGAACTGTCTCACGACGTTCTAAACCCAGCTCACGTACCACTTTAATCGGCGAACAGCCGAACCCTTGGGACCTGCTCCAGCCCCAGGATGTGATGAGCCGACATCGAGGTGCCAAACCTCCCCGTCGATGTGGACTCTTGGGGGAGATCAGCCTGTTATCCCTAGAGTACCTTTTATCCGTTGAGCGATGGCCCTTCCACGCGGGACCACCGGATCACTATGGCCGACTTTCGTCTCTGATCGAGCTGTCACTCTCACAGTCAGGCGGGCTTATGCCATTGCACTCGACAGCCGGTTTCCGACCGGCCTGAGCCCACCATCGCGCGCCTCCGTTACACTTTGGGAGGCGACCGCCCCAGTCAAACTGCCCACCATGCAGGGTCCCGGACCTGGCTAACAGGCCTCGGTTAGACATCAGAAACAGTCAGGGTGGTATTTCAAGGATGGCTCCACCGGAACTGGCGCCCCGGTTTCAAAGCCTCCCACCTATCCTACACAGAATGTCTCTGATGCCACTGCAAAGCTGCAGTAAAGGTTCATAGGGTCTTTCCGTCTGACCGCGGGTACCCCGCATCTTCACGGGGAATTCAATTTCGCTGAGCCGATGCTGGAGACAGCGGGGAAGTCGTTACGCCATTCGTGCAGGTCGGAACTTACCCGACAAGGAATTTCGCTACCTTAGGACCGTTATAGTTACGGCCGCCGTTTACCGGGGCTTCAATTCGGTGCTTGCACACCTCCTCTTAACCTTCCGGCACCGGGCAGGCGTCAGGCCGTATACGTCGTCTCTCGACTTCGCACAGCCCTGTGTTTTTACTAAACAGTCGCTACCCCCTGGTCTGTGCCACCCGCCGATGGTTGCCCACTGACGGGTCTTGCTTATCCCGAAGTTACGCAAGTAATTTGCCTAGTTCCTTCAGCATCGTTCTCTCAAGCGCCTTGGTATTCTCTACCAGTCCACCTGTGTCGGTTTCGGGTACGGTCTATATGCCAGAGCTATTTCCTGGAATACTCCAAAAGCCGGATCAATCCGATAAGACCCGACAACATATTGTATTCGTCACTTCTGGCAGGCCCGGGAATATTTGCCCGGTTTCCATCGACTACGGCTTTCGCCCTCGCCTTAGGGGCCGGCTCACCCTGCGCGGATTAACCTTGCGCAGGAACCCTTGGACTTTCGGCGACAGTGTTTCTCGCACTGTTTGTCGCTACTCATGTCAGCATTCGCACTTCCGATATCTCCAGAGAGGGTCACCCCGTCTCCTTCACAGACCTACGGAACGCTCCGCTACCGCGCATTCAAAGAATGCACCCACAGCTTCGGCACGTGGCTTGAGCCCCGTTACATTTTCGGCGCAGGGTTTCTATTAGACCAGTGAGCTATTACGCTTTCTTTAAAGGATGGCTGCTTCTAAGCCAACCTCCTGGTTGTTTTGGAATCCCCACATCCTTTCCCACTTAGCCACGATTTAGGGGCCTTAGCTGGTGGTCTGGGCTGTTTCCCTCTCGACAATGGACCTTAGCACCCACTGTCTGTCTGCCGAGCTCATACTTCCGGGTATTCGGAGTTTGGTTAGGTTTGGTAAGGCTTTGGGCCCCCCTAGCCCATCCAGTGCTCTACCCCCCGGGGTAATACTCGACGGTCTACCTCAATAGATTTCGCGGAGAACCAGCTATTTCCGAGTTTGATTGGCCTTTCACCCCTAGCCACAGCTCATCCCCGACTTTTTCAACAGGCGTGGGTTCGGCCCTCCAGTGCGTGTTACCGCACCTTCAGCCTGGCCATGGCTAGATCACTCGGTTTCGGGTCTTCTGCCAGCAACTCGTCGCCCTATTCAGACTCGCTTTCGCTGCGCCTACACCTAACGGCTTAAGCTTGCTGCAAACAGAAACTCGCTGACCCATTATACAAAAGGTACGCCGTCACCCCATAAGAGGCTCCGACTGCTTGTAGGCATTCGGTTTCAGGTCTCTTTCACTCCCCTCATCGGGGTGCTTTTCACCTTTCCCTCACGGTACTTGTTCGCTATCGGTCACCAGGGAGTATTTAGGCTTGGAGGGTGGTCCCCCCATGTTCAGACAGGATTTCACGTGTCCCGCCCTACTCAAGGATCATTCCTGACACTACGCATACGGGGCTATCACCCGCTCTGGCCGGACTTTCCATTCCGTTCTGCTTCTTCAAAAATGAACACTGGCCTGTTCCGCGTTCGCTCGCCACTACTAGCAGAATCTCAATTGATGTCTTTTCCTCCGGGTACTTAGATGTTTCAGTTCCCCGGGTTCGCCTCATGCCCCTATGTATTCAGAACATGATACCCATCGCTGGGTGGGTTGCCCCATTCAGATATCCACGGATCAAAGCCTGCTCGCGGCTCCCCATGGCTTTTCGCAGCGTGCCACGTCTTTCATCGCCTCCTGGTGCCAAGGCATCCA
>NZ_NKTY01000099.1 GCF_003207825.1 Komagataeibacter saccharivorans | reverse complement strand
GATGGAGCGTCTTCCGCCTTTCTTTCTCAAGAGCTACGGCTGGCCTCGTGTTGATGACCGTCGCGTGCTGAGCGGCATCATCTTCGTTAACCGAAACGGTCTGCGCTGGCGCGATGCGCCCCGGGAATACGGTTCACACAAGACATTCTACAACCGCTGGAAGCGCTGGAGTGCGATGGGGATCTTCATCAGAATGATGGATGGTCTGGCTGATGGACAGGAAGAGCCCCGGACCATCATGATTGATGCGAGCTATCTCAAGGCACATCGTACGGCTTCGAGCCTGCGACTCAAAAAGGGGATCCAGGTCGCCTGATCGGTCGCACAAAAGGCGGTATGAATACGAAGCTGCATGTCATCACCGATCAGAACGGACGACCGCTGAGCTTCTTCATGACGGCGGGGCAGACCAGTGATTATACAGGTGCAGCAGCCCTTCCCGACAGTCTTCCCATAGCTCAATGGATGCTGGCCGATCGCGGGTATGACGCAGATTGGTTTCGGGATGCCCTGAAGGGGAAAGGGATAAAGCCCTGCATTCCTAGCCAGAAATGTCGTGGAAAACCGGTCAGATACGACAGGCGGAAATACAAACACCGCAGCCGTATCGAGATCATGTTCGGAAGAATAAAGGACTGGAGATGGGTCGCAACACATTATGACAGATGCCCGAATGTCTTCTTCTCAGCCATATGCCTCGCTGCAACTGTCATCTCCTGGTTATGAGTCCGGAGC
>NZ_NKTY01000053.1 GCF_003207825.1 Komagataeibacter saccharivorans | reverse complement strand
ATCGCCACACGATATGACAAGACAAGAAAATCATTTCTCGCCTTTCTTAACCTCGCAGCCGTAAAATTGTGGCTACCGTCTTTTGTCAACAGAACCTAGGTCTTTTAAATGGCATGACATAGTGCCCTTCTCCATGAATGGATTACGGCCTTTGATCAGACTGTCAGGGCATGGCTTCTCAACAGAAAGGGGTATCTTTTTGACGGCAGACCGCCCCCCTCGCTTCACAGGCATTTTTATTCTATACTCTCTACAGAAATAAGGTCCTGAAAGCATGATATCCGATGAGAACGTCAATGACCATGTATGACAAAATAAAGGAGCTGAAAGTAGATTTCAGAGTCCAGTTACAGGTCATTTATGCATTGATGATGCGTGAAATCCATACACGTTACGGTCGAGAAAATCTTGGCTTCTTATGGGTCTTGGGGGAGCCTGTTCTATTTTGTACGGGCGTTATCATCTTGTGGACAGCGATACGTCCCTCACATGAACATGGTCTGCCTATGACAGCAATCGTGGTGACCGGCTATATCCCTCTTACCATGTGGCGGCACTGTTTAGGTCATTCCGTCAAAGCCTTTGAAGCTAACGGCAGTTTATTGTTTCACCGTCAGGTTACGCCAGCATCGATTATCTTGGCTCGAACGTTTCTGGAAATAACCGGCACCCTGATGGCAGGGGTGATTGTCACGTGTGGGACAATATTTACCGGTTTCATGAAGCCTCCCCAATATTATGGTATGATATATTTAGGCATGGCGTTCCATATGCTGCTGTGTATAGCAATCGCCATGATTTTTGCCTCTTTAAGTGAAATATCTGATCTGGTTGAAAAGGCCGTCGGCGTTCTGAGTTATCTTTCTCTGCCATTTACCGGGGCGTTTTCCATGGTAGATTGGCTTCCGCCCAAATATAGATGGTACATGATGATTTCCCCGAGTGTCGACAATATAGAAATGATCCGGGAAGGACAGTTTGGTCTAAACGCTCATGCCCACTATGATATATTTTATGACTGCTGGATCACCCTCTTACTACTTATAATTGGATTTTATTTAACAATACGGATACGACGCTATATTTTGGTACAATGATTAATATATATTTATTATTGCAATGGTGCCTGTGCGGGTGTGTTATACGAGCACCTGCTCATCATAAAACTATTACGTAAATCGATTAGGGTAAAATAAAGTCAAGTCTTGGCAGGCTGTCGGGTTGGGCTCTGCCGTAGTGATGAGTGACGGAGGCGATGGCGTTTATGCCGCCTTCAGTCGCGTGATCCTGCGGCAATTGTATGCGAGGGCGACGAGCGTCCATTCTGTTGCAGCCTGGCCTTCATTTCCAGGCGCCAGGGTTTGGTGATCCAGCGCGGCTCCTTGAATGGCGGGCTCTGGCCGGAAGTCATAAGGCCGTCGGTGTTGATTTTCACTGAGAACTGACCCGGGTTTTTCATCAGGAATTGACCCAGCCAAATGCTATTTCAGGCATAGTTATGCGGGCGGTCAAGAAGAGGATCTGTCCTTTCTGTTTTTTGACGCGGCGGTGCTGGCGCGGAACCTGTAGCTGTCATTTCCTGTCTCGAGGATATGACAGTGATGGGTCAGCCGATCGAGGAGCGCCGTTGTCATCTTCGGGTCACCAAAGACATCTCCCCATTCACTGAAGCTCAGATTGGTTGTGATGATGACACTGGTGCGCTCGTAGAGGCGGCTGAGCAGATGGAACAGCAGGGCGCCCCCAGACGCGCTGAAGGGAAGATAACCGAGTTCATCAAGGATCACGAGATCCAGGCGGAGCAGCCTGTCGGCAATCTGCCCGGCCCGGCTGGCGGTCTTTTCGTGTTCGAGCGCATTGACCAGGTCGACCGTTGACCAGAAGCGCGCCTTCTTGCGGTGCCGGGTGATCGCCTGGATGGCCAGCGCGGTCGCCAGGTGGGTTTTCCCGGTTCCCGGACCGCCGATCAGCACGACATTTTCGGCACGCTCGATGAAGTCCCCGCCATGGAGCTGGCGGACCATGGGCTCGTTGACCTGCATATCGGCAAAGGAGAACCCGGACAGGTCCTTGTAGGCAGGGAGCCGGGCTGTCTTTGTCTGGTAGGCGATGGAGCGCACTTCGCGTTTGGCCAGCTCCGCCTTCAGAAGTTACGAGAGGATGGGAATGGCCACCTCGAAGACGGGCGCGCCCTGCTCCATGAGGTCAGCCGTGGCCTGGGCCATGCCATACATCCGCAATCCACGGAGCATGACGACAGGTGAGGCGGCGGCAGGATCATGGCGCACGACGGCTGTCCCCACGCAGGGTGTCATAGCGCCCTGTATCGGCGCACGGTTCATGTTCGAACACCAGGACCTGTGAGGCATCGATCAGGCGATGCAGCGTATTGAGAACATAGGTCTTGGTCGCCACGCCACCTGCAGGAGCCAGTTCAGCCGCGCAGAGTACGGCCTGCTCATCATGCTGCAGCACAAGGGCCAGGATTTCAGCCATTTCCCGATCGCCTCCAGGCCGCCTGAGCAGTTGATCCTGCAGAACCTGGAAGGCGGCTGGCAATTCGGCAAACGGCGCGCCATTGCGCAGGGCGCCCGGTTTGCGCTGGATGACCGCCAGATAATGCCGCCAGTCATAAACCGTGCGGCCTGGCACGCCATGCGAACGCGTGATGATCCGGTCATGCACGCATAGAACCTGTCCTTCGGTGATAACGCGCAGCCTGTCGGGATAAACCCGCAGGCTGACCGGACGATTGGCAAAGGAGGCCGACACGCTGTAACGATTGCCTTCGAACTGGATCAGGCAGGTTGGTGAGACGCGCCTGGGCTGTTCAGCAAACCCGTCAAAGGGGACGCCCCGGAACCATGAGGTGAGGACGTTCGCTGGCATGGATCTCGGAGACGCTGCGCGGCAATTCAGCATACTGCAGCCGTTCCCAACAGTCCAGGCAGCGGGCTTCCAGTCAGGCGTTCAGCGCCCCCAGATCCGGAAAGACGGGCAGATCCTGCCAGATCTGGCGCCGGGCATCCTGCAGCTTGATGCGACGCCCGGCAATTACCGCCCAGTCCTCGCCCCGGTCAAACTGGAAGGCTTCCCCCGGGCAGGAAGCGCAGGGGCACAAAAACACCACGACCCGTTGTCTGGCCTGCCTGGTGCTGTTCGTGTTTCCACTGCCTGATGAAAGCAGCCACCCGTCCATAGGATTCATCATAGCCCAGTGCCACAAGATCCTCATGCAGTCGCCGCGCCGTGCGCCGGTTCTTGCGTGATCGGGCGGCTTCCAGGACCAGCCAGCCCCTCAGCCTGTCAGCAAACGGGTTCAGTCGGCTGGGACGTTCGGGAACCTGGAACCGCGGTTCAATACTCTCTGCCCGGAGATATTTCCGGATCGTATTGCGTGACAGTCCCGTCCGGCGTTCGACGTTCGATCTCGCGGATCGGAAGATGATCCCGGCAGTGCCACCGACGGATCACACTCAGAAGCTCCATGTCAATCACTCCTCAAACCCCCAGCAGATGCTGCCGGGGAGTGTGAAGGCATGGGTCAAATCTCGATGAAAATTTCCGCCCTACCCGGGTCAGTTCTCAGTGAAAATCAACAGCCAGTCGGTTAAAACTGCTGAAAATGGCGGCCCACGCGGTTATGACGCGGGTAAGAAGATCAGGGGCCGCAAGCGGCATATCGCAACCGACACGCCGGGTCATGTCGTGGCGGCTGTCGTTCATCCCGCCGACATTCAGGATCGTGATGGTGCGCCGCTGGTAGCAACCAAAATACGCTCATTGTTTCCCTGGCTTCGCCATCTGATCGGTGACGGGGGGATATGCTGGCGAGAAGTTGCGTGGTGCGCTGGCTGAACTCGGCCGATGGACGATCGAGATCGTCAAACGTAGCGATCGGGCCGAAGGCTTCGTCGTCCTGCCCAAACGCTGAATCGTGGAGCGTAGCTTTGCATAGCTCGGACGCTGCCGTCGCCTCACGAAGGATGTCAAGGCAACAATCTCGTCATCCCATGCGTGGTTGATGATTGCCCATATCCGCAGAGTTCTGCGAAAAATCAATCAAACCTCTTTCTGATTCAGGCTCTGAGTGATTTGAAGACCGTCATTGATGACGTTATCATTTTAATATAAATATGATATATAATTAGTCACATTCTATCGCATAAACAGATGGGTAAAAATAAAATATGACTAACAGTGCAATAAAAAAAGATGACATACTAAATTCTTTGTCAATCGTAGTACAAGGGCCTTTGTATGACTGGAATATTGTCCAGACTGCCCAATTAATATCGCAATGGCGGAGTATTTTCCCAAAATCTAAAATTATTTTTTCGATATCGCAATCGGATCTTATAATTTTCGAGGGTTCAGGAATTATTCCTAAATTACGTATTGTTAGAATACATAGAAACAATATTGTGTTCCAAGATGCACTGGCATTAATAGATAAGTTTTGCGATATAGTTGTTATGTCGGACTCGGCCATCGTGTTGCCACCCGTCAAAAGCGGCCTTCGTGAAAATAATTGTAACCTCCAGATAGAAGCCGCCAAAGCTGGACTCAGGCTGGTAGATACAGATTATGTTTTAAGAATTAGAAATGATATTGTTTTTTCAGATACATCATTAATAGATTACTATATTGATAATTACAATCTTCCACGCGGAAAATACGCCGCGTTAAAGCAACGTGTATTAATTTCTGAATTCTTTACACTTAATCCATTCACATTTGAAAAACTTCCTTTTCACTATAGCGACTGGATGCATTTCGGTCTTATCGAAGACGTGAAAAAATTATGGGATGTCCCATCTTATGGCATAATTGATGCCACTTATTATCAGCGCAATACCTATAAGAAAGGCTCCGGACCACGGGAAAATACATTTATTAGCCGATATGCCGTCGAACAGTATCTAGCCATAACTGTTTTCAAAAAATTCTTTCAGAATATAAAACTAGATTACCATAATGACACGACATCAATAAATGAGTCTCTTTATATACTCGCAGACAATTTTATAATATCTGATTTTACAAAAACAAAAATTTACTTTGCAAAATATCAGCACATAATGCGACACAACAATATTAATATTGTATGCATGACCCATGAGGGATGGAAAAAAATTGTTTTCAATGCAGAGAAAAACATTAATATTAAATATTTATTCAAGAAAGAAATTGAAATTGCAAATAAATCACTCAAAAATAATCCAAATAATGAGGATTTCCCTCCACCAAAAGATATAATGACAAAAATTTTCTTTAAAATATTGATTTACTTATTGAGTGAGAATAAAAAAAATAAATTGAAAGGAAATCCAAAGAAGTTCTTCGCCGATTCCAAAAACTCTATTACAAAACGTTTTGGAGAAAAATATATCTCTTCAATGGGTCTATAAACCAGATTTCTTAATCATATTATTACGGCGTGTCGTCAGTTAAGCTCTGAATGTGGCATGTGAGGGTTGTACTTTGTGTCTGCGTGTGCTGACTGTTTTCCCGTTTTGAGGGAGACAGACAGATGCGGCGCTATAGTTTACGCGATGACCAGTGGGAGCGGATAAAGGATCTTCTTCCCGGTCGAGAAGGCTATGTCGGCGGCACTGCGGTGGACAACCGTCTGTTCGTGGAGGCGGTGCTGTATCGCTATCGCGCGGGTATTCCATGGCGCGACCTTCCTGCCCGTTTCGGGGACTGGAAAAACGTGCACCGGCGTCTGCGCCGCTGGTGTGAAAGCGGCGTCATCGAACGGATA
>NZ_NKTY01000052.1 GCF_003207825.1 Komagataeibacter saccharivorans | reverse complement strand
ACGGGAAACCGATTTTTCTCTCTACCGCGAACGGAACCTTGTTGAGAGGTTCTTCAATAAACTCAAGCAGTTTCGCGCTATCGCAACCCGCTACGATAAACTGAAATCGACCTTCCTCGCAGCCGTGCAGTTCGCCTCAATCATCATCCTGCTTAACTGACGACACGCCGTAATGGACACTGGACGTGTTCCCGGCGGAGCCGCTTCCCTTGGCGGTGGCAGGCCTGAATTCCGTCTCGACGCCATCCCGTCCGGTTCCGAGAAGGCTGAGAACACCGCAGGGTAGGCCGCGCGCCGCGCACTTCCGCTGCAGAAACTCTGCCTGGGCCTGATCGTGGGTCGAAAGGAAAATCTGATAGTCTCGTTGCTCGACCAGGTTGCAGACCAAGTCTGCAAACGCAGCCGTATGAATGGCATCATTGTGCTGCATCGGATCATCGAGAATGAGCGCGGGCCAACGAGACCAGGGGAAGGTGATGCTTGCTGCGCACAGCAGGCTGACGGCCAGCGCCGACATTTGCCCTTCGCTGTGGATGAGAACGGGATCAATATCGTCAAGGTCGGACGGCAGGTCGCCGGTCTTCACCGCATTCTGCTCGATCTTTTTCTTTGTTACCTGAAGATCGATACCAACCCGGGGATCGGTCAGAATCGCCTGATTGATCCGTTTCATCAGCGTGTCGAGTGGCTGTATATATCCCGCATTGAAATCGTCGAGCTCGTTCAGAAGGTCCTGGCTCGCCGCCTGGGCAATAACTTTGACCTCCCGCGTTTCCGTAGCCGCCAGCGTTTTTGCGTCGCGTAACTGTTCAACCGCCAGACGAACTTCATCACGTCCGCTGTTCGGAGCTGCGTCGATCGCTTCGCGGAGATTGTCAAGTGCCGCTCGATGGGTTACCTGCGAGGCCCAGGCACGCCGTCCCGCCCTCAGGCGCTCGAGCACATCGCCGGCAGTAGCCAAATCACGAGCATGATCGGTAGTCTTTGCGAAACGATAAGAAACATCGTCGTCAGTGGGCTGCTCGCTCGAAAAGCCCAGGCCCGCCCATTTCTCTGCAACAAGTCGGAGTTGCGCGTCCACCTCCGCCAGCTGGCGTTCCAGTTCGCGTCTCCGGGCGGTTGTTGCCGCATCGGATGCATCGATGCGTCGCAGCCATTCGATAGCGAAGTCCGCTGCACTTCGCGCTTCCGCTACGACATCGAGACTCTGCTGATGGCGGTTTCCCGCCGTGTCGATCGCTCTGCCCAGCGGCGGTCCCGACAATGGCTCTGACAACCCCAATTGTTCCTCGATCGCTTGGATACGCGCCTTGTGGCTGGCGAGCGTCGAGTGTCCGTCCTCAAGTGCGCGCGCGCAGCTGTCGCGAGCAGCTTTTTCCTTGTCCCGGAGACGTGTCAGGCGCTGAATCTCGTTCTGGATATCCGCGCCCGAAGCGCCGCGCAACCGCTGGATCCAGACCATCTTGCGCGCGCGTCGAGATTTCAGCCCCTGCTGCTTCGTGCCGAGGTCCTGCATGAAGGCGTCGAAATCCGTAGTCACGTCACCGAGGTGTGCGATCCGATCGAAGAGCTTGGATCCCTGATCACGCGCCGCGGCCAGTTCCGATCTTTGGAACTGAATCTGTCGTAGAACCGATCGAAGCTCTTCGACACGGGATTGCAGGTCTTGAAGTCGTCGGCGCGATGCTGCCAGTCCCTCTTCTTGCGACAGAAGGACGGGGTTCAGTCGCTCCGCAGCGCCGCCAACCCGGGCACGCAGCTCCGACGCTTCACTAAAGTGGGTCGCGCACACCGGGCAGTCGTAAGCATCTTCAGGCAATGTCGCGGCGATTGTCGCGACCGCTCCCGCTAGGCTCGTGGTCGTTTCGCGCAGAAGCAATAAGGTGCGGGACTGCGCCTCGATGTCCATAGTAGCCGCCGCCATCGCTGCTTCCGCGTCGCGTAACCGGTCGGTGAGGCCTGGATGCTGGCTCTCGACGTCGGCAAGGGTTGCCGACAGCGTCTGGATCGACTGGTCCTTGGCTTTCCAGGCACTGATACGATCGAGATCGTCTTGATGGCGATCTGCCTCCTCGTCGATCCGCGTCACCTCGCCGTCGAGGCGAAGCGCAATTTGGGATCGGCGCTGGGCGCGTTCGAGCTGGGCAGTCGCGTCGGCAAGACGGATCTCGGCCTCCCTGAGCGGTTGCAGCGCGTCGCCCAATCTTGATCTGCTCAAGATCGCGTCCCGTCGCACATTCTGCAGTGCGACCAAGCGGCCGAGATGAAGACGCGCCTCTTCCGCCGTGGCGAACGCGCTCGCATGCGCACGCTCGGCCTCGGCCTTTTCGCCCGACGCACTGGTGCGGTTTGCCGCAATCGTCGTCAGTTGCTCGACCGTTTCGGCCAGCGCACTCTGGGCGATCGCTCGCGTCGAATTGTGTTGACGCCAGGCTTCAACACATTGGGTGGCCTGGCTGAGACGCGCCTGTTCGTCGCGAAGATCCACTCGCGCGCTGTCGAGCGCCGCCTCGAGCCGATCAAGGTCGTCGGCGATAGAACTCGCCGTCGATCGGGAACCGGTGGTCGCTTCTCCGGTCAGAGATCTCAGTTCGGCAATCATCGTCAGCGACCGGGCGTCATCGATTGCCCCGGAGCCCTGCATCGCCAACCAGAGGCGCTCTTCCTGGTCGAGGAGCTCGCCGAAGCGCGTTGCTTCCTTCTCCAAGGCCTCGATGCGACGCGCGAAGGCACGCACCGTCACCGTATTTCCGCGGCCATGTATGGCGGTCGCAACAGCCTCTACGTCACGGCTCTGCGCCGCCTCCTTGAGAATATCGAAGCGTTCGGCAGCGTCGCGGTGCGTCAGTCGCGATAAGGTCGATTGACCGAGAATATGGGTCAGAAGAAGGTAGTTCGGGAGAGCGGATATGCTCTGCTGCCAGCTGGCAGCTCTGAGATAGGACGTGATGTCGTCTACGGTCCCGCTGAGCGTGGACGTCACAGATGCCGGCGATGCCAATGACCGCTCGATCGTTTCTCCATCCGAGAAGGACATGGCGACGGACGTCGGATCGATCGGGTGCTCACGCCAGCGGGCCAAATAGTGACCGACCTTCTTGACGCCTCTTGCCTTTCGGAAATGATCAATCTGGTCGGAAAGCCCCCATTCAAGGCTGTCGAACAGCGACGACTTTCCCAGACCATTACTGCCATGAACGACGAGAACGCCGGGTTCCGGCGGTAATTCGACATCGAGCGAGGCAAAGCTACGGAATTGGGCAAGTTTGATACGGGTCAGATAGATGTTTTTGCTCATGCTTCGCTCCGGACCTGCACGAGCTGCGTCACCAGGGTGTCAGGGTCTGCCCCGAATTGCTCGGCGAGTGCGACCCAGCGGTCCGCAACGGCGTCAGCCAGACCGTGTCGGACTAGCGTTCTTTGAGCGAGGCCCTGATTGCGATCGAGTGGCGCATCGAGCTTGGTCTCGGCCGCAAGCCACGGCGTCGCGAGGAAGGTGCGCGCAACGAACGCGTCGTAGGTCGCCTCCAAGGAACCCTCCTGCGGGATCCATATGATTTTCCTGCAAACGGTTTCGTCTCGTTCAGCCAGATCGACCAGCTGCCGCCAGTCGGCGGAGCCGACCGTATCAGTTGCGCACAACATGATATGCGCGTTGATCACCTCCTCGGGCCGCATGTAGGAGCGGGCGATGATCATCTGGCTGTGCAACCCTCTCAGCGCACGCTTCATCTCCTCGACGTCTGCGAGCGTGATGGGCGCGACCAGGACAGGGTAGGCTCCGAGGCGCAAACCGAAGCTTCCTTTCGGCAGTGCTGATCGAGGGTCGTCGGCGCGACCACGAAAATGATCCAAAACGAAGGCCGGCACGTCGCTCGATGGCCAGCCCAGCAGATCGGCGGATTGGACGAGCTTTTCGCGGAGGATTTCGGGTGTCACTGGGCCACCTTGCTATATTGCTCGTCCTGCCGTTGGCGGAACGCGTCGAATTCGGCCGCCACTGCAGCCTGCCATGATGCAAAGTCTCCGCGAAGCCTTCGTCGCCATTGGCTGTCATTCTGGATGATGGCGGGGCGAACTTGCCGGGCTTCGGAAAACCCCTTGCTGGGCGATCCGCCATTCATGACCGTCCCGGCGGGCGCCGGGGCGATCTCGATCTCTGCGCTTGACGAGATGATCAGCGCGTCGACGCCCCATTGCTGTGCCTCGGTCCATGCATCGGCGAGAAGCCGGCCGCCGATGAGCTCGCACCCCGTCCCGAGCGCGATGGCGTCGGTATCGAACGTCATGTTGCCGCGCTCGGTCGCGCTGATGGTGAGCGGTCTTCCATGGTGCGTTGCCAGCATCATGAACATCGCGCTCGCAAGCTTGTTCAGCAAGGAGTGATCCCCGCTCCAAGAGCCGGGATTGGCCGTATCGACGTGGGCCAGCAATCGAAAGACATGCTCGCGCAGCGTCTCGTTGCCCTCAAGCGTCGCCTGCCAGTCCGCCCAGGTCGTTGAAATACGGGAAAGGAGGGTCGCATCGATATCGCCGATGGTCGGGCAGTTGCCGGACTGGAATACCTGCTTGAGGCGGCCGTGCAGCAGACGCCCGAGGCACGCATCGATGGCGACGGCCAATGCTGGCACGTGAAGCTCGTGCGAGCGATAACGGGATGGTGCTGTTATTGTAGATGTGATCTGGTCCGACAATTTGAGCCATTCGCCCTGATGGGCTGACGGCGTCTGAAGTCGAACGCGACCATTGCTTGCCCGGCTCAACCTGACTAGGTCCTTGGCGATCGCGAGGCTTGCTGGTGCCAGATCGAGATGTACGGTCATCTGCTCCGGGAGCAGCTCTGCTTGGTCGGCGATTTCGGACAGACGAACGTTGCCGCGCTCGACCACGACATTCGCGGCCGCATCGATCTCAAGATGGATGGTGGTCTGCTGCTGGCGGAAACTCGCGAGCGCGCTTACGCGGTTCGCAGGATCGCACAGCGCGTCGATCGCGAGCAGACTGAACCTGTCGTACGTCCCGGCCGCGAGCTCGGGTGGATCCGCAAAGTCGGGATGGTCTTTGAGAAGCGCCTTCATATAGTTTTCATGAACGACAAAAAACGCGTCCGCGGCCATGTATCGCGCCGCCTTTTCTGGACCGTGACGGGCGATCACATGCTTGAAGACGGTCGTAACTGGATTTGTGCCGTCGGCAATTCCAACTGCGGTCATGCCGCCGCCTGCGGCAGGCTCGACACTTTTCAAGTGGCCTTTGGATCGAACCACCGGTACATTCTCTCGCTTTGCGGTCTCCAGGAGCGCGAACACCATACATTGATTCAGCTGCGAAGCTTTGGCAGTAGCGTAAAGGGGGCCGCTGCTGTTGACCGTCACATGCCGATCGCGGCGCAATAGATGAGCCAGCCGATCCAGAATGCCATGCACTTCGAGAAGCGGAAGCAAATGCTGCTGGAATGAAGCTTCCAGATCGTCGCCAACTGCAGTCCCCGCAAAAGAACGATCGGCTGCCTCGCGAAGAGTATTTCCAGAGAACATTCCCAAGAATGTTCGCGTGAATTCTACATGTTCGAAATTGGTGATCAGAAGTCGAAGCAGTTCAGTCAGAGCACCGTCGCCGTTCCCGCTGACGAGATATTTCGCGGGTGCTTCGGGTTCGTCGGCGTTGGTTCCGATTGCGTTTTGTTTCCAGTAATCGGTCGGTATCACGCCACCACATTTGCGCTCCGCTCCGAAGCCGATACAGAGAACGACATGCTGCTTGATACGGCAGACATCGGCGCCTTCGTGCTTCAGCGTCAGCCGCCAGTCTCCGTTATGGCGTTCGAGCCGCTCAAGCCGGTGGCGATTCGCGAAGCGCAGCTTGTCTGACAGGCGGCCAAGGGCGCTCCCGAAGCTTAGCTGCAGGGCGGCGCACACGTCGGCACCACTCCCGGCGGTCCAGTCCAAGATCGGCAGGCCCGCCTGATCGTCGAGCGACCCCACACGCGGCCATTCGTAGATATGGGGATGGAGCAACCGCTCGGAGCCGCTTTGCAGATGAAGGACATTATCCGCCGGATCGTAGAGCGTTACATCATGTCCCATCAGCGCGAACGCCATCGCGATCGTCACGCCCGCCGCGCCGGCACCGACCACCGCGATGGTGTCCCCGGGCGCTATCGCATTCGTCGCATCGAGTGCGTGTGCCAACCGTAACGCGCGCACTTGCTGCGAATAAAAAGTGATTCGCCGATCGAAGGTGCCGAGGAAGTAGAGACGCTGCTGATTGGATTCTTTCGGATCGCGAGCACAATCGATCCAGTCAGCGAATGGTAAAACGGCCTTCGCCATGGCTATCTCACTGCTCTCGATGATGGTTGCTCGATCAGACCAGTCGCGGGCTCAACGAGGTAGGATGTAAACGAGAGCATCAAAACTGAGTCGTCACTCGAACCTCGCTCCAGCTCGGCACACCTCACCCCGATCATCGTAGTTTTAAGCCATACTCCGTCACACCATCTTGGATGGCAGCGACCAACCGATACGTCAAGCACAGACGCACCTGCCTTGCCAACAATGGCCAAACGGGCGGACGGATCACGAGACCTGCACTCTGTTCAAAATATCGTAGTGTGGTCGAAATGGATGCAAAGGAAGGGAACCGATCACAATGAGAGGGTAACGAGAGAATGTCTCCTTCTGGGGTGAGGAAGCACGATATCTGTCGTTCCGCAAGCGACCAGAGCTCCTCTTTTCAGGACGGGACGAGCGAGACACTCTCGAACGTCGGGTCTTGGCCACGGCGGACGTTCGAGTTGCCGGTCTGGAATGGCGGGCATGTCCCGAGGTCGGCCTGTCTCGAATCATCTTACAATGTCCGCTTACGGGATGACTGCGTTCACGCAAATAGGTCTGACATGAGGCGAAAGCGGCCTATTTCCGGAGCATGGTGATCCCGAGTTCATGCCACATCCACCCGAAATCGTAGGCAACCCCTGCGCCGTCATTTTTCCGGGCGCGGGCTGTGGTGTTTTCGATATTCTTCAGCCAGGCGACCACCTTTTTACGTCCTGAAGCCGTCCGGACAGCCTCACGCGGC
>NZ_NKTY01000051.1 GCF_003207825.1 Komagataeibacter saccharivorans | reverse complement strand
CTCTCGCATACAACTGCAAAAGAATGGCACGGCTTCAGGCAGCATAAGCCGGGTCAGCCTCGGCGTTATCAGCCGCAAAATGCCCAACCCGACAGGCTGCTAAGCAGCGTTGAAAACGTGTCATTTCAGGGGGAAGAAGATTTCTCCACTCCCTCCTGTTCCAGACCGAATGACAGCTGCCTGCAATAATCCCGTTCTCAAAGCTGTTGCCAGCCGCATAAAGCAGCGTGGCAAACCCCACTCATCGCGATTGCACGACGTCTAGTCACAATCGCAAATGCTATCCTGAAAACAGGCTCGCCCTGGCGCGTTGCCTCATCCGCTTAAACATAGTTGCTAGATCACTCGATCCGTTTAAATCGGATGATACTGCGGGAGAGCTTCCCCGAGTCCCAGTTTGGCATTATTCGCCAAGGTGTAATAACATTTGCAAAATCACCATTAATTTCAATGGTACGCCTTTGCTCCGTCCCGACCCATTCGGGCGTCCAGGCAGTCTGCACATTCGTGACCCACTGGTTTCCTTCGATCCTGTAGCGCCCAATGTAGGCAACGAGAGTCTTCATAAGATGGGCGCGCTCCACATCTGTCTTTGGCGGCTGTCGATCGCTGCCCTCAAGGTTAAATGCGACCCACCCGTGAGGTGTAAAAATGACACGCCCCCGAGGGGAAGAACCCATTGCATCAATCGTTCGCCCCGTCTCTTTGTCTTCCACTTTGTAAGAAACAAGCCCCCAGACACCGACGATGTCCTTCTTGAGATCGGCGGTTTTTTTTGTATCCTGCGCGTATGCAGAAGTCGCTGCGGACACCACGGTGATCGCGCATACCACGATCAAGGATATGAAGTGTCTCGAAGTGCGAGTTTTTGAGACCATGAGAACTAGCCCTCTTTCGATTATTTATTTAACAATTTTCCGTACACGCCAGAAGCACCCGAGTGCTAAGAGAATGGCGCCCGCTGCCATACCGACACGGATTAAAACGAGCAGTGGTGACCGAGCACCACCATGACGGATGAGAGCGACCTGCGATGCCGACACGGAGACATTTTTCCTACCGTAGGTATCAAAGATATATTTCGAAAGCTTTGCTATTTCCGAATCATTCAGTTGAGTGGCATCTGTTTTCTTGCCGCCAAAACCAGGCATGAAAGCCTCGGCGTCAGACACATGCCGGTCAACACCGAACAGAATGGTTGCGATCAGGTTGTCTGGACTGGAGGCCCCTGTGACGGAGTTATGCCACAATGAAGGGTAATAACCGTCCCGACTGCCCTGTGCCCGGTAATTGTGGCAGGATGCGCAGTTGCCCATAAACAGTTCCGCACCAGATATATTTGGATTATCATCTGAGCGGATAGGTCGACCTCCTCTGACCTCATCAGCGCTGGAAGTAGGCTTTCCCAGCACGAAGCGTGAAACTTCTCCGTCTGCGGGGTCACGAACAGGCTTCGTGGTCGCAAGATATGTTGCCAGCGCGTTCAGGTCGGCATCTGTCAAATGCTGGAAACTGTGTTCGACCGCTTCTCCCATTCCATCGGCGGCTTGCGCGAGCCCGTCAATATGGCCCGTTTTTAGATAGGTCTTTATATTTTCACGCGACCAGTTGCCTATCCCGCTTATTTTATCTGAAGTTATATTAGGTGCATACCATGCACCCAGGCTCGCGCCACCCAAATCCTTGGAGGATTTCTCCTGCATGAGAAATCCTCGAGGAGTATGACATGTTCCACAATGCGCCGGTCCTTGCGCAAGATACGCGCCGCGGTTCCATTCTGACGAGCGGGATGGATCGGGTTGGAAAGTCCTGTCGTTACGAAAAAGCACATTCCAGAACATCATCGAACCCCGAATGTTCATCGGAAAGGGAAGAGACGTTTTCGACGGAGCGCTTTCTACTGACTGAACGGATTTCATGAAATAAACATACAGGTCGTGTACGTCCTGATCTGTCATGTACGAATATGCCGTGTAGGGCATGGCAGGATAAAGATTGCGCCCGTCCTTGCGAATACCTTTTCTCACAGCACGCGAGAAATCTGCTTCGCTGTAATCACCGATACCGAATGTTCTGGATGGCGTAATGTTTGTCGAATACATCGTGCCAAGCGGTGTTTTCATTGCCAGGCCGCCAGAAAACGGCTTGCCGCCAGGCGCTGTGTGACAGGCCACACAATCGGAGGTCACAGCTATGTAGGCGCCTCGATCAGTTGATCCGTCGCTTTGTGCCGAAGCCGTGCCGTAAAGAAATATCGAGGTGCAAAAAGCTCCGAGAAGGGTTATCCTGTCTGGCAATCTGCTATGCATCATTTTAGCCATGATGCAGTTGCCCGATGATCGCATCTGCGGCCTTGATGGCCAATGCCGCCATGGTTATTGTACTATTTCCGCTGCCGCCCGTGGTCATTGCGCCCCCACCGGGAAGAAAGAGATTCTCATGGTCATGGGCACGACAATCTACGTCCACGACGGAATCCTTCGGATCATTGCCCATGATGACGCCACCCATGATATGATCACTGTGTAAAAACTCAGGCGAGATCCTGATATCTGTCGCTCCCAGGGCTGCCGCCAGCTTTTTTAGAAGCGGTATTGTGTATTGCTCGGCGCTTCGACGCACATAGTCGCCGACATCATAGTGGATGCGCGGACGGCTTAGACCCAGCCAATCCTGTTTGTCAGAGAGAGTCAGCCGGTTAAATGGTAGCGGCAGAGGTTCGTGCTCAACTGTCAGGCGCGCCGTGCAGGCCGACAGCCGGCGAATTTCTTGATCAAGAGCCTTTCCGTATAAACCTTTTTCCAGAGCAGCCAGACCACCGAGTGTACTCCGTGCCATGTTTTCCATACGGAACATTGCACCGGCATAGTCGCGTCGAAACTCGCCCTGGCTCGTGTTCATGATACTGCTGCTCTGGACAGGTCCTACGCCGGTCCAGAGCGGTTCAGTCATTTCGACATCCGCAACCAGTTTTGGCTGATCCATCATATTACGACCGACTTGATCCGAACTATTGGCGACACCAGAGGGATTTTTCTCGTCAGCCGACAGAAGGAGCAGCTTGGGCGTTTCTATTCCGTTGCAAGCGAGAACGAAGATCTTTCCGGCAACTGAGTGTGAATTCTTGTCGGAATCAAAATAATGGATTGCCGCGACCTTCTTCTGACTATTCGTTTCAACACGGTACGCGACAGCGTTCGTGATGATCTGACCGCCCTTTGCTTCGATGCGCGGTAGAGCTGTTGCAGCATCATATTTGGCAGCGATCGGACAGACCGGAAAACAGTTGTTGTTTCCACAACAGGGAGGGCGGCCGTCAAACGAAACGCCACTATTACGTGCCTGGGGCGCCGGCAGGTTCTGCATGCCAAGGGTCGCAGCGACATCGGTCAACCGCTGTTCGCCAGGCCCGAAGGGAATGGGTCCCATCGGGTAGGGCCGCGAACGCGCTGTATTTGGAGGCCACTGTAAAGCCGGATCACCGGGGCCACAGACACCCATCGCATGTTCGGCGCGCGCATAATAAGGCTCCAGCACATCGTAAGAAAAAGCCCAGTCGCGTCCTACTCCATAGAGGCTTTTGAGACGTAAATCGTCAGGCGTCATACGCCAGCAGATACCTGCCCAATGCCAGGTGGCACCCCCCGCGTAGCGGACATACCCCTGCTCGTAGGCCTTTGCATTCGGTCCGGTCAGATCAAGATAAGAAGAGGCCTCGTCTGGAGTGCGTGTCTCAAGGTGAGGCGCCCACGGCTTGGGCGGGTACGGCGCATTCCAGTGGTTGCGCAATGTGGGCGCCAGATTACGGTAGTTTTCGACAATTGTGTCGCGACTGACACGGGGCCCAGCTTCAAGCATGAGCACCGAAAACCCGGCATCCAAAGCCTGTTCTGCTATCAGACAGCCGACTACGCCAGTACCTACAATGACGACATCGCTATTGAGATCGGATGGCATAAGAAATTCTCCGGAGAAATTCAGAATGACGGCATGTTAAGGAGCGGAACTGCTGTCGCATTCCAGGCATTGGGCGCCGATTTTGCGTAAGATGGTATCGTCATGACATCGCTGCTTACTTTGTACATGAGCGCATCTTCAAAAGCGATTACATGATCGCCAGATTTTCCGTGCACAACACCCGAATACCACGCCGATATTATCTTCAGTGCCGAGTTTTGCAGTTTCTCATCTGTCAATGCTGGCATAAGATGTTCAACATCCACTGAAGCAGTTTTTACTATGAAATTGTGAATTGCGTGTATCGTATTATCAAAATTTTCTTCGACATCATTAAGCGCGACGTAAATTCTATGGCCGACAACAGGGTTCAGTTGATGAGGGACGAGAATTTTCGATACAGACATAAAGCGTGATACGCTATCGGACTGATGTAATGGTTCCGCAAAACCCTTCGACTGTGCAAAGCTGGCTACGGTGGCGAGCGCGCTCATGCCGAGCAACAGATGTCGCCTATTTATTTTTAACTCCGCATGAAATAATGCCACCTATTCTCTCCTCACCCATTGAGTTATTTATGTATCTATCCCGATACTTGGTTGATAATGATATAAATAGTGCATTGACGCCGTTAGTGACGGTATAGAAAATATCCGAAGGAAACATTTAACTATTTATACAAGGCCGAAATTCTCTGCCTTTTAGAACCATGACGGTTCATGGCGCAGTCTCACCCTACAGGTGCAATGTTTTGATGAATGAGGCTATTACGTAGTAATACTGACTCGCCTTGGCGAGGTCGTTCGCCGACCATTCGGTGAGGAGAACGTCATTGAGGGACTTTTGGGATCTGCCGCCTCAAGAGACCGGTGCGCTGGCACGCCATCGCAGTTTCGCGGCCGCCTCCTCGTACGCGCTCGGGCTCGTGATACTGGGGACGCTCATACGTTTCCTGATCAATCCGTTTCTCGGCGGCAGGACGTTGTTTCTCTTACTGCTTCCGGGAGTGCTCGTCGGCGCGGTGATCGGCGGTCTCTTTTCCGGTCTAGCCGCAGCCACACTTGCATCAGTGATCGGCTGCCTCCTTCTCGCGCATGACGGCGCGCCGCCGATCGAAAACTGGGTCGAGACGATCCTGTTCGCGACACTCTGCGTCGTGATCACGTGTGGTGGCGAATGGCTGCTACGTGCCCGTCGGCGCACGGCCGCGATGGCGCAGCGTATCCTTGAGCGGGAGGCGCATCTCAGCGCCATCCTCGACGCAGTTCCCGACGCTATCATCATTCTCGACGAGCGCGGCATCGTGCAATCATTCAGCAACGCGGCGGAGACACTTCTGAGGTCTAATGCGGCAGAGGCGATCGGGACGAATATCGCAGACATCGTCCCCGAACTCGGAACGGCTCCAGTCTCCGATCGGCACGGAATAGCGGCAGTCGCCCGTCGGAAAGACGGGACGACTGTCCCCGTTGATCTGTCTACCGGACGCCTGACATCAGGAGAGGGCTCCTTTACAATCGCGTTCCTTCGCGACCTCACGGAACGCGAGGAAGCGGACCGACGCGTGCGACAGTTGCAGGCCGAAGTCACACATATCTCACGCCTGTCAGCCATGGGCGAGATGGCAGCCACACTGGCTCACGAACTTAATCAGCCTCTGACGGCCATCACGAACTTTCTCAACGGCGGACGCCGTCTCCTGGAAGCCGAGAACGGGCAGAGCACGCGCGTGCAAGAGGCCATGGACAAGGCGGCCGCGCAAGCGCTGCGGGCCGGTCGGATCATACGGTCGTTGCGGGACTTCGTGTCTCGGGGAGAAGGTGAGCCGGGACTGGAAAGCCTGCGGGCGCTTATCGAAGAGATGGCAACGCTGGCCTTGGTCGGAATTGCGGAGCGCGGGATCGACGTATCCTTTCAGCTGGACTCTGGGGCCGATCAGGTTATCGCGGACAAGATTCAGATCCAGCAAGTCCTCCTCAACCTGATCCGCAACGCCGTGGAGGCCATGGAGGACTGTGACGAACGGCGTCTGGTCGTCGCGGTCGACGCTTTCGAAGGCATGGCACGGATCCGCGTGACGGATACTGGCCCCGGTGTGAGCCCCGAGATTGCGGGCAGGCTGTTTGAACCTTTCTCAACGACGAAGGATCATGGCATGGGAGTCGGGCTGTCGATCTGCCGCACCATCGTGGAGGCTCATGGAGGACGCATCGGAGCGCAGCGGGAACGCGGGGGAGGGATGTGCTTTCTTTTCACTCTTCCCTGCGCCAGGACAGAGGAGTTTGGCGAATGAACCCGGATGGTATCGTCCATGTGATCGACGACGACGAAGCCGTACGCGAATCCCTTGCCTTCCTGTTGCTGACATCGGGACATACCGCGAGGACCCACGCATCGGCGGATGAGTTCCTCGCTATCCTCGACGGGGTCGAGTGCGGATGCATCATAACGGATATCCGGATGCCGGGCATGGACGGCATCGCTCTTGTCGACCGTCTCCAGAAGCGCGCGACGGTTCTCCCGGTCATTGTGATCACGGGGCATGCTGACGTCCCCCTAGCGGTGCAGGCCATGAAAGCCGGCGCCCGCGACTTCATCGAAAAGCCGTTCGACGATCATACCATTCTCGACGCGGTGGCCTCCGCTCTGCGGTGCGGTGACGAGAACGGCGCCGAACGCGCGCATGCACATGTCATTCGCCAGCGGATCGCCGCTCTGACGACGCGGGAGCAACAGGTTCTCCGTGGCCTCGTCGACGGTCAATCGAACAAGGTCATCGCCCGGGAGCTTGGGATAAGCCCGCGCACGATAGAGATTTATCGGGCCAATCTCATGATAAAGATGGACGCTCGCAGCCTGTCTGAACTCGTGCGGATGACGGTGACAGCCACGGAGCGGCCGCGATAACACAGTCGACCTGAAATCAGGACGGGTCGTTTCCCTTACGAGGTTTTACGTACGTAGTTTTCCGGATGCGCTGGAGCTCGGGTGGGCCCAAGATGACATTCAGTCATCCAGCGGCGGCCGTTCCGAACGAAGCGCATGACTTCCGCACGCCGTCGAACGGTAATCCCCCCATAAAAAGAGTGACTTTTGAATGAGAATTTTCTCAGCGTAAGAATTGAGGAGATTCTGATGAAGAGTGATCGCTTTACTGACGCCCA
>NZ_NKTY01000050.1 GCF_003207825.1 Komagataeibacter saccharivorans | reverse complement strand
AGGCGGGTTGACTACAAAGATCCATGCCATCTGCGACGCTCTGGGCAATCCGGTGGAACTCGGCATCACACCGGGACAGGATGCCGATATCACCCAGGCGGAACCGCTTCTGGAAAACATCGACCCGGATGCTTTCCTCGCTGACAAGGCGTATGACGCGGACAGGTTGATCGATCGGCTGATACAGCGCGGGATTACCCCGGTCATCCCGCCAAAACGCAACAGAACGACACAACGGGAAACCGATTTTTCTCTCTACCGCGAACGGAACCTTGTTGAGAGGTTCTTCAATAAACTCAAGCAGTTTCGCGCTATCGCAACCCGCTACGATAAACTGAAATCGACCTTCCTCGCAGCCGTGCAGTTCGCCTCAATCATCATCCTGCTTAACTGACGACACGCCGTAGATATTTCTCAGAATTATCTACTTTTTATCCTTATGCCATATTCCCGTTACAGCAATTAAAGGTAGAAATAAGGCAGGAATCAGCTCTCTGGCAGGAAAAGCAGTTAATCATGGCCGAAAATCTCATCGATAATCCTGATACCATAAATCAGAACGACGCAGATGAAACGATCGCTGAAGATCCTAAATTACAGCTGAACATTACCCTACAGGATTCCATAAATTCTGCTTTGTGGGAGAATAGCGTTCCCTTTTTACTAGAACTGGCAATTGATAATCAGACCGCAGAAAGCTGGCCGGAACTGGAAGTCAACCTGACAGCGGAACCACAAGCTATCCAGCCTTATACATGGCGGCTTCAGCATGTTACCGCGGGCGAATATCGGGCCCTGAAGGTGCAGGACGTTCGTCTTAATGGCCCTTGGTTGCAACAGCAGAACGAGGCATCAAATGCGGATGTGAGCTTTACCGTCACGCATGCCGGTAATGAACTGCTGAAAGAAATGCGTACAATTCGGGTGCTGGCCAAAAATGAATGGGGCGGACTATCGGGCATCCCTGATATTCTTGCTGCTTTTGTCCTGCCGAATGATCCGGCGATTTCACGTATCCTGCGTAGCGCGTCCGAAATTCTGCGGCAGGCCGGAAAAGATCATGGACTGGAAGGTTACCAGAGCAATCGCAGCAGGGTGTGGGAACAGGCCCAAGCTATCTGGTGTGCCGTTTGCGCGCTTGATATCGCCTATGTCAGCCCCCCTGCTTCCTTTATGGAAACAGGTCAGCGTGTTCGTCTGCCTTCCCAGATTGTGGAGGAACGGCTGGGCACATGCCTCGACACTGCAGTTCTATTTGCTGCATGTCTGGAAGCGGCAGGGCTCGATCCTGTTATTATTTTGACAAAAGGGCACGCTTTTTCTGGCGTATGGCTGTCAAAAACAGATGCCGTCACTTCAGTCATGAATGATCTGCCGGCACTGCGTAACCGTCTGAAGCTCGACGATATCAAGGTATTCGAAACCACGCTGGTTACACATGCCCATAAACCAGGCTTCGCGGTTGCCTGCGAGAAAGGGGAAGCGCAGCTTCGTCATGCTGACGAGGATCAAGACGATACTTTCCGTGAGGTGATTGATATCCGACGTGCTCGCCTGCGGCGTATTCTGCCCCTTTCCTTCGAAGCGTCTCAACCGTCATCAACACAGGAAAACTCTGACCTGAAAGAGGTTCCACAACCTGTTTTTGAAGCGGCCCCTGCCCTGCGGGAAGAAACAGCAGAGCAGATTGAAGAACAGATTCCTGCCACCCCGGCTGACCGTATCAGTCGTTGGTGTACGCGGCTTCTCGATATGTCCGGTCGTAATAGACTGCTAAATCTACCAAAAACTGAAAAGCAGATCGTTCGTATTGATTGCCCTGACCCGGCAGAGCTTGAAAATATTCTGGCTGGAATGCGTAACGGCGGGAAAAGTAAGGCATTGCGCCTGTGTTCCTGGCCCGATGTCATGCAGGATGGGCATGATCCTCGTGATGGTATTCTGCATCATGATCGTCAGCATGAGGATGCGGCAATTGCGTATGCCAGGGAAGCATTGAAACGCTGCGAACTACTCGTGTCACGTACGGAAAAAGGGCTTCAGTCCACATTAACCGAGTTATACCGTCGCGCTAAAGCCGCCGAGCAGGAGGGTGGCACCAATATCCTGTACCTGACCATTGGCGCATTGGCCTGGACCCGGGACACATCCGCGACGGCAGCAGAAACAAAGTGGCTGGCGCCGCTGATTCTTGTTCCGGTCATTCTTGAACGACGGAGTGTTCGGTCCGGGTTTGAACTGCGTGCCCATGCCGATGAAGGCAGGATTAACCTTACCCTTCTGGAAATGCTACGTAATGACTACAACCTGCATTTTCGGGAACTGGAAGGAGATAGCCTGCCAGAAGATGAAGCCGGACTGGATGTCGGTCACATTATTGATATCTTTCGGGCTGGGTTAAGAAAAGTTCCTGGTTGGGAAGTTCAGGACGTCGTAACCCTGACGACTCTTTCATTTGCCAAATTCCTGATGTGGAAAGATCTGCAGGACCGGAGAGAGAGTCTGCGCACCAATGAAGTTGCACGCCGTCTACTTGATGGAACATCAGGCAGGTCATCCGATACATCGGCTAATTCAGGCTTCGCAGATACAGACGGACAGCTTGATGATATGCTTGCCCAGGCGGGCCTTATTTGCCCGATGGAAGCAGATTCATCCCAGCTACGTGCTGTAGCCCGGGCTGCCCGAGGAGAAAATTTTGTCCTGATCGGGCCGCCGGGGACTGGCAAGAGCCAGACCATCACCAACATAATCGCCAATACGCTGGCCCAGGGTCGTACCGTGCTGTTTGTGGCAGAAAAACGTGCCGCACTGGAAGTTGTCCGTAACCGCCTTAAACAGATCAGTCTTGCAGAATTCTGTCTGGATCTGTTCTCTCCCAAAGCCAATAAAATGGCAGTTTTGGAACAGTTTCAGACCGCCCAGAATACTCTTGAGCAGTTCAATGAAGGTGACTGGCAAAGAACGCGTGATCAGATTGATCATATTCGTTCAGAACTGAACGCTTATGTTCATGCCCTTCATCGCCAGTGGCGCAATGGTTGGACCGCCTATCGTGCGATAGGTGCAGTGTTACGCGGCGATACCATAAAAATTATCGAGATTCCTTTGTCATGGCCGACGCCCGACGCACATGACGAAGCGGCATATGCTGCTTTGAAAAAGGCTGCAGAAGACATTTCCAGTGTGCATGAACGTATCGGTGATGTCATCAGTATTCCTGAATTGGCCGGACTCGGTCAGACGGAATGGGGACCCCAATGGGAAAAGGATTTCCTTGACGCCTCGCGAGGTGCCCTTTCCGCAGCTGAACATCTCATGGCAACAACTGAGGCTGCACGTAAGGCCCTTGCTCTTTCGTCGTCAGACTTCTCTCTGCCTGCTCTCCAGCGCCTTCGCGGACTATGCGAGCAGGTTACCAGACCTGAAGCAGCAGCGTGGGCTTTTTCTGAAAATGCAGATGAGACGCGTGATGCTCTTCATGCCGAGCAACCCCATATTGACAGGCATGGAGTGCTTGAGGGCGAATTTACATGTGAATGGCAACCAACTGTCTTTTCTCTACCACTTGATGACCTGTCAAAAAACTGGAACGAAGCCAAAGAAAAATCTGTTTTCCAGTTCCTCGCCAAAAACAAGGCTCAGAAAGCCGTTCGTAAGGCACTCGAAGCCCATACTGGCAGCCCTCTGCCAGAAGACTGCGAAGATGAACTCAAACGCCTGATTGAGATTCAACAGATCCGGACCAGCCTTGATGCGGCACCTCATACCGCAGCGGTGGGAACGATCCTATGGAAAGGGCTGGAAACAGATTTCGAAGCTGTTGACCGTTGTCATGCGTGGGGACAGGCAACGCGTGCCGCACTTGCTTCCTGTACATCAGATGTTGCGGTGCTATTGGCAGCGCGGGCCCACCTCAAAGCCCTGTTTGGAGAAGGACGCGACCTACTTGTTGATGGGGGAGCTGTCCAGCTTGTACTCGCCCAGTTCCAGACAGCTCTCGTCACGCTGGAAAGTGCCGTTCAGAAACTGGCCAGATTAAGCGGAACAGGTCTTGAGACCATTGCCCAGACCGATAACACCACTTGGCTACCTACCTTATGCACGCGCCTGAACGGCTGGATCGATAGATCCCGTAATCTTCGGGATTGGTGTAACTGGAAACTAACATGCCAACGGGCAGAAGAACTCGGATTGCGGCCACTGGTTGAAGCCGTTGAACAGGGAATGGTGCCAGCGAACGAAACCCTTGCGATATTCGAGACGAATTATGCCCGCTGGTGGCTGGCAGGTGTAGTACAGCAATCCCCGCTGCTACGTGGGTTCGTTGCCGCAACGCATGAAAAAAGCATAGAGCGCTTTCGCGCGCTTGATCGCCAGATCATGACGATGGCTTCCTACCTGACCCGTGCACGTCTGGCTGGAAATATTCCCGATGCCAGCACGCGTGAACAGGATGCAGAATATAAGGTCGTTACACGGGAAGTCGCCAAAAAAGCGCGCCACCTTCCTATTCGTCAGCTTGCGGAACGCATGCCACATGCCTTACGTCAGTTGACCCCGTGCCTCATGATGAGTCCGCTCTCCGTCGCGCAATATCTCCCGCATGATGCTCAGCCGTTTGATCTGGTCATTTTCGACGAAGCTTCGCAGATCCCTACATGGGATGCCATTGGCGTTATCGGCCGCGGTAGCCAGGTCATTGTGGTAGGAGATCCCAAGCAACTTCCCCCTACGGATTTCTTTGCGCGCGGTTCAGGTGACAGTGATGATGCACAGGATGCGGAAACGTGTGATCTGGAATCCATTCTTGATGAATGTCGTGGGGCTGGGATCCCTTCGGTCTGGCTCAACTGGCATTATCGTAGTCGGCACGAAAGCCTGATTACCTTTTCAAATCACGCCTATTATGGCGGCCAACTGGTCACCTTCCCCTCCCCGATCACGCATGATCGCGCAGTTTCATTCCGTTATGTAAGTGATGGTGTTTATCAGCGAGGTGCTGCCCGTACCAATCCTGTAGAAGCCCATGCAGTCATTAACACGGCACTGACCTATCTGCGCGATGGAACAAACCGTTCGCTTGGTATTGTCACATTCAATAGCGAACAGCAGACGCTCATCACTGACCTCCTGGATCATGCCCGTGAAAGCAATCCTGACATCGAGCATTTCTTTGGTGATGAGACCGTTGAGCCCGTCCTGATCCGAAACCTGGAAAATGTACAGGGCGAAGAACGTGATGTTATGTTGTTCTCGCTAACCTATGGCCCCGATCAGGTTGGCCATATGACAATGAATTTTGGTCCTCTCAATCGTGACGGTGGGGAGAGGCGCCTGAATGTGGCTGTAACGCGCGCACGTGACGCACTGGTTGTTTTCGGGTCTTTCAAGGCTGACAGTATCGATATCAAACGTACAAGTGCACAAGGTGTCATTGACCTGCGAAAGTTTTTAACATTTGCAGAACATGGCGCTACGGCTCTGGCAGGGATAGATCGCGGCTCCGTTGGTGATTTTGACAGTCAGTTTGAATATCAGGTCGCGTCATTACTACGCGATAAGGGATGGCAGGTCGTGCCGCAGGTTGGAGTTTCGAGCTTCCGTATAGATTTAGGCGTTGTTGATCCGGATCAGCCTTCAATTTTTCTGGCAGGAATAGAATGCGACGGCGCAACCTATCATCGCAGTGCTACGGCAAGAGACCGCGATCGCCTGAGACAGTCTGTTCTCGAACATCTCGGCTGGGTGATCCTGCGGATCTGGTCGACAGACTGGTGGACCAACGCACCGCGTGAATGTGAGCGAATACACCAGAAACTTAACGAACTTCTAACCGTATCAAGAGAAAACCGCGCCAGGGAAGAAAAAGAAGCGCGTATTATCGAGATGGGCGATCTGCCGATCTCTGATAGCATGGAGGAATCTGCATCTTCTTCCCGTGCTGGAGACCTAAACCGTGATCATGATGACGCAAGCAAAGTAGCTCTGGAGTCTTCGGCGACAGTGGAACCCGCCTTGGCGAAAAGGGCTGATATCACCAACTCTACAGGCGATAGTCTTGCAACTGTCATGCCTGACCATGACCGTTTTTTTGATACAGATTACACAGCAACTCTTACTAAACTGGTCGCGCAGCATATCGCTGCATACGGACCGATCAGGGAGGATATATTGGCGCAGACCATTTCACGTCAGCATGGTTTTGGCAGGGCCGGACGGGAAATACGCGAACGGATCATAGCCAGTATCCCATCACATTTGGAGCGAAGTAACGAGGATATCGGAACATTCATCTGGCCGGAAAAAATGTCACCTTCTGACAATGATATTGCTTTCCCTTTTCCTGAAGCCGGGGAAAGTGTCGAGCCTGCTACTCTTCCTATGGAGATGTTAATCAGCTTGGCGCGAACCTTATCCTCCCGTTATCAGGACGAAAGTAGCATCATTAACGGCATGCGTGACGCATGTGGCATGGCACGTATGGGAGGGAGTACACGTAAGCGCTGTCAGGCGGCAGCAAAAGGCGCCATGACGTGCCCCCCGGAAATGTAACCATTTAAAAGTAGAGTCCGATCGAGAAGGATACGAACGGATGAAGCGCAGTCGTTTTACGGAAGAGCAGATCATAGGGATCCTGAAGGAACAGGAATCCGGGCTGAAGGTCTCTGATCTTTGCCGTAAGCACGGGATCAGTGACGCGACCTTCTACAAATGGAAGACCCGTTATGGTGGCCTTGAGGTATCCGAGGCCAAACGGCTGAAGGCGCTGGAAGATGAAAACAGCCGCCTGAAACGTCTTCTGGCGGATGCCATGCTGTATAATGCGGCACTGAAGGAAATTGTTGGAAAAAAGTGGTAACGCCTGTCGCGAAACGGCAGGCGGTCCGACACATTCGGGAAGCTCTGGCCCTGAGTGAACGCCGAGCCTGTGCGCTTGTTGGTGTTGCCAGACGTGTCGCGCGGTATGTTTCTACCGGAGCGGACGATGCTGCCCTGCGTCAGCGCCTACGGGAACTGGCGGACCAACGACGCCGCTTTGGCTATCGCCGCCTGGGTTATCTTCTGGCGCGGGAAGGATTCAGCCCCAATCACAGGAAGCTGTTCCGCCTTTACCAGGAGGAAGGGCTGAAAGTCTGCCATCGGGGTGGCCGCAAGAGGGCACTGGGGACGCGTTCTCCCATGACCATCCCTCAGGAACCCGGGCAGCGCTGGAGCCTGGATTTTGTCTCGGATGCCCTGACCTGTGGCCGCCGGCTCCGCATTCTGGCTGTTATCGACGATTTCAGTCGCAAGAACCTGGCATTGGTTGCCGACACGTCATTATCAGGTGGACGTGTGGCGCGGGAACTGACGG
>NZ_NKTY01000004.1 GCF_003207825.1 Komagataeibacter saccharivorans | reverse complement strand
CGCCGCATACCGTTTCCGCGTAACCTTGCCCATAAAACCCGTCCTCGTTCAGGCCAGATGATAGCTTACCGCCCTGTCCGAAAAATGGGGGCCACTTCTATATATGCTTCATCCCAATCACGTCCAAACGGATGAAAACAACAATTTTCTCGCGACTTTCAAAGGCTTGGCGAATTCGAATATATAGGCATATGTTCCTATTTTATACTTGGAATCATCTTGGAATCTGTACGGGTATTCACTTTCCTGAAACGATACCAGATCATTCCGAATTCGGTTTTCAGGGCAGCATCCGTTGAAAAACACGGTCCCGGCAGAACAGAAGGTGATAGAAACCCGCACCGGCATGAAAAAGGGCCACCCACAAAAGCAGCCAGGCATCCCAATGATGCAACCGCGAAAAAAAGACGTGGGTTGCATGGGGCATGGCCGCAAACGGCGCATTGATCGGCACGCCGAACGCCATTACGGGATGCCCGGTGGACCAGCGCGCCATGTAACCCAGCGCAATCTCGCCCCCCAGCAGCACATACAGCAGGAGATGGACGCCACGCGCGATCCGGTCCTGGACACTCACGACGGGAAAGCGGATCGCCCGCCCGCCCGTCAGTCCCCACGCGATGCGCGTTACGAATACGGCCGCGAGCAGCACCCCAAGCGACGTATGGGTGGCAACCAGCCACGGACGCAGCGGCGCGGTGCGGTCCATCAGGTGCCATCCCACCTGTCCCACGACAAACTGTTCAAGCACGAGAAGCGCAGTGATCCAGTGCAGCCAGCGGGTTTCCCGACTGTAACGGACGGGCATGGGGGATGCCGGAATATCGGACGGGGTCATGCCGGTCACCTTATGCTGCACAGGACGGGCAGACACCTGTCCGCCACGCAGGCACGAAAAAGCTGAAAAGGGTCATACCCACCTGTACCACCGACCGGTTACTGCACCCATAATCCAACATTCCGTCCCCTGCTCCGCCTTGTCTCACGGCTGAATCATTCCGCATTGCGGTCGATTGATCTATAGGGCCATCGCACACCATATCGCCAATGATATTGTGGCCAGAGCCATCAGCAGGTCCATGTCCGCCACGCGTCCGGCGCGGCCGTGCCATGCTGCATGGGAACCCCCGGCCTCCACGCGGTTGTCATGACATATAACGGAGCGCACAGTCTGCCCTGTCCGTTATTGACAGATGCCCTGATGGAGAATGAGAGATGACCACGCTCGCCACCCTTCCCCTGACACAGATGATCGTCGTGCCTGACCTGCTGGCGGCAGGGATGGGCACCGTTATGCTTGCATCGGAAATCTCACGCGATGACCAGAAACTGGTCATCCGCAGCCGCCTCGTCTCGCCGGAAGGAACCACGCCGGGCCTGATTCTCATGACAAAGGACGCACGCGGCTATTTTGCGCCGGATGAAAGCTGCGCGGAATTCGTGCGTACGGCGCTCGACGTGACCGAGGCCATGCCCCTGATCCTGACCCGGATCGTGCCCGGTTTCCGCTACAAATACGATGCGGTCGTGCGGGGGGATGTGTGGCAGCTCAAGGATGAAAGCGGCAAGCAGTTCGCCGGGCTGGCCATCGGCTCCTCATCGGAGGAGGAAAGCAAGGTATTCGGCTATGCCCGCATCACGGATGGTCGCATAGGCGACATTGTGCCTGCTACCCGCGTGGCCTATCTGGGCCAGCTTGATTTCGGGGTCGGGATCGTAACCCCTACACTGGGCTAGAAAACGACGGTCCCTCACCTCCCGGCGGGGAGTGAGGGACCAGAGCCATTCAGGCCGCGCCGGGCTGGCTTTCAAGCTGCGCGCTTTCGGGCGTGCGCTTGAGGAAGAAGCGGATGAAGCGCGCAAGGTTGGGCGCAAGCTTCGGCCGCAGCAGGCGCGGATCGTAACCCGCGAAACGGCGCTCATTTTCGATCAGGCAGATGTCGATCATGTCCCGCAGCGGAACATCGACATTCGCCACATCCTTCGTGCCGTTTACGGTGAAGTTGTTGTCCTGCTCGTGCGTGTTGCCATCCGCATCGAATGTCGTGACCATGCCCAGCCGTTCATACAGCAGGAACAGCCACACGCCGATCACCCGCAGTTCAAACCACGGGCGACGCCACAGCGGCATGACGGCACGGTGCCAGGCCAGCCAGTTGGCGAACAGCAGGATATGACGGCATTCTTCCTGCATCACCGGCTCGAACGTCTCGATCAGTTCGGGCGGGAAGAAAGCGGATTTACGGGCAATGGCGAACAGGCCGAACGCGAAGAAACTGTCCACGCATTCAGAAAAGCCGGTGACCATATAGGCCCATTCCACGTCGCGCGGCTCAATGTAAGGCGGTTCGGACGCCAGCGGGATGCCATAGGCTTCCACCATCTTGGACAGGACTTCCTTATGGCGGTTTTCCTCCCACGCATTGCGTGAAAGGGCATCCTTCATGTCGGGGTCCTCGATCAGACGGGCATAGGCGGCCATGCGCAGGCGGGCCTTGCCTTCGGTCTGGACGGCAATGTCCCAGATCGGCAGCGACGTCACGCGCTTCAGCGTTTCGGGGTCCAGCTTCGGCCATTCGATGACCGACGGCTTGTAGGGGTTGAAGGTATCGCGGAACATGTCCGCAACCGCCTTCTTATGCTCCGCCGATCCGGGCTGGAGCGGGCCGGCAACGGGACTGGACCAGTGGCGGGCGTTGAAATCGGCCCTGGCCACGGCGTCGGGCGTGGCGGTTCCCGCATCGCGGGCTTCGGGCAGGTTTGTATAGATGTCAGAAAGTGATTTCGTCATGTCGGCTCGCTGCTCGGAACGGTGTGGTTACGCCGGCCGATGTGGCATTCATCAAACAGCCTGACGTCCTCGTTGCCGGTTTAGGTATCATACTCAACAAGAAACGTAGAACTGTTATCTGGAATTCGCGGGCAAGACCAAAGCCCTGCCCGCGAAACGGAACACCAGCATTAGAAACGTGCCGAAAGGTGCGCCTTGCCCTGGATCAATGCAGATCCGAGATTTTGTCGATTACGCGCGTCACCAGCCCGTATTCGATCGCCTCGGGGGCGGACATCCAGTAGTTGCGGTCGGTATCCTTGCAGATTTTCTCGTAAGGCTGCCCGGTCACGTCAGCGAACAGACGGTTGAGGCGTTCGCGCATTTTCACGATTTCCCGCGCCTCGATATCAATATCGGTGGCGGGCCCGCGCACGCCGCCCATCGGCTGGTGCAGCAGGAATCGCGTATTGGGCAGACAGAAACGACGATCCGGATGGCCGGCTGCAAAAATCAGCGCGCCAGCGGATGCGACCCAGCCGGTGCCGATCATGTTGACCGGGGCAATCGAATCGACAAAGCGGATCATGTCGTGGATGGTGTCACCACTTTCGACATGGCCGCCGGGCGAATTGACATACACGTCGATCGGCTTGTCCGACGTACCGGCCAGCGCCAGCAGGCGGCCCGTTACGTCACGGGCGATCTTGTCGTTGATCGGGCCGAACACCAGCACCTTGCGCTGGTCGAACAGGCGGCTTTCCAGCTCCCCGATGGGGGACGAGAGCGTACGGTTACGATCAGGTTCCTCGGTTTCGGGACCCTGGGGTTCGGGGATATCGGGATCCCTGGGATCTTCATCATCCATACGGACGCGGTGTTTCGGCTGCATGCCGTTCATCGGGTTCTCCCTATTCTCCGGGACTGGCCTGGTCATGACCTTATCCTGCGCTGCCTTGCGTCCGGTGCCAAGTCCCGACCTTGCAATCGGGCAAGATGGATCAGGTGGCACGCCCCCTCTCGCTAAGATCGGGATTGCAGGCTAGTTTGCCCCGGTCATGTTGTGTACGGGCCGTGAAAGGCCACGGGAGCTAGAGATTGGGAAAGCCGGCACCATCGCCAAGTCCGGGAAGATTTTTTTTTCCACCATGCGGATTCGCCATCGCTTCACGGGTTGCCCTACTTGCCCTGCTCGGCACGGGTGTCGCGGGATGCGCACATCATCAGGATACGGTCGACACCATCAGCGACTGGTACCATGAGTATCAGGGCGGCGTGATCGGTCAGCAGCGACCGCCCCCGCCCGGCGCGCATGAAGCCTACCCCAAGGTCGGACTTGGCCCGCACAAAGCCCCCGAACTGCCATCGCAGGACCTGCGCGAAGACATTACCGCCGATCTGGAGGCGCAGCGCGAACTCAACCAGCGGCAGGACGCGATCATGGGGGACATGCCCTCGGTCGCGGATATTCCGCCCATTCCCACCGCCCGGACGAAGGGGAGCCAGTCAGCCTCCCTCAAGACCGCCGACAGGCCGCCACCCGCCGGGACAAACAGTGGCCCGCAGCCTGCAACGTCATCCGGCACGGGCGGGTCCGCGCGGGGCATGTCCCGACAGGCGGAACCCGTGCGTGACAGCGCGGGCCATCTGGTCATGCCGGAAGTCACGACCACCATCCCCGACCAGCCCGAAGCCCTGCCCGCCAACCTGCCGCAGATACCCGATGGCCCGCCGGAACTGCCCACTGTCGGGGGCATCGCCCTGCCCGACAACGCGCAACGCGATGGCATGGACCTGCCCGCCTACAACATCGCATCCCCCGATGATGGCGAATCCGTACAGTTCCTGCCCGGCTCCGACCGGATCGAGGAAGGGGAGGAAGATGTCGTCAACGCCGTGCTGAAGGGGCGTGGCAACCGGTTCGTAATCGTGAACGGCTATGGCAATGCCGCCACCGCCACGGCGCAGGGACAGGCCGCGGCCCTGAACCTTGCCATACTGCGCACGCGCACGCTGACCGGCCTGCTGCTGGCGCGCGGCGTGCCGGCCGACCGCATTGCGGTGCATGCCCATGCCTTTGGCAATGGTGCAAGAATTGCCGTCGTGCGCTAGAGTGCGATCCGGCCCCGCCTGACGGGGTCGCCATACGACCTGATTTCAACCCGGCGCGCGCCGCGTGCCCTCAACAGAGCGTCCCATGACCGAAGAATTTCATCGTATCCGCCGCCTGCCGCCCTATGTCTTCGCCGAAGTCAACAAGGCCAAGGCCCAGGCCCGAGCGCGGGGGGAGGATATTATTGATCTGGGCATGGGCAATCCGGACACCCCCACCCCGCCGCACATCGTGCAGAAGCTGGTGGAAACCGTAAGCGACCCGCGCGCCCACCGTTATTCCGTAAGCCGTGGCATTCCCGGCCTGCGCCGCGCGCTGGCGGGGTATTACGAGCGCCGCTTCAACGTGAAGCTGGACCCGGAAACCGAAGTGATCGCCACCCTCGGGTCCAAGGAAGGGCTGGCCAACCTTGCTTCCGCCATCACCAGTCCGGGCGACACCATTCTGGTGCCCAACCCGTCCTATCCCATTCACCAGTTCGGCTTCATCATCGCCGGGGCGTCCGTACGCTCGATTCCCGCGACGCCGGATGATGAGATGCTGGAAGCGCTGGACCGCGCGGTGCGCCATTCCGTGCCCAAGCCCACGGCGCTGATCGTCAATTTCCCGTCCAATCCCACGGCGTATCTGGCCGACCTTGATTTCTACCGCAAGCTTGTGGCCTTTGCCCGCAAGCACGAAATCTGGATCCTGTCCGACCTTGCCTATGCCGAGATCTATTTTGGCGACAAGGTTCCCCCTTCCATTCTGGAAGTGCCGGGTGCGAAGGACATCGCGGTGGAGTTCACCTCCCTGTCCAAGACCTATTCCATGGCGGGCTGGCGCATGGGGTTTGCTGCGGGCAATCCGCATCTGATTTCGGCGCTGACCCGGATCAAGTCCTATCTGGATTACGGCGCGTTCACCCCCATTCAGGTCGCCGCCGTCGCCGCCCTCAGCGGGCCGCAGGACTGTGTCGCGGAAATCCGCGATATTTACCGCAAGCGCCGCGATGTGCTCATTCAGGGCCTGCATTCGGCGGGCTGGGACGTGCCCTCCCCCGAAGGGTCGATGTTCGCATGGGCGCCCATTCCCGAACGCTTCCGCGAACTGGGTAGCGTCGGCTTTTCCAAGCTGCTGCTGAAAGAAGCTGGCGTCGCCGTGGCCCCCGGCCTGGGCTTTGGCGAATATGGCGAAGGTTTCGTGCGCATCGGTCTGGTGGAAAACACCCAGCGCCTGCGTCAGGCCTGCCGCTCCATCCGCCATTTCATGGCTGAGCATGGCGGCATCGCCCCCACCACGCAGCAGGCTGCCCCGCTGGCTGGCACCCAGTCCGCCCATTCATGACTGCCCTATCGGTTGACGGAAAAGAAATGACATCTCCCCATTCCACATCTGAACCCAGGCCCCTGCGTATCGGTATTGCCGGTCTGGGCACGGTTGGCGCTGGCGTTGTCAGGCTGCTGCGTGAAAACGCGGCCCTGATCCGCGCCCGCGCGGGCCGCGAACTGGTGGTGACCGCCGTCAGCGCGCGCGATCGCACGCGGGATCGCGGGATCGACCTGTCCGGTGTGGCGTGGTGCGACACGCCGGAAGAACTGGCCACCCATCCCGATGTGGATGTCGTGGCCGAACTGATCGGCGGGGCGGAAGGCCCCGCGCGCCTGACGGTCAGCCGCGCGCTGGAAAACCGCAGGCCGGTGGTCACCGCCAACAAGGCGCTGATCGCAATCCACGGCGCGGAACTGGCGTGCACGGCACAGGAAGCGGGCGTGCCGCTCATGTTCGAAGCCGCAGTGGCTGGGGGCATTCCCGCCATCAAGACCGTGCGCGAAGGACTGGCTGCCGACCGGATACTCAAGATCGGCGGCATCCTGAACGGTACGTGCAACTACATCCTGAGCGTAATGCACGAGACCGGCCGGGACTTTGCCGAAATCCTGTCGGACGCGCAGAAGCTTGGCTATGCCGAAGCTGATCCGTCCACGGATGTTGACGGTATCGACACGGCACACAAGCTGGCCATTCTGGCGGGGCTGGCCTTCGGGCGGCCCGTGGTGTTCGCTTCCGTCTATATTGAAGGCATCCGGCGTATCGGCGCGCTCGACCTGCAGTTTGCCCGCAAGATGGGCTACCGCATCAAGCTGCTGGGCATCGCCCGCCAGCATGAAAACGGGATCGAGGCGCGCGTCCATCCCTGCCTTGTGCCCCAGGATGCCTCCATCGCGCAGGTCAACGGCGTATTCAACGCCGTGGTGGCGGAAGGGGCCTTTGTGGGGCGTCTGATGCTTGAGGGGCGTGGCGCGGGCGAAGGGCCAACAGCCACCGCCGTCGCCGCCGACCTGATCGACATTGCCCGTGGCAGCGCCATTCCCGTATGGGGTTGCGACGCCGACAGCCTGACACAGGCCGTGGCCATGCCCAGCAAGTCGTTTACCGGGGAATACTACCTGCGCCTGAACGTGCAGGATCGCCCCGGCGTAATTGCCGACATCACCGCCGTACTGCGCGACAACGGGGTATCCCTGCGCAGCATGCTCCAGCATGCCGATGCGCATGAGGTCCGTCCCGATGGCACGCATGCCGTGCCGCTGGTGCTGCTGACCCACAAAACATCGGAAGCGGCGATGCAGCACGCCCTGCACCATATTGCAGAACTGGCTGCCGTTCTGGACGAACCGGCCCTGATCCGCATCGACGCGGGCTGAAACCCGCTGGCGGGCGGCCACGCGCCGTCCGCCCCCCATATCTGAAGGAAACGGCCAATGTCCGCCGCCGACCTGCTTTCCGTCCCGCCTGCCGCCATGTCCGGGTGCAACGAACCCGAACCGGTCGTGCTGGGGGTTGTCCGCAGCGTGACGGGACGGCGGTGGAACTGGCGCGAGGGCGGGCAGGCAAGCCATACCGACCGCATGGGCATGGCCATATCCCAGCAGGCCAACCTGCCGGAAATCGTGGGCCGCATGCTGGCCCTGCGCGGGATTGCACCTGATCAGGTCCAGACCTACCTGACCCCGACACTACGGGCACTAATGCCCGACCCGTCCACCTTCACGGACATGGACCGGGCTGCCGGGCGTCTGGCCGCCGCCATCCGCAATGGCGAAACGGTCGGGCTGTTTGGTGATTACGACGTGGACGGGGCCTGTTCCACAGCGCTTCTGACCGATTTCCTGCGCGGTCAGGGCTGCACGGTGCTGACCCACATTCCCGATCGCATGACGGAGGGCTACGGCCCCAATACCCCGGCCATTGCCGCCATGCAGGATCAGGGCGCAAGCCTGATCGTGTGTCTGGACTGCGGCACGGCGGCGGTGGACATTCTGGAACTGGCCAGCCAGAAAACCGATGTCATCATCCTTGACCATCATCAGGTGCAGGGCGCGTTACCGAAGGTTCTGGCCACCATCAATCCCAACCGCCCTGACTGTCCTTCGGGCCTGCATGGCATCTGTGCGGCGGCGGTGACGTTCATGACGGCTGTCGCCACGACACGTGTCTTGCGGCAGGAAGGCTGGTTCGATTCCCGCCCGGACCCACAGCTTATGAACAGCCTCGATCTGGTGGCGCTGGCCACGGTCTGCGATGTCATGCCGCTGAACGGGCTGAACCGGGCCTTTGTCGCGCAGGGGCTGAAGGTGATGGCGCGCAGGCAGCGCACCGGCCTGGCCGCCCTGCTGGATGCTGCAGGCGCGCGTGATCCGCTGTCCGCCTTCACCTGCGGCTTTGCCGTGGGGCCACGCATCAATGCAGGGGGACGCATCGCGGATTCGGGCATGGGGTTGCGCCTGCTTCTGTGCGAAGACGCCGCCGAGGCCCAGACGCTGGCCGAGCGCCTGAATTCCGTCAACCACAGCCGCCAGAGCGTTGAAGCGGGCATTCTGGACCGCGCCATGGAACTGGCCGCCGAACAGCGCGAACAGGGCCATGCCGTGCTGGTACTGAGCGGACGGGACTGGCATCCCGGCGTCGTGGGGATTGTGGCCGGGCGTATAAAGGAAAAATTCAATCGCCCCGTGCTGGTCGGCGCGGAAATGGAGGACGGCACCGTCAAAGGCTCGGCCCGATCGGTGCCGGGGCAGGATCTGGGCGGTGCCATCATCGCGGCGCGGCAGGCAGGACTGCTGTCATCCGGCGGCGGACATGCGATGGCAGCGGGTTTCGGACTGCCTGCGGAGGGAATTCCCGCCCTGCACGCTTTTCTGGACCGTCACCTTGCCACCGCCGCCAGTCTGCCCGATGCGGTGGACCTGACCATTGACGCCGTGGTGAATGTCGCCGCAGCGGACGTGGCGCTGGCCACCGACATGGACCGGCTGGCCCCGTTCGGCGCGGGCAATGACGAACCTCTGATCGCCCTGCCCCGCGTACGGGTCGCCTATGCCGAACGTATTGGCCGCGAAGGCAACACCCTGCGCCTGACCCTGCAGGGGGAAGGACGCGGCCCCCGACTGAAGGCCCTGATCTTCCGCGCCAATGAAAGCCCGCTTGCCCCCGTGCTGGAAGATCGCGACATGCCGCCGCTGCATCTGGCGGGCTGGCTGCGGGCAGAAAGCTGGAACGGGCGGACATCCGCCACATTTTTTATCCGTGACGCGGCAATCGCCCAATAATTTCAATATTTTTAAAACAGGGGGTTGACCGCCCCCCTGTGCCGGGATACACACCCCTCACGCCTTTAGTCCCGTTCGTCTAGAGGCCTAGGACACCGCCCTTTCACGGCGGCAACACGGGTTCGAATCCCGTACGGGACGCCAAGCCTTTCAAGGGCTTACACGATACGCAAAGTATCCGCAGGCTTATTCAGATAGAGAATTTGCTTTTGGAAAAGGGAATTGCCCTTTCCTAGCCCTTCTCTTCTCTCGCATGCAAAATCATGAGACAGCAGCAACTGTTTATGCCGTCTGGTTTTTACCTGCGGGCATGCGCATCAACATACCTTTCCATTCCCTGTCAGACCTTCAAAAGTCATAGTCCCGAATTTTTCGGGATATGGTTCTGTCATGCCCGTCACAGATCCCGTCACAGATAAAAAAGCGTCTCGCTTTTTTTGTTAACGCTCATCCCGACCTGCATTGCTACTTTACGGTGCAATGCGTGACCAGAAACCACGTAGGGCGCGCTGATTCGATTACCACCGCTGCTTCCGGGAATGACCGTATCAGTAGTGATCAGGCAGGCATAACCGCATCGCAGCCCTGACGATTACACGCGCGATAGCACCATGCGTATAGCAACGTCCACGCTGACCGGCATTCCGTATGGCACGCCAATTTTTTAATGACGCTGGTCCATTCCACCCGCACGAAAAGGAATTGCCATTGCAGGCGGCCTCACCAGACCGGATTTTATCCCGCCAACGACTTCACCCAAAATGATGAATGGCCGGACACCAGCTACCTGCATGCGTGATGTGCAGCCTGACGCCCCTCCCATGCTTTAGAATATGGCATACTCTGTCATCCTCAGGAGGGAACAGGCCCATGGAACCGTGGACTTCATTCACATTGTTTGGAACATCCGGTACGATTTACCAGTTCCGGCGGGTACCATCCCCCCTGCCTGCACAGGCGGGCATATTCCTGCTGACGACCGTGATGGGATCTACGGTCAAGGGTGGGTCGTGGCAGTTTCTGGAACCCGAAATTGGTATGGTCACCTCCCTTGCTGGTGAATGGGACAGCGTCATCACCCCGGCGCGTGAAGCCAAGGCGGAAAGCGACGATGTACTGATATGCTTTCCCGAAAGCGGAGACGTGCAGGATGCCTTCACCGACCTGACGGAAGGCGGCGCCACGCCCCTGCCCCGCTAGAATCCTTCATCCACCGACACAGACGTGACTGGACGCTGGGCTACACGCAATCAACACTGGGGCACCGCTGGATGGAGAGTTTCGTCATGTCCTGTTATCGCCCCGCGCTGATCGCCCTGCTGACGGGGCTGTTCACCACGCCTGCCGTCGCCCATGCCGCCACGGACAGGGCGGTGCTGCTGCGTCATGCCACTGTGATTGATGGTACCGGCAGCGCCGCGCAGGACAACACGGATATCCTGATCCGCGATGGCCACATCGCCGCGATCGGTCGCAATCTCCATGCCCCCGCCCATACCCGTAAAATAGATCTGACAGGCCAGACGGTGCTGCCGGGCCTGATTTCCGACCACAGCCATGTCGGGCAGGTCAGCGGCACCCAGAACGGGGAAGTCAATTATACCCGCGCCAATATCCTGTCCGCGCTGGCGCAGTACGAACATTACGGCGTGCTGACCGTCACCGCGCTGGGGCTGAACCGTTCCCCCCTGTTCGATGACATGCGCCGGGAGCAGCATGCGGGACTGAACCCTGGTGCCGACCTGTTCGGGGTGGATCAGGGCATTGGCGCTCCCGATGGGGTGCCGCCCGAAAACATGTTCCATCTTGGCGCGGATCAGGTCTTCCGGCCCACTACACCGGACGAAGCCCGTGCCGCAGTCAACAAGATGGCGGATGAAGACACCGACCTTATAAAATTATGGGTGGATGATTTCCGCAATGGCGTGCCCAAGGCGCACGGACTGCCCAAGATGCGGCCGGAAATCTACCGCGCGGCCATTATACAGGCCCATCTGCGCGGCAAGCGGGTGGCAGCCCATATCCATGACCTGTCGGATGCCCAGGCCCTTGTTGCCGCAGGGGTGGACATTCTGGCCCATGGCGTGCGCGACAAACCGGTCGATCCGACCCTGATCAGTGCGATGAAAAAGCAGGGGACCGGCTACGTCGCCACGCTGGATCTGGATGAAGCCAATTACATCTTTGCCGAACACCCCGAATGGCTGGACGATCCATTCCTGTCCTATGGCCTGTCGCCTGCGCTACGCCAGCAGTTTGCCGACCCGGCATGGCGTGCAAAGGTACTGGCCGCCCCGTTGACGGAAGCCTCCCGCAAGGCGCTGGCGATGAACATGCGTAATCTCATGACGCTGTACCAGGCGGGGGTCGCCATCGGGTTTGGCACGGATTCAGGCGCGACCCCTACCCGCATTCCCGGCTTTGCCGAACATAGGGAACTGCGTCTTTCGGTAATGGCGGGCCTGACGCCACTGCAGGCCATCGCACTGGCAACCAGCAATGCGGCCCGCCTCATGCAACTGTCCGACCGCGGCACCATCGCGCCGGGGCAAATGGCTGACCTTATGGTTGTTACAGGTAACCCCGCGCAGGATATTACAGCCATCGACCATCTGACGCAGGTATGGCATCGGGGCCGGCAGGTTCCCGGCCCATTGGCGGGGCAACCTGTCCCTTCAGCCCGACCGGACTGATATGCGTATCGCCTGCCCTTTCCGTACTACACCCTTTTCGCGCCTGCGCCCCGCCCTGTGCCTGCTCGTGCTGGCTGGTGCGCTTGCAGCATGCTCCGGCCCCACGGGGCCGGAACCGATGGGCATGGACGGTCCGATGATCGCCAATAATGACTGGAACGAACACGGTTACGGCATGGGCGATTATTCGGGGCCATATAATGATGGGTTTGAAGCCGAAGGGCTGGATGGCGGCCCGCCCGAATATCTGGGAGACGAGTTTTTCAGGGGACCCTGATCGCTACGGCCCTTGATTAAGCTCCGCCCCAGAATTCATGTGGAACACGATGCCCTGTCGAACTGCATGAAAAGATGAAAGCGATGGCGACCGCGCGTATTGCCATCACATGAATTCTCCTAATCCGGAAATTCCTGCGCCTGTTTGGAAAACATGCAGAAATCATAAAAACGTTTTTGGTGAAGCTTTTTTCAAAAAGCTTCGAAAGACATCCTCCTTTTGAAAGACGGCGACACCCCAAAAACTTTTGCGGATGAACAGCATCCCGCATATGGGTGGAAAAGACATGTCGTTTCGGTTACGCACTGTCACCAACAGTGCGGGCAAGGGGCGCGGCATGGGCAGTATGCAGCAGGGCAGACACGGCATTTCCTCCATGGGAGGAACGGAAAGCGCCGTACATCGCTTCGCCATCATTCCCGTCATTCTGGCGGTGGTACTGTCTGTTCTGGATTACGCCGTTGCGAATATCGCCCTGCCCACGATTTCGCGTGAACTACATGTTTCCGCCGCCGGATCGGTATGGGTGGTAAATGCATACCAGCTTGTCAACGCGATGCTGCTGCTGCCGCTGGCGGCGTGGTCGGAACGGGTTGGCCCGGCCCGATTATGCACGATCGGGCTGGTCGTCATCATGATCGGGTCCCTGATCTGCGCCAATGCGCAGTCGCTGGGCGTGCTGGTACTGGCCCGTGCCGTGCAGGGCGCGGGGGGCGCCTGCATCATGGCCGTCAATACGGCCCTGGTGCGCCTTGTCTATCCGCCCTCCCGGCTGGGGCGGGGGCTGGCGCTCAATGCGCTGGCCATCGCGGGGGGCGTGGCCCTCAGTCCGTCTGTCGCGGCCCTGATCCTTGGGGTGGCATCATGGCGCTGGCTGTTCCTGTTCAACCTGCCGGTCGGGATCGTGACACTCGCGCTGGTGGCCGGGTTCCTGCCACGCGCGGGCGGTCAGCCACGTCGACTGGACTGGGGCAGCATCGTGCTGAACATTCTGGCCTTCGGCGGCATTCTGGTTGGCTGCGACATGCTGGTCCATGGGAATGTCGATGTCCTCTCCCTCGGGCTGGCGGGAACAGGACTTGCCGCCCTGACCGGTCTGGTGCGACGTCAGCACGGACGCGCTGCCCCCCTGCTTCCGGTTGACCTGCTTGCCACTACCGCCTTCCGGACCGGATTCATCACCTGCTTTCTTGGATATATGGCCGCCAATTTCTACATGATCTCCATTCCCTTTGCGCTGACCGGAGTTTTCCACCGCTCCGCCGTGGAAACGGGACTGCTGATTACCCCATGGCCAGTGGGAATGATTGTGGCGGGACCATTTGTCGGGCGTATGGCCGACCGGTATCCGGCGGGCATCCTGTCATCGGCGGGACTGTTTATTGTTGGGCTTGGCTATCTGCTGGTGCGCCTGACACCGCTGGATGCAGGCAATTTTGATATCATGTGGCGCTTTGCTTTCGCGGGTATCGGTTTTGGGCTGTTTGTTGCACCCAACAATAAATCAATGGTCGCCGCATCTCCGCTGCACCGTTCAGGAAGCGCCAGTGGCATGATTTCCGTGGCGCGCATCCTTGGCCAGACGACAGGCGGCATGCTGGTGGCGCTGATCCTGACCGATGTCGCGCATGAGCCGACGTTACGCTGCATGGAATGTGGCGTGGCAACGGCCTGGCTGGGCGCGCTGGTCAGCGTGTCGCGGTTGCGGGGCCAGAACGCGGTAAGGATGCGCGGGAGCTGAACTGTCAGTTCCGGCTGGATTATGGTCAGCCCATGACAGGTCGCAGCCACCGGTAAGCCCAGGCCCCGCTTACTGAACCGGGCAGCCGGATGACATCCGGCATGCGGGACACGCCTGCACGCAATAGAACGTGGCCCCGCCCATCCGGATTGTCACATCCCATATGGATGCCGCGTAGAAAACCGCACCAGACGGGACGCATTACCCGGACTCGGATGGCTGACTACACAGCCGTAACTACCGCCTGCGTCATACGCATGAAACCGCCGGAATCCGGACAGGGGATCATTTCAGACCTGACCGGGCAGGAATCGGCCCTTGCGCCCCGCAAGGCGCTAAAATTCCATTCGCCGGTTTTGTGACACAGGATGTCGAAATCAATAGATATTTATTATTCATTATTATTTAACATACTGTATTTAAACGTTTTTAATTAACACATTATGGCACCAGATGCACACCTCACGGTTACGTTATAATCCGAACGCTTGCGGTACCGGACGTGTCTATATATCACCGTATATAGATTATCCCCCGATACCTTACCGGGGCGCATCAAGGTTCGGTTTGGTTTCCAGGGAGATCACGTCCACAGGTTTCAAGAAATCACACCTACGGTCCGGATCGGTCAATGCCATTACCCATGAAAGTAATGGCGGCCATATCGAACCGAAATACAGTTTTGTAGTACCCTCATTACCTCATGGAATTACATGAATCCATGTCAGGTCTATTAGGGCACGAAGCCTTATCCTGAAGGAATATTCACGTGTCAGCAGATAGCCTCACGGCGGCCCCGCCGTTCAAGTCGCGTTATGGCAACTATATCGGTGGCGAATGGGTCGCCCCGGTTGAAGGTCACTACCTGACCAATACTTCCCCCGTCGATGGGCGCGTGCTGTGTGAAGTGCCCGCTTCCACCGCAGCGGACGTGGAACTGGCACTTGATGCCGCGCACAAGGCGAAGACCGCCTGGGGCCACATGGCACCTGCCGATCGCGCGCTGATCCTGCTGCGCGCGGCAGAGCGCATGGAACAGAACCTGGACCTGCTGGCCCGCGCCGAAACATGGGATAACGGCAAGCCCATCCGCGAGACCCTGACCGCTGACATCCCGCTGGCGATCGACCATTTCCGCTATTTCGCAGGCTGCATCCGCGCACAGGAAGGCACGCTGGGCGAAATCGACGCCACCACCATCGCCTACCATTTCCACGAACCGCTTGGCGTCGTTGCCCAGATCATTCCGTGGAACTTCCCCCTGCTCATGGGTTCATGGAAGCTGGCGCCGGCACTGGCCGCAGGCAACTGCGTCGTCATGAAGCCCGCCGAAAGCACGCCCGCAAGCATGCTGGTGCTGATGGAACTGATCGGGGACCTGTTCCCGGCCGGCACACTGAACATCGTCAACGGTCTGGGCCGTGACGTGGGCGCTGCCCTGTCCAACAGCGACCGCATCGCCAAGATCGCCTTCACCGGTTCCACACCCACCGGCAAGATGATCGCGCATGCCGCGGCGGAACACCTGATCCCCGCCACGCTGGAACTGGGCGGCAAGTCGCCGAACATCTTCTTCGCCGACATCATGGATCATGATGATGCCTATCTGGACAAGGCGCTCGAAGGCTTCGCCATGTTCGCCCTGAACCAGGGCCAGATCTGTTCGTGCCCCAGCCGTGCGCTGGTTCATGAATCGATCTATGAAAAGTTCATGGAACGCGCCCTGCCCCGCATCAAGGCCATCCGTCAGGGCAACCCGCTGGACCCCAACACCATGATGGGTGCCCAGAACTCGCACGGTCATCAGGAAAAGATCCTGTCCTATATCGACATCGGCAAGGAAGAAGGCGCGCAGCTTCTGACCGGTGGCGGCCGTCCGGACCTTGGCGGCGACCTGAACAAGGGATGCTACGTGCAGCCGACCGTGTTCAAGGGCAACAACAAGATGCGCATCTTCCAGGAAGAGATCTTTGGCCCGGTTCTGGCCGTGACCACCTTCAAGACGGAAGAAGAAGCACTCGCCATCGCCAACGACACGCCGTTCGGCCTGGGTTCGGGTGTATGGAGCCGCGACGCCAACACCTGCTACCGCATGGGTCGCGGGCTGGAAGCCGGTCGCGTGTGGGTCAACTGCTATCATGTCTACCCCGCGCATGCGGCGTTCGGCGGCTACAAGAAGTCGGGCATCGGGCGTGAAACGCACAAGATGGTGCTTGAGCACTACCAGCAGACCAAGAACATGCTGGTCAGCTACAGCGAGAACAAGCGCGGTTTCTTTTGATCCGCTGACAAGCTGAAAACCGCCCTGCCCTGAAGGGCAGGCGCAGCGGCCGGACCGGTTTTTTCCGGTCCGGCCGCAGGCCGTCCTGCCCATGTGGGGCGGGCGGCCGGATATGTTTCTATTTATGCGGCAGGCTTCTCCACAGGGGCCGGGATGCTATGCGACAGGGTAATTGGGGGTTTGGGGATGGCACAAAAGTTTCGGGTCGTGATCGTTGGCGGCGGCGTGGCCGGGCTGGCGCTGGCCACCCGTCTGGGCGATTCAATTGGCAAGTCAGGCCGGGCGGAAATCACGCTGGTCGATAAAAGCTTCGCCCATGTGTGGAAGCCGATGCTGCACTGCTTCGCGGCGGGCACGGCGGCCAACGAGAACGACCGCATCAGTTTCCTGTCACAGGCCAGCCGCCACCATTTCGAGTTCTGGCCCGGCGAGATTTCGGGCATGGACCGCAAGGCCAAAACGATCACGCTGGCCCCGGTGATCGAGACGACGGGCGAGGTCATTCTGGAAGAGCGCAAGCTGGAATATGATGCGCTGGTCCTGTCCATCGGCAGCCGCGCGAACGATTTCGGCACGCCGGGCGTGGCCGAGCACTGTCTGTTCATTGACAACCTTGTCGAAGCCAACGGCTTTAACGAGCGTTTCCGCATGGAACTGCTCAAGGCATTTGGCAATAACGAGGAACTGGACATCGCCATCGTCGGCGGCGGCGCCACGGGCACCCAGCTTGCGGCCGAACTGCACAAGGCGCTTGATCTCGCCTCCCTCTACAGTTTTGGCAAGAAGCCGCCCAAGCTGAAGATCACCCTGCTGGAAGCTGGCCCGCGCATCCTGCCCGCCTTCCCTGAATCCGTATCGGCCGCCGCGACCAAGCAGCTTGAGGCCATCGGGGTCGAGGTGATGACATCGGCCATGGTCAGTGGCGCCGATGAAAAGGGCTTCATGCTCAAGGACGGCACCCGCATCCCCGCGACGCTGCGTGTCTGGGCCGCAGGCGTAAAAGCGCCCGATGTCACGCGCAAATTCGGTGAACTGAAGCTGTCGCGCTCCGGTCAGCTTGAAGTCCGTCCCACCCTGCAACTGGTGGAAGACGACAATATCTTCGCCATGGGCGATTGCGCCTTCATTGCCGAAAAGCCGGTGGCCCCCACGGCGCAGGCAGCACGCCAGCAGGCCCATCATCTGGCGCGCTACATGCCCGCATGGATCAATGGTCGCCCGCTACCGGCCTTTGCGTTCCACAACAAGGGCGCGGTCGTCGCACTGGGCGATTACAACGGCTGGGGCACTTTCCCCGGCGGTAAGGTGTTCGGTGGCGGCTGGCTGCGCGGCATTACGGCGCGACTGGTGCATATCATGCTCTATCGCCAGCATCAGTTCGAACTGTACGGCACCTTCCGCGGCACGGTGTCCTGCCTTGTGGACTGGCTGGACGTATTCGTGCGCCCCTCCGTCCGGCTGGACTGAGAACCCGCCACCATATCAATGCAATGTCCCGGCCGGTCAGGCCGGGGCATCCGTTTCGGGATCAGCAGGGTGTGACCATAGCGCGGTCTGCAGCGCATAGGTTTTCTGCAGCAGCGGCACCAGTGCGGGGCGCCCCTTCAGCCTGATCCAGTCATCCAGCGCCGTGCGGAAAATGGCGATGCCGCCACGCGCCATGAGACGGGCGGCAATCTTGCGGTTCCTGCGTACCGGCAGGCGCTTTGCCAGTCCCTCCGCCAGACAGTCTTCCCATTTGCCATATTTCTGAAGGCTGACCGTCTGCAGGGACGGCGTCTTTTCGATCAGATAGACAAAATCATACGTATCCTGCCGGTTTGCAGCGATACGGGGCACAAGGGAAATGAAGGCGTGCATCATCGCATCCCCCGCGGGCATGTCCCGGGGGCAGGCCGCGAGGGCATCGGTCAGGGTCTGGGTCATGCCCTTTGTCCATGCCAGAACGATGTCGCCCTTTGTCTCGAACATGCGGAACAGGGTACGGCGCGAGACCTCGGCCGCTTCGGCGATTTCATCCACCGTTGTCTGATCGTATCCCTGCGTGGAAAACAGCCGCATCGCTTCCGCAATCAGGGTACTGCGCACGCGGGCCTGTTTGCGTTCCCGCAATCCCTGTACCGGGGCATCTGTCATGGCGACGGGCTTCATTCCCTCTCCTCTCGTCCTTATCCATCTTGCCCCACGGCATACGGAACATTCAAGACGCGAGAAAACAGGCGCTCACGCCGGATAATGGCTTCCGGCAATGAAACCATCGTCATTATTACTGGCAACGGCTTCTGCCATGCCGTTCATGTTATGTCGAGACAGGATAGTAACTGAAAAACGACAGAAGCCCGGAAGTCAGTCCCGGATTGTTCGGAACTGGCGACAGGTGTGATCGCCAGTTCAGGGATTATTGGCCCTACCCCGTCCTGTATGCTCGCCACCATTACAGATAATGGAGAGAGACATGGCAGATACCGCACCGATCGCACTGGTTACGGGTGGGGACAGGGGACTGGGCCTGAGCATGATCCGGCATCTGGCACGCCAGGGCGTTGACATCATCCTGACCTACCGGAGCAATCTTGAAGGCGCGCAGGCCGTGGCGGCGGAACTGACGCAGCAGGGCCGCCGGGTCCGCGCACTGCAACTGGATGTGGCCGATACCGCCGGGTTCGACACATTTGCCGGTCAGGTGGCCGAAACACTGGCCCAGTGGCAGGTCAGTCACTTCAATTTTCTGGTCAATAATGCCGGGATCGGGATTCATGCGCCCCTGATGGAAACAACCGAGGCGCAGTTCGATACGCTGGTCAACATCCATCTCAAGGGCGCATTTTTCCTGACGCAGAAGCTCGTGCCACTCATGGCTGACGGGGGCCGTATCCTCAATATCTCGACCGGACTGACCCGTTTCTGCCTGCCGGGCTATGGGGCCTACGCCGCGATGAAGGGGGGGGGTCGAAGTGCTGACCCGCTATCAGGCCACGGAACTGGCGGCGCGGAAAATAACCGTGAACACGCTGGCTCCCGGCGCGATCGAAACCGATTTCGGTGGCGGGGCAGTGCGCGATAACAGCGACATCAATGGCTATGTCGCCTCGGTCACGGCGCTGGGCCGCGCGGGGCGGCCTGACGATATCGGTGGTGTGGTCGCGGCATTGCTGGGGCCGGATACCGGCTGGATCAATGCCCAGCGTATCGAAGCCTCCGGCGGGATGAAACTTTAATCCCTGCTCCGCACCACCGTCCGGCTACGGCATGTCACGTAGCCGGAGCGCCTGTGCCCGGACACCCGGCCTGCCCCTTACCGGGTGATCAGTTCCTGCTGACGACATACTGGGCCTGCGCGCGCTGTTTCGCCGCCCGTCTTTCCTTCATGGCCATGTGTCGATAGCGGATACGCTGGCGTATCCAGTTCAGCATGCCCGAAAAGGTAACGACGACGATCCCGACAAACGTCCAGCCATCCAGCGGTTGATGAAACAGGAAGTAGCTGAAGGCCACGGCCCATAGCATCTGGCTGTATTGCGGCAGCGCGACCCGGTTTGCCGGTGCCCGTTCGGTTGCCATCATCATCAGTAACTGGCCAAGGGCCGCAAGAAAACCGTAGCCGAACAGGAACGCCCATGTTTTTACCCCATGCGGCCAGTGCGCATGGGCCAGCATGAGCGCCCCGTCCCCTATCAGCGGCCCGAACAGGCTGGACCCGAACAGGGAAAGCCGGGGCGTGCTGGTACCTGCCAGCCGGTAGGCGATAACCCCCACGGCATTGGCCACCGCCGCGATCAGCGCGCACAGATGCCCCAGATGCATGGCGCGCACGCCCGGCCGCAGCACGATCAGCACGCCCACGAAGCCCAGAATGACGGCCAGCCACGCCCAGCCGGACACCTTTTCATGCAACAGGGCGACCGAAAGGATGGTGACGAACAGCGGCATGAGAAACATGAGCGAAAGCGCTTCAGGCATGGGCAGCAGCATGAAGGCTTCGACACTGGCGGCGGTGGCGGCGAAAATGGACACCGCCCGCACCAGCCACATGAGCGGGTGGGTGGTGGAGAAGATATCCCGGTAGGATTCATCGGGACGCCGGATGAAGGGAATGATCAGGAAACCGAACACGCCGCCTGAAAACGCGACCTCGAACGGGTCCAGTTGCCCGGCCAGCAGCTTTGAATACGCATCGCTGATCGAGAACGCAGAAAACGCCGCAAATGCCAGCATCATGCCGGAGGAAAGGAAGGCCGTATTCATCTGTCTTGCCTATATGGTACCGCTATTGCGGCATTATGGATAAGAGTGACCGAGAACCAGTGCCGACACAGGGCGACAGCCATGCGTGTGGATATACTGGAAATCGGGCACATTCGCCCCACTCCCGCGGGCCGAAAGCACCAGCAGGTCCGCCGCCCCTGTTCCTGCGCGATTCCGTCCGGCTTCCGGGTGAACCTGAAGGGCCCTTACGCCAAAAAAAACTTCTGATAAATCCTGCTTATGATTTTATCATTATAAAGACTTGGACGAAAAACGCCGTTTTTCGCAGCGTATGCTTTTTTGAAGGTGGAATGCGCCATGAATGCGGAGACGGATGCAGCAGGAAGCCAGACAAAGGCTTTCATCTCCGCCCTGCGCAGCCTCTTTCACAACCACGCCGGTCTGTGGCACGGAAAACTGCGCTGGCTTCTTGCCCCTTCCCCCGCCGATATGGTGTTTGCGCTGCGCACGTCGCTTGCAGCGGCGCTGTCGCTACTGATCGCGATGTGGATGGAACTGGACAGCCCGCAATGGGCGCCGCTGACGGTATGGGTCGTGGCCCAGTCCTCCCGCGGGGAATCCCTGTCCAAAGCACGCTGGCGTGTCGTGGGCACCCTGATCGGCTGTGCCGCCGCCGTGGCGCTGATCGCGGCATTCCCGCAGGCACCGGGGCTGTTTTTTCCGGGACTGGCCTTATGGATCGGCCTGTGCTGCGGCTGCGCCACCTTTTTTGACGGCTATCGTTCCTACGGCCTGCTGGTCACAAGCTTTACATCGGCCATAGTGGCCACCGGGGCCATCACGGCGCCCGATGACGTGTTCAACATCGCCATGTCACGCGGTTCCTACATCATTCTGGGTATCGTGTGTGAGGCGACGCTGGCGGCGATATTCATTCCCGCCCTGAACGAACAGGCGCGCACCCGCCTGCTTGCCCGGCTCCACGCGCTGTGGAGCGAGGTCTCGAAAGATGTCGGTCCCCTTACGCAGGGACGCATCGACGCCGAGACACAGGGCCGCCTGCTGACCGATCTGGTGGGCGCAAACAGCCGGGTGGAATACGACACGCTGGAAATGGGCCCACAGGGCGGCAGGGTCGCGGACCATGCGCGTGCCGCCCTTGCGGACATGATGATGCTGATCGCGCGCGCCCGTGGCATGGCCATTGCCGGGCAGGTGGCGGACATGACGGACAGCCACGGAATCGCGGCCGATCTGGCTGCGGCACGGACCCATATACAGACGTGTGAAACACCCGTTCCGGGCGACAGGTTCCGCTTCGCGCTGCGTTCACGCAGGCTGGCGGTGGAAGCGGTGGAAAATGGCATCCGCGCCGCAGCGGGGATCATGGCCGCGTGGTTGCTGTGGGAGGTAACGGGCTGGCCCGCCGGGGCAGGCTTCGTATCCTTTGTATCGCTGGTCTATGGGCTGCTGGCCACACGGGAAAACCCGCTTCTGGCTTCAAGCCCGTTTTTCAAGGGGGCGGTATGGTGCGCGGCTGTTGCCGCCGTGTTCGTCTTTCTGGTCATGCCTGCCGTGACGGCGCCGGAAACACTGGTGCTGCTGCTGCTGGTCCCGATGACGATTGGCGGCCTTGCGGCGCGCACGCCTGCCACTGCCGGTTACGCGTTTTCATTCAACATGTTCCTGCCGGTGCTGATCGGGCCAGCCAATCAGGGGCGGTTTGACGAGGTCTCCTTCCTCAACGGCATTTCCGCGTTCCTGGGGGCGGTCCTGTTCGCGTGGTGGACATTCCGGCTGGTGCTGCCCTTCCGACCGGACGCACATATGCGGCGCACCGAAGCCTGGACGTGGCGGCGGCTATGGGCACTGGCGGACCGGCGCAACGGGATGTCCGTATATCAATGGCTGTCGGAAAATGCGGACAGCATGGTCCGCTCGGTCCGTAATGCACACGGCGTTTCCCGTCCGGTCGTGCTGGCCCATATCCAGATGCGGCTTGACGCCATGACGGTCGGGATTGAAGTCATCACAGTGCGGGAACTGGCACGCTCGGGCTTCCTGTCCCGATGGCTGGAGCGGCGGCTGCGTGTCTTCCTGCGGGCATGGCAGGATCATGACCCGAAGGCACAGGCCATGGCACGCGCCATCCTGCACGACCGGCACTGGCAGAACCACGATGACCCCTATATTGAACGTCTGGCCGGTGCGCTGAAGGTCATTGCCCGTATGGGCGTGCCATCCGGGCAAGAGACGTAAGCCCCCCCCTGCGCCCCCACTTCTGGACCTGTCGCTCCATTCCCCTTCGCCGCATTTTCTTCCGTCCTGCCGCAACAGGGGATGATGCGGGGATCTGTGTAAGAAAACAAACGTATGGGAGCTCTTAAGAAGTTGGCGGCAACAGATTACTTTGTGGCTGAAACCGGCGTATTCGCAGGCGGCGTTTCCGCCGCCGGGGGGTGGAAGGCCGATACCGGCCCCAATATACCCTTTTTCACATGCCGCATGGACGAAAGGGGACGACGGATACACCCGCGCGTCACGATGGAACACACACCATCCACCCCGATGATTTCATCATCATCGCCACTGTAATGCAGGTCCGTGACCTTATCATTTTCAAAGCGTATGTCGGCAACACAGGTCTTGCCCGCGCCACCCAGCGCCGTTTGCGTCAGGTTCACGATCGTCTGTAACGGAAACAGCGTAGAATCATTGGCAGCGGGAATATTGAGCGTGCGCACATACTCAAATATCTGCACGTTATCATCTATTTTCTTTATTTTGTCCGGGACGCCGACGCAGGACTGTACATCCGTACTGTCCATGCCGATCATGGTCATCTGGGCGCGATGAGCGGTGCGGGAATCCGTATAACCACAGCCCGCAAGACCAGACAGGGGCAACAGCGCCATAAGAAGCGGGACAATACGCCGACCCGGAGAGGATTTCTGGACAGGGGAAATGTGGCTTTGCGTGTAGATCCCGGCTTTCATTTCATCTCTGGCATCTAGGGGTGGGGGACCTGCACCTTCTCTTGACAGGCAGGGCAGCAGACTGAACACCATAATATTCATGCCAGAATTATACGGACTGGCATTTTACAAATGGTAACGATTTCATACTTCCTTCCCTAAAACTGACTATCCACGTCGCGACAGATGCTGAAACGGGCGCACTCCCTTAATGAAAAGTATCCGGGCGGATAATCGTTCCCCTTTCAATACGCACAAAGCCGGAAACAGGTGCAAAACTGCTACGCTGGCCACGTGGAAAGGTGCCATCGCGGGTGTTCGGGTCTATCCTTGCCTGTGGATGGCAGCCTCCCCGCGTGCTTTTACGATCGCCTGCGCTGCCCCGATGGCAGTGTGCAACTGGGTATACAGGTTTTCCGCCCCCACCACCGGCGTAATGCGATGGCGGTCCATGTCCGCCCGCAGGTAGGGACTGACGCGTCCGAATACAACGCCGATATTACGCCGCCGCAGCGCCATAAACAGATCGCGCAGGTCACTGGCTGCGGAAAAGTCGATATCCGTAATCGCGCTCGCCTCCACAACCAGACAGGAAACGGGTGTGGCCGGATTATCCACCAACAGGCGGACATCCGCCACGAACCGCGCGGAATTGGCATAGAACAGGTCCGCGCTGAAACGATAGACAACCAGTCCCGGCGCGGTCTGCTGCCCCGCGGCGACGGCACCAGGTTCCAGCAGGCCGGTATGGGTATCGTAGCGCAGGACCATCGTATGGGGTTCGTAGCTGTGCCGCACATGCCGGAACAGGGACAGGGCGATGGCCAGAAATATGCCCTGTTCCACCCCGATCCCCACCACGGCGGCGGCGGTTGCCATGGCCAGTCCATATTCACCGGGGCTTTCACGCCAGATGGCTTTCATGGCCCGCAGGTCGATCATCCCCAGCGCAACGGTAAAGACGATGGAGGCCAGCACACAACGCGGCAGGTAACGCAGGGGCGCGGTCAGGAACAGCAATACCAGCATCGTAACGGCAGCAAAGGTCAACTGCGCCAGTTGTGTGCGTGCGCCGGCACGGGCGGCCATGGCCGTCTGTGTCGGACTGCCGTTGACGGTAAAGGTCCCGCTCAGTCCGGCCACCGCATTGGCCGCACACAGGCCAAGTATGTCCGCGTTATCATTCACGCGGTCGTGGAACCGCATGGCAAAGGCACGTGATGTCGCGGCACTCTGCGCAATAATCACGAACACGCATGATGTTGTCACCGGCAGAAGCGCCAGCATGTCATTCCACGAAACATGCGGCAGGCCCAGATGCGGCAGGCCACTTTCGATCGGGCCGATTGTCTCGATCCCGTAGCGCGACAGGTCGAACATCATGCTTGCGGCAATGGCCCCCACTACGGTCAGCAGACCCAGCGGCACACGGGGGGCCAGACGATCGCCCAGCATTATCAGTCCCACCACGCAGGCCGACAGCGCCATTGTCGGCATACTGAGCCGGGGCAGATGGGCCAGCATCTGGAACAGTTGCAGCAGGGGATTATGCGCGGTGACTGCAAGACCCAGCATGTCACGCAGCATGGCAAGGGCAACCTGAACGCCGACACCGGCCATGAATCCCACCAGCACCGTACGCGACAGGAAATCGGCAAGGAAGCCTAAGCGAAACAGCCGCGCAACCAGCAGGAACCCCGCACTGAGCAGCGCGACCATGCTGACCAGCGCCATATAATGCGGGCTGCCAGGCGTGGCCATGCGCCCCAGCGCACTGGAAAAGATCGCGGCAGTAGCGGAATCCGCTGCAACCACCAGATGCCGCGAACTGCCGAAACAGGCAAAGGCCACCAGCGGCAGCAGAACCGTGTACAGGCCCGTGACCGCAGGCATCGCGGCGATACGGGTATAGCCGAGCACCTGCGGAATATTCATTGAAGCAAGGGATACGCCCGCGACAACATCACGCAGTCTGGCACGCCATCCGCGCACGGCAACCGACGCGCCTCCCTTCAGCGGCAGATCCGTTCCGCCTGTTGTGCTTCCCATACTACCGGCACCGTCCATGATCCATATAACCAGACCGACAGAACCGGACCGGAAGACACCACAACATGCAGTGAACATTGCTGATTTTATCAGAAAATATACATAATCCACCACCGCCAATACAATACCGGCCGCCATGCCCGCGTGCGTCTTGACGCACTCCACACCCCGGTTCTGCTGCGGAGACCTATCACGCAGCGCCTGGGCATGATTCTTTCAGGATTGATGCGTGACTCAAGAACGCCAGCGACGAAGATTCAGTTGACGTTGAAGGGCATCCTTACTTCGCGCCGTTCTGATGCCGACAGAAAATCGTGGATATCGTCCGCCGCAGGTTCTTCGGCGGGGTCTTGCCTTTCGGACGGACTTCCCCAATCAAAGGTTCCCAGACAGACCATGCGGTATCAGAAACAGCTATGCAGTCCGTCCCATCGTTCAGGATTTAACAGAATCTATAAGTCTATACATCTATGCACCCGCCAGCTTACGCAACACATGCAGCGCGGCGATACGTTCACACGGGTCGAGCGGTTCCAGCGTCAGTTCCGTCACATGGGCGGCCTGCGGGATATACAGGCGGGCGGCTTCTTCTCCCTCTCTGGTAAGGGAGACAAGACGTTCGCGTCTGTCATCGGGGTTGCTGCGTATCCTTATCAACCCTCGCTGTTTCAGACGCAGGCTGATACCGCGCAGGGTTGCGTGATCTATTGCCGTAACCCGGCCAATATACATGAGCGACCGCTCACCCTCGCGGAAAATGGTGGCGATTACCGCCAGTTGCACCGATGTCAGATGCTCGTCGGGAATGGCGGTCTGGAACAGGTGAGTATGACGCTGATAGGCACGCCGCAAAAGATGGCCGATCTGTTTATTGAGATCATATGCCATGACCTCATCATCCCTTCTGTCATTCACCGTCCGCGACCTTTTCCATTCCCGATATCCCGCCCCATGGGCCTTTATTCACCTTCCCTAGCATAACGCGGCCACGGCTTCGCCCGCGTTGGTAGATGGTCTGAAAATAATTCATTAACATATGAAAACAGACATTTCCGGGTGCTGCCTTTTTCTTCACAAAGGCGGTGTTTCATGAAGTTTTTTGAAAAAAGCTTCACCAAAAACTTCATGTCCTGTCCCTGTCTGCGCGGGCAGCCACTTCGGGAATGGACCATACAAGAGCCGCCCCCATGGCAACAAACCCTGCGAAAATAACGAAAATTCCCCACGATCCGGGCGCCATGCTTCTTGCCCACCCAATCAGCCCCGTAGCCATGAAACCCGCCAGATTGGATATGCCGCCAATCAGCGCCAGACCCGCCGCAATGGTTGCGGTATCGGTCAGCAATAGCGAAGGCAGCGCCCAGAACGGGGCCAGCGCACCGATAATACCCATATTCGCCAGTGTAATAAGCATGATGGCCAGCGTCAGGTTGCCACGCGCCAGTGGCAGCAGCGCCATGCTCAGCGCCCCGATCAGGATGGGCACGATGATATGCCAGCGCCGTTCCCCCGTCCGGTCGGAATCCCAGCCGATCAGCATGATGGCGACTGCGGCCCCTATATTCGGTATGGCCGTCAGAATCCCGGTCCGCACAAGGGAATGCACACCTGCATCATGCAGCAGCGATGGCATCCAGAACGCGATTGTATAAAGCCCCAGCAGCAGCGCGCCATCCGCCAGCCCCAGTTTCCATATACGCCGGTCCCACAATGCCGCCTTTATACCCTGCAGCACATGGGCATGATCGGGCATGACGCGATGGGTGATGAGAAGTGTTTTCTCCCGTTCGGTCAGGAACCGGGCATTCTCCACCCGGTCGGGCAGGCAGAAGAAGACCATAAGACCCAGCAGGACCGGCGGCATGGCTTCAAGAAAAAACAGCCAGCGCCAGCCTTCAATGCCGATCGCCCCTTCCATCCGGCCAAGGATCAGACCGGAAACCGGGCCACCAATCACGCTGGCCAGTGGTATCCCGACCATGAACCACCCTGTTACCCGTGCGCGGTAGCCCGGCGGAAACCATTGCGACAGGTAAAACAGGACACCGGGCATGAACCCGGCTTCCGCCACGCCGAGAAGCAGGCGGAGCAGATAAAAGAGGCCAGCAGAATGCACGAACGCCATCGCACCGGAACAGATGCCCCATGTGATCAGGATACGGGCCAGCCAGCGCCGGGCGCCAAAACGGATCATGAGCGCGTTACTGGGTATCTCGCATAAAATATAGCCCAGAAAGAACAGCCCTGCTCCCGCGCCGTACGAAGCCTCGCTCATGGACAGGTCGGACAGCATGCGCAGCTTGGCGAAGCCGACATTCACCCGGTCAAGGTAAGACGCCAGCATACCCAGAAACAGCAGCGGCAGCAGCCGCCACGCCACGCGCGCGCACAGGCGTGGCAGGGCGGGATCGTGTTCACTCATGCCCGTGGGGGAAACAGCATTCATGGCAGTACTCACTAACGCCCATCATGTTTCCATACAGAAACGTAACGCCGCGCACCTTTTGCGTCCCGTCATACCGGACAGGAAAAAGGGGCGACTTTCAGGACCGGTGAAATCCGTTAAACACCTTCATCATGCCCGTCACAAAGAACGGGAATGCCGGGCAGGTATCGGGCAAATGGACACGCAGTTCGACGGGGCATGACGCGCCCCATCTTCACCCACGCGCAGCCGCTACGATCATTTTTCTGCCGCAGGTTGCCAGTAAGCACCTGACAGCAATGCGCCGCCGCCCGGTGCGATGGTTTCCAGCCCAAGCCGGTCCAGCATGGCGTAGGTGGTTGCAACCGCAGCACTCAGCACCGGCTTTCCGGTCAGGGCTTCGATCCGGGGGATGACCGGAAGGGAGGGCATCTGCACGCAGGCGGAGGTTACAATGGCATCCGCATCGGCATAATTCAGTCCGGCCACGATGGACGGCAGCCGCGCCGGGTCATGCCGCGCCACATCCAGGTTATCGGGAATTTCCAGCGCGATGTGGTCGATGACCTCATAACCCTCGTTCTGCAGGTAATCGACCACAAGCCGTGTCAGCGGTTTCATGTAGGGCGCGACCAGAACGATCCGCCGTGCCTTCAGGACACGCAGGCCATCCACCAGCGCGCCTGCGCTGGTTACCACCGGGGCGGGACCATCATTGGCCTGCGTGCATTCATGCAGCCGTTTTTCAGATACCCGGTGATAGCCAAGCCCCATGGACATCGTCGCGACCAGACAGGCATAGCCCAGCACATCCACATGCGCGTCACTCAGTTCCAGCGCGCAGCGGTCGGACTGCGCATCCATGGATGCCAGTTCTTCCTTACGTACGGTCTTCATCCGCATGCGCGCCGAATGAAAGGTGAAGCGTTCGGGCCGGATCAACTGACGTGCGGCCAGAAGGGCCGGGATCTCTGTTTCCATGGTCAGGTTGGAACTGGGGACGATCTGCCCGATACGATAGGGGCGGGTATTCATGGTTTTTTCCTGCTCTGCTGCCATGACCACTCACAGCGGGTTAACATTTCCATATCGTATCAAACAGGCTGCCCTGCTGCGTGGCAATAGAACAATCTGTGTCCTGTCCTGAAATCATGGTCGGACAGCGATCCTTCTGCATCCTGCCACCATACAGGACCGGGCAGGCAATACTGTAATAACCGGACCGTCCATCATGCCATGATGGCAATAATGCGTGTGGTCGTGTTTCATACCGCAACATACCCCAGGCCGCCGATATGTCATGACAAAGAACAGGTTCGACCTGATCTGCACTGTTAATTAAAACATTCAGGTTTCTTAAAAATTACTTTATTAAGTATTGGTAATTATGGAACAAATTACCTGTAATGAAAAATTATTTTAAATATTAACCGTTCATACTTTGTAAAAAAACACGGTATCTGTCGCATAAGCAGATGCCACATGAATCCATCCCGGCATGCTGCCACCAATCACGCCGGAGTGGGCCGCCATGTCTTTTCCCGTCACGATATCCTGTATTCCATAAGTCATGCGTACCATCCGGTCCGTATTCCGTAAATAATACGACAGGACCCGCGCAGATATCGCGGACCGTTCCGCAAAAAACTACGCTTATAATAACATAGGGAATTTTCCATCCCATGAATGCCATCGTAGTCACCGCACTGCGTCGGCCCTATACCTTTGTGGTGCTATCGATCCTTATCGTGGTCTTTGGCATCATGTCGGTATTCCGTACGCCGACGGACGTATTCCCCAATATCCGCATTCCGGTTGTGTCCGTTGTCTGGACCTATGGCGGCATGCTGCCGGAGGAATTCGCGGGCCGCATCATCTATAATTACGAACTGATGGTAACCTCGACTGTCGAGGGTATCGAACATATGGAAAGCAGTTCGTATTACGGGCGCGGCATCGTAAACATATACTTTCAGCCCGGAACGGATATTGGCAAGGCCGAAGCGGAAGTCACCGCCATTTCCCAGACGGTGATAAAACAGCTACCGGAAAACATTCCCTCCCCCATGGTGATGAGCCTTGATGCCTCATCCGTGCCGGTGCTGACGCTGCAGGTCACCTCCGACCGGCAGACGCCGTCCGACCTGTTCAAGCTGGCCATGATCCGCGTCCGTCCCCTGCTGGTGACCGTACCCGGCGCCGTTGTGCCGCAGGCCTATGGCGGGATGGACAGCTTCGTCATGGTATCGCTGAACCAGCAGCAGTTGCAGGCGCATCACCTCTCCGCCATGGACGTGCAGAACGCGCTGCGCGGGCAGAATATCGTCCTGCCAGCGGGCGACCAGAAAATCTCGTCCACGGACTGGATGGTCCAGACCAACGCCACCCCGCGTTCCATGAAGGAACTGGGCGATATTCCCGTCAAGCGCGTGGGCAACGCCGTAATCTACGTGCATGACGTAGCCGAGGTCTATCGCGGCGGCCATCCACAGACGAACCTCGTACTGGTCAAGGGCCAGCAGGGGGTCGAGATCGTTGTCATGAAAAGTGGCGATGCCTCGACACTGGATGTCGTGGCGGGGGCCAAGGCGCTGCTGCCGCGTATCCAGAAACTGCTGCCGCCCGATGTGAAGATCAGCATTCTGGGGGATGCGTCGATCTTCGTGAAGGATTCGATTTTCGACGTGGTACGCGAAATGCTGACCGCGGCCTTCCTGACCGGCATGATCGTGCTGCTGTTCCTTGGCTCATGGCGGCCGACCGTCATCATCGCAACATCCATCCCGCTTGCGATCCTGTGCGCCATTATCGGCCTGCACTGGGCGGGGCAGACGATCAACGTCATGACGCTGGGCGGTCTGGCGCTGGCGGTGGGCATCCTGGTCGATGACGCCACCGTCATGATCGAGAACATCGACGCGCATCTGGAAATGGGCAAGCAGCTTGAACCCGCCATTATCGACGCCGCCAACCAGATCGTCATTCCTACCTTTGTCGCCACCACCTGCATCTGCATTGTCTGGCTGCCCCTGTTCGGGCTGAGCGGCGTGGCAGGCTGGCTGTTCATGCCCATGGCGGAAGCCATCATCTTCGCCATGATCGCGTCCTTCATCCTGTCGCGCACGCTGGTGCCGACCATGGCCAAATACCTTCTGGCCGGGCACAGCGTGGCGGGACATGGGGATTCCCATCACTGCGAACCACAGGTCCACAACCTGCAATATCCCACCCGGCTGCCCGAACGCTTCCAGCAGGCGTTCGAACGCGGGTTCAACACATTCCGCGAACAGTATGCCGGCGTCCTGCGCCGGGCCATTGAACGGCGGCAGCGCTTCGTGGGCATCTTTCTGGGTGTGTCGATATGCTCGATGGGGCTTTATTTCATGGCCGGGCGCGACTTCTTTCCCGAAACCAGATCCGGCACGCTCCAGATGCACATGCGCGCCCCACTGGGCACCCGTATCGAGGTCGCGGGCCGCGAAGCTTCACTGGTGGAAGACCGCGTCAGGGCGCTGTTTCCCGGCAAGGTCGATACCATGATCGAAAACTGCGGCCTGCCTGAAGGCGCGCATAACCAGGCCTTCATTCCCACCCCAACCATCGGCACGCAGGACTGCGACATCACCATCGCCCTGAAGGACGAGGAAACGCCGGTATGGGATTACCGCGCCGTCCTGCGCCGTGACCTGTCGGCGCGTTTTCCCGGCACGGTCTTTACCTTCCAGCCTGCCGACCTTACAGCCAAGATCCTGAATTTCGGCTCGCCTTCGCCCATTGACGTGCAGATTTCGGGGCCGGACCTGCGCGACAATTACGAATACGCCCGCCAACTGGTCAACCGGCTGCGGCTGGTACCCGGTGCGGCCGACGTGACCATCCAGCAGACCATGAAAACGCCCACCCTGTTCGTGCAGGGCAACCGCACCTTCGGGCAGGCCACCGGCATGACGGAAGCCGATCTGGCCAACAACGAACTCATGACCCTGTCAGGCAGCCAGACGGTAGACCCGCAATACTGGCTGGACCCGCAGACAGGCATCACCTTCCCGCTGAATGTCTATGTGTCACAGGATCAGCTTACCCATTTCAACAACCTCATGACCATACCGGTGGATAAGGGCGATGGCGATCCGCAGGGGCGGCACATGCAGCTTCTGGGCGGGATCAGCAACGTCACGGCAACCGGCACGCCGGGACAGGTCTCGCATTTCAATTCCATGCCGGAAGTTGACATCTATGTCTCCGCCGAAGGGGCGGATCTGGGTCAGGTCACAAAGGGCGTGGAACGTGTGCTGCACGAAACACGGGGCATGGTCCCCTCCACCGCGGCGGTCGCCATCCGGGGCCAGACCGAAACCATGCAGCATTCCTATGTGGAACTGATCTTCGGGCTGGTGGTGTCGGTCATGCTGATCTACCTGCTGATCGTGGTCAATTTCCAGTCGTGGCTTGACCCCTTCATCATCATCACCGCCCTGCCCGGCGCGCTGGCGGGGATCGCATGGGCGCTGTTCCTGACCCATACGCGCCTGTCCGTGCCCGCGCTGACGGGGGCGATCATGTGCATGGGTACGGCCACGGCCAACTCCATCCTTGTCGTCTCCTTCGCACGCGAACGGATCGAGGAACATGGCGACGCCCTCCGTGCCGCGATCGAGGCGGGGTACGGCCGTATCCGTCCCGTCCTGATGACGGCGCTGGCCATGATCATCGGCATGGTGCCGATGGCGATGAGCAATTCGCAGAACGCCCCGCTGGGCCGCGCCGTAATTGGCGGGCTGCTGGTGGCCACCGTATCCACCCTTCTGTTTGTGCCGTGTGTTTACGCAATCCTGCACAACCGCCCGACCCGGAGCCGGGAGGAAATGAACTGATGTCGACCGCAAAATCATCGAAAATCATAATAATGGCTGGTGCCGCCGTGTTTCTGGGCTGGTGTGGCTACCTGCTGGTCGAACGCGTGCATCACGCGGGCGAGCTGCGCCGCGATGCAATGGCGGCTGCCGTGCCGGATGTCATGGTCATCTCGCCCCGTCCCGAAGCACGGCAGGTCAGCCTTGACCTGCCCGGCACGATCGACGCGTGGTACCAGGCGCCGATCTACCCGCAGGTGTCCGGGTATGTGCGGATGTGGTACAAGGACTACGGCGCGCATGTTTCAAGCGGCGACGTTCTGGCGGAAATCAACACGCCCGGCCTTGATGCCCAGTTCGCGCAGGCACAGGCCGACCTTCAGTCCTCGCAGGCGAAATACGACCTTGCCGTGGTAACGGCGCAGCGCTGGCGGCTTATGGGCAAGTCACAGGCCGTGTCCGGGCAGTCGGTATCGGTGCAGGACGCGAACGAAAAATCAGCCGCCGCCGATCTGGAGGCCGCGCGCCATAATCTGGACCGCTACGCGGCGTTGGAACGGTTCAAGGTGATTGTTTCCCCCTTCGATGGCGTGGTGACAGAACGCGCCATCAACGTAGGCGACTACGTGCATGAAGGGGGTGGCAACCTGAACGCCAACGGGGGGGCTAGCGAACTGTTCAGCGTGGCGGACACGCATCAGATGCGCCTGTTCGTCTCCATTCCCGAAAACATGTCCTACATCCTGCAGCCCGGCCTACGCGCGCAGGTGCATGTGCCGCAGTTTCCCGACCGGGTGTTCGAGGCCCGGTTCCTGACCGTATCAGGCGGATATGATCCCGATACCCGCACCAGCGTAAGTGAATTCATCATCGACAATACGGACCATGCACTGTGGCCCGGCACGTTTGCCGCCGTCAGCCTGAGTGCCCCGGAACAGTCAGGCCACCAGAGCATACCCACCGGGGCGCTGGTGTTTCAGGAACATGGCATGCAGGTCGCGGTGGTGGACGGACAGGATACGGCCCATTTCCGTGGTATTTCGGTCGGCCGCATGGGGGATGGGTCAACGCAGGTCCTCTCCGGCCTGTCGCCTTCCGACCGGATCATCGACAACCCGCCTGCCGACCTGCTGGAAGGCGAGAAGGTCCATGTCGTCCAGCCCGCAACCGGATACAGCAACGACGCATCTGAAAAGGACGATGAATGATGGTGCGTGACATCCGCCGTTCCGTATCGATGGGCGGGGCCTGCGTCCTGTCGCTGCTGTCACTGGCGGGGTGCGATCTCGCACCCGCCTACCATGCGCCCCATTACGTCATTCCCACCACATGGGAAGGGCAGGCCCCGTTCGGCGTGGCCCACCCCATGGATGACAGCATCCGCGCCGGATGGTGGACACGCTTTGGCGACCCGCAACTCGATACGCTTGAGGCCCAGGCGACCGACCATAACGGGGATCTGCAGGCGGCATCCGAACGCTTCCTGCAGGCCCGCTCCATCGTAAGCGAGGCCCGGTCCGACCTGCTTCCGCATTTCGGGCTGGCGTTCGGGGGAAGCAACAACAAAAGCTCCGCCGAGCGGCTGTTCCGCTACAAGGGGCCGATTACGGATTCGGATGAATTCTATGGCGGCATGGCGTCGTGGGAGCCGGATTTCTGGTCCTCCATTCGCAATCGCATAAGGCTGCAGAAAGACTTCGCACAGGAACAGGCCGCCGAATATGCGGCAGCACGTCTGAGCCTGCAATCGGAACTGGCCACCGATTATTTCACCCTGCGCGGACTGGACGCGCAGGCTGCGATCTATACCCAGTCGATCGGGTATTACGAGGAATCCCTGCGGGTCACGCGCACGCGGCTGGCGGATCAGGCGGCATCGCGGCTGGATGTGGCCCGCGCTGAAAACCAGCTTTACACCACGCAGGCCCATCTGCTGGACATTCAGGCCCAGCGTGAGGTGATGGAACATGCCATCGCGGTTCTGGTCAACGTCGCGCCCTCCGCCTTTCATCTGCCGGCGGACAGCCACCTGAACGCCACCCGTTTCGCACTCAGCCCCGCCATGCCTTCCGAACTGCTGCAACGCAGGCCGGATGTCGCCATGTCGGAACGCCAGATGGCGCAGGCCAACCGCAGTATCGGGATCGCACGGGCGGCGTTCTACCCGCATGTCTCGTTCCATATGGATGGCGGGTTTGACGATAACGGCTTCAACCTGGCCAATCTGGCCAACAGCATGTGGTCCTACGGTGCCACCGTTACCATGCCGGTATTCGAAGGCGGGCTGCGCCGCGCACAGTTGCAGCAGAGCTGGTCCGCCTATCGTGAAACACGCGACCATTACCGGGTAACCGTGCTGAACGCGTTCCGCGACGTGGAAGATGGCCTGTCGCGCACCAACCGGCTGGATGGTGAAAATGGCCGCCTGCGCGCCGCCGTGGGGGCTGCCAGCCAGACGCAGGACATTACGATGAACCTGTATAAAGGGGGGCTTGCCGCCTATCTGGACGTATTGATCGCGCAGGTCAGCACGCTTGATGCCCGCATCCAGCAGGTGGAAGTGCAGACGCGCTACCTGCAGGCCCAGATCGGCCTGATCCGGGCATGTGGCGGCGGCTGGGATGCGGCGCAGCTACCCGCGCCCAACAGCCTGTTTTCAGTCGATCCCCTGCAGTATTCCGGCCTGCATAACGCCCGTGCGACCGGCGATGTGCCTGCCCCCCATACGCATGGCGCCGACCCGGATGACAACCTGACCGGTCCCGTGCTGTCCCCCACACTGGAAAACCACTAAGGGCGCGTTTTCAGCCCCGGCTTCATCCTTCAGACCCGGTTTCCCCGCCGTTATGGCAGGGGAACCGGGCCGGTCAGGGCCGTCAGGCTGCGTTACCGAATACTTCGCCCAGATGCTGGCGGTAGCGGCTGAGCGTCATGTCAACCGCAGGCGCCTTGATCACATCAGTGGCCAGAAAAGTAGGCAGCCCGGACATGCCAAGGAATTCCAGCGCCTTGTGAAAGGGAAAGAAAACGGCATCAACGCCCCTGCCCTCAAAGAACTGGGCAGGGTCGGTAAACGCCTCCTGCGGGGCGTTCCACGTTGTGGAAATCATGTAGCGCCGGTTATCCAACAGCCCGCCGGAACCATAATGACGTTCGGGATGCGCCCGGCTACGACCGTCATTTGCATAAAGACGACCGTGTCCCGCCGTCAGGACCTCATCAAGGTATTTCTTTACCGTCCATGGCACGCCCATCCACCATGCCGGAAACTGGTGGATCAGCGCATCGGCCCACAGGTGATTTTCAATCTCCGTTTCAATATCGTATCCCGCGTCAATGGTCGTCCGGCGGATCTCGAAACCTGCGGCGGTCAGATGTTCGGCTGCAATGTCATGCAATGTGGCGTTCAGGCGGCCATGGGAATGGGCGAAAGCCTTGCCGCCGTTTATGAGAAATATCTTTTTCATTCGGTACCATTTTCCAGACAGTCACACGGCGGGGGCTTTAGATACCCCACCCGCGTTCGGGACCGGAAAGATGGCATACTGGCCGTCACCACGTAAGACGGCGACGATCAGGCGTGGATGGTCTGCACGCCAAATACCTGCCCCACCCCGCGCGCACCCGCGCCGACAAAACTGACTTCGACCTGCCGCCGTCGCGCAACAATGTCGGGCGGGATGTCATAGCGGTGCCATGCGAAAACGCCGGGGTTACGACCATCCAGATTTTCCGTCGCAATGACATGGCCGTTCACCCGCACGGTGAACAGGCGGTTGACATCATCGTCGTAATACAGGACCCGCAGCGCCACGGGATGCGTGCCCACATGCAGGTTCACACGCATGTCCGTCGCGGTAATCCATCCTGCCCGCCCCAGACGATTACACATCACCGCGCCACGCATGGCATGCGGACGCGCCGGATCGACAGCATCAACCACCTGTGCATCATCGGCATCGCGCGTTGCGGCAAGCAGTTGCTGGCGGAGCGCAGGCGTCCATGCCGCTACCGGAATGCAGGGCAGATAAGGCGCGGCCAGCCGTGCCTGCATCTGCGCAAATGGCCGCAGCACCAGTTCACCGGGCCATGCCCCCTGCCCGGCTGACAGGGCCGCCACGCGAAAGGCGATGCCATTCCCGTCATTCATCCGAACGGGCAGGGCGCACACATCATCAGCAATCAGCGCGGGCTGGGGCTGTCGCCATGGCCATTCCCCACGCGCTGACCCCAGATCAGCAGCAAGCAGGAGCGGTCCGTAGAAAAAGGCCGATGGGGCCAGCACCCCACCACCGGGGGCGGGTTCCTGCCGCAGGGTAAAAACGAGTGCCATACCCAGCGTATCCCCCGCCCGCCACACACGGCGGATGCGCACATACCCGTCCCGCTCCACGACAGCAGCAACTGGCCTGCCATTAAGCAGCAGACGCGGCTGTCCCGCCCAGCGGGGCACACGCAGCGCCAGCGTGAACGGATCGGTCCCCGTAACCTCGCGGATGGAAAGCGTCACCTGCCCATCCAGCGGATAACGCGTATCCAGCACGATCCGCGCGCCCCGTTCATGCCATTCCAGTTCGGATGGAATGAACAGGTTGAGCGTAATTTCATCCCTGCCCCGTTGCCACCAGATCGACTCCCCATGGCGGGCATGGCTTTCCATCCCCGTGCCCACACAGCACCAGAAATCATCGGCAGGCATGGAAAAATCACGCGCAGCACCCGTTCCCATCGGCAGCATATATGTAAACATGCCGGTCTGCGGATCATGCTGGGCCATGATATGGTTCAGATGGGCGCGTTCATAATAATCAAACTGCGCCGCATCAGGGGACCAGCCATGAATATGACGGGTCAGCTTGAGCATGTTGTAGGTGGCGCAGGTTTCACACGTACGGGCATTGATATGCGCGCCCATATCCCCCGGCCCATGTGGCCCCGCCGTCGTAAAATATTCGAAATCACCCGTCCCGCCGCAGGCATAGGACCGCCGGTCAGTGACTGAAGACCATAGCGTGCGCGCAGCCACCGCCGCCTGCCTGTCACCCGTGGTTTCATACACCCGCGCCGCGCCAACGGTCTTGGCGATCATTGTATTGGCGTGCAGTCCGTCCAGTTCATCCCGACCGGCACAAAGGGGCGCCATGGTGGCGCGATCGCTGATCCGCCGCACCAGCGCACGCCAGCGCATATCGCCAGTGCGGGCGTAAAGTTCGGCCATGGACTCATTCAGACCGCCATATTCACACGACAGGACCTGTTGCGTCCGCGCGTCATCCAGCGTGGCGAATATGCTGTCAATATAACCAGCCAGCCCCAGCGCCACGTCCCGCGCACCGGGGATAGCGCATAACCTGTCCACATCCAGCAGGCCCGCCAGAAGTTTGTGCCAGTTATAAAGCGGCGCCCATGCCCCGTTCAGGCTGAAGCGTTTTGCGCGGATATCGCCCCGGCGGATTTCATCAAATACATATATGCCGGGTTCAATTTTGCCCTGCGGGGTGCGCCGGGTGAACGCGCCCACAAACCCGTCACCCCGCGCGCGCTGGCATGCTGCCAGTTCCGCCACGATATAGGCGATACGCTCCCCCGCCCTGTCGCAACGCGCCTGCACGCGCACATAGCCCAGCGCACTGAGATAATGCCCCAGCGTATGCCCGGCTATCGTATCGGATTCCCAGCCGCCATAAACCGGGGCACGGGGTGCAAGTCCCGCCTGCATGCGAAAACCCGACAGCAGGCGGTCGGCATCGAGCGACAGCAGATAGCGGCGGTTTGCCTCCATCGCATCAAGCCACGGTGAAGGCAGCAGGGTCACGCGATCGGGGCCGAAGGGCATGCTGCGCGGCTGCACCCGGTCGGGCACCATTGCCGCGAGGGCGTCAAAACCCGCTGCATTACTGCCTGCCACGACCACGGCATTGCCGATGACGCGCCGCCGCGTCAGCCCTCCGCCCCCCGCCATGTCAGGCATCCGGCCCGCGGCGGGCCATGCTGCTACCAACGTGATGGCGGAAAGGGGTCAGTGCTGTCATATCGTCCTGATCCTGCGGTGCATGGCAAATGATGCGATGACAGTGCCATGCCAACCATTACGATCAAGTATCTTTTTTGTATATTACAGGGTCAGGGCGGGATCAGGGCCCATGCCGTGCAGCCTTCATCTTCCGAAGCTTTGTGAAAAAGCTGTACAAAAAACTTTCTTATGATTTCTGGATGTTTTCTGGACAGCCTTTTCAGGCAGCCTTTATGGCCGGTTGCACCGGTTATCCACGCGGCGACCGGCCATAAAGTATAAACCCTGCTTATACCATTCAGCAGTCCAGTGTCGTCTGCCGCTCCCATTCCGACAGATGACCGCAATGGGCGTTCCATTCCGCCATTTTCAGCCGTGCATACGGCTCGACCAGTCCCTTACCCAGTATACGCGGCATCGCATCGGATGCGTCCAGCGCCCTTACCGCATCCAGCAGGTTCAGGGGCAGTTTCTTGGCATCCTTTACCTTGTGGCCTTCGGTATACATGTTGATATCCAATGGCGCGCCCGGATTGATCCTGCGTTCCAGACCATCCAGTCCCGCCGCCAGCAGGGACGCCTGCAGCAGATACGGATTGGCCGCACCATCGGGCAGGCGCATTTCAAAACGTCCCTTGCCCGGCACACGGATCATGTGGGTCCGGTTGTCGCCGGCATAGGTCACGGAATTGGGCGACCATGTCGCACCCGATACCGTGCGCGGCGCATTGATGCGCTTGTAGGAATTGACCACCGGGTTGAGGAACGCACACAGCGCATCCGCATTCTCGATCAGGCCACCGACAAAATTATAGCCCTGTTCCGACAGGCCCAGCGGATCGTTTTCCGCGTAACAGATGTTCGTGTCGCCATTCCACAACGAGATATGGGCATGGCAGCCGCTGCCCGTCAGGTGCATGAAGGGCTTGGGCATGAAGGTGGCCCGCAGGCCATGCTTTTCCGCAATGGACCGCGCCATGAATTTGAAGAACACATGCCGGTCGGCGGTGATGAGGGCTTCATCAAATATCCAGTTCATCTCGAACTGGCCATTCGCGTCTTCATGGTCGTTCTGGTACGGCTCCCAGCCAAGGCCGAGCATGGCGTCGCACAGTTCGGCAATCACATCGTACCGCCGCATAAGCGCCGATGCATCGTAACAGGATTTGGCCGCGTTATCATGCGCGTCACCAATGGCCTGCCCGTCCGGCGTCAGCAGGAAGAATTCACATTCCACGCCCGTCTTGACCGTCAGCCCATGCTGCGTGGCACGCGCGATCATGCGCCGCAGGGTATTACGTGGTCCCTGTTCGACCCATTCCCCGTGCATTTTCAGGTCGGAGGCCAGCCAGCCGACTTCCGGTTTCCATGGAAGCTGGATCAGCGATGACGGATCGGGCACCGCGACAAGGTCGGGATCAGCGGGAGAAAACTCGAACGCGGCGGCAAAACCGGCAAAGCCCGCCCCGTTTTTCTGCATGCCCTTTATGGCCGCAGCCGGGACCAGTTTCGCGCGCTGCGCACCGGACAGATCCGTAAAGGAAATAAGAAAATACCGTATGCCCCGCTCTTCAGCCACGGCGGCAAGGTCAACGGGTTCACGCCCGCTGGTCGTATCTTGAACCATCACCAGAACTTCCGTTTATCCAGTATTGCGCAAAAGAAAGAGAAGGGACGCCCCCTGTCAGGCGACGTCCCTGCAATCACTTCAGAAACTGCCTTTTCCGGGGTACCATTCCGTACCGGCCAACGGAATTCGGGTCATTGCCGCCGCTTCCATGGTGAGGGCGACCATGTCTTCGGGTTCGAGGTTATGCAGGTGGCTCTTGCCGCAGGCACGCGCGATCGCCTGCGCTTCCATCGTCATGACGGACAGGTAATTGGCGATACGCCGCCCACCCAGAACCGGGTCCAGCCGCGCGGCCAGTTCGGGGTCCTGCGTGGTGATGCCTGCGGGGTCGCGTCCGTCCTGCCAGTCATCATAGGCACCGGGAACCGTGCCAAGGCGGGCATATTCCTCGGCCAGATCGGGGCTCTGGTCCCCCAGCGCGACAAGGGCCGCCGTGCCGATGGCGACCGCATCCGCACCCAGCGCCAGCGCCTTGGCCATGTCAGCGCCGCTGCGGATACCGCCGGACACGATCAACTGCACCTTGCGGTGCATGCCCAGATCCTGCAGCGCCTGCACGGCAGAACGGATGGCCGAAAGGATGGGCAGGCCCACATGTTCGATGAACACTTCCTGCGTCGCCGCCGTGCCACCCTGCATGCCGTCCAGCACGACCACGTCCGCCCCGGCCTTCACGGCCAGCGAGACATCGTAATACGGACGGCTGGCGCCGATCTTGAGATAGATCGGCTTTTCCCAGTTGGTGATTTCACGCAGTTCCTCGATCTTGATTTCAAGATCATCGGGACCGGTCCAGTCGGGATGGCGACAGGCGGAACGCTGGTCGATCCCTTCGGGCAGGTCGCGCATCTTCGCAACACGGCTGGAAATCTTCTGTCCCAGCAGCATGCCGCCGCCGCCGGGCTTCGCACCCTGTCCCACCACGACCTCGATCGCATCGGCGCGGCGCAGGTCATCGGGGTTCATGCCGTAGCGCGACGGCAGGTACTGATAGACCAGAATGGAGGAGTGTCCGCGCTCCTCGGGCGTCATGCCACCGTCACCCGTGGTGGTGGACGTTCCGACGGCGCTCGCGCCACGCCCCAGTGCTTCCTTCGCCTGTGCCGACAGCGCGCCGAAAGACATGCCCGCGATCGTTACCGGCGTCTTGAGGCGAATGGGCTTCCTGGCGAAACGCGTGCCCAGCACGACATCGGTATCGCAGCGTTCCCGGTAGCCTTCCAGCGGATAACGCGAAATGGATGCGCCAAGGAACAGCAGGTCATCGAAATGCGGCAGCTTGCGCTTCGTGCCCGCGCCACGGATGTCATAGATGCCCGTTGCGGCGGCACGCTGGATTTCGGAGATGGTGAACGGGTCGAACGTTGCTGAAAAACGCGGCTTTGTCCGGGGGATTTTCTTGCTGTTGTCTGTCATGATGGCCTCAGTAAGCAGCGGCGTTATCAACGTGGAAGTGATACAGGCGGCGGGCGGACCCGTAGAGACGGAAGCTGTCGGCCGGATATTCCGTAATCCCGGCGCGATCGAGCAGGGATTGCAGATGGGCCAGATCCTGTGGCGTCATCTCCTTTTCCTCGCAGTCCGCGCCAAGGCTTTTCACGTCACCGCGCACGAACAGCTTCGCTTCGTACAGGCTGTCCCCCAGCGCCTCGCCCGCTTCGCCGCATACGACCAGCGTGCCGGACTGCGCCATGAACGCGCTCATATGCCCGACCGAGCCACGCACGACGATGTCGATCCCCTTCATGGAGATACCGCAGCGCGCACCAGCGTCGCCATCGATGACCAGCAGCCCGCCATGACCGGTCGCACCGGCGGCCATGCTGGCGTTGCCCGATACATGCACGCGACCGCTCATCATGTTCTCGGCCACGCCGGGACCGGCATTGCCGTTGATGGTGACATTGGCGCGCTGGTTCATCCCGGCGGCGTAATAACCCGCCTGCCCGTCCACCAGCACATCCACCGGCGCGGTCAGCCCGACAGCCAGGGCATGACGGCCGCGCGGGTTACGGATAACCCATGCGCCGGTTACGTCTTCACCCTGCAACTGGCTGTTTGCATCACGCAGCGTGCATTCCGCCAGATCGATTTCCTGCATGTTGCTCATTATGCGTGTTCCCAATGATAGACGCGCTGGGGCTCGGGTTCGAAAACGGTTGCATTCCCGATGCCGGGAAGCTGGGCGAAGGCACGGTATTCGGAAGCGAACGCCACGTAATCATCCGTTTCGGCCATGACGGCGGGCTTGCAGGCCACGGGGTCACGCAGCACGGCAAAACCGTCGCGCGTGCCGACAACGAAGGTATAGAACCCATCCAGATCGGCCAGCGAAGCGGTCAGTGCTTCATCCAGCCGCTCACCGCGCGACAGCCGCCATGACAGGTATCCTGCCGCCACTTCCGAGTCATTTTCGGTCTCGAATGTCAGCCCTTCGCGCACGAGCTGGCGGCGCAGGGTGTTATGGTTCGACAGCGAACCGTTATGCACCAGACACTGATCTGGCCCGGTGGAAAACGGGTGCGCGCCTGCGGTCGTGACCGCGGATTCCGTCGCCATGCGGGTATGGCCGATGGCATGGGTGCCGCTCATGCCCGCAAGGTTGAAGCGCGTCGCCACATCTTCGGGCAGGCCGACACCCTTGTAGAGTTCGATGCTATCGCCGCTGGCGACAAAGGATACGCCATGGCCGAATGCCGCAATGAACTGGCGCACGGTCTTTTCATGTTCGGTGGGCACTGTGATGACCGTATGATCGTCACGCGACAGGAACGTAACCCCCGTACCGGCACAGGCCAGCAGGCCCTTTTCAAACGCCGCCATATCGGACGGGACAAGGCCGCGGACCGTGATCTTGGTCTGTCCATGCCGCGCGCCGCCGTAAACCGCGAAACCCGCGCTATCGGGACCACGCTCCGTCATGACCCGGAGCATCTGCGCGGTCAGCAGGCCCAGTTCAGGTTGAAGCGCGGGATTTTTCAGAAATAACCCAACGATGCCACACATCGTCATTCTCCGCCGAGAGAGGAAAAGATGCAGTCATCAAGCCTGCATCCCCTGCCCCTGTCAACTGGAAAGAATAAAACTTTCCTTTCTGGAAAAGTATGGTGTCATTCCGACTGGCGGGAATAGATGATGATCGAAAGATATTTCATTGGTTTTTCAAGCAGAACCTCGGGACCATGCGGTGCCTGGCAATCGAACAGCAGCGTATCGCCCGGTCCCATGTCATAGGATTCGTCGCCATGGCGGTACAGCACGCGCCCGCTGAGCATGTAGATCAGTTCCACCCCCTGATGGCGGAAACTGGTATAGGGATTGGCGTCCTCATGCAGTGTGATGAGATAGGGTTCAACCACCGTGCCCCCACCCAGCAGATGGCCAAGCAACTGGTATTCATGGCCCGCTTTCGTACCCCGGCGTTCGATCACCACGCCATGCCCCGCCTTGACGAATGAACAGTCACGCTGTTCCTCAAACGTGGCGAATAGCTGGCTCAGGGGGACATTCAGCGCGCGGCAGACCGATTGCAGCGTGGCCAGCGAAGGGGAAATCTGCCCGTTTTCGATCTTTGACAGCATGCCCAGCGAAATTCCCGCCGCGCTGGCCAGATCGGCGCCCGTCAGTTCCGCGCGGCGGCGCAGCAGACGGATCTGCGCGCCCAGCGATTCCTCCAGTGTCAGTTCCCGTACGGGACCGGCGGAAGACCCGGTGGTCAGTTCTGCTGCGGTTTTCTCGGATCGTGCTTTACGGGCCGTGGCCATACGTGGTCTCCAGAAAAATATCCATCAGGACAGGACGTCCATCTGGGCGGCAAAGGCCGGGAAATCCTCCGCCAGTTCGCCAAGTGTGCGCTCCATAAGAACAGCCCGGAGCGTTTTAGCAAAATCCAGTGGCAGACGGCCAAATTCACGCCGTCGCGCCACCAGCGTCAACCGCCGCCGCAGCCCGCCCACGGGCAGCCTGTGACAGACCAGCCCGCATGACGGATCATACCCCGCTTCATACAGGCACAGCGGCGTGGTGATCGCCACGCCCCCCAGCCGACACGCCGCCAGCACGCCATCGGGGCGGTCAAATTCCTGCCCGAAGGGGATTTCCAGCTTCAGCCTGCGCAGGTAGCGTTCCACCTCGCCCCCCGTGCGGGATCGTAGCGAAAACCGCACGAATGGCCGCGTGGTCAGCAGGTCGGCCAGTTCCGCGACTGTCGTGGGGGCTGCGACCTGTGCGGGGCACAACAGCAGGTATGGTTCCTCGAACAGTGGCCAGCGTTCGAGATCGGGGATGTCCTCCAGATTATCCACGCTCAGGATAAAATCGATCTGCCGGGTCAGCAGGGCGGCGGCATGGGATTCCGTAAGCCCCGCATAGACGATCAGCCGGTCCACGCGCGCGCGCATGAAAGCCGAGACATCGCCCATCACCGCACGCGACAGGGAATCCACCACGCCGATCCGCAGTTGCCGCACCCGGCCCGAACGCATTTCCTGCAGCCGCACCGCAATCTGGCGCATTTCTACCATAAGGCCCGTGGCATACTGGCGCAGCACGGTACCAGCGGCGGTCAGCGCCATGGGCCGCACGCCCCGGTCGAACAACTGTGTGCCGATCCGTTTTTCCAGATCGGCGACCACCTGCGACACGGCGGGCTGGGTAACGCCCAGCATCCGTGCTGCGGCCGCCATGCTGCCGTTATCGCACACCGCCAGAAAGACATTGAGGGCGGACAGGTCAAAAGGGGGATCGGGAAGCGCCATGGGATCATACCATAAGCAAAATTTATACTTTCTCCAGCACGAAACGCGTTACCGTCCCTTTCGATAACGGATTGAAGATGTCGTAATGCCAAGCAATCGCTACTCCCTCTTTTCCCTTCTGCGGGAAACGCTGCGTGGCCATACCGGCTGGCAGCCCGCATGGCGCGATGCCACGCCACAGGCGGCGTATGATGTCGTCATCGTAGGCGGCGGGGGCCATGGCCTGGCCACCGCGTACTATCTGGCGCGACGATACGGCATAAAGCGCGTGGCCGTGGTGGAAAAGGGCTGGATCGGCAACGGCAATATTGGCCGCAATACGACAATCATCCGTTCCAATTACCTGCTGCCGGGCAATGTCCCCTTCTATGAATGCGCCATGAAGCTGTGGGAAGGGCTGGAGCAGGACATCAATTACAATGCGATGGTCAGCCAGCGCGGCGTGCTCAACCTTTTCCATAACGACGCACAGCGCAATGCGTATATCCGCCGTGGCAACGCCATGCGGCTGAACGGCGTGGATGCCGAACTGCTGGATGCTCAGGCCGTGCGGCGCAAGCTGCCCTTCCTCAATTTCGACAATGCCCGCTTTCCCATACAGGGTGGCCTGCTGCAGCGGCGCGGTGGCACCGTCCGCCACGATGCCGTGGCATGGGGTTATGCCCGCGCGGCCGACCGGCTGGGCGTGGACATCATCCAGAACTGCGAAGTCACCGGTATCCGCACCCAGAACGGGCGCGCGGTGGGCGTGGAGACAACGCGCGGCTATATCGGCGCGGGGCGCGTGGCTCTGGCCTGCGCGGGCAATTCATCGCGCGTGGCCGCCATGGCCGGGCTGCGCCTGCCGATCGAAAGCCATGTATTGCAGGCATTCGTAAGCGAAGGACTCAAGCCCTTCATCGACTGCGTGGCCACCTTTGGCGCGGGCCATTTCTACATCAGCCAGTCCGACAAGGGGGGCTTGGTGTTTGGCGGCGATATCGACGGCTACAATTCCTATGCCCAGCGCGGGAACATGCCGGTGATCGAGGATGTGTGCGAAGGTGGCATGGCGCTGATGCCCCGGATCGGGCGCGTGCGGCTGCTGCGCCACTGGGGCGGGCTTATGGACATGACCATGGATGGCAGCCCGATCATTGACCGCACGCCGGTCGACAGCCTGTACCTCAATGCAGGGTGGTGCTACGGCGGCTTCAAGGCCACGCCGGCTTCAGGCCTGTGTTTCGCGCATCTTATCGCCCGTGACGAACCCCACCCGACGGCAACCGCCTACCGGCTGGACCGCTTCGCCCGGGGCGCGGTGATTGATGAAAAAGGCATGGGCGCACAGCCCAATCTGCACTGAGGTTCCGATGCGTTTGAACTGCCCCTGCTGCGGACCGCGCGGCCTGGAAGAATTCACCTATCGCGGCGACGCCACCGTCCGCCGCCCCGAAAGCCCAACGGCGCCCGCGCAGGACTGGGTCGATTACGTCTACCTGCGCGACAACCCCGCCGGGCCGCACCGCGAACTGTGGTACCACGGCGCGGGGTGCCGTTCGTGGCTGGTCGTCACGCGCGATACGCGCACGCATGCCATTTCGGACGTGGTCCGCGCGGTGGATGTCGCGCGCGCAGACAAGGAAGGCGCTGGATCATGAAACTGCTCCGTCAGGGGAAATCATCCGCATCGGGCGATCCGTCGCAATCCATGCGGACCACCACGGGCAATGGTATCGACACCAGCCGGACCATACATTTCACGTTCGATGGCAGACGTTACGCGGCCCATCCGGGCGATACGCTGGCTTCCGCCCTGCTGGCCAATGGCGTGCGCCTTGCGGGACGGTCCTTCAAATATCACCGTCCACGCGGCATCCTGTCCGCCGGGGCGGAAGAGCCAAATGCCCTTGTGGAACTGCGCACCGGCGCGCGCCGCGAGCCGAACAGCCGCGCCACCGTGACCGAACTGTTCGACGGGCTTGAGGCCGCCAGCCAGAACCGCTGGCCATCGCTGGCCATGGACGCGCTGGGGATCAACGGCGTGTTTTCACCCGTATTCACCGCCGGGTTCTACTACAAGACATTCATGTGGCCCGCCGCCTTCTGGGAAAAGGTTTACGAACCCATGATCCGCCGTGCCGCCGGTCTGGGCCGTGCGGCGGATGAAGCCGATCCCGATATTTACGAAAAGGCCACCACTTTCTGCGATGTGCTGGTCGTGGGCACCGGCCCCGCCGGGCTTGCGGCGGCACTGACCGCGGGGCGCACGGGCGCACGCGTTCTGGTGTGCGAGCAGGACAGCCTGCCGGGCGGCCGCCTGCGCGCCGAACATGGTGAAATCGGCGGCATGCCCGGATGGCAGTGGGCCGAACAGGCAATGGACGAACTGCGCCAGATGCCCGAAGTGCGGATCATGACCCGCACCTGCGTTTTCGGCACCTATGACGGCGGTACCTATGGTGCGCTGGAACGTGTGGCCGACCATGTGCCCACACCCGCACCGGACCAGCCGCGCCAGCGCCTGTGGCGCATCGTGGCCCGGCACGCCATTGTAGCGACCGGCGGGATTGAACGGCCCATCGTATTCCCCAACAACGACCGCCCCGGCATCATGCTGGCGGGGGCCGTGCGGACCTACATCAACCGTTTTGGCGTCACACCCGGCCAGCGCGCCATTGTCTACACCAATAATGACGACGGCCTGCGCACCGCACGCGACCTGCACCGCGCGGGCGCCACGATCGCCGCCATTGTCGATGCCCGCACGACCGAAACGCCACTGGCGCGCGACATGGCGCAGCTTACGGGTGCGAAACTGTTCATGGGGGGCGCGATTGCCGATACCTATGGCCGCCTGGGCATCCATGCCGCCGTCATTCGGGAACATTCGGGCCTGACGCAGCGCGTGCCGTGCGATCTTGTCGCCATGTCCGGCGGATGGAACCCCGAACTCAGTCTGACGACACATCAGCGCACGAAACCGGTTTATGACGAGACCCTGTGCGCCTTCGTCCCCGGCACGATGCCTGCTGGCATGCGGAGCGCAGGCGTGGCGAACGGCACGTTCGCCACGCCCGACTGCCTGCGCGAAGGGACGACCTGCGGACAGGACGCGGCACAGGCCTGCGGGTTCAGCGCCACCGTGGCCGACCTGCCCGCAGCCGGGACAGAAAGCTACGCCATCGTCCCGCTATGGCACGCCCTGCCGCTGGACCGGCCAGCCAGGACAGGCAAGGCGTTCATCGATTTCCAGAATGACGTGACGGCGAAGGATGTGCGGCTGGCGGCGATCGAAGGGTTCCGTTCGGTCGAACATCTCAAGCGCTACACCACGCTGGGCATGGCCACGGATCAGGGCAAGACGGCCAATGTCAACGCGCTGGCCCAGATGGCCGAACAGACGGGCAGCAGCATCGCCCGGACCGGCACGACGATGTTCCGCCCCCCCGTGCAGCCCGTCGCCATCGGGGCGCTGGCCGGCGCGGCGCGGGGCAGGCATTTCAAACCCGATCGCCTGACACCGACCCATGACTGGGCCACGGAACAGGGCGCGGTCTTTACGGCCAACGGTTTGTGGCATCGCGCCCAGTGGTTCCCCCGACCGGGCGAGACGCACTGGCGCGACACCGTCAACCGGGAAGTCCGCACCGTCCGTACGGCGGTCGGCTTCTGCGATGTCACGACACTGGGCAAGATTGATATTCAGGGCCCGGATGCCGCGACTTTTCTGGAACGGGTTTACGTCAACGCATGGCGCAGGCTGCCCATCGGGCGGGCGCGCTACGGCCTGATGCTGCGCGAGGACGGATTTGCCTATGATGACGGCACGACCGCCCGACTGGGTGAAAACCACTATGTCATGACCACGACCACCGCCCATGCGGGTTCGGTCATGCAGCATCTGGAACTGTGCCATCAGTGGCTGTGGCCCGAACTGGATGTGCGCTTCATCTCGGTTACGGATGAATGGGCGCAGCTTGCCATTGCCGGGCCGAAGTCACGCGATGTGCTGCGCCATATCGTCGATCCGGCATTCGACATTTCCAACGAAGCCTTCGGTTATATGGCCGCTGCCACCGTCACCATCTGCGGCGGCCAGGAAGCGCGTCTGTTCCGTCTGTCCTTCTCGGGGGAACTGGCGTACGAACTTGCGGTGCCCGCACGCTTTGGCGATGCGCTGGCGCGGCTTCTGATGAAAGTGGGCGCGCCTTACGGGATCGCGCCCTACGGCACGGAAGCGCTTGGTGTCATGCGTATCGAAAAGGGGCATCCCGCCGGGCCGGAACTCAATGGCCAGACCACGGCGCACGATCTGGGCATGGGCCGGATGCTTTCGACCCGCAAGGACTTTATCGGACGCGCCATGGCCGCGCGCCCTGCCCTGACCGACCCGGCGCGTCCGGCCCTGATCGGGCTTGTGCCGGTCAATGCGGGCGATGAACTGGTCGCGGGCGGCCACCTGCTGCCCGCAGGCGCGCAAGCGACCGCCGCGCATGATCAGGGCTGGGTTTCCTCCGCCGCGTGGTCGCCCACGCTGAACGGCTGGATTGCGCTCGGCTTCCTGTCCAACGGCCCGGCGCGTCTGGGCGAGACGGTCATGGTCCATAACCCGCTGGGCAATAGCGTGACCGCCGCGCGGGTTGTCTCACCCGTATTTGTCGATCCCAACGGAGAACGGCTGCATGCCTGAAGTCCTCCACCCCCGCGACGCCGTATCGCCTGTTCCCCTGACCGCCCACGGCGTGACGCTGCGGGCCGGGGCCATGCGTGAAAGCGTAAGCCTTGCCGCCTTCCGTGGTCAGGCCGACACCCTGCGCGCCTTTGTCGGCAAAGAATTTGACGTCGATCTGCCCGATACGCCGCGCAGCGTCGAAAATGCCGATGGCATCACCTTCATCTGGGCAGGCCCGAACCAGTGGCTCCTGCGCGCCGCGCCGGGCACGGACCTGCTCACGCGACTGTCGCCATGCGCCGCGTTCGCGGCCCTGACCGCGCAGGGTGACAGCCGCACCGCCCTTGAACTGCGCGGACCGGGCGCACGCGCGATCGCAGCCAAACTGGTTCCGGTCGACCTGCATCCGCGCGCTTTCGCCGCCGGTGACGTGGCCCTGACCCTTGCGGGGCATATTGCTGTCATCCTCCGTCAGGTGGACGACACGCCGTGCTACGAATTCCTTGTTTTCCGCAGTCTGGCCCAGAGCCTGCACCATGAACTCCACACCGCCATGCTTGGCGGCATTCCACAAGCGGACCGTATTTCATGACTCGCAATGCGACTTCCCCGGCCATTTTCATCCTGACACTGAGTTGCCCCAACCGCCCCGGCATCGTGGCCGCGATCAGCCAGCAGCTTTACGAACTGGGCGCCAACATAACCGAAGCCCAGCAGTTCGATGACACGGACAGCAACCGCTTCTTCATGCGGATTGTCTTTGAAGTCACCGCCACGGACAATATCGGGCAGGGCCTGCGTACCCAGATCACCCGGATAGCCGACACCTTTTCCATGGAATGGTCGCTGACCGATACGCAGCACCGCCAGAAGGTCCTGCTGCTGGTCTCCCGCTTCGACCACTGCCTTGTGGACCTGCTGTATCGCTGGCGCATCGGCGAACTGCCGATTGACCCCGTGGGCATCATTTCCAACCATCCGCGTGAGACGTTCGCGGATCTGGATTTCTACGGCATCCCGTTCCACTATCTGCCGGTCACGAAAGAAACGAAAGCCGCGCAGGAAGAACAGATCTGGACGATATTTAACGAAACCGGGGCCGAACTGGCCGTTCTGGCCCGTTACATGCAGGTGCTGTCCAATGCGATGGCATCCCGGCTCAGCGGGCGGTGCATCAACATCCACCACTCCTTCCTGCCCGGTTTCAAGGGCGCGCGTCCGTATCATCAGGCGTTCAGCCGGGGCGTCAAGCTGATCGGGGCCACCGCGCATTATGTCACGAGTGACCTGGATGAAGGCCCGATCATCGAACAGGATGTGGAACGCATCTCGCACGCCGATTCACCCGATGACCTGATCCGCAAGGGTCGCGACATCGAACGGCGCGTGCTGGCCCGTGGCGTGCGTTTCCATATCGAACGCCGCGCGCTGATGAACGGCAGCAAGACCATCGTGTTCACGCCCTGATGTCCGCGCAACCATCCATACACCCGGCACAGGTGATCGCGGGCAAGGTCCATGCCGCCCACCTGACGGACACGACCCGCGCGGGTGTTGCCCGGTTTGTGGAAACGCATGGCTTTCCACCCGGTCTGGCCGTGATACAGGTGGGGGAAAACCCCGCCAGCACGATCTATGTACGCAACAAGGTCCGCAAGACCGAGGCCGTGGGCATGCGTTCGGTTGCCCATCATCTGCCCGCCAGCATATCACAGGCCGCCCTGCTGGACATTATCGCGCGCCTCAATGCCGATCCGTCCGTGCACGGGATTCTGGTGCAGTTGCCGCTGCCCGCCCATATCAGCCGCGATGCGGTGCTGGACGCCATCGCGCCGGAAAAGGACGTGGACGGGTTTCACGTCGCCAATGCGGGCAAGCTGGCGGTGGGGCGGCGTGATGGCCTGATCCCCTGCACGCCCATGGGCTGCCTGATCCTGCTCAAATCCGTACGGAAAAACCTTGCAGGGCTGCATGCGGTGGTCATCGGCGCATCGAATATCGTGGGCCGCCCGATGGCAAGCCTGCTGCTGGCGGAAGGCTGCACGGTTGTCGTCACCCATCTCAAGACCCGTAATGTCGCCGAGGAGACACGCCGGGCCGACATCGTCGTCGTGGCGGCGGGCCATGCCGGACTGGTGCGCGGCGACTGGATACGGCCCGGCGCGCTGGTGATCGATGTCGGTATCAGCCGCATCGAAACACCGCAGGGCACGCGCATCGCGGGCGATGTCGCATTTGATGAAGTCGCCCCGCATGCGGGCGCCATAACCCCCGTGCCGGGCGGCGTAGGCCCCATGACCATTGCCTGCCTGCTGCACAACACGCTGCGCGCGGCGCAATCGGCACAGGCCGGAAAGCAGAAAGGTTCACCCCCATGATCGATCAGTCCCTGTTCCGTGAGGCCATGTCCCATCTTGGCGCGGCGGTCAGCATCATCACCACCGATGGCGATGCCGGGCGGGCGGGCATGACGGTTTCCGCCGTATGCTCGGTCACGGATACGCCGCCCACGCTGCTGGTCTGCATCAACACACGCAGCCGGTCGCATGATGCATTTGTGAAAAACGGCGTCATCTGCGTCAACGTCCTCAGTTCCGGCCATCAGGAACTGTCCGGCCTGTTCGCCAGCAAGGCGGATAACGAGACACGCTTCGGGCAGGCGCGCTGGCATGAACGCACGGACGGCGCGCCGGTGCTGGAAGATGCCATCGTCTCCTTCGACTGCACGATTGAAAATGTTTCCACCGTGGGAACGCACAGTGTCCTGTTCTGCGTGGTGCGCAATATCGAAATCGGGACGGATGGCGCGGGGCTGATCTATTTCCGCCGTGGCTACCACCCGATCGGCATGGTCGGGGCGGAACAGACCGGCGCGGCCTGAACGGCCGGAAAATGTTTCGGTGACAAAAAAATAATTTCCTATTCCCGCCTTCATTATATTAATCTCAGGAAATAAACTTTCCCTTAAGACAACTATCGGGAGGAACGCCCAGGTGCTATCACTCAGAAAAATCGTGTCTTACAAAGAAGAAACCCTGATCGAAGGGGGGCGTGAGGCACCTGTTCCGCTACAGCTTTTCGCCGTGGCGGCAGTCCTGAAAAACCCGTGGGCGGGACGTGGCTTCGTCGAAGACCTGAAACCGGAAATCCACGCCATCGCCCCAGCACTGGGTGAACTCATGACCGCGCGCATGCTGGAAATGACCGGTGGCGGCGACCGGATCGAAGCCTACGGCAAGGCTGCCGTGGTCGGCACGGACGGGGAAGTCGAACACGCTTCCGCGCTGATCCACACCCTGCGCTTTGGCAACCATTACCGGCGTGCGGTGAACGCGCAGTCCTATCTTGCCTTCACCAATACGCGCGGCGGCCCCGATGCCCCGATTGCCGTGCCGCTTATGGACAAGAATGACGCGGGCCGACGCTCGCATTACCTGACCATCCAGTTCTCCATCAACGATGCCCCGGCGCATGACGAAATCGTGGTGGTTCTGGGTGCCTCCATCGGCGGTCGCCCCCATCACCGCATCGGTGACCGGTATCAGGATCTGGCCGAGCTTGGCAGCACGCATGGCTGACGAAATCCGCCACCACGAGGGCACACGCTACCGCATTGCCGGACCCGCCACGGGTCAGGCCACGCAGGGCACGATCGTATTCGTGCATGGCGTGGGCATGAGTCTGGACTTCTGGGCGCCGCAGATTGATTTTTTCGCGCCCCGATACCGCTGCATCGCCTACGACATGCTGGGGCACGGTCTCAGCGCCCTGCCGCCGGAACAGCCCACGCTGGCGGATTACAGCAACCAGTTCACGCGCCTCATGGATCATCTGGACGTGCCATCCGTCTGTCTTGTCGGGCATTCCATGGGCGCGCTGATCACGATCGAGGCGGGCCTGCGCGCACCGGAGCGGGTAAAGCGGCTCATCGCCATGAATGGCGTATATGACCGCACGGTCGAACAGAAAGCCGCCATCGCCGCGCGGGCCGCAGCCCTGAAGCCACAGACGGGCGAACAGGACTGGGGACCGACGCTGGACCGCTGGTTCGGCCCCGAACCCGCACCGGACGCAGCCCCGAAACGGGCAGCCCTCGATCACGCCCTTCGGGCCATCCAGCCCGAAGGATATGCCCGCACTTACCGCCTGTTCGCCCGGTCCGATAGCGCCCATGTGGGCCGCCTTGGGCAACTGGCGCAGCCAGCCCTGTTCCTGACGGGGGAACTGGACCCCAATTCCACGCCCGCCATGTCGCAGGCCATGGCGCAGGCCGCCCCATACGGGCAGGCCGTGATCCTGCCGGGCGAGCGCCACATGATGAGCTACGTCCACCCGGACACGAGCAACCGGGCCATTGCCGATTTTTTCCAGCCTGGCTGAACCAGCACTGCCTGATTGCAGCCGTCGGGAGTATGTATCAATGAAGTTTTCGCTGTTCGTTCATATGGAACGCTATCGCGCCGACCAGACCCATGCCGAGCTTTTCGATGAACTGGAGCAGCTCGTCCGGATCGCTGAAGAAGGCGGCATGGAAACCGCCTGGATTGGTGAACATCACGGCATGGAATTCACCATCGCCCCCAATCCGCTGATCAATATCGCCTACCTTGCCAGCAAGACATCGCGCATCCGGCTGGGAACGGGCACGGTGATCGCGCCCTTCTGGCACCCGATCCGTCTGGCGGGGGAAGCGGCGCTGACCGATATCGCAACCGGTGGGCGGCTGGATCTGGGCGTGGCGCGCGGTGCCTACGCCTTTGAATACGAACGCATGATGCCGGGGCTGGATGCCTGGACGGCAGGCCAGCGCATGCGTGAGATGGTGCCCGTGCTGAAAAAGCTGTGGGCGGGCGATTACGCGCATGAAGGCACGTTCTGGCAGTTTCCCAAGACCACATCCGTACCGAAGCCGATGGGCAGTGAAATCCCGCTGTGGCTTGCCGCGCGCGACCCGAACTCCCACGCCTTTGCGGTGGAACACGGCTGCAACGTGCAGGTCACGCCGCTTGCATCGGGCGATGAGGAAGTGCAGAGCCTGATGGACCGCTTCAACGCAGGCTGCGCGCAGCATCCCGATGTGCCGCGCCCGCAGGTGATGCTGCTCATGCACACCTATGTCGCCGCCGATGAGGCCGATACCACGCAGGCAGACCATGAACTGAGCCGCTTCTACTGTTACTTCGGCGCATGGTTCAAAAACCAGCGCCCCATTGAAAATGGCCTGATCCAGGAACTCAGCGACGCCGAAATGGCGGAAATGACGATGTATGCGCCCGAAACCGTTCACCGCAACCTTGTCATCGGGCAGCCCGATGAAGTGATTGCGCGGCTGAAGAATTACGAAGCCATGGGCTACGACCAGTACAGTTTCTGGATCGACAGCCTGATGCCCTTTGAACGCAAGAAGGCATCGCTCGAGCGGTTCATCAGGGATGTGATGCCCGCTTTTTCGTAACGCATCGATGACAGGATCGCAGGCGTGCAGACTTTCCAGCATTATATCGACGGCCGTTTTGAAGATGCGTCAGCCACGTTCGACAGCATCAACCCCGCGACCCGCCAGCCATGGGCGCGCATGCCGCGTGCGCGTGAAGCGGATGTGGACCGTGCGGTCCGCGCGGCCGACCGGGCCTTTCGCGCGCCGCAGTGGTCTGGCCTGACCGCCAGCCAGCGTGGCAGGCTGCTGTTCCGCCTTGCGGACCTGATCGAAGCCGAAGCACCACATCTGGCGGAACTGGAAACGCGCGACACCGGCAAGATCATCCGCGAAACGCGCGCGCAGATTGCCTATGTGGCGGAGTATTACCGTTATTACGGCGGTCTGGCCGACAAGGTCGAAGGGCGTTACATCGATATCGACAAGGCGGATACGGAAGCCTATCTGCGCCGCGAGCCCATCGGGGTCGTCGCCGCCGTCGTGCCATGGAATTCGCAGCTTTTCCTTTCGGCGGTAAAAATCGCCCCGGCGCTGGCGGCGGGCTGCACGGTCGTGCTCAAGGCATCGGAAGATGGTCCGGCCCCGCTTCTGGCCTTTGCCCGGCTGGTGGACAAAGCGGGCTTTCCCCCCGGCGTGATTTCGATCCTGACCGGCTTTGGCGATGACTGCGGGCGCGTGCTGACCAGCCACCCGCTGGTATCACGCATCGCCTTTACCGGTGGCCCGGAAACGGCACGCCATGTAGTGCGTAACAGTGCCGAAAACCTTGCTTACCTGACGCTTGAACTGGGTGGGAAGTCCCCTGTGGTGGTCTTTCCCGATGCGGATCTGGACAGCACGGTCAATGCCATCATATCGGGCATTTTTGCCGCCAGTGGCCAGAGCTGCGTTGCCGGTTCGCGCCTGATCGCGCACCGCGCCATCCTGCCTGCCCTCCTGGCACGGCTGAAGGAACGCGCCGAACGCATCCATATCGGCACGCCTGATGACATGGCGACCGAAATGGGTCCCCTCGCCACCGAACGTCAGGTCACCCATATCCAGGACCTGATCGCGCGCAGCGTTGCCGCAGGCGCCCGGCTTGTAACCGGTGGCACACCACCCGGGCACCATGGGGAAGGCTATTATTTCCGCCCCACGATCCTGTTGTGCGAAAACGGCGATACGCCGTGCCTGCGGGAAGAATTCTTTGGCCCCGTACTCAGCGTCATCGCCTTCGATGATGAAGCGGATGCGGTGGCACAGGCCAATGATACGCCCTACGGACTGGCCTGCGGTGTTTTCACCCGCGATCTTGCCCGCGCCAAGCGCATGACGGCGGCGCTGCGCGCGGGGATCGTATGGGTCAACACCTATCGCATGGTTTCGCCCATGATGCCCTTTGGCGGCTACGGCCTGAGCGGGCTGGGGCGTGAAGGCGGGATGGAAGCCATGCTGGACTATACCCGCACCAAATCGGTGTGGATACGCACCAGCGATACCCCCATCTCCGACCCGTTTGTAATGAGGTGACCGCCATGATTTACGAAATCAGAACCTACACCCTGCGGGCGGGTGGTGTTGCCCCCTATCTCAAGGCCGTGGCCGAGGAAGGCATCGCCATACAGCAGCCGCATCTGGGCACCCTGATCGGCTATTTCTTTTCCGATATCGGGCCGCTGAACCAGATCGTGCATATCTGGGCCTATCAGGACCTCAACGACCGTACGGCGCGGCGCGCCCGACTGTTGCAGGACCCGGCATGGCTGGCCTTCATGCCCCGTATCCAGCAGCATATCGACACGATGGAGAGCAAGATCGTCCTTCCGGCATCCTTCTCGCCCCTGCAATAACGTACGTGGCCTGACGCATGCGACGGATCGTACTGACACTGGCCATGATGATGGCGCTGCCTGCCGTGATTCCTGCGGCGGCCTATGCGGTCGATGCCCCCGTTTTTACCAGTTGGGGGGGATCGACCGAAGCCATGCAGGCACGGAACTGGCTGGAACCGTTTACAAAAAAAACGGGTATTCCCGTTCTCAAGGACGGTCCGACCAATTACGGCAAGTTCCAGGCCATGGTCGAAAGCGGTAATGTGGCGTGGGATGTCGTGGATGTGGAAGCCGATTTCGCCGCCAAGGCCGCGCGCGACGGGCTGCTTGAACCACTGGGCCTGCCCGCATCCGACCTGATGCAGATCGATCCGCGTTTTGTCAGTCCCTACAGTGTGGGCAGTTTCTATTTCTCGTTCGTGCTAGGGTATGCGAACCCGCAAGGACCGCATCCGGCCAACTGGCGTGAGTTCTTCGATATCGCGCATTTTCCGGGCAAGCGGGCGTTGTACAAATTCCCCTCGCCCGGCGTGCTTGAAATCGCATTGCTGGCCGATGGCGTGCCGCCGGATCAGCTTTATCCGCTGGATCTGGACCGCGCCTTCCGCAAGCTGGACACCATCAAGTCCGCCATCCGGTGGTGGAGTTCGGGTGCCCAGTCCCAGCAGATGATGGCGGCGGGTTCTGTCACCGCAGGCATGTTCTGGAATGGCCGCCTGCGCGCCCTGCAGGAAGGGGGCGTGGATGTCGGCATTTCATGGGAGCAGAATATTACTGTGGCCGACATGCTGGTCATCCCCCGTGGCGCGCGCCATGCCGATGTGGCGCGGCAACTGATCGGCTATGCCATCTCGGCCGCGCCACAGGCTGCCTTTGCCCATATGACGGGCTATGCACCGATCAATCTGGCCAGTCTGGCACTGATGACGCCGGAAGACCGGATGGCCGCCCCGCAGGCCCATGCGGACAGTCACATAGACCCCGATATCGCGTACTGGGCTGCCCATCATGATGAAATTGCCCGCCGCTGGTACGCATGGCAGGCGGAATAGGCAGGGCATGAGCATTTTCCCGACCAGACGCCTGCGTGTGGCCCGTGGGCCATGGCTGGAAAGCTATGGCCTGCTTCTGCCCGGCCTCATCTTTCTGGCCGTGTTCTTTGTCATTCCGCTATGCCTTATGCTGATGCTCAGTTTTACCGTGCCATCGCTGGGGCTGGAGCATTACCGCACGCTGTTTTTCACGTCCGCATACCGACGTATTTTTGCCAATACGTTCCTGCTGGCCACGCTTGTCACAGCGGTCTCCCTCGCGCTGGGCCTGCCGGTCGCATGGTTTCTGGCCATAGCCCCCCGGCGGTGGAGCCAGCCGGTGCAGCTAGTGCTGATCCTGTCGATGTGGACGAACCTGCTGGCACGGACCTACGCATGGGTTGTGCTGCTGCAGGATACCGGCCCCATCAACCAGACCCTTCTGGCCCTGCACCTGATTGCCGAACCACTGCCCCTTATGAACAGTCTGTTCGCCGTGACCGTAGGCATGACGTATATCATGCTGCCCTTCGTGGTCTTTCCCCTGCGCAACCGGATCGCCATGCTGGAACCCGCCCTGTTTCAGGCCGCCACATTATGTGGCGCATCGCGGATGACCAGTTTCCGGCGCATCTTCCTGCCCGCAATCGCCACCACACTGGGCAGCGCGGGTGTGTCGGTATTCGTAATGTCGCTTGGGTACTACGTAACCCCTTCCCTGCTGGGCAGTGAATCACGCATGGTTCTGGCCGAACTGATCGCGCAGCTTGTGCAGTCGGTTCTGGACTGGGGGCTTGCGGGGGCGGCGGCCCTTGTCCTGCTGGTCATGACGCTGTTCCTGTACGGCGTGCAGCGGCGGCTTAACCGCCAGCCCCACACGACCCCATAGCCAGAGGCCAAGACAGCCATGCTGCTTTCCTTCGAAAACCTTGGCCCATGGCGGATCGCGCTGGGCATCATTGCCGCCCTTGTAACCGCTTTTCTTGTCTGTCCGCTGGTGCTGATCGTGATGCTGTCATTCGACTCATCACCATGGCTGGTCTTTCCCCCCCCGCACTGGACGCTACGGTGGTACCGCGAACTGTTTACGGACCCGGACTGGCTGGGTTCCTTCATGGTCAGCCTGGAGGTCGGTCTTACCGTCACCGTGCTGTCCGTCCTTCTGGGCCTGATAACGGCCATTGGCATATCGCGCACCAGAACGGCGTGGCGGCCGGCGTGTGAGACGGCGTTCCTCATGCCCATGATCCTGCCGGTGGTGGTGACGGCAATCGCGCTCTATGCGTTCTTTCTGCGTATCCATCTTAACGGCACATTCTGCGGGTTCGTGATTGCTCACCTGATCCTCGCCCTGCCTTTTTCGGTCGGGGCCATCCTGAACGGGCTTGCACATATCGATCCGGCGATTGAAAACGCCGCCGTGCTGTGTGGTTCGTCCCGTACCTACGCGATCATGCGTATTACGCTGCCCAGCCTGCGTCCGGCGCTGTTTTCGGCTGCGATCTTTTCCTTCCTTGCATCATGGGATGAAGTCGTGGTGGCCATTTTCATGGCCAGCCCGTCACTTCAGACCGTGCCGGTCCGCATATGGGGCAATCTGCAGCAGGATCTCTCGCCCGTCATCGCCGCCGTATCGACCGTGCTGATTGTACTGAGCGGGCTGTTCATATTCGGCGCCAATTTCATGAAAAGTGAGAAAAAATGACGGCCTTTCTCAGCATTCGCAATCTCCATAAATCATATCACGGGAATGTTGCCGTCCAGAATGTCTCGCTTGATATCCGTAAGGGGGAGTTCGTGACATTCCTCGGCCCGTCCGGGTCAGGAAAAAGCACGACCCTGTATGTGATCGCGGGCCTTATGTCGCCAACCGGCGGCGACGTGCTGGTCAATGGACGCACCATTCTGGATGTGCCGTCCAACCACCGCAATATTGGCATGGTATTCCAGAAATACACGCTCTTTCCCAACATGACCGTGCGCGAGAACATTGCCTTTCCACTGGTCGTGCGCAAACGCCCCCGCGATGAAATTGAAGCCCGCACGAACGAAATGCTGCGGCTGGTCAGGATGGAACAGCTTGCCGGGCGTTACCCCGCGCAGATGTCGGGCGGGCAGCAGCAGCGCGTGGCCATTGCCCGCGCCATGGTCTATGAGCCTGAAATCCTGCTGATGGATGAACCCCTTTCGGCGCTGGACAAGAAACTGCGCGAGGAAATACAGGGCGAGATCAAACGCGTGCATGAACGCACGGGTGTCACGATCCTGTATGTTACCCACGATCAGGAAGAAGCCCTGCGCCTGTCGGACCGCATCATCCTGTTCAATACCGGCAGGGTGGAACAGATCGGCACCTGCACCGATCTGTATACATCCCCGCGTAGCAGGTTTGCGGGGCAGTTCCTTGGCAATTCCAATTTCATGCCTGTCGAGATCATGGATGCGGCAGCAGGCACGATCAGGCTGCCCGGTGGGGCATGTGTTGAAAACGTCCGTATCTGCGACAGTGGGGATGTAGACCATCCGCTGCTTATGATGCGGCCGGAGGATCTGACCTTTCGTAAGGCCGGAGACTGTGCCAGTTCGTTTGATGGACAGGTCAGGAGTTCGTATTTCCTTGGCAATGTCATGAATTACGAAATAGGAATTCCCGGCGATTACACCCTGACAATGCGTGTTTACATTGATGGCACCGAACACCCACCCCAGACGGGCGACAGGGTATCGGTTGGCTGGCTACCCCATAAGGCCATTGTCTTCCGGTAACCGTTCATGAAACAGGACACCCGCATGATATTGATGCGGGGCTGACCTCATCGGGCTGGACAGGAAAAGTTGCTGGACGTCGCCTTTTTCCAATAAAGATGACGTCTTCCGAAGCTTTTTGAAAAAAGCTCAACCAAAAAATTCCTTATAATTTCTGAATGTTTCCAGACGGACCTTTCAAACAGCCTCTGAACAGTTGGGGCTGCATGTCCGGTAACTTACATCTTCACAAAAGTTTATGTGGCACGGTATTTAAGTGGACAGCACTGCTTCCCGACTACTACCGCAGATAACAACTCTGCCAGAACAGTGAGGCGTAGGGGCGCCATACGCACCGACCGGCTCTTAAATAGAGCCTAAATATTACCGTCAGATTCTGGAGCGCTCCCCATAACACCCCTGCCCCGTAGACAGAACTGTCCGATGCGCATGGAACTCATCCAGCAATAAAAAAGGGCACACCAGGTCCATACGGACCGGTGTGCCCCTGTTCGGGCTTTTATGCTGTCCGGTCCTGCCTCACGTCATGGATGTGAGGCAGGTTTTACGATGGATCAGAAGTCGACGGAAACCGAACCAAAGAACATGCGCGGCGCACCGAACAGCATGGACTGGTTGGTATAACCACCCGTCATGGCGTTACCGTTTTCGCCCATGGTGGAGATCCAGTGGGTGTTCGCAAGGTTCTGGATGTTGAAGGCGAAGGTCACATCCTTCATGAAGTCCATGTGCTTGTTGTAACGGCCCATGTTGCCCATGCGGTACTGCATGCCCAGATCTGACATCCAGTAACCGGGAATGTTGTAGTCACCGGTATAGTCATAGCTACGCTTCCCGGTGTAGCTGCCATCCATGTAGAACAGGGCGTTCTTGTAGGAATAGGACAGACGGCCCTTATACATGAAGCGCGGATAGTTGACGACGCGCTTGCCTGCCGTGGACGGACCAGTTCCTGACGAGTTGAAGTTGTCGTCATAGACCGCGTGGTTGTAGCTGACGCTGTTGGTCAGCGACAGGCTGCGGAGCATGCCACGTGTGAACGGATGCAGCGTAATGGCGGCATCGACACCGTTCATGGTCACGCTGCCGGTATTGATGACCGCATAGCCACTGGCGTTCTGGACGGACTGGCCCGCAACGCTGACGGCCTGCAGACGGTTATGGAAGTTGGTGCGATAGGCATAGACCGATGCATCAAGCAGGCGATGCGTGAAGCGGTAGCCGATGGCGAACGTCCAGTCATATTCCGGGTGAACGCTGTTGATGTTCGTGTTGTACGAACCCTGAGTAACGGCGAACGGGGAATTCGACAGCTTGTAGCCCGATTCCGCATAGGTATGAACGTTTTCGGAAATGTCGAAGAACAGTTCATGGTTATGCAGGAAGTGCCAGTCCACGCTGACATGCGGCAGGAAGGGACGTGCGATCGTCTGGCTGACGCCGGACGTGATGCCACCAACATTGCCGTAATAGTACTGGTTCAGGTAGCCATCGCCCACGCGGGTCGTGTTCAGCAGCGCCTTCATGCCGAAATGCAGGGCAAGGTTGGGCAGCGGATTGTAGGTATCCATCACGAACGCGGTGAATGTGTTCGTGTTGTAGTTCTGGTTGAACAGTTCCTCAACCGGGTTCTTGAAGTGGTTCAGCGGCTGATTGATCGAGCCGGAAAGCTGGCCATTGGCCAGAACCGTCGGCTGACCATACATCCACATGGATGATGAATACGCGTTGTTTTCATACCAGACACCACCGGAAATGTGGTTGTGCGCCACATCGTACTGAACCTTCGATGTGATGCCGAAGCGCTCGATCGACGGCTGCTTGACGATTTCACCCAGGGCGGAAGTATAGCCATAGGTCTGGTTCAGGTGGGTATAGTAGGACGGATCGTAGCCATTGCCATTATTGCCGATCGGCAGGCCCCAGGTGGTCTGGTTGCTTTCACCCTGACCATAGGCCGTCGTGATCCAGCGGACATGCTTGGTCAGCGCCAGATCGGCCTTGATGTAGCCCATGATGTCGCTGTTGTTCGTGGCGCCGTCGTAATAGGCCGCGTCACCCTTGTCGGAAATGCTGCTGTTCGCAAGGTTCGACGGATAGTTGCCATTCGCGGCATTGCTTGCCGCAATGAAGCCACTCGTACCGCCATTGTAGTAGTTGGAGTTATAGTAACCCAACTGCTGCTGCATCTGCGGCGATTCATCCTGCGGCGTGAACTGGTGCAGGTCACCCCAGTCGAAGAAGGCGACGAGCTTGCTGTCGTTCCCGATCGGCTGGACCAGCTTGGCGTTGACCTGCTGGTAGAACTGCTCACCATACCCACGCCATACCTGCGCGTCCTGACGCATGTAGGACGCGAAGAACTTGGTGCCGGAGCTGTTCAGCTTGCCGCTGTCGAAGCGTACGAAGGTATGGTAGTTGTCATAGCTGCCGAAACCCTGCGTGACCTTGCCACCCATCTTGTCCTTCGGGTCGCTTGACACATAGGCCAGCGAACCGCCGAGGTTGTTGGTGGCGGCGATATCTTCAGCGCCCGCGGACTGAGAGACATCAATACGGTCCACGTTTTCCGAAGATACGGCCAGTGTGGGCGAAGGCGGACCGTTATAGTTACGATAGGTCATTTCACCCAGCGGCATGCCATCCAGCGTCATGCCGATTTCCTGCTGCTGGAAACCATGCATGTACAGCTGCTGCGACCAGGTGTTCGTGCCCTGCGGATCATCCGAATTGAACATGATGCCCGGCATGGTCGACAGGGCCTTCATCGGGTTGGTGCCCGGTGCCTGCTGCTGGAACATGGCCTGTCCCATGGATACGACCGTTCCATGCGGACGCAGATGACTGGCATGAACACTGAGCTGCTCAGGGTTGCTGTGGGAGACAACAGCCGTGTTGCGCGTCGTATGCCGGACAGGCGTTCCCGTGGTGGAAACATGGGCCGCACCGGAATGGGTGGTGTTGCCACCCGCTGCCGTCGTCTGCGGTAACGTCGAAGCGGCGCGCGCGCCTTCATCCGTTACGCCAGCGATCACTGTAGTCAGAAGCAGGACGTTCCATAATGAGCGTCGTTTGTTCATGAAGCCTCCGCAGCACCTGTAAACGGCCCCGCGCAGGGCCACACATTGGCGTTTCGTTCAAAATTAAGTCAGTCGAGAGCAACATTGATGAATTTTTCAACCCGCCCGTGGAAATATGTTCCACCAGTTTCGATGTCGATATCAACCGGTTTCGATATCGATATAAGGAATCGAAAAACCGATGTGGCAAACAGGTCACATGATGTGGCGCGCCAGAAGGAATGCTCATCATGGAAATTCGGACTGTTCCGTGTCGAAATTCACATGCCCCTTCTGCCACAAACGCAACAGGAGGAAAATGGACGCATCGGATAAGTATTTAATAATAGACGGAATAATCCACAATACGGCTGAAAACCGGGGCAAATTCTCCCCTTTCCCATCAGGGCACACACATGCACAAAATCATTTTTTTAACGAAATGGTGGAGGAACAAATCTTTTTGCATATCGGAAATTCGTATCACGTATACGAATCGTGATGTGGCGCAGCAGATACACCTGGTCGCTCACCCGCATGCGTAATTTCGATTCCGGAATAATAAACGGAACCTGCAACCTTTGGGAAATTACCACGTTACAGATTCGCAACAGAACCCGCCACGCCACCTGTTCCATGGTCAGTTCCCGGCGTTTCCCCACGCGCAGAAGATATCATCCGGCCAAAACGCCTTTCCTGCCTGAAGGTTCCTTCATCCCCCGACAGTCCTGCACGATCACCATATTACGATATCAGGTCGTAACGAACAAAGGAAACGCAGTTCATTACAAGACCGGTTCATCCCTATGTATCTTTCCGGTCAGCGGAAAAACCCCTCCACTGGATCGGCAGGGCAACATCCCGCACCGCAACCGCCTTCAGACCGGCAGGTCACGGTTCGCGGATATGGCCTCCATCGCCATATAGGATGTGACCGTATCCAGATCCACGCGGCTGATAAGGGTACGATAGATCGTATCGAACGATTCCATATCCTGCGTGATGATCTTGAGCATGTAATCGTAATCGCCCGCGATACGGTAGAAATCGATGACATTGGGAATGGCTGTCACGGCCTTGTGAAACCGCTCCAGCCATTCGCGCGAATGATTGCGGGTCCGCACCATGACAAAAACGGTCAGGCCAAGCCCCAGCCTTGCCGGATCAAGCCGTAGCGTCTGGTTGCCAACCAGACCGCTTGCCCGCAACGCATTCAGCCGCCGCCAGCACGCATTCTGGGACAGGCCAACAATGTCCGCCAGTTCGCGCTGCGACAGGCCCGCGTTCTTTTGCAGGGCCCGCAGGATGGAGCGATCAAATTCATCAGGTTTTCTGCTCATAAACGATCGTATGACCACATATTCAGCAAAAACAACCATGAAATAGGGAAAAAATCCCTACGGAACCCCATTAACATCATCCCGCAATGAAGGCGGTGGGTTGTGCGATGCAAGTGGATGACATGTCGATATCGGAATTCATGGCTGGTCTGCAGGACGCTGGGGTGGAGGGGTTGCGCGCGAGCCTGATTGGTGAAGGCGCACCCGTTCCGGGGCCGTTTGGCCCAAAACCCCTTGTCTATGCCGATTACGTGGCATCAGGCCGTGCGTTGCGACAGGTCGAGGATTTCGTAACCCATCGCGTGCTGCCCTATTACGCGAATTCCCATACCGAGGCCTCGTTCTGTGGGCGCTACATGACCCGCATGCGTCAGGCGGCACGGGCGCATATTGCACGGATATGTGGGGCGGAAACCGGGTTTTCCACCGTGTTCTGCGGTTCGGGGGCAACTGCGGGACTGAACCGGCTGGTTCACCTGTTCGGGGTATCCGATGCCGTGGGGACGGGACCACGTCCGGTCGTCTTTCTCGGGCCGTATGAACACCATTCCAACATCCTGCCATGGCGGGAAAGTGGTGCGGATATCATGGTGATTGACGAAGCGCCGGAGGGTGGTCCCGATCTGGACCATCTCGAACGGGCGCTTGCAGCGACAGATCCCGACGCCTTGCGGATCGGCGCCTTTTCGGCGGCATCAAACGTGACCGGGATCATCACGGATGTCGATGCGGTCACAAGGATGCTCAGGGCACATGGTGCCCTGTCCGTGTGGGATTACGCAGGCGGTGGCCCGTATCTTCCCATCGACATGAAGGCCGGTACCGCCTGTGAGAAGGATGCCGTGGTAATGTCACCCCATAAATTCGTGGGTGGGCCTGCGGCATCGGGCATCATGATCGTACGTGATGCCACAGTCAGGCGTACGCGGCCGGTTTTTCCCGGTGGAGGAACCGTAAGGTTTGTCTCCCCATGGGGACATGATTATGCCGAAAGCCTGACCAGTCGGGAAGAAGCCGGCACGCCCAACGTCATCGGCGATGTCCGCGCCGGGCTGGCCTTTCTTGTCAAGGAAGCGATGGGGCAGGACTGGCTTGATACGCGACATGCAACACTGCACAAACGCGCCCTGCAGGCGTGGCAGCACAATCCGCATATCACCATACTGGGCAACCCTGCCGCCAGCCGCTGCCTGCCGATCTTTTCAATACAGGTTCACGATACCCGTCAGGGTGGCCTGATCCATCAGCAACTGTTCACCCGCATGCTGTCGGACCTGTATGGCATTCAGGCCCGTGGCGGATGCGCCTGCGCGGGTCCATACGCGCATGATCTGCTGGGCATCGACCAGCCCATGTCGGAAGAACTGCGCCAGAACATCCTGAACGGAAACGAAATACGCAAACCCGGCTGGACGCGCCTGAATTTCTGCGCCCTGACCGATGACCACAAAGCAGATTTCATCATCCATGCGGTCAACGAACTGGCATCCAGCCCCTACCCCATGGTCGATGCCTATGCGTGCGACATGGAAACCGCCCGCTTTCAGGCCATGACGACGGAAATGGCATAATCCCTGAATGGACCATGCGGGAGAAGTCCATCCGCATGGCCCCGTTACGGTTCGGTGCCGGGCATTTCATTACCGACAAGGTAGGTATCGCAGATTTCGCGCAGCAGGGTCAGGCGGGGATTGTTCCAGCCATTATCAATTGACGCCAGTCCGTACCGCAACACCGGAACATCATCGGAAAGGCGCAGATAATAAAGGGGCGACCCGTCGAGAGAGGCCCTGTTGCGCGGCCTGACATTCAGCAGGCTGAACCCATGCCCGTGGGCCACCAGACTTCTGACCGTGTCCATGCAGTCAACACATTCAAAATTGTGCAGTTCGATATGGCTGCGCGCAAAAATCGAGACGAAATAATCCCGTGATACCGGCAGGTTCAGCAGAATGAACTTCTGGTCCATGACTTCCTGCAACGCCACCGTTTCCCGCAACCGCAGCGGATGCGTCTCCCCCACCAAAACGAAGGGCGGCAAGGCAGCGCAGGGATGGAAATCGACATCGGGATCAAGTTGCAGGTCGTAGCATATCATCGCGCATATATCGCCGCGCCGCAGCTTTTCTGTCAGATCCCGGTGGTGCCCCGTCATGATGCGCAGATGCGCCTGCGGGTAACGGGTCTGGAACACCCTATGCAGCAATGGACCGACAAACGGGTAAAGCGTGGACATGCAGCCAATATGGACTTCGCCCGTCACCTTGCCGGACAGGCCGGACATGGCGGCTTCAAGGTCATGCGCCTGCTGCAGGAAGGAACAGGCTTTCTGAAGGAACGCCTCCCCTTCCGGTGTCAGGGACAGGCCGCTGGCATGGTTACGCAAAAAAAGCTGTATGCCGAAGCTGGCCTCAAGACTGGCGATAGCGGCCGAGATGGAAGGTTGGGAAATATGGATCTGTCGCGCCGCCGCCGCGATGGAACCGGTATTGGCGGTGGCGACAAAATAGCGCAGTTGCCGAAGGGTGTAACGCACCGGCGGTATCATATACGTTCCCTACTGGTCCGGACACATGCAGGCGCGCCAGACACGACCATACGCTCAAGTCTTACCATGGGTCGGTTTCCCTGCCTTGGCAAGGGGATGGCGTGAGCCATACCTGCGGCCGATCTTACGGACCGTGCTGCGTACAGACTGTCCTACAGGCAACATCCCCGCCCTGTTATATCCGACGTTGAAGAGCACTGCCTTATTACGCCGAGAACAGACCGGACATCATGCACCCGGCGCAATCGCCGCGGCGATGGTCGGGGTATAATGCACCGACACCGTTGCCCCCGCGCCGATATCATCCAGTGCGATCAGGCTGCCTGTTGCCGTATCGCCCGTTATGGCGACGCCATGTCCATTTACCTGCGCGGCGATCGTCTTTTCGGGTGAAACAAACGGCAGGCCCAGAATAATCCGCCCCGATCGCGCAGGCGCAAGGCGGCAGGAAAACATCCCCTTATCCAGCACGATATCCGTCATGCGCCCCACCATATCGCAACACAGCAGAACGCGCGCACCACGCATGAGGCGCATCACACCGTCACGCACCACCAGTGTAAGCGCACCCAGCGGGGATTGCACCGGCCCCAGCACGGTATCCTGACCCGTAATAGTGATTTCCCAACCGGTCCACGGGTTAAAATCCATGACCTCCGCCACACCAAGCATGGGCAGCATCGCACCCCACGACAGGAACAGGTCGGTATCGGGCTGGTCCGATGCCTCCCCGTCAATGGCGCTGTAATTCTCGCCCGATATGCGCCGCGTGGTCCATGACTGGTTGAACAGCGCCATGCTCTGCGCCGCAAGGCGGGATGCCTGTTCATCAAAACCGTAACGACGCAGGCCATGCCAGACGAAATAATTCACGTTCGGCCAGATACGCCCCCGCCAGTATACGTTATCGGCAAAAGCAGGATCATCGCGCGTGACATTGGGCAGCACGTATTCGCCGCCGAACGTCGCCGGATCTTCCAGATGCCGCAGCAGGCTGTGCGCCTGTTCCGGGGTCGCCGCACCGCAGATCAGCGGATAGAAACTGGTCGGTCCCAGACTACGGACAAAACCACCATCGCGCTGACGGTTGGCGAAAATGCCACGCGTCTCATCCCACAATTCATCACGGATCAACGCGCGGCCTGAGGCTGCAAGGGCGGCGAATTCGGCTGCTTCCGTATCATGACCCAGTTCAGCCGCGATCAGCGCCAGCATTTCCGCATCCAGCGCCAGCGTGCAGTTCAGCCCGACATCCAGCAGCGACAGCGTGCGTGTGTGCGGATCATACACCGCTTCATCATGGGTAGGGGAATTATCCATGCCCGTTTCGTTGCGCGCGCCAAAATGGGTGCCCTTGTACAGCCCTTCCCCCACGGCAGAGGTTCCGCACGATACCAGCCCCCGCCCATCGGGGTCACGATGGGTGCGCCACCATCGCTGGTTTCGCACCAGCGGGCCATAGACCAGTTCCAGCAACGAACGATCGCGCGTGCGCAGATACATCATCCATGCCATGAAGGCCCCATTCGGGGCCTGTGTCCGGTCAACCCATGCATCGTTGGACGTGACGATGCATGCGAAATTGCCCTGCGGGGTGGCGCTGGCCATCGCCACGGCCATGTTTTCGCGCGCAATACCCGTATCGAACAGGCCCGTCATCAGCGCAGCATAGGTCTGATCGTTGAACCAGACCGCGAATTTTCCCAGATTCCATATCCGGCTGACAGAAGTATAGGGCCGGTGATTGATCCCGTCATAAACCGTGTTCCATGCCATCACGTCACGCACCGCATCCAGCGCGCCTGCGTGCATGCCTGTCTGGACCGGCAGGCAGGCATCCCCTGCTGGCGCAGCCAGCGCAGCACGGGCGTTGCGTATGGCAAGATCGGGGCAGTCGGCCACGGCTGCGGCAAACGCATTGCTGCGCATCATTTCCAGGTTGAAACGCAGTGCAATAACACGTCCGCAAATACCGCGCGTGGCGGTGTGGAAATAGCCGTTCGTATCGTAATCCGCCGCCACGGCTTCCACCGTATCATGTGCCGTGACCTGCACCGCCTCCTCACGCGTTACAAGGGCGACATGGCGGGTGTCCACACGGATGACGGCCGCCCCATCCCGATAGACAACTTCCTCCCCCTTCGCACCCGACAGGCATAACGTCACCCAGTACCGTAATCCCCATTCCCCCGGCACGCGGCCATTCCACTCCCCCCGCACCGCGTACGGATCAGCCCGGTCATAACGGAAATCCAGATGCGTGCCCGCGTGGCGCGTTTCAAATTCGATCCATGCGCCATCCGCCGCATGCCGTCCGAACACGATATCCGCACCGGGCGGCAGGAGTGTCGCCCTACGCTGGCTGGTGGAATACAGGATCGGGGTAAGCTTTACGCCCAGCGGCAGGAAGGTCAGTTCCGCAGGGCGGTCGGACCATGTGTTCCATGCCCTTTGCACGGGTATTGTTGGATCGACAATCATCCTGTCGCACCTATCCTTCATCACGGGTTGCGTATGGAGCGGATTTCAGTTCGGAAACAGAACAAGATCGGAGTGCCGGGCCATCGTCAAGGGCGCCCGGCGTCCCCGGTCATGCGCCGGCATGCGCACGCAGCCTGATCGCCATGACCTCATCCTCGGATGGATAGAACCACACCAGAACAGCCGACACGCAGGCAATGAAAATGGGGACGCCGACAAACCCCATGCAGATGAACGCCCGCGCCTGCGGGGACTGCACCGCCAGACCAGAGACATAACCACCCCAGCCCAGCATGGCCGCCGACAGCGCACCGCCAGCAGCCCACGCGACCTTGCCCATGAAACTGTTTATGGAATAGGTCAGACCAGCCGCCCGCACCCCCGTCAGCACTGCGCCAAGATCGATTGCATCCGCAATCATCGCGTAAAATACCGGCAGCGTCATACCTTCAAAAAAACAGGCAAGACCAAAAACCGCGCCCAGCAGCACCGGTCGATTGGGCGCGGATACAAACACCACCAGACACAGCGCCGACAGCCCGTAGGGCACCGCCACCGTCGCGCGCTGCCCGATCCGGCGCACCAGCCAGCCCGAACAGGTCACACCCAGCACCTTGCCAATCCCCATGACCGAAATCAGCAACCCGCCAAACGTCGCGGGCCGACCAAGAACCGCCGTGGCGTAATAAAGCGACAGACCGTAAAACGCCGTAAGGTTGATGTAAAACAGGCTGAGCACGACCGTTACCACCACCCATGCCCGATTGCGCAGCAGGGACGCCAGCATGACACGCAGCGGGTTATGGGCAGGCTGCAGGACATAACGTTCCGTGCATGTAAAGGCAGGCACCATCAGCACCAGCCCACCCAGCAGCCCGATCACCGCCATCGCCGCCGGATAGCCGATGCGTTCATTCCCGCCACCCAGCCAGTGGACAAGCGGCAGCGTGACCGCCCCCATGAAAAAGGTGCCGCCCGTCGCCCCCATCATACGGAACATGGCCAGGGAAAGTCGGTCACGACCATTGCGCGTCATGACATTGGGCAGCACGCCGTACGGCACATTCACCATCGAAAACACGATGCCCATCAACAGGTAGGTTCCGTACGCCCATGCCAGCCGCCCGCCCGCACCCACCGGCAGGCGGATAAAGCACAGCAGCAGCGCCAGCCCCAATGGTAGCGAAAACCATTTCATGTAGGGGCCGACACGGCCACGGAACAGCCTGCGCCGGTCGATCATGTAACCGATGCACGGATCGGCCACGCTGTCGACCACACGCGCGGCCAGCATCAGGATCGCAACCTGACCCGCGGCAAGGCCACAGACATTCACATAGAAATACAGCAGGTAGGACCCCGTAATGCCGAACATGGCGTTACCGGCCAGATCACCACAGGCGTAGCTCATACGCTCGCCCAGCCCAAGTTGGAACGGAACCGAAACATCATGGGCTACGGTCGGGCGGGACGATGGCATGCAGACATTATCCTTGCTGTGGATGGTGGCCAGCACGACGGTGCGCAATAACGGCACCATCGTGCGCGCCCTTCACGACCGTCGCATGATCAGCGCAACGCTGCCAAGCACCACCACAATCCCGGCAATGGACAGCAGCGCGGGCTGTTCACCCAGAACGGCCCACCCCAGCAGCAACCCCACCACCGGGTTGACATAGGCGAAGGTGGACGCAATTTCCGGCGAAAACGTGCGCAGGACCACCACATAGGATGCAGGGGCGACCACACCGCCGAAAATGACCAGATAGACGAATGCGCCGATCTGCGCGGGCGCAGGATAATCCGGCAGTGGCGCGCCCCGCACCCACAGGACAAAAGCCAGCAGGCATGATGCGCAGGCCATCTGGATCGCCGCCGTCCATTCCGGCGCCAGCCGTCCGGCGAGGGGACGCTGCAACACCGTACCCAGCGACCACGTCATGGCCGAAAGCTGCAATACCATAACCACCAGCACCGGATGTGGCCCTGAAATGCCGCCATGCCCGGAAATGACGGGCCAGACCACCATGAACAGCCCCCCCAGTCCGGCCAGAAGCGCACCCACCACCCGCATGGATGGACGGGTCCGTGACACCACGCAGTCGAACAGCGCGCACCATAACGGGATCGACCCCATCGACATGACGATAAAGCCAGAACTGGCATAGGGCGCGCAGGATGTCGCCAGCGTATTGCCACCTGCCCACATGAGCATGCCGGTGCCGATACAACGCACCAGATCGGGCCAGCGCAGGCGCTGGGGCAGGCCGTGCCGGTACAGGGCCAGTGACGCCAGAATCAGCGCGCCACACCCTTCGCGCCCGAACTGGATATGCAGCGGCAGGATATGCCCCGCCCCGTGGAGGCATATTTTCACCATAAGATAGGTGCTGCCCCATATCACATAGATCATCAGAAGATGGACGTAGGCCACCGATGAAATACCAGTGGTCCTGCTGACCCCGCCAAGCGGCGGGCTGGACGCGGATGCGGTCACTACGGGCTCCGGTTACGCGCGCGATGCGCGACGATGGACAGGAATGTTTTTCTGGGCGGCGGCACGACCGGGCGCGATTCCGCATCCGCGTGCGTCACAACACGCCTCCCATACGGCATTCGTTTCGTCAAAGGTATAATGAATACGTATACGACAGGGCCGCGCCCCGCCTTGCGCATGGATAAGGATGCACCGCTGGACCCGGCCTGACGCATCACGGCGTATCTGCCACGCAAGGGGATGACTTACCCGTTGCAGCAGAAAAATGTTACGACCCATTATCGAAACATACCGTGTCGCGGCCATGCGGAAGGGGAACGCCCTGTCGGATCATCTTATTGCCCGTCTGGGCTTTCGCCACCTGCGCATGGTCATGGCCATAGCCGGGACCGGATCGCTTGCGGCAGCGGCGCGCCAGTTGAACATGACCCAGTCGGCGGTGACGAAAGCATTGCAGGAAACGGAGATGCTGTTCGGCACCCGCCTGTTCGCGCGCACCAGTTCGGGCACCACCCCCACCGCACAGGGTCAGGTCCTGCTGGCGCATGCGCGCGTGATGATGGACATGTTCATACAGGCCGCCGCGGACGTGACCAGCCCCGATCCCACGGGTGGCCGTGTGATGGTGGGCACGTTGCAATCCGCATCGGCCGTGCTGCTGCCCCGTGCAATCGCCCTGCTGCGCCGGGAACGACCGGGCCTGACGGTTTCCGTCATCGAGGGGACGAATGACGTACTGGTACCCGCCATGCTGCGTGGTGAAATCGACCTGATCGCAGGCCGCATTCCCGATACGCGCGAACATGACCATCTGGCCGATGAAATCCTGCTGCATGATGTCGCCTGCATCGTCACCCGTCCTGAACATCCCCTGACGCGACGCGGGGCGCTCCACCTTGCGGACCTGGCGATGGCGGACTGGATACTGCCCCCGCCGGGAACTGTACTGCGCCAGCAGGTGGATCAGGCATTTCACGACGAAGGCGTGCCGCCGCCGCGCGGCGCGGTGGAGTCCGTATCCCTGCTGACCAATCGCGGCCTGCTGGCGGCGGATGATTATGTGGCCGTCATGCCGTGGCAGAGCGCCCAGATCGAAACGCAGGCGGGCCGGATGGTGCTGCTGCCCATCCTGCTGCGTGCAACCATAAGCCCCATAGGCATCACCACCGGACTGAACAGCAGCCGCACCGCTGCCGCCCGGTACATGATCGCCGCACTGCGCCGCGCGGTGGACGACGTGCCCACCTGCCCGCTGCTGGACGAAGGAACGGATTTCCCCGGCCCCAGGGCGTAAATGCCCCCGGCCCTGTTCACACGTTGCGGGACAGGCCCAGAAACGCCGCCGCATTGCCCCCCAGTATCCGCGCACGTGCATCCGCACCGAGGAACGTGGCAGACCGCACAAGGCCGCCAACCGGGCTTTCCCCCAGCGGAAAGGGATAGTCCGATCCCAGCATGATCCGCTCATCCCCCATCACGCGAACCAGAAGTTCCAGCGCGTCGGGGTCAAACACGGCGGAATCGACATGGAAACGGTCCACATAACTCGATGGCAGATTGGGACAGTCGACGCGCACGATGTCCCGGTTGCGCCACGCATTATCAACACGCCCCAGCAGGTAGGGAAAACTGCCCCCGCCATGGGCGAAACACAGCCGCAGATTACGCGGCAGACGCTCGAACGCGCCCGACAGGATAAGGGAAAGGATGGAAAGCTGCGTTTCCGCCGGCATGGACACCAGCCATGGCAGCATGTACGGCCCCATCCGCGCATTGGTCATCATGTCCCATGGATGGATCAGCAGGGGAATGTCTTCCTGCGCGCAGTGATGCAGGAAGGTCATGATGCCCGCGTCATCCAGACCACGGTCACCCACATGGTTGCCGATCTGCACCCCGACATGCCCGCTGGCCATGGCGCGCGATGCTTCCCGGCAGGCCATGTCGGTATCCTGCAACGGCACCTGCGCCAGCGCACGCAGCCGCGTGGGAGCGTGGGAACAGATTTCCAGCGCCGCGTCATTGAATATCCGCGCACAGTATTCGGCCTGCGCCGCTGGCCGACCATAGGCGAACAGGATGGGTGTGGCGGAAATGACCTGAATGTCGATACCGTCCCGATCCATTTCCGCCACGCGCCGCTGCGCGTTCCAGCACGCATCGTAGACCGGGCGGAAATCGCGCGTGCCCAGCATGAGCATCGCATGTTCATCATCGACATGACGCATCCATGGCCAGTCGGGCGTGCCGAAACGCGCCTGCAGGTCCGGCCATGCCGCAGGCAGGAAGTGGGAATGAAGGTCAATGATCATGGCAGCCTGACCCAGCCGTCGGGTGCTGTCCTGCCCGGATGCAGCGCGCCGCATTGCGGACAGGTGCGCTGTTCGGTGCTGGCGTAGAACGCATCATAAAGCGGGGGAATATCGGTCACGAGGCTGTGCAGCCGCACCTCCACCCTGTGAACCAGCGCGCCGCATTCAAAGCAGTACCACTCGAACCCGTCCATCTCGCCTGGGGGACGGGCGTTTTCGATCACCAGGCCGACCGATCCCGGCATGGGACGCTGGGGCGAATGACGCACATGCGGCGGTAGCAGGAAAATCTCCCCTTCGCGGATCGGGACATCGTAATGCTGGCCGCGATCCACCACCTTGAGCACCATGTCACCCTCAAGCTGGTAAAAGAACTCATCCACCGGATCATCATGGAAGTCCGTCCGCTGGTTCGGACCACCCACCACCGTCACCATCAGTCCGGTGTCGGTCCATATCTGCTGGTTGCCGACCGGCGGCTTCAGCAAGTGGCGGTTGTCATCGATCCATTTACGGAAACTGAATGCCGAAAGCTGTGTCATGTGAAATCCCTCACGCCGGACCGGGTTGCGGGTAAAAGGCGGTTACCTTCATCTCGATCAGCAGATGCGGATGGGGCAACTGGTGAACGGCCACCGTGGTACGTGTCGGCCCGTCAAAGCCGAAATATTCGCCATACACCGCGTTATAGCCGCCAAAATCGTTCATATTGACCAGAAAGGTGGTGACATCCACGCAATCGGCCAGACCGGCCCCTACCGAGCGCAGGATCGCGTCGATATTTTCGATTACCGCGCGGGTCTGCGCGCGGATGTCCAGATCGGTCGTGCCCATTGCATCCACGCGCACGCCTTCAAAACTGTTATCGGGGCGGCGGGAGCTGGTGCCCGATACGAACAGGAAATCCCCTGCGCGCCGCAGATGGGGAAAACGCCCGCGCGGCACCGCGCGCCCCGCGACCACACCTTCCGTCATGACCGTTCCCCCGTTGTTGTGAAGCCAAGACGCCCCAGCGACTGCACCGTGGCCGAGACATGGCAGCCCGGCCTTAGCGCCACCGCTGCCGTCGCCGCACCCGCCAGCACGATCTCGCCCGCTTCAAGCCGCGCGCCACGTTCGCCCGCCAGTCGCGCGGCTTCCATCAGTCCGCGCAACGGATGGCCAAGAATGGCGGCGGACGATCCAGTCTGCACCACCTGCCCGTCCAGATGCAGGACCATGCCAAGGTTGGAAAAATCCATCCGCGCCGATGCAGGCTCGCCCAGCACGAACCCGCGGGCGGACGCATTATCCGCCACCACGTCCACAACATTGAAGCGGAAGTCCCGATAGCGGCTGTCAATGATTTCCAGCGCAGGCAGGACCGCCTCGATCGCGTTACGCGCTTCCGTCGTGCTGACGGGACCACATAACGGGCGGCGCAGGATAAAGGCCAGTTCGGTTTCCACACGGGGATGAATGGCCGTGGACATGTCGAATACCGCGCCATCGGGCAGTTCCATACCAGCCCCCAGCCGCCCCCATATCAGGTCGGACACGCCCATCTGCCGCATCTTGGCGCGACTGGTGAAGCCCATCTTGACGCCAGCGATCCGCTCGCCGCGCGCAATGCGCAAGGCGGCAAGCTGCGCCTGTATGGCATAGGCATCGTCCAGATCCAGTTCCGGCATCTGCACCGTTACCTGTTCGATCGCCTGACCCTGCCGCGCTGCATCATCCAGCCGCCGCGCCACGGCGCGTATGGTGGTGGCGTCAATCGCCATGGTGTTCCCCCTTTGGCGCAAAGCGGACGCTGACTGCGCCCAGACCATTGATGCGCACGTCAAAACTGTCGCCGGGCCGGGCTGCGACCATCGGCCCCAGCGCACCCGACAGCACCACTTCCCCCGCGCGCAGCGGCATGCCGCGCCGGGCCATTTCAGCCGCCAGCCAGCGCAGTGCGTTAAGCGGGGAACCCATGCACGCCGCCCCCGCGCCGGTCGAGACCTCGCCCCCACGACATTCCATCACCATGCCGCAGGCATACAGGTCCACATCACGCAGGGACCGTCGGTCCTGCCCCAGTATGAACAGGCCGGACGACGCGTTATCAGCAATGGTATCCGCCACGGTGATATCCCATCCGGCGATGCGGCTATCCACGATCTCGATGGCGGGCAGAAGGTAGTCCACGGCGGAAATGACCTCCGCCATGCCGGGATCGACATGGGGCAGGTCACGCGACAGGACGAAGGCGATTTCGGCCTCGCACCGGGGCTGCAGGGTTGCACCCACGGGAATGATCCCGTCGGGTGCCACTTCCATATCGGCAGTCAGGACACCGTAATCGGGCTGGTCGATACCGAACTGCTGCTGCACGACCGGGGCGGTCAGGCCGATCTTGCGCCCGACGATACGTGCCCCCGCCGCCACACGGGCCGCGACCAGCGCACTCTGCACGGCATAGGCGGTATCGACGGCAGCAGCCCCGCCGATCAGGTCACGCACGGGCGCGCAGGCCACGCCGGTACGCGCAGCGGTCTGGAGTTGACGGAACGCACGTTCCGCCGTCCCGGTCAGGACTGGCATGTTCATGGGTGTCACATCCTGATGCAGATATTTGTGGTTTCGGAATAGAAATCCAGCGAGCGAATGCCCCCTTCCCGTCCGATACCGGACAGTTTCACGCCACCGAACGGCGTGCGCAGGTCACGCAGGAACCATGTATTCACCCAGACGATCCCCACATCGATCCGGGCCGCCACACGGTGCGCGCGGCGCAGGTCGTTGGTCCATACGGCTGCGGCCAGACCGTAGGGGGAGTTGTTGACTCGCTGCAGCACCTCCGCCTCCGTATCGAAGGGGGCGACGTGGCAGACAGGGCCGAAAATCTCCTCCCGCACGCAGGCGGCATCATCGGGCAGGCCGGTCCAGATGGTGGGTTCGATAAAGGCCCCGCCATCACGCTCATCACCAAACCACGGCATGTCGCCACCGGTCACCACACAGGCCCCATCACTTACGGCACGGGCGTAATACCCCAGAACCTTCCTGCGGTGCGCATGGGAAATCAGCGGGCCGATCCCCGCGTCGCTGTCTGCCCGCGCGGGGGACAGGGCTTCGGCCCGCACCCGCAATGCCTGCACGAAACGCTCGAAAAGGGGGCGCGCCACATAAACCCGTTCCGTCGCCAGACAGACCTGCCCGCAATTGGAGAACGCGGAACGGGCGACACCGTCCGCGGCTTCCTCCACATCCGCATCAGGAAAGACGATGGCTGCGTTCTTGCCGCCCAGTTCAAAGGATACCGGCTTAACACCGGGTGCCGCCGCCTGCATGATGGTGGTGCCGGTGGAACTTTCACCCGTAAAGGTAATGGCGTCGATACCGGGGTGACGGGTTATGAAGGCGCCTGCGGAATCCGCGCCGAAACCATGCACCAGGTTGAAAACCCCCGCCGGTATGCCCGCGTCATCCATGACCTGCGCCAGCAATGTAGCGGTATAGGGTGTTTCTTCCGATGGTTTGGCCACAACGGCATTACCGCATGCCAGCGCAGGCGCCAGTTTCCATGACAGCAGCAGCAGCGGCAGGTTCCATGGCGCGATCACACCAACAACACCCACCGGACGACGACGCACGTAATTGAGCGCGCCCGCGCCATCGGCTGTATCGGTATGGTAGCTTTCGCTGCCCATTGTGGCGATCAGGTCGGCAAAAAAGCGGAAATTGGCGATCCCGCGCGGCACGTCGATGGTGCGGGTGTGATGCGTGTCCTTGCCGGTATCGGCTATCTCGGCGGCGACAAATTCCTCAAATCGCGCTTCGATGCCACTGGCCACCGCGCGCAGGGCGGCTACACGCTGTGTTACCGTGCTGCGGCCCCACGGCCCGGTTTCCAGCGCCTGCCGTGCGGCCTGCACGGCGCGGTCCACCTGCTGCGCATCGGCCTCGTTCACATAGGCGATGGTCGCGCCATCGACGGGGCTTATGTCGTGGAACAGCCGGTCCGTATATTCGAACTGGCCATTGATGAAGTTGCCCAGAAGCGGCACGCCCTCATGGGTCCGCATCGGTCTGTCTGCGTGCAGGGACATGCTGCGTCCTCGTAATATCTGAATGGAGTATTCAGATGGAAACGGGACACCCGCAATGGAATTTACTTCAGACCCACATGAACGTTCGGAATACCATGCACCGTTTGTGTAACGGAATGATCATTACCGTGCCGCGGCCCTGTTCCCGCGAAGCGGAACAGGGATGCCCCTGTCAGGCGCTCAGGCGTGTCAGGCCGTTTCCTTCATGCGTGGTCTCCACAATACGATAGGGACCGGCGGCCAGTATTTCGATACACAGCAGCGCCTTCAGCGCATGCTGCCGCCTGCCCAGTTCCACAACCGCCTTCCCGTCCGTCCAGCGACGGTCCGCGCTGCCGCTATCGTGCCATCCATTCGGGGCGTCCAGACCCAGATGTGCGGTAAGGGCGCGCGCTGCATTGCCCTCAAACAGTCTGATGTCACGGATCAGAACACCAAGATGCCGACGGTCATCGACATAAGGCCCCATTGTGTCACACGGTCGGCTGGTGCGCGACATGATCCGAATTTCCTGCACGTCAGGCGGAATCATGAAAAAGGTGAAACCCTTGGCTTCGCGCATCGCACGGATGACCGCACCGCTATCCGTTACCAGATGCAGATCGGCATCCGCCGTGGTTTCCAGCACATCATGGCGTGCAGGGATGTCACTGGCGCATGCACGGGCGTCGATCATGTCAAAAAGCGGCCTGACGAAATCCTGCGACACATCCAGTGGCGCCGCACTGTCCCGCGCCCATGTCTTTTCCTGCCCCGGAAACCGGACAACCGGTCCCGTCTGCCTGAAGCCATGCCGGTTTCCTGTATCCAGATAGCTTTCCGTCAGCATGCCATCCACCGTAATGATGGAATGGCTTTCCGTTTCAAGATGATAATAGGTATAGGTTGATATGGTGCGGTCGTAATAAATGCTGCGGTTATTGACCAGCATGCGCACCGGCAGGAAGCGGCCATCAAAGAACAGGCAGTGTTCGGGCGTGACAAGCATATCCCTGTAGGGAACACCGCTGGCGATGGCATCTTTTACGATGCGTACCGGATACCCCGCCTCATCGGGATAGGGGCCGGGTTTCACGCTGGCCGTGGCGGTTCCCGTCCATATGACGGGACGGAACACCTGCCGTCCCTCATGATGGACCAGAATTTCATCACCCACGCGGATTTCTTCTATGGCTACATCGCCCTGTGCCGTACGCACCATTGAACCGGACAGGAAACAGACCAGCACCGTGCCTGCGCCATCCGTATCGGCCACGGTGCCGAGATAATTATCCGTCCCCGGATCGGTATCCTGATACTGCCCGTTCAGGTCCAGGGTATCACCATTGGAAAATGTTACGGTCGACGTGCCCAGAAAGCTGTCATAATCGACACTGGTTATGGTGGCTGGCGCGCCATCGCTTTCCACAATGATGCGGTCGCCCGTGCCGAACCCATTGATACTGGCGCCATCAAGCAGGGCGAGACCGCCACTGGACCCGGCAAGATTGAGCGTTCCGCCGCCCCCCTGAAAATTGAGGGTCAGGCCACTGGCGGCCGAGATCACGCCGTTACCATCAAATGTGCCGCCATTGGATATGTTGATGGTCACACCCGACAGCGCGGTCAGCAACCCACCGGCGAGACTAACATCCCCCCCGTCCGCATCCACGATCACGCTGGTACCCAGCGCCACCGTCCCGGCCGTGACCGTAACGGATGTATTGTCCCCTGCGGTTACCGTGTAGGTACTCAGCGCCGTTATGGGCGTATCGAGCAGTCCATCAAGGGAAACATTTGCCGAAACCGGACTGCCATCACCGGATTCAACATCCATGCTGGCAGAGCCCAGAACACCGAGTACGGAGGTGGGGGCAAGCGTATAGGACCCACTTTCCGTAACCGTATTGTCGGTGTCAAAATAGGCATTCCCGATATTTCCCATCTGCCCTGTTCCCATCCGCCAGAGGTTACGTGGATTGTGGGCGATCGTTTGCGCCCATCCTCTCGTCTCATACAGATATGAAAAAAGGGTTTCCGGCCGCCCCGATAACGGCGCGCTGAAATGACCTACGCCGCGTATCCGGGCAACAGGCGGTCCAGCCGCCGCTTCATGGCCGCCAGATGCACGGCAGCCGAAGTTTCACGTTCCATCACCATCTGCCCGACCGCGCGGGCCACGACATCAGGCGCCACAGGGCGAAGTGGTGCGCCCATGGTACGGGCCAGATACTGGTCCCGCGCGGCGATTTCCAGATAATGCAGGTCATACAGACAGGCGGCGACATCCCGCCCGATGACCGATACCCCATGATTGGCCATCAGCACCACGTCGTGATCGCGATGGGCCGCGACCAGCCGCAGGGCTGCATCCTCATCCAGAACCAGCCCTTCATATTCTTCCAGATAGCCCACGCGCCCGACAAAGCGCATCGCACTTTGCGTAATGGGCAGGATGCGCATATCCGTAAGGCTGGTCAGCGCCGTGGCATAGGGCATGTGGGTATGCATCACACAGCGTGCCCGGGGCACCCCGGCGTGGATGCGCGCATGGATGTGAAAGGCCGTTGGCTCCCACATCCCCTGCCCCGCGACGATGCGCCCCGCAAGATCGACCCGGATCAGGCCGGATGCCGTCACCTCCTCAAACAGCGGGCCGAAGGGCTTGAGCAGGAATTCCCCCTCCGCCCCCGGCACGGCGGCGGAGAAATGGTTGAACACGCCGTCATCGCCCCCTTCAAGTGCGACAGTGCGGTAAGCGGCAGCCAGATCGACACGCAGCGCGTGCTCTGGCGTAATGTCCGCCGTCCCGCGCGTGTTCATGATACCTGCCGGACGCCAGCGGCCACGCGCCCCGCGCGCAGGCGGCAGATCACGTAATAAAGCGGGCAGACCACGATCAGCCCCACCATCCACGACAGGTCCGCCCCCCCCAGCGCACGCGCGGCAGGGCCGGTATACAGCGTCGAGGAAATGAAGGGGACCTGCACCAGTGTGCCAGCCACGTAGCAGAACAGGGCCGTCCCGTTCCATCGCCCGTAAATACCGCCATTAGGGCGAAAGAAGGATGCCACATCATATTCGCCACGGTGGATCAGGTAATAATCGACCAGATTGATCGCCGTCCACGGCACCAGCACATACAGCAGCAGAAACAGGAAGTTCATGTAGTTTTCAAGGAAGTCGGCCTGCGCATTCAGCGCAACCCCCGTCCCGCACGCAAACAGCGCGAAGCAGAAGATCACCCGCGCCCCCGCACCGGGCCGCCATCCAGCGCGGAAGGTCTGCAGCACCGTAATCGCGGCCAGCATGCCACCGTAGATATCCAGCGCCCCGCAGCACGCCACCGTAACCGAGAACACCAGCACGGCGAACCAGCTCAGCCCGCCCAGACTGTGCGACAGGGTTGCGATGACATCCCCCCCATCGGCCAGGATACCGAACAGCGCGCCCAGCAGCATGGGGAATGTCGCCCCCGTCACCACGCCGCCATACGTACCCCAGAATGCGGGCACCGCGCCGGTATCGCGTGGCAGGTAACGCGAATAATCCGAAACATAGGGCGCGTAGGAAAGCTGCCACAGGGCCGCGACCGACATTGCGCCAAGGAAGTCATGGACGGAAAAACTGCCACGGGACATGAAATCGGCAGGCAGGCCCTGCACACCGATGATCCAGATAAAGCACAGCACCAGCGTAAAGGCCGACAGGATCGACAGGTAACGCGCGCAGCGATGGATCATGTCATAGCCGCATATGGCGACCAGCAGGCTGGACGTACCGATCAGCAGGATGGCAGCCGACTGGGGCACGACGGGAAACTGGCTATGGACCGACCGGCCCCCTATGGTCACGTTGGACGCGGTATAGCCCGCATACATCAGGATCACGATGACCGTGACCAGCACCGCGCCATAGGTACCGAACTGCCCACGGGTCTGGACCATCTGCGGCACGCCCAGACGGGGCCCCTGTGCCGCATGCAGCGCCATGAACACCGCGCCCACCAGGTTGCCGACAATCAGCGCCATCGCCGCCGAACGGAAATCAAGATGGAACGCCGTCGTCGCCAGCGATCCGGTGATGATTGTCAGGATCTTGACGTTGGCGCCAAACCATAAGGTGAAAAGGTAGCGCGCCGTGCCATGCCTGCGATCGGGTGGAATGGGATAGATGGTTTCGTTTTCGATATAGGATGGGGTAGGGCTTGCCATTCACGCTCTCACAGACAGGGGGCAGGGCATAATCACGCGGCCTATGGCGTGCAGGGACATATCGTTAACGCGATAATGTCAGCATGCGAACGGTATGAATGCAAGCACGTCACGGCCTTCTGAAGTCAGTATAGGCAAATTCTTTACAGACATGGTTTTTTTCGTAACGATACCGTACGGAATCCCGGCTCTGTTTACGCACCCTGACCATGGAACACGCTATTGACAGGCACGACGACCCCACACACCCCCGCGCGCCGTACCCGGCTGAACACGCTCATCCGCATGGTCGTGGCACCCGTGCCTCTGGTCATGATCATGGCGGGCAGCGTGCTGGCCAACCGTTACCGGCCCATGGTGCTGGGCATGCCCTTCTTCGTGTTCTGGACGGTGGTGTCGGTGTGCATGTGTTCCGTCAGCATGGGGGTGATCTACCTGCTTGATCCCGCCAACCACGGCCACGATGGGGATGACGCACCATGAACGTGGCGCTGCTTATCATAATGGGCACCATTGCGGGCGCGCTTGCGCTGGGCCTTATGGCGCGGCGCGGCATCCGCATGGACCTTGAACAGTGGAGCGTGGGTGGTCGCAGCTTCGGCCCGGTTTTCATGTTCGTGCTGATGGCAGGGGAGGTGTTCACGACCTTCACCTTTCTGGGGGGCGGGGGCTATGCCTACGCGCATGGGGTCGCGGCACTGTACATGGTTGCCTACACCGCGCTGGGTTTCGTGCTGTCTTACTGGCTTCTGCCACCTGTATGGCGAATCGGGCGCAGGCACGGACTGCTGACGCAGGCCGATTTCTTTCGTGTCCGTTACGACAGCAAACCGCTGGCGCTGCTGGTGGCAGTGGTGGGTCTGGTTTCCATGATCCCCTATCTTGTACTCCAGCTCAAGGGGCTGGGCATCATCGTGCAGGCCACGTCCTATGGCCTGCTCTCGCCCTCGCTTTCCGTATGGATCGGGGCGAGCGTCATGTGCGTGTATGTCGTGGTGTCCGGCATGCATGGATCAGCATGGACCGCTACGGTCAAGGATGTGCTGGTACTGGGGATTGTCGCATTCCTGGGGCTGTACATGCCATGGCACTATTACGGTGGCATGGGGGCGATGTTCGACCGTATCGGACAGATGCGGCCTGACCTGCTGACACTGTCCACCAGCGGGTTCAGCCCGTCATGGTACTGTTCGACCATCATCATATCCGGGCTTGGCATCTATATGTGGCCGCATACGTTCGGCTCCGCCCTGTCGGCGCATGCGGCGCGCAGCTTTCGCCTCAATGCCGTGCTGATGCCGCTTTACACGCTGGTCATGATCCTTGCCATGATCGTGGGCTTCGCCGCCATCGGGCAGGTGCCCGGCCTGACAGGCGGTCAGATCGACATGGCCCTGCTGCGCCTGTCGATCCAGACCTTTCCGCAATGGTTTGTCGGGCTGATCGGGGCGGCGGGACTGCTCACGGCAATCGTGCCCGGTTCGATGATGCTGATCGCCACCGCTACACTGGTAGCCAACAATATCTACGCCATGGTTTTCGTCCCCCGGGACCGTGCGCGGGTGGGACGCATGGCGCGCATGATGGTGCCGGTCGTAACACTGGTTGCGGTCTGGTTCGCGCTGGACAGTTCCATCAGCATCGTTGGGCTGCTGATCATGGGCTACAGCTTTGTCACCCAACTGTTCCCATCACTCGTAGCCAGCCTGCCCGCGCGTCGCATCGTCAATACGGCGGGAGCCGGGGCGGGCATATGCGTGGGGGTTACGGTTGTCATGATTACTGTCCTGACCCATGCCACCATGGCCACGATGTTCCCTGCCCTGCCCGCCTGGATACGCGATATCAATATCGGCAGCCTTGCGCTGGGGCTGAACATCATCACCATGCTGGTGGTCAGCCGCCTGTCAGGCGCGCGATACAGCGCAAAGGCATGATCCGCCACAAGGCCATCACGTCACACGGCTTCGCTTACGATGACCTCGATCGGGGTTGGCGCAAAGCCTGAACAGGGGTTGTTCTGCTGCGGGCAGTTGGACAGGACAGCCAGAACCGGCATATGCGCGCGCAGGGTCACGTAATCACCGGGGCGGGAGATCCCTTCAGCAATTTCAAGCGCCCCGTCGGAGGCGAATTTCACCCGCATGAAGAAATTGACGTTGGAGACGATTTCCGATGGTCCCAGCCCCCATTTTGACAGTTCGGAAATGAAATTGGTGCGGCAGCTTTCGGTTTTTTCCACGCCATAGCGCAGGCGATCCATCTCGCAACTGCAGCACCCGGCCAGCGTATCGTGAAAACCGCATGTATCCTCGATAACGGAAAACATCTTCTCCGCCCGGTCGGAATACATATCCGTTCCCTTTGTTACGTAAAGCGAGCGGTTCAGCTTGACGGTATTGGGAACATTCAGCCGCGCATGGGGCGCATGCGCCGTAAAGCACAGGAAATCCACCGCCTGCTGGCCGTGCAGATCGACAATGCTCAGAAACTGCCCCGTAGCCAGCACGCGTGACCACGGCTTTTTCGGCGCAACGGTCTCCCGGTGAATGACGCGGCTTCCTTCGGGCAGGGTCAGGACAACAGTCATGCACGCGGTCTCCCTGGCATCAGGACGGGCGGGGGATCAGCCGATACGCATGGGCGCACGGCCATATTCGTTGCCGGCGATCACAAGCCGGGTCAGCGCATCGAGGAAGGCATCCCGATCCGCCCCTGTCAACGCGGCAATGGTGCGCGCATGCGCCCGGCGGGCGGGCTCGGCCATTTCTTCCAGCAGGGCCGCCCCGGTTTCGGTCAGATAAACCCGCTTGAGCCGCCGGTCGCGCGTGGTGCGTTCGCGCCGTACCAGCGCACGTTTTTCCAGCCGGGCCAGCACATTGGCCAGTGTGGCGCGATCCACGCCAACTTCCTGTGTCAGTTCGCTCTGGTCCAGTCCCGGTCGCGCCTGCGCCACGCACATGATGCTGTACTGCACCGGGGTTATGCCGAACACGCCGCATTCCTCGGCAAACAGGGCGACATGGATCTGGTGCAGCCGACGGATCAGGAATCCCGGTCGTGCGCCAAGCTGCGCCATATCGCCCATCCAGCCCGGTGCATCGCCACGGGCGACGGTAGGTTCATGTGTCATGACCCCACGATACCAGCCGCCGCAGGGCGCGCCAAATAATCGTTAGCAGCAGCCGGCCCGCACCCAGTCGTGCAGGCGGCGGAGGGGCTTCCTCATTGCGCAGACGGGCCTGAAGGTTCAGACCGACGGTGCGGGCGATTTCATTGGCGAATACCTGTACCACCGGCCCACGCCCAAGCTGCGCCAGCGGCCCGCGCAGGGCATAGTGCATGTCGATTTCCACCCGGCTGGCCTCATTCCCATCCGGCACAACGGTAAAATCCGCCTGTCCCGACAGCCGTGTGCCACTGGCCTGATCGCGCCCCTGACACGTCAGTGCGCCGCGCATCGCATCCGTTGCGTACCTTACCGTCGCTTCCCCCTGGAAACTGGCCTGAATCGGGCCAAGGCTTGCGGTCATTTCCCCGCGTAGCTGATTGCCTTCCCGCGACAGCAGGCGTGCCCCCGGCACGCAGCCGACCACCAGTTCCGGGTCACGCACCGCATCCCATACCGCACTGGCAGGCACGCCGATGCGCAGGACCTGCCGCATCCGGTTGGGGGTATTGCCACCTGTGGCCCCCTCCGCCATCGGGGCTGTCATGGGGATGACGCCCTCATCGCGCTTGCGGCGGGCAAAGGTTGCGGCGGGCAGCCTGGGCGGGATAGCGGCCTGAACGCCCCGTCGCGTCTCAAGCACGCGCATGATCGCGCGCACGATGCCACCATACCCCGTGCAGCGGCACAGGTTGCCCGCCAGTTCCAGCCGCACGCGTTCGCTATCCGCATCAGGCAGGCGCGTGACGATATCGCGCGCCGTCACCAGCATGCCCGGTGTACAGTAGCCACATTGCAGCGCGTGTTCGGCGGTGAAGGCGGCGCGCAGTTGCGCCATCACATCATCCGTGGCCAGTCCTTCGATACTGCGCACGTCCCGCCCGCTGCATGAATGCGCCAGCGTGATGCAGGCCCGCACGGGCTGGCCATCCATCACGACGGTACAGGCACCGCATACGCCATGTTCACAGCCGACATGCGTACCGGTCAGCAGCTCGGTCTCGCGCAGGAAATCAGCCAGACTGGTCCGTGGCGTCGCATCCCCCGTGCAGGGCCTGCCATTAAGCGTGAGTGTAAGTGTGCTCATGCGCGCGTTCCCCTGTGTGCCTGCATGGCCTGTTCCATTGCACGCCCGGCGATCACCGCCTGCATGCGGCGTTCGACGGGACCAAGTCCCGCCCCCTTCAGCGCGCCTTCGACCGCGGCCGGATCGGCACGATCCCCTTCCAGCACGACGGGCGGCCCACCGGTCGCCCCGATGACCATGCGCCTTACCCCGTGCGTGGGGTCCAGCAACACGGCGCACATGGCATGCGCGAATTCGCCCGGTTTGCGGCACGCCTTGACGTATCCCCAGCCAAAATCCGCGCCGGGGCGGGGAATACGTATGGCTTGCACGATTTCACCGGGTTGCAGCACGGTGCGGAACGCACCGGTGACAAAGCCCGACAGCGGCACCATGCGCCCGCCACGCGGGGTCCATGTCAGCACCAGCGCACCCAGCGCGCCCAGCGTGCACAGCCAGTCCGCGCCCGGATCGGCATGACACAGGCTGCCCCCCATCGTGCCGCGCGTGCGGACCGCCCGATAGGCGATATTGGCCGCGATCCGTGACAGTATCCCGCCGGGCAGGTCGGGCGTACGCCCATCCTCGATTGCCGCATGGGGCGTGGATGCGCCAAGGGTCAGGGCATCACCCGCATCCTCCACCCCCTGACATTCCGCCAGACCATGCAGCGCCACAATCCGCGCGGGACGGGCCACACGGAAATTGAGCATCGGCCCCAGCGACTGCCCGCCCCCCATGGCTCGCGCGCCTTCTGTCGCCAGCATGGTGCTGGCCTGTGCCAGCGTCGCGGGCTGATCGAAGGCAAAATCGACAGGCTTCATGAGGCAACTCCCTGTTCGCGCGCCATCAGGGCGGACACGATCCGGTGCGGCGTGATCGGCAGGCGATCCATGCGCACACCCAGCGGGCGCAGGGCATCATTGACCGCGTTGGCAATGGCGGCTGGTGGCCCGATCGCCCCACCTTCCCCGATGCCTTTCTGCCCGAATTCAGTATAGGGCGAAGGCGTAACCATATGATCGATGCGCAGCAGCGGCACTTCCGTAGCACCGGGCAGCATGTAATCGGCCAGCGTGGTGGCCAGCGGCTGCCCCGCCGCGTCGAAGGGCATTTCCTCATACAACGCAGTGCCGACACCCTGCGCCAGACCGCCATTGACCTGACCATCCACGATCATGGGATTGACCAGCACGCCCCCATCCTCGCAGATCGCGTAATCAAGGATCTTTACATCCCCCATCTCGGTATCGACCGACACGACAACCGCATGGGCGGCGTAGCTGAACGTGCCGGTATCACGCCGGGTCCGGTAGCCGCCCGTCACCTCCAGCCCGGCGGGAGAGACATCGGCAGGCAGTTCCTGTGGGCGGAGGTACCAGGTGCGCGCGACCTCCGCTATGGTTACGGTGCGCTCCCCGCTTACGACCGCGCCGTCCACTATCCGCGTATCTTCCGCACGCACCTGCAGCAGTTTGGCGCCAATGGCCACGATGCGTTCGGCCAGTTCGCGGCAGGCGGTGGCAACAGCGCCCCCAGCCATCACCATGCAGCGCGACCCCCACGTGCCGGTTGAATAGGGTGTCAGCGCCGTATCGCCATGCACCACCTGAATCCGCTCAATCGGAATGCCCAGCACTTCGGCGCCGACCTGCGCCAGCGTGGTTTCCAGCCCCTGCCCGTGGGACTGGATGCCCACACGCAGTTCCAGCCCGCCATCGGGCGTAAGGCGGGCGACCGCCTGTTCAAAACCCGGCACCATGGGAATGCCCCAGCCATGGTAGACCGAAGTGCCATGCGCCCCCTGTTCGCAGAAGATCGCAATCCCCAGCCCCAGCCTGACCGGCCCCTGCATCGCCGCCTGACGCGCACGCACGCCGGGCACATCAATCGCCTTCACCACGCGGCGCAGGGCTTCGGGGTAATCGCCGCTGTCGAAATGTTTGTTGGTGATGTTATCAAAAGGCATGAGTTCGGCAGGCACGAGGTTGCGCAGCCGGACCTCCCACGGTTCAAGACCGGCCTGCACCGCAATATCGTCCATGAGGCTTTCAATCGCGTAACACACGCCCGCGCGCGCAACCCCGCGATAGGGGACGATCCCGGCCTTGTTCGTCGCCACCGAACGGGTATGGCAGCGATAGCCCTGCATGCGGTACGGACCGGGCAGGATGCTGGCCACCTGCGCTGCTTCCAGACAGGCGGAAAAGGGATAGATCGAATACGCCCCGGCATCGACCGAAGCATCGGCATCCACCGCCAGCAGCCGCCCGTCACGATCGGCATAGGCGTTGAGTTCATAATGATGTTCGCGGCAGTTGGCATTCCCCGCAAGCTGTTCGCGCCGGTCTTCCAGCCAGCGTACGGGATGGCCAAGATGCCGGGCAAGGAAGCCCGCGCAGACTTCCTCGGGCAGAAGAATGCCCTTGTAACCAAACCCCCCGCCCACATCGGGGGCAATGATGCGTACCTGCTCTTCTGAAAGACCAAGACAGCCCGCAAGCCCCGTGCGCACGATATGGGGCATCTGGGTCGATGTAATCAGCACAAGCTGGTTAAGCCGCGACTCCCACCGGGCGATGACGCCGCGCCCTTCCATGGGGGACATGCACTGCCGCGCTGTGCGCAGGGTGCGTTTTACATGGATCGGCGCGGTGCGGATGATTTCGTCCACGTCCCCCGCCACCTGCGTCTGCAGGAACAGGTTGTCGCCCCAGTGGTCATGCACCAGCGCCGCACCGGGTGTTATGGCATCCAGCATGTCCGACAGGGCGGGCAGTTCCTCGTAATCGACAACCACGGTCGCGGCCAGATCCTCCGCTTCCGCCCGCGTGGGGGCCACGCATACGGCTACGGCTTCCCCCACATGACGGACCTTTTCATACGCAAGGGCATACTGCGCGGAGGATTTGAAACCCGGCAGGCCGGAATTGGCGATAATCGGCTCCACCCCATGCAGGTCGGCGGCGGTGAATACGCAGTCCTCCCGCCCCGCTGGTTTGTGGATCGCGCCCAGCCGCGCATGGGCATAGGGGCTGCGTACAAAGGCCAGTTCGCGCATGCCGGACAGGCGGATGTCGCCAACGTACTCCCCTGTTCCACGCAAGTAACGATCATCTTCCTTGCGTGGGACGGACTGACCCACGCCCTGTTTATTATTATGTCCGGGAAAGCTGTTGCTTCGGGGGGCATCATCTGTGGTCATTACGCCTTATATCCCTGATCGCACGCCCGGCGGGGACCGGGCGGGGTGAAGAATCGCGGCGGGCCGCATATCAGGCTTGCACGCCCGTATATCGTCAGTATACTGACTGTTAATAGCGGCGGAGGCAACCAATGAATTCGGCATTTGACACGCTTTTGCGTGGTGGCACCCTTATCGACCCGATGACCGGACGCCACGGCGTGGCCGATATCGGCATTCGCGATGGTCGGATCGTGGCGATCGAATCCACGATCGGCCCTGATGCCGCGGCACGCGAGACGCATGACGTATCGGGCAAGATCGTGACGGCTGGCATGATCGACACGCACGGTCATATCTATGAACATGTAACCGGTCGCTTCGGCCTGAATGCCGATCTGGTGGGCGTGCGTTCGGGTGTCACCACACTGGTTGACCAGGGCGGACCAAGTTGCATGACCATTGGCGGGTTCCGTAATTTCATTTCCAACCCGTCGGACAGCAGGGTGCTGTGTTTCCTGTCCGCCTATCTGGTGGGCGGGCTGGAAGGCCACCTTTACCCCGAACTTTATGGCCCTGGTCAGACCAACGTCGAACATTCTGTGCGCGCCGCGCGGGAAAATGCCGATCTGGTGCGCGGGATCAAGGCGCATTGCGAACTGGGCGGCGTATCGCGCTGGGGGCTGGATGTCATCCGCATCGGCAAGCGCATCGCGCGGGAAGCGGGCATCCCGCTTTATATCCATCTGGGCCAGCTCTGGCCGATGAAGGAGGACGCACCCGATATCAACCCCGATGAAATCGTACGCGAACTGATGCCGCTGATGGAACCGGGGGATATTCTGGCCCATCCGTTCACGCGGCATCCGGGTGGTTTCATTTCAATGGAAACGGGGGAAGTGCATCCCGTGGTATGGGCCGCGCTGGAACGCGGCGTAACGGTGGATGTCGGCCACGGGTCGCATTTTTCATTCGACATGGCGCGCACGGTCATGGCGGCAGGCATCCGTCCCTACACGCTGGGGGCTGACATGCATGGCTATAACGTGCGCGTCCCCTCCGCCACCGATCTGGACGACCGGGGCCGCAATCCCTTTGCCGGGGTCGCGCCGTTCAACCTGACCCATGCGATGTCGAAACTGCTTTATCTTGGCATGCCGATGGATGAGGTCGTGGCGACCGTCACATCCAATCCCGCGCGGATGCTGGGCATGGCCGATACGCTGGGATCGCTTCAGGTCGGGCGCGAGGCGGACATTTCCGTTCTGGATCATGTGCGCGGTCGCTTTACCATGTCCGACAACAGCGGCGTCAGCGTGGAGGTGGATGAAATGCTGGCCCCGGCATTCTGTCTGCGCGCGGGCAAAATGCACAAGGCGGACAGCCCGCTGATCCCGCCGCTGGCATGAACCCGACCGAAGAATGGGGGCGGCTGGATCAGGCGGCGCGCGACGCGGCATACGACAACGCCGCCGCCGTGGCGGACAGCCAGACATATATGAGCGCGCTGCGGGCACAATCCGCCCGCATGCGTGCGCACAGCCTGCCGGGGCGGGTGGATGTCGCCTACGCCCCTGGTGCGCGCACCGTATGGCAGCTTTATCCCGCCACCCGGCTGGATGCGCCGTGTCTGGTATTCATCCATGGCGGGTACTGGCAGATGAACGCACCGGAAGGCTTTGCCTGCCTTGCCGAAGGGCTGCGCGCGCATGGCTGGTCGGTGGCAATGGTGGGGCACACGCTGGCCCCCGAGGCATCGCTGACCACCATTACGCAGGAAATTGATACCGCGCTGACATGGCTGGACCGGCATGGCCCCACCTATGGTCTGGCTGGCCCACGGCTGCTTTCGGGCTGGTCGGCGGGCGGGATGCTGGCCGCATTGATGCTGGGGCACAGGGCGGCCACGGCGGGACTGGCCATTTCGGGCATATTTGAACTGGGGCCATTGCGTGACACCAGATTCAATACGGCGCTACGCCTGAGTGATGCGGAAGTGGCGACACTTTCCCCGCTGCGCCTGCCCGCATGTGAAAAACCGCTGGCCATTGCCTATGGCAGCCGTGAACTGCCCGCCCTGTGTCACGACAGTATCGCGCTACATCGGATGCGCGCGACCCGGCACTGTCCCGGCCCGCTGGTGCCCGTGGCGGGAGCCGATCATTTCACCGTGCTGGATGCCCTCCGCCACCCTGAGGGAGAACTGGTGCGCGTTGCACGGATGATGCTGCCATCTGAAACAGCCTTCCCACCATAAAGAAGTTTTTGGTGAAGCTTTTTTCAAAAAGCTTCGGGTAACGCCGCCATCACGCCCCCGGTTCCGCACACAGATCGTCAAGGATACCCGCAAGGAAGCGATCCCCTTCCGCCAGTTCGGCAGGCAGGATGTATTCATCGGCCTTATGCGCGCGTGAAATCGAACCCGGCCCGCAGACAATGCACGGAATACCCAGTTCGCTTTCGAACAGTCCCGCTTCCGTGCCGAAATCTATGACACCCGTTTTATTCTGCCGCGCATGGCGCAGGCCGGTTGCCAGAATCCCGCCGTCCCCTGAACTGGCAAGACCCGGATAGGCATTCACGATCTCGACCGTGATCCCTCCCCTTGCCCCATCATCGGTAATCCGCCGGGCGGCATCATGCAGCCACGCGACGTAATCCGCACCATCATATCCCGGCAGAAGGCGGATTTCCGCCATGATCACGCAGCGGTCGGGCACGATGTTCAGCGCCGTGCCCCCGTCGATCAGGCCGATCTGAACGGTGGAAAACGGCACTTCAAAACGCCCGTCATGCGTTTCCACCTGCCGGATATGATCCTGCAGCCGTCCGGCCGCGATGACCATTTCGGATGCCAGAACAATGGCGTTCTGCCCCCTGAACGGATTGGCGGAATGCGCGGCGCGGCCATGGCATGTTATCTTCAGGGCGATCTTGCCCTTATGCGCGACGGCGACCCCCATTTCCGTTGGTTCGCCAACCACGCAACCGGTGGCGGTCACACCCTGTTGTCCCAGTGCGCGCAGCAGGGAGCGCACGCCAAGACAGCCCAGTTCCTCATCATGCGAAATGGCCAGATGCAGCGGGCGACGCAATGTCCTGCGCCCCGCACTGGCGGCTGCCGTCAGCATGCAGGCAAGAAAACCCTTCATGTCGCTGCTGCCACGACCGTAAAGCCTGCCATCGCGCGCGGTCAGCCGGAACGGATCGGTCGTCCAGTCCTGTCCCGTGACAGGCACGACATCCGAATGGGCGGACAGGATGATGCCATCCGGGCTGTCCGGGCCAATTGTGGCGAACAGGCTGGAACGTCCCTCCGCATCGCCTGGCACGCGTTCGACCCGCGCGCCGGTGGCGACAAGATACTGTTCCACCCAGTCGATCAGGTCAGCATTGGACGTGCCGCAGATGGTTGGAAATGCGACAAGACGGTCCAGAATGGCGATCGTGCCGCTTTTGTCCGCGCCAGACTGCATGGGCCGGTTTTCCCCTGTCATCGATCAGTCAAGCTGGGCGATGATATCAACTTCCACAAACCATTCCGGCCGCGCCAGCGCCACGACGACAAGCCCGGTAAACACGGGGAATACACCGCGCAGATACTGGCCAAGGGTGCGATAGACCACTTCCCGATAGCGGATATCGGTCAGATAGACCGTCACCTTGCAGATATGGCGTGGTTCGGCCCCCGCTTCGGACAGGAGGAGAAGGATATTCTCCGCCACCTTGCGCGCCTGCCCTTCCGGGTCGCCGACCGCGACATTCTCCCGCGTGTCGAGATCCTGCGGTACCTGCCCGCGCAGATAGACCATCTTTCCCGCCACGACCGCCTGACACAGGTCGTTATCGAGATTCTGCTCGGGATAGGTTTCGCGCGTGTTGAACGGGCGAATGCGGCGATGTGTCACCGTAGCTGGCAGATCGGTCATGATATCCTTACTTTCCCACGACAGCATCACTGAGACCGGCGGATTTTTTCACGAAATCCAGCGACGGGTTCCAGTCGAAATTACGATACACAGCCGCCAGATGCGCAAATGGCGGTGACTGCGCGAAAAGCTGGAATGTCAGGCGGTGCCCGGCATAATCGGAATTGAGCAGATCGCGCGCATAGGCCAGCAGCCTGCGCCGGTCATCCGCCACCCAGTTTTCGTTAATGGTATAGAATTTCTGCAGCCACGGCCCCGTTTCCGGGTCGGCAAAGGCCGCCGCATCCGGCGTGACGCAGATCTGGCCGCCGCACAGTTCGCGCGTCAGGTGCATCATTTCATGCAGTTGCGAGCACGCCAGCACGCGCCCGCTCATCAGCAGGGACTGATTGGGCATGAGCAGCCCGCCGGGGCTGGGTTCCGCCATGGCGATGGCGGCGGTCAGGTGCGCGTTGATCCCCTCGCGATAGCAGGCAAGGCGTGCGAGTTTTTCCTGAACGGCCTGCTGCCGGTCCAGACCGGTCTGGCGCACGTTGAACAACGCGGTGCCGATCATCATGTCCGCCAGTTTCAGGTTACGCTGCACGAACGCGAATGCGCTGTAGCGATGCAGGGTGGCGCGGATGAAGGTCGCCGCCTTCGTATGGCGATAGAACAGCACATTTTCCCACGGGATCAGCACGTCATCGAACACCACGAGGGCTTCGACCTCATCAAACCGGTTGGAAAGGGGATAATCCGTCTCCGGCGCGCGACCGGCAAAGCCGGTACGACAGATGAATTTCAGGTTGGGCGAGGAAAAGTCACACACGAACCCCACCGCGTAATCGGACAGGGCGGAATCCCCCCAGTTGGCGATGGTGGGTTTGGTAAAGGCCTGATTGGCGTAGGCCGCCGCCGTTTCATACTTGGCGCCACGCACGATGATCCCGGCATCCGTTTCCTTCACCACATGCAGCAGCATGTCCGGGTCCTGATCCTGCGGGCGCTTGGAACGGTCGCCCTTGGGATCGGTATTGGCCGAAACATGGAACGGATCGGCATAGATCGCCCTGGCTACATGATTGCGGATATTCTGGGCAAAGCGCGGATCGACCTCGTTCAGCAGGTCCTGCCCATCGTACAGGGACCACATCTCCCCGATCGTCTCATCACCCACGCGGGTTACAACGCCTCCGACCTCGTTGAGAACGGTATCGGTGGACAGGCGCTTGTCGTCCCAGTCCTGTCTGGTTTCGGGTAATTTCAGGCCGATTGCCGAACGGTTCCCCTCCCCATCGACATAGGTCATCCGGTCACGGAACGCATCTTCATGCTGCATGTCGTAAATACGTGCGCGTATATTGACGATGGGGCGGAACATCGGATGGGTGGTCACATCATTGACGCGCTCCCCATTGACCCAGATGCGCCGGCCGTCGCGGATCGAATCAAGATACTGCCTGCCTGTGCGGATCATCGGCGAAACCTTCCGTCTGTCTTAATGGGAGAGAATGGAAACCGGGCGGCAGAATTCACGCCGGTAATGAAGAAGTGTGTGGGCATCACGGGAATTCACGCTTTCGACCGCGCACAGGAACACCATGTGGGAACCCGTGGGGATGGTGGCCGTGATGGCGCAGGAAAATGTGGACAGCGCATCATCCAGCACCGGCAGCCCCGCATCATCGCGCGCCCATGTGGCACAGGCGAAATCAAAGGCGGAAAACCGTCCTGCCTGCCCCGCGAAGACAGCCGCGATTTCGCCCCCCGTCTCGGTCAGGACATTGACGTTCATGCGCCCGTTCCGCGCCAGTGCGGCAATCATGGGACTACGCTGGTTGATGCATACCGATATGACCGGCGGATCGGCGGAAACGGAGTTGAAGGAACTGACCGTCAGCCCGAACCGGCCACCCGGCCCATCGGTGGTCACGACTGAAACCGGGGTCGCGACACTGCGCATTGCGTCGAGGAACTTCTCCTTCAGGGGGGGTGTGTCTGTCATGTCCGTACCTCGCACCAGTCCGTGCCGGATACGTGCCCGTCTGGCGGTTCACGTTCATTGCCGACCTGTCATGATCCTGTGCCGGAACCGGCAGGGGGCAAAGAATTAAATCCCGATCCCGCCCATCGGATTTTCCGATCCCCTATCGTGCGCACATGGTTTCTGGTGACGTATGAATTTTGAAATACTGTTATATTTTCATATGTCTTTTGTATTTCATCCTGCTGAATACAGAGACCACTCATCATACCGCAGCCCCATGAGGCGGATAACCTGGACCCTTGAAATCCATGCCGATCACTATAGGCTTCCGATACGTTAATTATTCCGAAATTATTCCGATCAGGAAAAGACGGGACCCGCCCCAAAGTATTGATACCCGAAGCCGGATTGATGAACGCACAAGCAGAGCGGTTCATCCGGCATGGTAAAATGACAGGAACCGCATGACATTTTCAGTTGTCGCCAGATGCGCGCGTACCGGACAGTTCGGGATCGCCGTTTCGTCCTCCTCCCCCGCAGTGGCCAGCCGTTGCGCGTTTGCACGCGCCGGTGCCGGGGCTGTCGCCACGCAGAACATTACCGATCCTTCGCTGGGTCCGGCAGGGCTGGACCTGCTTGAACGCGGCGCCACGGCGGAAGAATGTGTCGCCATACTGGTGCGCAGATCGGAATTCGCGGCTTACCGGCAGATTTCGGCAATTGATGACACCGGCCTTACCGCTGTCTGGTCGGGTGAGAAAACACTGGGCCTGTACACATCAGCCACCGGGCACAATGTCGCCTGTGCTGGCAACCTGCTGGCCAATGACACGGTTCCTGCCGCCATGGTCGAAGCCTTTTCGGCCACGGACACGACGATGGAACTGGGACAGCGGCTGGTCACAACCCTTGCCGCCGGGCTGAAGGCGGGCGGGGAAGCAGGACCGGTGCGATCGGCGGGGATGCTGGTTGTCGATACCCATAGCTGGCCGCTGGCGGACCTGCGGGTTGACTGGCATGACACACCCATCGCGCAGCTTCAGGATCTGTGGGATCTGTGGCAGCCACAGATGCGCGACTATACGCTGCGCAGCGTCAATCCGGTGGAATCCCCCTCCTACGGTGTGCCGGGGGACGAATAGAAAGCGGCTTTCATGCCCGGCCCGGAACAGGCGACGCCCTCACGTTACCTAACGTGAGGGCAAAGAACCGTCAGGCTGGCGTCTTGCGGAAATGCAGGATGCGCCCGATCAGGTTGAGCAGCACCTGTGCTGCCAGAATGGATGTGATGTTCGACGGATCATAATCGGGGGCGACTTCCACAAGGTCGATGCCCACGATACGCCCGCGCTGCGCCAGTCCCGCCAGAAATTCCAGCACTTCGTAATACAGGAATCCGCCATGGCTGGGCGTGCCCGTACCCGGCGCGATTGAGGGATCGAAACCGTCAATATCCAGCGACAGGTAATAGTTCGCCCCTGCCGGGATACGCTCCAGCAGGGCTTCCACCCCCATCTTGCGGACCTGCCGGACGCTGAGGATATCCGAACCGAAGCGCCGCGCATCATCATATCCTTCCCGCGCGGTGGAGGAGACATTGCGGATGCCGATCTGCGTCATGCCGGTAACATAAGGCTGTTCCGCCGCCCGACGCATCGGGTTGCCATGACCGTGCCGCACGCCCTGACGTTCATCCACGAAATCCAGATGCGCATCAATCTGGATCAGATGGATCGGTTCCTGTTCACTGAAGGCGCGGATACAGGGGATATTGATCGAATGATCCCCGCCCAGCACGACCGGCAACGCGCCTGCGGCCAGTATGGCCCGCACGCCTGCTTCGATATTCGCGTGGCTGCGTTCGGTATTGGTATGGACGATATCGGCATCCCCGATATCAACAATGCGGCAGCCTTCACCATACAGGTAGGTGGCGTCATCTTCATGATCGTACGCACCCGCATGACCGAAGGCGAACAGGGTCGATGCCTCCCGGATGCCGCGCGGGCCGAAGCGGGTACCGGCACGCCACTGCGTGCCCCCATCAAACGGCGCGCCCATAATGGCGACATCCGCATCGATCGCGGACCAGTCGGTCTGGATCGGGTATTTGCCAAAACTGCAGATACCGACAAAAGGAAGATCAAGGCGACCTGAATCGTAGGCGTTACTCATTTACTCGCCGTCCTGCCGTAATGGCGTAAGAAGTTCAAACATCATCAGTACGCCTGCCAGCAACGCGACACCCGTCCACGACCGGCTTCCGTTCAGAACGGGACAGTGGACCCGACATCTGACAGAGGATGCACGCCCCCGAAACCTGTCCACGACAACAGCCCGATATCCGTCAAACCGAACCAGAGAGGCACGGGACTGAAACCGTATCGGATGCCCGGACATGTGCAGCGCGCCTGCTGGCCTGCACTGTAGCGGTTACGCTATCAGCGGGTATTGTCTTTATCAAGTCGTAACAAAAACATACCCTGCCTGCCGAAGCACATAGATATGACAAAGCGACATTTCATTAATATTATGAAACAGTTATATCCAGACTGCATGGTTTAACCGTACAGTCCAATCTCCCTGAAACACCTGATAAATAAAAGTTCTGGTGAAGATTTTTCAAAACTTCAGAAGATACGCCTTATAAAAAAGACGACACTCAAAAACAGTCTTTTACCTCCCCAATAAATGTCATTCATGCCCCGCAAACATACACGGCCAGCCCGCTCAAACGCATTCACCGGGCAGACAACCATGCGGGTTACATGAATATCACAGGCCCCTTAATTCTCCCCAACCTGTTCCGCAATCAAATCATTCATCCCGAACGGACGGATGCAGGAAAGTAGCTTCCCCCCTAACACCGTGTTGAAAAACGGTCCCATGGCGTAATGCGGGTTACGGGCAGATCAACGGGGCGGGCGAACACTTCGGCAGACAGGAAGGCCAGTTCCGCCGTCACGTCCCCTTCCGGCAGGGAAATGGACCATGCGCGCGGATTGCCGTCCGTGCCGTCATTCCAGCGATAACCACGCTGGCGCAGCACGTCCTTATATTCATAGGGCGCATTTTCAGCCCAGATCCGGCACCGCACCTGCCGCGCGTTTTCCAGCAGCACCGACAGTGCCGGACGACCGGATACCGGCAGTTCGCGGTCAAGAATGGCAATCCCGGCCTGACAGTCATCCGTCGCGCGATGTCCGTCAAACCAGAAACCTGCCTGCATCCCCAGATAGGACAGCTTGCGCCCCTCGTACCCTTCGGCAGCCCAGTCCACATCGCGCATGGAACAGGCCCAGGGCTTGGTTGTGAATACGGGACTGAAGCGCTCGGCGAACTTGCGGTCAAAATCTGCATTATGTGCGATAATAAGTGAAGCGGGCGCGACAAACCCGGCCACTTCTTCAGGCGTTACGGACTGCCCCGCCACCATTTCGGACGTAATGCCGGTCAGGGCCGTGATCTGCGGCGGGATGGGGCATGATGGCTCCCGCAGGCGACTGAAGGGTTCCAGACAGCCCAGAATCCGTCCCTCCAGCGTGTAGACGAAAGGAACGATCCCGAATTCGATGATCTCGTCCTTCGCCGCACTCAGCCCCGTGGTTTCAAGGTCCAGAAACATGCCGAGCCGCGTAACGGAAGACTGCGGATAGTCCGCCAGCATGCGGGGCGCGAGCGGGCGGAGAATGCGGTACTGTCCACTCCCCTCCAGCGTGGTTGCCATATGTTCCATCTGTTCGGGGGTCAGTTCCGTCATGTGCCGCCTCCTGCGCCGTGCCAGTCATGGATATGCGAACAGCGCAGGGCCCTGTCTACCCGGCACCCGTTGCTGCACCGCAATGCTTGACATATTATGACATAAATCAGGTCAGCCGGTCCTGACACAACACGGCACATACAGACTGGATACGCCATGGCACAGAACGCCGGGCCACCGTACACACCGCCCCTGCATGCTTCCACCACCGGGGGCACGCGGCACCATAAATTCATGCACCACCGACTGGAAGACCGTGGGCATGATACGGTCGTGCGGGTGGGGCATGTGGACCGCATCTGGTCTGACTTCTATCATCATGCCCTGACCGCGCCGTGGAGCCGCTTCTTTTATGGCTCGCTACTGCTTTATGTGGGCGTCAATATTGTATTCGCCCTGCTTTACATGCTGGACGGCGCGGGTGTAAGCGGCGCGCATGCAGGCAGCTTTGCCGATTACTTCTTCTTCAGTGTCCAGACCCTGTCCACCGTCGGCTATGGCGCCATGACACCGGTCAGCCGCACGGCAAACCTGATCGCAACGGTGGAAGTGCTGGGCGGCATGATGATCAACGCGCTGGCGACGGGACTGGTCTTCGCCCGTTTTTCGCGCCCGCGCGCACGGATCATGTTCAGCCAGCAGGCGCTTATCCTGACAGAAGACAACCAGCTTCATCTTGATATCCGCATTGCGAACTGCAGGCGCAGCCCGATCCTGTCGGTAGATGTCGAATTCGCCCTCGCCCGCCTGATCCGTACGCCAGCGGGACGCGTGGTGCGGCAGTTCGATCCCCTGCCCCTGCAGCAGTCCCACATACCGGTGCTGCGCTTCGCGTGCACGCCCACCCATGTCATTACCGAACACAGCCCGCTTTATGGCCTGACGGAACACGACCTGTCAGCGCAGGAAGCCGAAATCATCATAAGCCTGACGGGAACGGACGAAGCATCGGGACAGACCGTTTTCGCACGATCCGCTTACGGATTTGACCGGATGCTGTATAATCATCGTTTCGTCGATATTATAAATGCCGGGCCGGATGGACGGATCACCGTTGACTATACCCGCTTTGACCATACCGAAGCCCCGCAGGCCGAACATACCGCGACGCCGGGAGATATGGCGGACCAGCCAGAAGGGCGGTGAAGCCATCCGTCTGTGCCGGGCAATCATGCTGGCAGGCATGTCCGTGGCCTGCGCCGTGCCCGCCCGTGCAACGCCCCATCATCCCCCCGCCGCCGCGCAGGCGACACCGCAACCCCGGCCCGATTACGACGGCCTGCCGGATGCCTGCCTGACCCATGTCATTACGGTGCCCCTGCTGACCAATAGCGGCAGTCCGATCATTCCCGCCACGTTCAACGGCGTGAACGGTCTGGCCTATATCAGCATCACGCAGGGCCGGGTCGGGGTCTACGCCCGCACGCCCACCGATTTTCCCGTTCAGGCCCCGGTCGATATCCAGACCATCGCCGGGTCCGGCACGACATACACGACCGTCCTGCATGACCTGCGCATAAGCAACGGCGCGGCACAGGACGTGCCCGCGCTGCTGGAGGGCATGCGCATCCCCCAGATCGGCAATCAGGACGTACTGGGCGTGATCGGGTACGACATCCTTAGCAACTACAATGTCCTGCTGGATTTTCCGGCCCGGCGCATGATCCTGTTCCTGACTGCCGATACCCCGGACTGCGCACCCGGACTGGACTGGCTGGGGGCGGGCAGCACCAGCGTCATCATGCTGCCCGACGCCACGGGGCGGCTGACCGGCCTCCTGATGCAGGTGGGCGACCGTCCCGTACGCATGGAAATCGAACCAGGGGCAGATTTTTCATCCCTTTCACGCAGGACCGCGCGCGAGATCGGGCTGACCAAAACGATACTTCATGACGACATGAACGTACGCACCAATGCCGGAAAAATCCTGAACGGGCACAGGCATCATTTCGATAACATCACCATCGGGTCATGGCATGACCTGCCGCTGGATGCGAATATCGAGAAAACCAGCTACAACGTGCTTGGCATGAACTTCCTGCGGCGCAGGCGCATCCTCATCTCCTTTCCGCAGGGCATGCTGTTCATGACCCCGCAGCAGAACGTGCCCGACGACCGGGGACAGGCAACGCATGGCCTGCTCAGCACCCGCACCGCCGTCGCCCGCATGGTCGATACGCCGCCCCCTGCCCCCGACAGCACGCCCGCTGCAGGCGCTGCACCCGCATCACCGGCCACTACCACCAGCCCAACGCAATAAAAGCAGCCTTTCAGGGCAGCATATCGCCCCCATGGGCCAGCAGGCGATCACGATAGGGGCCAGGCACGCGCTCCAGCTCCGCCATACTGCCCTGCTGGGCAATCCTGCCACGTTCCATCACCACAATCCGGTCGAACCCGCGCAGGGTGGACAGGCGGTGGGCCACCGCAATTACGGTGCGTCCCACCATCAGCCGCTCAAGCGCCGCGTGGACATGGCGTTCGCTTTCGCCGTCCAGCGCACTGGTGGCCTCATCCAGAATCAGGATCGGCGCATTACGCAGGAAGGCCCGCGCAATCGCTATGCGCTGGCGCTGGCCGCCTGACAGCATCACACCGCGTTCTCCCACCACCGTATCGAAACCATGCGGCATGGCGGCGATGAAATCGGTGCAGCCTGCGGCTTCCGCCGCGGCACGGACCTCGCCCTCGGTCGCGTCGGGGCGGCCATAGCGGATGTTTTCACCCACCGTGCGGCGCAGCAGGTACACATCCTGTGGTACGACCGCCATCGCGGCCCGCAGGCTGGCTTCATCCAGTTGCAGGATGTTGATGCCATCCATCTCCACGGCACCATCCTGCACGAAACGCTGTCGTTGCAGCAGGGCCAGCACGGTACTCTTGCCCGACCCCGAAACCCCCACCAGCCCGACGCGGGTGCCCGCGGGAATATCAAGGCTGAAATGCGACAGGACGGGCGCCCCACCGGGATAGGCAAAGGTCACATCGTGCAGCCTGACATGCCCCCGGCACGCGGCGGAAGGCAGGATGGCCGTCTCGGGCACACCGCTTTGTTCATGCGGGGCAAGCAGATGCCCCAGCGTTTCGGACAGGCGGGTGACATGTTTCATCGCCTCCACCATCGAAAAGGCGAAATCGCGCGTGCAGTTCAGGATCAGGAAACCCAGCGTCGTCACCATCACCACATCACCCGTGGTGGCCCTGTGCATCCGCCACAGCAGCACGGCCCATATCAGCAGGCCCGTGGTCATGACCGCCGTGACAAGCGAATGGATCATGCGCAGCTTTTCCATATAGCGCAGCGAACGGCAGTGCAGTCCGGTCTCGCCGCGTATGCGCCGGCGCATGCGGGCATGTTCCGAATCGATCATGCCATAGGCGCGCACAAGCTGCAGGTTCTGCATGACATCAAGCATTTCGCCATCCACCTCCGCCGCTTCGGCGGCATAGGACAGATGCAGGTCCTGCCCCCGCCCCGCCAGCCGGTATATGACCAGTCCCACCAGCATGGTCATGGCCACCAGCACCAGCGCCATCCACGGACTGACGGTGCCAAGGGTGGCGATGGCCAGAAGAAGGTTCAGCATGGAAGGCAGCAGGTTCCACGCCCCCATGTTCTCCAGCGCCACGACCGCGCTGGCGGCCGCCGAAACCCGCGCGGCAAGGGAGCCGGACAGCCTGTCGGCAAAATAGGTGGCGGCATGACCGGTCAGGTAGCGAAACAGGTCCTGCCGCACATCGCCGCCCACGCGCACGAATTCACCCGACGCCAGCCACCCCGCAACACGCCATGCCGCATTGTCACATATGATCGTGACACAGAACAGGATGATGGAAACCCATACGGCCACCGTTCCCTGCCCGCCTTCCGTCATGCCGTTGACCAGATGGCGGATGATGGCCGACATCCCCACATTGCACGAGACCGCCACCACAATGGCGGTAATGATGACCGCATGCCCGCGTGCATGCAGCCGCACGTAATGAAGGATGAAGCGCAGCGGCCGGTACCGGTAACGCCGCAGGGCTGTAATGCGTAGCATATCGGACTGCGTGGCGGGAACGGATGATGAAGGCGGCGTATGATCTGGCACTGTCATGAATGATGCTGCCCCTGTGGCATGACGGATGGATTATCCGCACTTCCGCCGTATTTGGCCCCGTATCATGCCTGCATGACACATACACCCCTAGCCCGCGTGGCGGGACGCATCACGATCGGTTCCCTGCTGGTCCTGTGGCTGGTCCTCATGGCGCATGATCCTGTCCCCCTGCCCTTCTGAAACCCGCCGGGGCGGTGGTGGTTCATGCCCGAATACGGAGCGGCCGCCATATTCGTGCGAACGCCCGCGTTCTTCAGCCATGATGGCGGAAAAGGACGGGCCACGCGCATCACGCTCCAGCCGCCGCGCCGCGCTGTCCAGACGGCGTATGGCGTCCAGCCGCTCCTCACGCCCCAGTTTCGCTGCCGTCACCGCAGCCTTCATGACCGACAGGGTCCGGTCATAAACCGCGACCGGAACAGGATAGGGGTGGCGGTCCTTGCCACCATGGGCAAGGGAAAACCGCGCCGGATCTGAAAACCGGCACGGTGCGCCATGCACCACTTCCGCCACCAGCGCCAGTGCGCGCACCGTCCGCGCGCCAACGCCGGGAACACGCAGCAGTTCGGTGAAATCACGCGGTCCCGCTTCGGTCGCCGCAGCCAGCGCGCCGTGCAGGCGACGCATGTTCACGTCCTCCGGCCGGACATCGTGATGGGCAGGCAGACACATATACGGCAGTTCACCCTGCGCCGGGGCGGGTGGCGGGGCCAGCCCCTCGATCCGCATGAGTTCCCGCGTCAGCCGGTCCGGCCCCAGATCATGCAGCAGGTCCACCTGTCCCCGGCGGGAGGCATCCGCCCGCCGGTCCGTCAGGTTCATGATCGTGTCACCCGTTGCCCGGCCATCTATGGCTGCATGCGGGGCTTCGACAAAATTGCCCAGACCCTCGGACAGCCAGTGATAGCGCCGCGCCATGCGCCGTCCGGTATGCATGCCCTGCTGCACGACGGTCCACTTCCCGTCCGCCGCAACAACGAAGCCATGCAGGTACAGATCAAAACCGTCCTGCACGGCAGCACTGTCAACCTTGGCCACCATGCGGCTGGTCGCCACAAGCGGCGTGGCATCCAGACCCGTTTCCTGACCCACCGCCAGCAGTTCATCGGGCGTGCGGCGCGAATGCCGCCCACGCCCGCCACACACATACAGCCCCAGTTCACCCGAAAGCGGCGCGAGCCCGCGCTTGAGCGCACCGATCACGCTGGTTGTCATGCCTGACGAATGCCAGTCCATGCCCATGACCGCGCCAAAGGACTGGAACCAGAAGGGATGGGCAAGGCGGCGCAGGAATTCATCGCGCCCGTAATGATGGATGACCGCCTGCGTGATGACGGCCCCAAGGCGCGCCATGCGCTGTCCCAGCCATGCGGGCACCCGGCCCGTATGCAGCGGCAGGTCGGCCGCGCCCGCGCGTCTGGTCATGGCGTCCCCTCCCGCAACGGGTCAGCCGCTGCGCTTCTTCCTTGCCGCCACGAGAAAATCGGCCAGCCCCGCCTCAAGCGCCTGACTGAAGGCCGCCAGCGTTTCAGCCCCCACGTAATGCTCCATGCCCTCGGCATCAATACGGGCATTGGCGTCGCTGATCCCCAGCGCGCGCAGAAAGCGTTCGACCGTATGGTGGCGCTTGCGACTCTGGGCCGCCATGTCATGTCCGGCATCCGTCAGGAATATGCCCCGGTATGGACGGCGCGTGACCAGACCATCCGCTTCCAGCCGCACCAGCATCTTGGCCACCGTTGGCTGCGATACGCCCAGCCGCGCCGCGATATCGACCTGCCGCGCTTCCTGACCGTCATTCAGCAGATCATCGATCAGTTCCACATAATCCTCGATCAGCGCGGTCTTGCGCGCAAGGCGCGCCTGACGGAACCCGGCTGACTGCATATCGGGGTCAGGCATCGCCTGCACGCGCTGCGCTGCCACTTTCCGCGCGGGGCCCGCGCCATGGTTCCCATCAGGTGTCAGGGGTGGTGTCATGGGCTGAAAACGATTGTCTTGTGGCCGGTGGGGATAACCCGCCGTTCGGTAAAGTAGCGCACGGCGCGCGCCAGAACGCGGCGTTCGATGTCGCGGCCCTTGCGGATCAGGTCATCGGGGCTGTCGGCGTGGGTGATCCGTTCGACATCCTGCTCAATGATCGGCCCTTCATCCAGATCAGGGGTTACGAAATGGGCGGTGGCACCAATCAGCTTCACCCCGCGCGCGAACGCCTGATGATAGGGCCGCGCGCCCTTGAAACCGGGCAGGAAGGAATGATGGATGTTGATGCACCGCCCCGCCAGCCATGCGCTCATCCGGTCTGACAGGATCTGCATGTAACGCGCCAGAACCACCAGTTCCGCCCCGGTATCGCACACGATCTGTTCGATACGGGCTTCCTGTTCGGGCCGGTTGGCGGATGAAACGGGCAGATAATGGAACGGCACGCCTTCCATATTGATATGGGCGTATGTCTCGCGCGGGTGATTGGCGATGATGGCGACCGGTTCGATCGCCAGTTCACCTATGCGCCAGCGGTACAGAAGATCGACAAGACAGTGATCGAAACGCGAGACCATGATGACGGTACGGGTGGGCCGCGCGCTTTCCCGCAGCGACCACTTCATGTCCAGATCGGCGGCGATCCCGGCCAGCACGCCCTCAAGCGTGGCCAGTTCCGGCTCACTGGCGGGCAGGCTGAACACGATGCGCATGAAAAAAACATGGCTTTCCTGCTCGTCAAACTGCTGTGCGCCTGCAATGTCGGCACCCAGATCAAACAGGGCGCGACTGATACCTGCGACAATGCCCGGCCGGTTCGGGCATGACAGTGTCAGGACATAGGAACGGCAGGATTCTGGCTTGTGCGCGGACATGTTTCCCCCTTGGCTGGCACGGCGCTAGCGTGCCGGCGGGCGGCCCGTATCGGGCATGACATCATAGAACCAGCGCGTGCCCGCGCTGCATACGCCGGACTGCGTGGTGGGGACAGGCCTGACCACGTCATCGCCGGGTTGCCAGCCTTCGGGTGTCATGACCGTATCGCCATCGCTGCGGCGCAGGGCCTCGACCAGACGCAGCAGTTCTTCCACCGACCGGCCAACCGACATGGGATACCACACCAGGGCACGGATAACGCCAGCGGGGTCGATCACGTAGGTCGCGCGCACCGTCGCACTGTTCCGGGCCGTGCGGTCCAGCATGCCGTAGGCACGCCCCACCGCCATGGACGGATCTTCCACCAGCGGGAAAGGAATCTCGATCCCCAGCCTGCTCTGGATTGCTTCCAGCCACGCCAGATGGGCATACAGGCTGTCCACCGACAGGCCCAGCAGCGCACAGTCCAGTTTTGCAAAACGGTCCGCAGCCTGAGCCAGCGCAATGAATTCGCTGGTGCAGACGGGCGTGAAATCGGCCGGGTGAGAGAAAAACAGAAGCCACTGCCCGCGGAAATCCGACAGGCGGATATCCCCTTTGGTTGTACGGGCCTGAAAATCAGGCGCCACGTCACCGATACGCAACGGGCGCATGTCCATCACATGGCCGGTTGCGGATATGCTGCCCTCGCTGCTCATGTCCTGCCCTTTTGCATCTGCCGCGCCTTGACGCAAGCCATCTTATAACATACATTTATTATGTAATTTAGAAATTATGGAAGGCGTTCCATGCCAGACCCTGTCATCACGGCAGCAGCCAGCCAGATCGCCACCTGTCGCGCGACGGGACAGGTTCCGGTCATCAGGACCTTTTTTGACATCCCGACCTTCACGGCCACGCATGTCGTCCATGACCCGGCCACGCGGGCCGCCGCCATCGTGGACAGCGTGATGGATTACGACCCGGCATCGGGCCGGACCGATCCCGCCTTCGCGCAGGAAATCGTGGATTATGTGACCGCCGAAAAGCTGAAGGTGGAATGGATTCTGGAAACCCATGTCCATGCCGACCATCTGTCCGCCGCCCCGTGGCTGCAGGAACGTGTGGGCGGCAAGCTGGGGATCGGGGACGCCATCATCCGCGTACAGGGCATTTTCGGACGGCTGTTCAACGCGGGCACCCGCTTTGCCCGCGACGGGTCGCAGTTCGACCATCTGTTCCATGACGGGGCGCAGTTCAGGCTGGGCACGCTGCCGGTCACGGCCATGCATGTACCGGGCCACACCCCGGCTGACATGGCCTATGTGATCGGGGATGCCGCCTTTATCGGTGATACGCTGTTCATGCCCGATTACGGCACCGCACGCGCCGATTTCCCCGGTGGGGATGCCCGCATGCTGTACCATTCCATCCGGCGGCTGCTCTCGCTGCCAGACGAAACGCGCGTGTTCCTGTGCCACGACTACAAGGCGCCGGGACGCGACGACTACGTATGGGAAACCACCATCGGGGCGGAACGTCGCCATAACGTCCACGTTCATGAAGGGGTGGACGAAGAGACGTTCGTGAACATGCGCACCGCGCGGGACGCCACGCTGTCGCTGCCGAACCTGATCATGCCGTCCGTGCAGGTCAACATGCGCGGCGGCAACCTGCCTGAACCCGAAGACAATGGTGTAAGTTACATAAAAATACCGGTCAATCAGGCCTGACAGCGCCGCGCCCCGCCATTTCCGGTTTTTTCATTACTGAGTACGGAGACCATTCATGACAGATACCGCCGCATCCGCCCCCAGCCTGTCCAGTTCCGCACGGGGCCTGACCTATGATGTCGTCGTGGTGGGCGGCGGGGCCGCCGGGCTTTCCACCGCGTCCAGCATCCTCAAGCGCCGGGGCGGCATCACGGTCGCGATCATCGAACCCTCGGGTTCGCATTTCTACCAGCCGGGCTGGACGCTGGTGGGTGGCGGCGTATTCAAGCAGTCCCAGACCCGCCGGTCGGAAAAGAAGCTGATCCCCGCCGGAGCGGACTGGGTGCAGGCGGCGGCGACCGGTTTTGAACCCGACGCCAATCTTGTCCACCTGTCGAACGGATCGTCCATCCGCTACAACGTGCTGGTGGTTGCGACCGGCCTTACGCTGGACTGGGACGCGATACCCGGCCTGACCGAAACGCTGGGCCGCAACGGCGTGACCTCCAACTACCGCTATGACCTTGCCCCCTATACGTGGCAGCTTGTGCAGACGCTGGGCCGTGGCAACGCCGTGTTCACCCAGCCGCCCATGCCGATCAAATGCGCGGGCGCGCCGCAGAAGGCGATGTATCTGGCATGCGATGCGTGGCGTCGCCGTGGCCTTGCGGATAACATCCACGTCTCTTTCCACACCGCAACGCCGGGGCTGTTCGGGGTGAAGGAGTTCGTTCCCGCCCTGATGGAATACATCAAGCGCTACAACATCGATCTGGAACTGAAATCCCGCCTGACGAAGGTGGACGGGGCCAGCCGTATCGCAACATTCGAGAATGTGGGCGAGGACGGCGCCAAGGCCACGGTCGAGACGGAATTCGACATGCTGCATGTCGTCCCGCCCCAGCGCGCGCCGGAAGTCATCAGCAGCAGCCCGCTTGCGGGCGATGGTGGCTGGGTGGCGGTCGATCCTGCAACGCTGCGCCATGTGAAATATGAAAATGTCTTCGCGCTGGGTGATGTTGCAGGCACGTCCAACGCCAAGACAGCCGCCGCCGTGCGCGTGCAGGCCCCGGTGGTCGCGGTCAACGTGCTGGCCACGCTGGATCACCGCCCGATGGTTGCCGATTACGATGGTTATGGCGCATGCCCGCTGACGGTCGAACGCGGCAAGATCGTGCTGGCCGAGTTCGGCTATGGCGGCAAGCTGGAGCCGACCCTGCCGACATGGCTGCTTGATGGCCGCAAGCCGACCCAACTGGCATGGTTCCTCAAGGAATGGGTGATGCCGGTGCTGTACTGGGATGGCATGCTCAAGGGCCGTGAACTCATGGTCGCACCGCACAAGATCGGCACGCCGCGCTGAACCAGCGGAACTACTGTCTTACCATACCATGGCCGCGCGGGGGTGGACCTCCGCGCGGCCATGCGTATGAATACCGCCCATGAATACCCAGCAACCGCCCCGCCACCATGTGGGCCATTCCCGCCCGCTGCGCCTTTCCGCCGATGTGGTCAGCCATGCCATTTATGGCGGACCGGACAAATGCTATCGCTACACCCTGACCCGTACATGGGACCCGGCGCTGCCGGCGGTGATGTGGCTTATGATGAATCCCTCCGTCGCGACGGAGGATGGCGATGACCGCACCGTGGCCAAATGCCAGCGCTACGCCCGCGCATGGGGATATGGCACGCTGCTGGTGGGCAATACCTTCGCCTATCGCTGCACCGACCAGAAACGCCTGACGGAAGTGCCCGATCCGGTCGGCCCGGATAATGACCGCCATCTGCTGGAGATGGCGCGCAAGGCCGATCTGGTCATCGCGGCCTATGGCTCGCCCCTGCTCAAGGGGCTGCTGGCACGCGGGCCGGAGGTGGTGCGCATGCTCCAGCAGCACGGGATTACGGTCAGCGCCATGCGCCTGAGCCGTCGCTCCGGTCGGCCGGAACATCCGCTGTACCTGCCCGCCGACCTGCGCCCCGAACCCCTGCCGCCGGTCCCCGCTGCCTGATTTTTACAACAGGCGGCAAGACATGGAGGCCATATCCCGCGTCTCCCCCTGACCAGATCACCGAATCCGGCCTGCCTTCTACAGGTGCAGGCTCCTGGGAAAGACGACGGACAGCCTGCTTTCCTGTCGCTGCCATCCGTCGTCCAGGATGTTACCCGAACAGGGCAAGCTGACGGGGGGCAGGTTCCTCCCCGGCTTCGCGCAGCCCGGATACGGTGACCCCCAGCAGCCTTATGCCGCGCCGGGGTGGAAAGCAGGGAGCCAGCAGATCCATGGCGCGCTGTCCCAGATCGGGCGCATCGCGCACGGGTTCGGCTTCCGTGCGCCCGCGCACGATCTGCCTGAAATCGTTATATTTGACTTTCACGGTCACGGTAATGCCGGTCAGGCCGCGCGTCAGGCATCGGCCCCAGACCCGTTCCGACAGATCGGCAATCGCGGCCTGCGCGCCGACCCATTCATGGATATCGGCGTCAAATGTGCGCTCCGCGCCTACCGAACGGCGGGGCCGATTGACCTCTACGGGACGTTCATCAATGCCACGGGCGATGCCGTAATAGAAATCCGCCGCCTTGCCAAAATGCCGCAACAGTCGTGACAGGGGCTGCGTGCGCAGGTCAAGGCCGGTGCGGATACCCAGCGCGTGCATGCGCGCCGCCGTGGCCGGGCCAATACCGTGGAAATCCTCCACCGGCAGGTTCGCTACAAAATCGGGGCCCATGCGGGGCGTAATCACGAACTGACCGTTGGGCTTGCGATAATCCGACGCCAGTTTGGCCAGGAATTTATTGTAAGATACACCCGCTGATGCCGTCAGGCCCGTTTCATCATGGATCTGCGCGCGGATTGCCGTGGCAATGGCCGTAGCGGATGGATAAGCCTGCAGGGGATTGGTTACATCCAGATAGGCTTCATCCAGCGAAAGCGGCTGGATGACCGGCGTAAACCGGGCAAAGATTGCATGGATCTGGGCTGATACCGCGCGGTACACATCAAAACGCGGCCGGACAAATACAAGATCTGGACATTTGCGCTGGGCGGTGACGGACGGCATGGCCGACCGGACCCCGAAACGCCGGGCTTCATAACTGGCCGCGGCAACAACACCACGACGCCCCGCGCCCCCTACGGCAAGCGGCCTGCCACGCAGGTCCGGATTGTCACGCTGTTCGACCGAGGCATAGAAAGCATCCATATCGACATGGATGATACGGCGCGTCACTTCCTGCCGGTCCATCACGGCGCACCGCGACCGGAACAGGGCAACATGCCTATGGACCGTATGGCCACACCCCGCCGGGGCATGGCCGATACGGCATTACGGCAGATCAGCCGTTGCACTTCTTCTTCTTAAGGAAAAACACGATCAGGCCGGCGATCGCGCCGAAAACCAGAACGCCCTTCAGGCAGGGGGACTTGGTGGGGCATTTGGTAGCACATTCAGACATGGTTCATTCCTTGGTCGATACATCCGTTCCGAACGGGAACGGCATATCTTCATACTACCGCATGGCGGAAACATGACCATACCGCATTTCACATTCCATGCGCCCATTCCCGTCCGGCATGCGATGACAGGGCAGCCGCATTGCATCGCTATGGCTTCTGTTCGCGCAGGGGGCACGCAATGATACCACGATAAAGACCGGAGTATGAACCATGAAGAAATTCGCCTTCCTGCCTGCCTCCCTGCTCATGCTCGGTACGGTGATTGGCGCCGCCCATGCGACCCCGTCCGCCGGGCGTGCGGTCAACCGCGACTTCGCCAAGCTGTCGATCGATGGCAGCCGCGCCTTTGACGATATCGCCATGGCCCGCAGCGCGCTGGCCAATAATGACATTGCGGGCGCCCAGAAGCTGCTGGTTGACGCCAACAACGCCCTGACCCGCGCCAAGAGCGACAACCGGGTGTTCATGAAGGCCGAAGCCCAGCTGGTTCCGGCGAAAAAAGCCCCCAAGGGTGCGCCCGCCCCGTCGGCTGCGCCGGGAACCCAGCCCGTGGCATGGCTGCCGGTTGATGGCGAATACATCGTGACCGAGGATCTGGAGCCCACCTCCCCCAAGGGTGCCGCAGTGACTTCCGCCAATACCAGCCTGAACAAGGGCAAGCCCGGCCAGGCGGCGCAGACCCTGCAGGTCGCGGGCGTGGATGTTGATTTCGTGCTGGCCATCGCCCCGCTGGATGCCAGTGCGAGCGATGTCTACCGCGCAACCAACCTGCTGACGGGCAAAGACGTCAAGAATGCCGATAACGCATTGCAGGACGCACAGAACAGCATCCGCTTTGTATCCGAAGACATGGTCGGCACCCCGGCAGGTCAGGGCGCTGGTAAAAAAGCCGCCCACTAAGACCCGGCCCAACGCCCAGGTCCGTGTATTCCATGATCCTGCCCCACCCGGTTTCCACCACAGGCAAGCCGGGTGGTCGTGAGGGTCAGATGGAACGGGGCAGGCTGTTTCCCATGCGACTCGTCATTATTCTGGGTGTGGCCTGCGCGGCGATGACCGGCCTGTTTCATCCCGCATGGGCGGGCGGTCGCATCCAGATCTGTCTGGAACAGCATACGCTGGATAACAGCTTCATACAGGATACCCCGGCCCGCGGGCCGGTACTGGTGCCGGCGGGGACTGCCCTGAACTATGCGGGCCATGCCTTCGGCCCCGCATCCGATCCGCTGGACCGTGCACACGCCCCGCCGGATGGGGATGGCTGGCGAGGCATTTCTGCTGCGGAAGAAACGCGCAGGCGACAGCTACAGATGGAAGATATCGGCGGCGACACCAGCTATCGTCGTCCGCAGGCGGCACTCATGACCACACATGCCGTGACACTGTCACATGCGCATCCGTGCGCCATGGTTGGTGCGACAGCCCTGCTGTCAGATGACTGGACATGGACAATGGATACCATTCCGGCACGGCCCGACATGTATTTTCAGGCTTACGGCACGGTTCATGACGATCAGCTTGACCCGACATTCAATAACGATGCCGATCCCTTCCAGTGGACGGCGGCGCATGGCGCACTGAACGCCATCGTAACGCAGACCATTGACCAGTCGCTGACGCTGCGCTCCCCCGATTAGGGGCGGAATCGCTCTGGCGGTTATACTTCTGTTATACTTTTGCTGAACGGGCCTGTTTCGACTCCGTCATCAACATCGTGACGGCAGAGTGGCCTGTAATAATGGCAATATCCGTATTCTACATCTATGCAGCGTGTGGTGCTGCATCATAACATGGGGGATAGCGTTATCACCCTGTATACGACAGCCTTACAACCGCTACCGGCAATGATGGAGAACGGGATGGCCCTTTACCAGTCCGCGCAATTTGTTGATACGTGGACCGATCCTGAATTCGACAAGATCCATCCCCCGCGCTCGGTGGCGCCCCATTCGGGTATTTACCGCTGTGTCGGCTGCGGGGTGGAAATAGCGGCGACCGAGGGACAGCTTCTGCCCCCCATCCATGCCCATCCGCACCGCCCCGATACACGCGAAGCATGGCAGATGATCGTCTATGCCGACCATCGGCCCAAACCCACCGAAGTTCCGCCCGTCAGATAAGGCGGGTGCGGACCCGCCTGCGTATTACCACCAGCCGCCGCCCCACGGGCCGCCCCAGCCGCCGCCGCCCCAGCCCCACATGCCCCAGTTCCACGAAGCATCCTGGTATGTATCGGCGGTCATCTGCTGCTGGTCCGCCAGATTCTGCGCCTGCACGTAGGACATGTAGCGTCCGTAAGCCGCCTGATTACCTACATAAAGACAGTTGCACACCTTGGGATCGGAATAGATGTAGAGCATGTGATCCCCGAACGATTTCTGCAGAAACCGGTTGGGGGGCAGCTTCTGCAACATCGTCTGCCGTTCGGCATTATCAGCGGGGCGCGCCACGAAACCCGCTGCCGCAAGGCTGTTTTCCTTATCCACGATCCGGTCATGCGCGCTTTCGCATGCACTCAGGCCCGTAGCTGCGGCAAGCAGCAGCGCACTGCTGGTGAATAGATGTCTCAATGCCTTTTTGTTACCCATCGCCTGCTGCCCGTTTCTATCCTGTTAATTCCCGCATCCTGTCCCATCACGGGAATGGAATAAAGATGCCACAGAAAAAGCATATGCATTATTCTGCCCAACTTTGATTTATCTCATGTCTGGGCAAGGAATACCAATGCGATAACAATAGGGCGATGGGGGCATCGCACATCGAATCATCACTTTAGACTTGGCAGGTTTCCCAGATGATGGGGAACCTGCCTTTTTTTGTTTTACCAAACAGTATAGCAGCCCATTGCGTTTTTTTCAGGGCAGACGAGGCCCTGATCATCCCGGCAATTCCCCTAAAATCGGGATAGCTTCTGGATAATCAGGGAATTTCAAGCAACTACATCTTAATCATGGGCAGGTCGGTCCGGCCTGTATTCAGCTCGCCTGCACCGGCGTACCGGACGGGGTCGCAGGCACGGTAAAGGGCGCCCCATCATCCCGCAGGACATAGCCCTGCCCCCATACGGTGGAGATCAGTTGCCCGCCCCCGGCGGCCTGCAGTTTCTTACGCAGCTTGCAGATGAAAACATCGATGATTTTCATTTCCGGCTCATCCATGCCGCCATACAGATGGTTCAGGAACGCATCTTTCGTCAGCACCATCCCCTTCCGCAGCAGGAGCAGCTCAAGGATGACGTATTCCTTGCCGGTCAGATGCACCAGCCGCCCCTGCACCCGCACTTCACGACTGTCGAGACACAGTTCCAGTTGTCCCGCTCGCAGGGTGGGCTCGCTGTACCCCTTCGAACGGCGAATTACAGCCTGCATCCGGGCCGTCAGTTCCATGGATTCGTAAGGGCGCGTCACATAATCATCGGCCCCGGTTGAAAAGGCCTTCACCTTGGCGGTAGCGGCTTTCTCATCAGACAGGATGAGTACCGGCGTCGGCACCCGCGCCACCCGGCTGACACGGATCACCTCGTACCCATCCACATCGGGCAGGCAAATATCCATAACGGCCAAATCATAGTTATAGGATTTTAACATTCCCAGCGCATCATGCCCCGTGTCGACATGATCTACTGTGAACCCCGCTCTTTCCATGTGCCGGCAGGTCTCTTCGGCTTTCAGGGCATTCGGTTCAACAAGCAAAATCCGCATATCGACCATCCAGTAGATATTTACACTTCATCTACCTATAGGTGCATCGGTATTAATGAACAACCTAAAGTTGACTATATATTACCGCTTTCTCATGAATTTTATGTATATCAGAAGCGGCTTCTAATTAATTAATAATTAATGTTCTGATGCGCGATGCCAACAGCATGGTTAAGGGGCCCCGCACCCGCCCCATAACCTGGCGCTGCAAGAATTGCCTCGCGCACATAAGCGCGCGCGCGCATGACAGCATCACGTAATGTCATGCCCTGACCCAGCCCGGTGGCAATGGCGCTGGCAAGCGTGCAGCCCGTACCATGCGTATGGCGGGTGTGAATCCGATGCGAGACGAATTCCTCAACCTCTCCTCCCGGTCCCACCAGCACATCCACCAGTTCGTCGCCCGACATATGCCCACCCTTGAGCAGCACGGCCTTTGGTCCAAGCGCCAGCAGATCACCGGCGGCGGCCAGCATGTCCCCACGATGCGCGATGGAGCGGCCCAGCAGGGTCTCGGCTTCCGGGATGTTGGGGGTCAGGATGGATGCAAGCGGCAGCAGGCGCGCGCGCAGGGTCGCAAGCGCACTGTCATGCAGCAGCGCCGCCCCACCCTTGGCGACCATGACCGGGTCCAGCACGTAAGGAACATCGGGGCCTGTCACCAGCACGTCCGCTATGGCCTCGATCACCTCGGCCCGGTCGAGCATGCCACTCTTGAAGGCGTCCACACCCAGATCATCCATGACACACCGCATCTGGGCTACGATGAAGGACGGCGGCACCGGCATGACATCATGCACGCCCTGCGTATCCTGCGCGGTCAGGGCCGTTATGGCCGTCATGGCGAAACCACCCAGCGCCGTCACCGTCTTGATATCCGCCTGGATGCCAGCGCCACCCCCGCTGTCACTGCCCGCCATGATGAGAATGCGTCCGCGCATGGTTCAGTCCGCCATCTGGATCGCGGTAATGGCCTCGCACATATCCTCGACCACGGCTTTTACCAGCGCTTCATCCTCGGCTTCCGCCATGACGCGGACCAGCGGCTCGGTTCCGCTCTCACGCAACAGCAGCCGCCCGCGATCCCCCAGCCGCTTTTCCGCCGCCGCACGGGCTTCCTGCACCTTCGGGTCATGCAACGGGCTTTTCCCGGCGAAACGGACATTGCGCAGCAACTGCGGGTAAGGCTGGAACAGGGTGCAGACCTCGCTGGCAGGGCGACCGGTCTCCACGACTTCGGCCAGAACCTGAAGGGCCGCGACCAGTCCGTCGCCCGTTGTGGCAAAATCGGACAGGACCATATGCCCGGACTGTTCGCCGCCAATATTGGCCGACAGTTCGCGCATCTTTTCCACAACGTAGCGGTCGCCCACCGCTGTGCGCACCAGTTCCAGCCCCTGCGTTTCCAGATACCGCTCCAGCCCCATATTGGACATGACGGTCGCCACGATATGGCGGCCAGCCAGCCGCCCCTGCCGCGCCCATGACTTGGAAATGAGGGCAAGGATCTGGTCCCCATCCACCAGACGTCCCTTTTCATCCGAAATCAGGACACGATCGGCATCACCATCAAGGGCAATGCCAATATCAGCCCGATGACGCAGCACTGCCGCGCACAGGGCTTCGGGCCGCGTGGAACCACAGCCTTCATTGATGTTGATGCCATTGGGATCGCAGCCGATCCGCACGACCTCGGCCCCCAGTTCCCACAACGCCGTCGGGGCCACGCGGTAGGCCGCGCCATTGGCGCAGTCAATCACGATACGCAGGCCATCAAGCCGCAGTCCGCGCGGAAAGGACGATTTGGCACTTTCCACATACCGCCCCGCCGCATCGTTCAGCCGTGAAGCGCGACCGATCTGGTCGGGTGCGGCCAGCCTGTCGGTCAGATCGGAATTCATGGCCGCCTCGATCCGGGCTTCCATCTCGTCGGACAGCTTGAATCCATCGGGACCGAACAGCTTGATGCCATTATCGCCATACGGGTTATGCGATGCGGAAATCATCACCCCCAGATCCGCCCGAAGCGAACGGGTAAGCATGGCGATGGCCGGTGTCGGCATTGGCCCCACAAGGGTCACATCCATGCCGGCGGACAGGAAACCCGATACCAGCGCGCATTCGATCATGTAGCCCGACAGACGCGTATCCTTGCCCAGCAGAACGCGGTGGCGGTGCGTGCCGTGGATGAAATGCAGTCCTGCGGCCTGCCCCAGCTTCTGCGCCACTTCGACCGTCATGGGAAAGCGGTTGGCCGTCCCGCGAATGCCATCTGTGCCGAACAGCTTTCTTGTTTTTACCATGACGGGGGATCTCCGGATACGTTCTGGTCGTACACGACCTACCTTACCTGTTATGACCGATCCAGCCCCTGCCTTACGCGCATGGCCTGCATCATGGCTGAAACGTTGTGAACCCGCATGACGATACCGGGAAAAACCATTCCCGGCAGCGTGGCCGCCACCGTTCCGGGATCGCGGCGGGACGCATCGGGTTCATGGCAGATTTCCCCAATCATGCGCTTGCGCGAAACACCAAGCAGAACGCGACAGCCCAGATTAGAAAGAATGGGCAGACGTGCCAGCAGTTCCAGATTGCCAGCACCTGTCTTGGCAAAGCCGATGCCCGGGTCCACCACCATGCGCGTACGTTCTATGCCCGCGGCCACGGCTTCATCCACGCGGCGGGACAGTTCACGCGTCACATCTGCGGCGACATCGTCATAAACCGCGTGCTGCCGCATGGTCTGGGGCGTGCCGCGCATGTGCATGAGGGTAACCGCACACCCATGCCGCGCGACAACCGCACGGGCCAGCGGGTCATGCGTCAGGGCCGAGACATCGTTGACCATGCTGGCACCGGCCAGCAGGGCCTGATCCATGACCATGGCCTGACGGGTATCCACGGAAATATGCAATCCATCCAGCGCGGAACATGCCCGCACCGCGCGGATGACCGGGCCGATGCGCCGCCATTCCTCCTCCGCTGCGACGGGTGGAGCGCCGGGACGGGTACTTTCCCCACCAATATCCACGATCCGGCAGCCCTGCGCATACATGGCCTTTATGGCGTCGAACGCGGCCTGCGTCGTGTAATGCTGGCCACCGTCACTGAAGCTGTCGGGTGTTACGTTGATGATCCCCATGACCTGCGACCCCGGGGGCAGGCCCGCATCGGATACGGGGGCGGTGATCCGGGCCACAACATCCGCCCATTGCGACGGGATGGCGGATACCGGCACGACCCGTCCCGCTTCCCCGCCCCCGATCAGGCGGGCAACGGCGAAAGCGTGCGTTCCCTGTCCCAGCCACAGCGCAATGCCTGCCTCAACCGCCTGCCGGGCGGCAGTACCGTGCAGCAGGCCAAGGGGTTCGATCAGCCGGTCGTCCATTGTTCCTCTTCTATCCAGTTTTTCTATCACCAGATACAAAAATGGCGGGGCAGCCCAAGGCTACCCCGCCATATATTCAACACCTGTAAGACAGTTCTAGCTCGCCGGGGCTGCGCCAACCCCACCATTGCCTTCCGGCGAAGGCAGCGGTTCGACCGGCGCTGATGGTGCAGAAGGCGGCACTGATGGACGGCGGTTTTCCGGCATCGGGTCATCGACCACCACACGCTCGATCTTCTCGCCACGCAGCACCTGCCGGATTTCCTCACCCGTCAGGGTTTCATATTCCAGCAGGGCCTCACCCAGACGGTGCAACTGATCGATATGATCCAGCAGCAGGGTGCGCGCGCGGTCATAGGCCGCATCGATCAGCTTGCGCACCTCGTTGTCGATTTCACGCGCGGTTTCCTCGGACACGTTCTTGTTCTGCGTCACACTGTGACCAAGGAACACTTCCTGCCCGTTGCCACCATAGGCCACCATGCCGAGCTTTTCGCTCATGCCCCATTCCGTAATCATACGGCGGGCCACGTCTGTCGCCATCTTGATGTCACCCGATGCGCCGGTGGAGACATTATCGGGGCCAAAGATGATTTCCTCCGCCGCGCGGCCACCCATCGCCAGCGTCAGCTTGCCAATGCACCATGAACGGCTTTCGGAATAACGGTCCTTTTCCGGCAGGCTCATCACCATGCCCAGCGCACGACCACGCGGGATGATCGTCGCCTTGTGCACCGGATCGGAGCCGGGGGTCAGGATGCCAACCAGAGCATGGCCACCTTCATGATAGGCGGTCATCTTCTTTTCGTCCTCGGTCATGACGAGGGAGCGGCGCTCGGCCCCCATCATCACCTTGTCCTTGGCGTTCTCGAACTCCAGCATGGCGACCGTACGCTTGCCAAGGCGGGCAGCCATGAGCGCCGCTTCGTTGACAAGGTTGGCCAGATCGGCACCCGAAAAACCGGGCGTGCCACGGGCGATGACCTTGGGGTCCACATCGGATGCCAGCGGCACCTTGCGCATATGGACACGCAGGATCTTTTCACGGCCCGCCACATCGGGGTTGGGCACGACCACCTGACGGTCAAAACGGCCGGGACGCAGCAGGGCGGGGTCAAGCACGTCGGGGCGGTTGGTCGCGGCAATCAGGATCACGCCCTCATTGCTGTCAAACCCGTCCATTTCGACCAGCATCTGGTTCAGCGTCTGCTCACGTTCATCATTGCCACCGCCGAGGCCCGCGCCACGATGGCGGCCGACGGCATCGATTTCGTCAATGAAGATGATGCAGGGGGCAGCCTTCTTGCCCTGTTCGAACATGTCACGCACACGCGATGCGCCAACACCCACGAACATTTCAACGAAGTCGGAACCGGAAATAGTGAAGAACGGCACGTTCGCCTCACCCGCGATGGCGCGGGCCAGCAGGGTCTTACCCGTACCGGGGGGGCCAACCAACAGCACACCCTTGGGGATCTTGCCGCCCAGACGGGTGAACTTCTGCGGATCGCGCAGGAAATCCACGATTTCCTGCAACTCGCCCTTGGCTTCATCAATGCCCGCCACGTCATCAAAGGTAACGCGGCCCTGCTTTTCGGTCAGCATGCGCGCGCGCGACTTGCCAAAGCCCATGGCGCGACCGCCACCGGACTGCATCTGGCGCATGATGAAAATCCACGCACCGACCATCAGCAGCAATGGCGCGTAATTGATCAGGTAGCGCAGGATGGGATTGGTGTCGCTTTCGAGCGGCTTGGCCGCAACCTCCACCCCTTTTTCCGTCAGGCGCGGAATCAGGGTCGGGTCCTGCGGGGCATAGGTGTCGAACGAGGTGCCATCCGTCAGGGTGCCGGTAATATTATGTTCCTGCACCACAACAGACCGGACATGCCCGCTGTTCACGTCCCCGATGAAATCGGAATATGCCAGTTGCTGCGATGCGTGCTGCACGCTTCCGGGCTGGAAAACGTTAAACAGCAGCAGCAACAGGACGATGATGATAACCCACAGGGCCAGGTTCCGGCCAAAATTGTTCATCTTGCCTACTGTTCCATCCGCTGGCCCCTTCGCATTACCCGACAGAGGGCAGACGAACAGGCGCCACGTTCACTACGTTTATCATACATAGGACGATCAAGGGATATTCACACCCCCAATCCACCACCTTTTATTGCCCGGCCCCGACAGGCAGGGCGGTCGGGCGGCCAAACAGGGCACCCGAAAAGGCGGGATGGGGGGGCTGGTTTACAAAAAACGCATCTGCGATGCCGTCATGCATGCACAGTCCCATATGCGGCACAGCCATAACCCGCCCATCGTGCCACAGGGCCGGCAACGTACGCAACACGCAGGCCGGCCACCCGGAACGCACCTGCCCCGCAGGCCACCAGCGCGCTACCGGCCCCGCTGCGCCGATATACATATCTTTCGGCACGTGTCGGGCCCGCAGCACGAAACGCCTGTCCCACACAGCGCCTGTCCCGGCGGAGACGCAGGGCGCCATCGCTGCTTCCTCACGCGCCAGCAGCCATTGCCCGTCCCGCCATGGCACGATCATGACACCCGCCAGCGTCGCTGCCCGTGGCGCATGGACCAGCCCCGCCACCGCGTCCCGCCTTGGCGGATAATCACGTCCCCCCACCACCCCGATCAGGGCGGAAAGAATGCGGGGCGGTGCCAGACCGGCAGGCAGCACGACCCATCCACCCGGATGGAACCGTGCATGCTGCGCCAGCCACAACGCATCATCGCGGTCCTGCGCCATGCGGGCCTGCCCCGCCTGCCGCGCCTGTGCAAGCAGGCTGCCGCCCAGCACCGCGTCCTGACGCAGGGCCTGCCGGGCACGGGCGCGCTCGGTCCGCAGATTGGCATTGGATGGATCTTCCACCCATGTCACCCCTGCCGCGCGCACGGTAGCGTACAGCGCGGACTTGGTGAAAGCCAGAAGGGGGCGGACAAGCCTGACATCGGTAACGGGAAGGGCCAGCGCCATCCCGGCCAGACCGTCCTGACCGCTGGCGGCACGTCCGCGCATCATGACCGTTTCGGCCTGATCCCCGGCATGATGCGCCACCAGCAGATCCAGCGCCCCAAGATCGCGACAGGCGGCAAAAAGTGCCTGATAGCGCATACGGCGTGCGCGTTCGGCCATACGGGAGCCACGTTCCAGCCCCTCAAGGGTCAGCAGGCGGGCCTGTATGCCCAGCATGGACAGGCGCGCGACCGTCTGTTCCGCTTCAGTCCGGGATTCCGCGCGCAGTCCATGGTCCACGACCAGCGCGATCACATCGGCCCGCCACCGCCGGGCAAGGATGGCCAGCGCCATACTGTCCGCCCCACCCGATACGGCCACCGCCACAGGTATCCCCTGGCCCGGCCATGGGCCAAGTTCGGTCATGATGGCGTCAAAGCCCTGCTGGCCTACCGGTTCAGCCGCTTCCATTCTCTGGAACCGGATGGCGGTCAGTTACACCTGGCGCGCTTGCGATAGACCTGTTCAGCGGATTTGATGCGGTCGGCAGGCTGGGGAAACTCGCTGGCCAGCTTGTCCAGCGCCTGACAGGCGGAAGCCCTGTCATTGAGCGCCACAAGCGTTGCCGCCACACCCAGCAGGGCGCTGGGGGCACGCGCGCCATGGGGCGCACGGTTATAGGCATCATAATAGGCCAGCGCGGACTGCCGGTACTGCTTCTGCCCGGCCAGCGACTGGGCCAGCAGGTATTGCGCATCGACCTGCTTTGCACTCTTGGGACCAGACAGGACCTGCTGCGCATCCGCCTGCGCCGTAACGTAATCATGCTGCATCAGCGCATCGGTCCCCGCCTTCAGCAGATCGTCCGGCGTGCGTTTTGCCGCAGGCGTTTCCGTGGCCGCCGGTGCGGTAGCAGAAGCAGCCGGAGATGCGGAAGCCGCCGCCCCGCCAGCAGGGGCCGCGCCATGGCCATGCTGCATGGCGAAATTCATGTCATCGATCTGCTTGCTCAGCGCTGCATTCTGCTGCTGGACCTGATTGGTCAACTGGTCGATTTCACCGCGCATGTCGCGCGCTTCCTGTTCCAGCGTGTTGACGCGGTCGAGCAGCTGCAGGGTCAGGTTGCCGCTGTTGTCATCAGCGCGCGCGCCACCAAGGCAGGCCAGCGATACGCCACCCGCCAGCATACCCACCCTGCCCCACTGACGGGACCGGGCAGCGACTGAAAGGAAACATGACAACACAGACCGCATGGACCAAACCCTTTTGCAACACTACGCATGCATACCTAAAACAAAACCGGCCGGGCGATAAGCGCCCGACCGGTTTCATACTTATTCCATTACGTCATGGGACGCAGGGGCAGTGGATTACTGCACCGACGTGATGGCGTTACGGTTCTGGGCCCATGCCTGCTCGTCGTCACCAACGGCGGTCGGACGGTCCTTGCCGTAGGAGATCGTCGTCAGGCGCGAGCCATCGACGCCCTTGGCAACCAGATAGTCGTGGGCGGCATTGGCGCGACGCTCACCCAGGGCGATGTTGTATTCCTCGGTGCCGCGATCATCGCAGTTACCGGCAATCTGCACGTGCACCTGCGGGTACTTCGCAAGCCACGCCGCCTGCTTGTCGAGGGTCGCCTTCGCGTCGCTCGACAGGCCGCTCTGGTTGAGCGGGAACAGAACACGGTCACCAGCCGTCGCCACCAGATCAGCTTCGCTGCCCGGAGCCGGACCAACCTGCTGCGTGGCGGCACCCGTATTCACATTCTTGTTCGCGTGATCGGAACAGGCTGCCAGGAAGAGGGCCATACCAGCCGCGCCAAAAAGCTTCAGTTTCATTACTTTTGATCCTGGATCGGTTTCTTGCGTCGAAACCATTTGTTGAATTTCCGGATTTAAATATGGGACGGCCCCGAGTCTCGTTACGTCCTGTTAAACACAACTGTAAAAACAGAGACTCGCGATCGCTGGAAACCACCGCCAGCATACATTTGGCAAGAAGTTTCCGTCAATGTCAGGCAAACACATACCGGCCATTTGATATCCACGCAGGTTCCAGAATAGTGCCCGCCCAACATATTGTAATTATTACTTATTCAGCGGCGACCATGCCGGATCGGACGCGCTTCCCGCCGGCAGGGCGCGTTCATGGAAGCCGGTGATATCAATTGTGCTGATACCTGTTGCAAATCCGGCACCATTTGCCCCCCCCGAACTCTGCCGGCAGAAGGCCAGAACACGGCCATTGGGGCAGAAGGAGGCGCTTTCCACCGTGAAGCCTTCCGTCAGGATACGCTCCCCCGTTCCATCCGGCGCCATGACGCCAAGCGAGAAGCTGCCATTGGCAATGCGCGAGAAGGCGATCAGATCCCCGCGCGGGGACCAGACCGGCGCGCCGTAATGGCCGTGACCGTAGGAAATGCGCTTCGCATCCCCACCCGAGGCGCTCATGATATAAAGCTGCGGCGAGCCGCCACGGTCGGAGTTGAACACGATCTGCGTGCCATCGGGGCTGAAGGACGGGCTGGTGTCGATCGCGCCGGAGGCCGTAAGCTGCCGCCGCGCCATGCTGGCCAGATCCACCACATACAGGTCGGACCCGGCTCCGCGCGTGACCGACAGGATGACGGATTGCCCATCGGGCGAGAAACGGGGCGCGAATGAAATACCCGAGAAGTCACCAAGCAGGCGCTGCTGGCCGGTACCAAGGTTGAACAGGTAAACGCGCGGCCTGTAATTGGCATAAGACAGGAAGGCGAGCTCATTATTGGCCGGGTTGAAACGCGGCATGAGCGTCAGCCACTGGCCATTGGTCAGGTAACGGCTGTCCGCCCCGTCCTGATCCATGATGGCGAGGCGGGTGGTCTGGTGCTGGCGCGGGCCGGAACGTGCGATATAGGCGATGCGGGAATTGAAGTATCCTTGTTCACCCAGCATGCGGCTGTAGATCACATCGGCAATGATATGCGCGATACGACGCCAGTCCTGTGACCCGGCGGTATAGGCCGTGCCCTGAAGCTGGTTGCCCGTCAGCACATCCCACAGGCGGAATTCCACACGCAGCGAACTGCCCTGATCCACGACCTTGCCCGTCATGGCCGCACGCGCGCCCAGTGACTTGTAGGTGGAGAAATCCGGCGTGCCCTGCGGCATGGTGGCGCTGATGGGACGGAACAGGCCGCTATTGCCCAGATCGGCGGAAATCACATCCGTAATCTGCTGGGCCACACCGCTGCCCAGCGAGGGCAGGACGATGGGGATGGGGGCGGTCCGGGCCTGATCCACCGTTATTTCCGCATCGCCTGCCTGCGCGCGCGCCGTGCCGGAGGCGAATAGCGGTGTCGCCACCAGTCCCCCCGCCACACCGGCCGCCATGAACCCACGTCGCCCGAATGCCGCCGCCAGCCGTGCTGCGTCATCATCAGGAATCAATGGCTTTACGCTTGACGTCATTTTCTTCTCCTCGCCTTCGTCCGCTTGAGGTCAGGGACGGAATACGAATTTCAGTTGCCGGGTCTGGCCCAGCAGGTTCTGCGGAATGGGCAGCTTGGCACAGGTGGGACTGAGCACCGCATCACGCGCGCGTTCCGCCAGCGCACGATATGAGGGGTCGGAGTCCATCTGGGCCTGCGTCTGCGGTGCGAATTCCACCAGTCGCGCCGTGCCGGTCCCGTCCACGGTCACGACCAGATGCGCCACAAACTGGGCATAATTACGCGCGGCCGTATCTTCCGAATAACAGCGGCGCACGGAACTGCCGATCGCCTTCTGTTCGGCGGAACTCAGCGCACTGGTGATATCCCCGTCCGGCGTACCGCCGCCATCCGGCGCCCCGCCCTGCGCCGGGTTGGGGCGCGCCTTGGGCGGATGGGTCTGTTTCTGGTCCGCACGGAAGGAATCCAGCGTCGCGAGCAGGGAATGCGTATCGGGCACGCTCTTCTTCACTTCATTCGGCTGGGTTATGCGCGACGGCGGCTGCACCTTGGGCGGGGCATCGGGCTGCGGCTGGGCCGATGGGGGCACCGGTGCATGCGCGGGCGCGGGTGCTGCCTTGGGCGGTGTCGGCGGAAGCCGCACGGCATCGGGCGACGGCTGCTGTTCACGCGGGGGCGTGGGGGCATCCGGCACGGGTCTGGGCGCCTGCTGCGGTGGCGGCATGGGCGGTGGTGGCGGCGGCGGCGGGGCCGCTTCCTCATTGGGTGCCTTTTCCGGCGGGGTGGGCGCGGGCGGGGCTTCCTGCTTTACCGGCGCGGGGGCCGGCGCAGGTTTGGGGGCCGGCTTTTCACCCTTATGGGGCGCTGATGTGCCGCCATCGTTCGTGAATTCCATCTCGATCGTAGGCGGCGGGGGCGGCTCTCTGGGAACCGGCATGGGAAGCTTGAGCAGTATGCCCAGCAGCAGGGCGACATGCAGGCCCCCCGATACCAGAACGGAGCGACGCATGAGGATACGCTCGGAACGACGCGGTGGCACCACGATCAGACGGCTCCCGGTATCAGTTTGGGTTTGGTTCAGTTACCGCCGCCGGGCGGCTGCTGCGCAAGAAGGGCGACATGCGTGAATCCACCCGCCGTGATCTGACCCATGATCTGCATCACGCGGCCATAATCGATATGGGAATCACCCCGGACGAAAATGCGGTGTTCACGGTCATTCTGCGCCGCCGCCTTGAGCTGATCGACCAGTTCGGCCTGCGACACCGGATCATCGCCCAGATACAGATCGCCGTTGGAGCGGATCGAAACCGTGATGGGCTTGGTATCGGTATTGACCGGCGCCGCATCCGTCTTGGGCAGATCGACATTTACGCCGCTGGTCATCATCGGCGCCGTCACCATGAAGATGATGAGCAGCACCAGCATGACGTCAACCAGCGGGGTGACGTTGATTTCGGCCATGAGCCGCCGCTTGCGCCGCCGCCCACGCAGATCGCCCAGGCTTGCCCCCATGGTCAGGCGCCCCTTTCTTCTGACTGGCGCGACAGGATGGCGGCGAACTCGGTGCCGAAGGCATCCAGCCGGTCCTCGAACACGCTCATGCTGTTGCTGATCACGTTATAGGCGATCACGGCGGGAATGGCCGTAACAAGGCCGATAGCCGTTGCGAACAGGGCTTCGGAAATACCCGGCGCCACGACCGACAGGTTGGTGTTGTGCATCGCCGCGATGGAGCCGAAGGCGTGCATGATACCCCACACTGTGCCGAACAGGCCGATGAACGGGGCCACCGGCCCGATGGTGGCAAGGAAAATGACCCAGCGGTTCAGCCGGTCCATTTCACGCGTGATGGTGATGGCCATGGCGCGATTGACGCGGTCCTGCACGCCGCCATGCACCAGATCGATGCCGGCGATACGGGATGAACGCCGCCATTCCCCCATCGCCGCGCCGAATACGGCGGCCATAGGGTGGACCGGCTTGGCCCCGTCGGATTCGTACAGATCGTCCAGACTGCCGCCAGCCCAGAACCGCTCCTCGAAATCATTGCCCAGCCGGGTGACCCGGCGGATGGTCGTGAATTTGTCGAAAATGATTGCCCAGACAATCACACTGCACGTCACCAGCCCGACCATGACCAGCTTGACGACAATCGACGCGTGCATGAACAACGCCCACATCGACAGATCGCCCGCTGCGGCCCCGAGATTCGCCGCGTTAACCGCTTGGTCCAAATACGCCTCCTGCACACCTTGGCCGTTCGCTCAAACACGAAGATTGCCCATTTAGCAAGCCACGGCCAACCCGCTTTCCGCACAGCCCTGCGTCATGGTCAAGCCATGACACGAAAACAACGCAGAGCGTGCATGCCTTTGCGTTGTTCAGGCTACGAGTGCGCGCAGAAGATCACGCCATCGCGGCGGAAATCGGGCAGCACGCCCGTCACCGGCACGAATACAGGCCAGACGGACATCCAGCGTGCCGCAGTCGGCCCCGGCTTCATCCGCGCCAACCCGGTGGAAATCCTGCACCAGCCTGCAACTGGCGGCACCCAGTTCCGTCATGCGAGTCGTGACGCATACGATGTCATCCAGCCGTAGCGGCGCGCGGTAATCCATGGCGGCATGGCGCACCACGAAGGCCAGACCATAATCGGCCAGCAGGTCGGATGCCGCCTGCCCCTGCGCGCGGATGGCCTCGGTCCGGGCGCGTTCGGCCAGTGCAAGATAGCGGGCGTGATAGACCACGCCGCCTGCGTCCGTATCTTCGTAATAGATACGGAAATCAATTTTATGTTCCATCCGGTCCGTCTCCCATGCCCCCGTCCGCCAGCAGGTCACCCTGCCCCGGCATGCGCGCGGGTGGCTGCAACCCGAGATGGCGCCAGCCACGTTCACCCAGCATCCGGCCCCGGCTGGTCCGCAGCACGAGTCCCTCCTGAATCAGGTAGGGTTCGATCACATCTTCCAGCGTATCGCGGGCTTCGGCGAGAGCAGCGGCCAGCGTTTCCACGCCAACGGGGCCGCCATGATGAAATTCGGCAATGCGGCGCAGATAACGGCGGTCCATGCCGTCCAGCCCCATCGAGTCGACTTCCAGACGTGACAGCGCCGCATCGGCCAGTGCGCGGTCAACCGGCCCGCGCCCGGCCCGCGCCACGGCGGCAAAATCGCGCACGCGGCGCAGCAGGCGCCCGGCAATACGCGGCGTGCCACGGGAACGGCGGGCGATTTCCTCCGCCCCTTCCGGGGTCAGGTCGAATTCCAGCTTGCGCGCGCCGCGTGTCACGATCTGGCACAGTTCTTCGGGCGTGTAGAACACCAGACGCAGCGGAATGCCGAAACGGTCGCGCAGCGGGGTCGCCAGCAGTCCCGCCCGCGTGGTGGCGGCGACCAGCGTGAAGGGAGACAGGTCGATCCGCACCGAACGCGCCGCGGGCCCCTCCCCGATAATCAGGTCAAGCTGGAAGTCCTCCATCGCGGGGTACAGGACTTCCTCGATGGCGGGGTGCAGGCGATGGATTTCATCAATGAACAGCACGTCGCGGGGCTGAAGATTGGTCAGGATCGCGGCCAGATCGCCCGCGCGCTGGATGACCGGCCCGGAAGTTGCGCGAAAGCCCACCCCCAGTTCCCGCGCCACGATCTGCGCCAGCGTGGTCTTGCCCAGCCCCGGCGGGCCATGCAGCAGCACATGGTCCAGCGCATCACCGCGCTGCCGGGCGGCGGCGATGAAAATGGCAAGGTTTTCCCGGCTGGCCTTCTGTCCGGTAAAATCATCGAGCGTCTGGGGCCGCAGGGAGCTTTCGTTGCCGTCTTCCTCCCCCCGGCGGGCGTCGATCTCACGCTCGGGATGGCTGCTCATCGGGCCAGTTCCTTCAGGGCATCACGGATCACGATATCCAGATCGGCCTTGCCGTCCAGCCGGTCGATCACCCGTTCCACGACCGGCTGGGCCTCCGCACGGCGAAAGCCGAGACCGGACAGCGCCAGCAGCGCATCCGCCGCAATCCCCCGCGCGGCAGGAACGGTGATGGTCGCGGCCGAAACCACTGTCCCCGCGGGCAGGCCGGTTGGCATGCCTTCGCACTTGTCACGCAGTTCGGTCACGATACGTTGCGCCAGCCGGGCACCGACCCCGCCCGCACGGGTCAGCATGGTCTTGTCGCCCGTGGCGATGGCGCCCATCAGTTCCGGCGGCGGCAGGACGGACAGGATGGCCAGCGCCACCTTCGCCCCCACGCCCTGCACGGTCGTCAGCAGGCGGAACCATGCGCGTTCCGATGCCTCGGCAAAGCCGTACAGCAGGATCGCGTCCTCGCGCACTACGGTTTCCACCAGCACGCAGGCCAGTTCCGGGGGCTGGGGCAAGGTAGCCAGCGTGCGGCTGGACGCCTGCACCAGATACCCCACGCCACTGACGTCAATCACGCAGCGATCCGCTTCCACCTGCGCCAGCAGGCCACGCAACTGCGCGATCATGCCATCCTCGTGGCGCGGGCGATGTGGGCAGCACTGGTGCGGTGATGGGCATGGCAGATGGCCACGGCCAGCGCATCGGCGGCATCCGCGCGCTTCAGCAGGGCGGTTGGGAGGATACGGCGGACCATCATGCTGACCTGTTCCTTCGTTGCCGCACCGGTTCCCACCACCGCGCGCTTGACCGTTTTCGCCCCGTATTCGGATACGGGAATATCCAGCAGCATCGGCACCAGCAGCCCTACGCCACGGGCATAACCCAGCTTAAGCGTCGCGGCCCCGTTGCGATTGACGTAGGTTTCTTCCACCGCTGCTTCATCGGGGGCAAAGTTGCGCGCCAGTTCCAGCAGCGCGTCATGAAGCTGGCGCAACCGTTCCGGCACGCTATGCGCCGATTCGGTGGCGATCACCCCATCGGCGACATGGGTCAGCCGGTTATCCTGCGCATTGACCACGCCCCAGCCTGTAAACCGCAGGCCGGGGTCAATGCCAAGAATGCGGACCACGGGCCGGTTCAGGCCGACAGCTTTTCAGCCACGTCGTCCGGCACGTCGAAATTGGCGTACACCGCCTGCACGTCATCATGATCTTCCAGCGTGTCAATCAGCTTGAACACGCTGCGGGCCTTGTCTTCATCCAGTTCGACCGTGTTGGACGGACGCCAGTCCAGCTTGGCCGAAGCCGGTTCGCCAAAGCGGGTTTCCAGCGCGTCACGCACGGCGAAGAAGGATTCGACCGGACAGGTCACTTCGTGCATGCCGTCCACGGTCTCGACATTTTCCGCACCGGCTTCAAGACCGGCTTCGATCAGGTCGTCCTCACTGGCAGCATCAAGCGGATAGGTGATGACGCCAAGCCGGGTGAACATGAAGGAAACCGAATTCGTCTCCCCCAGCGAACCGCCATGCTTGGAAAAGGCCGCGCGCACGTCGGATGCAGTGCGGTTGCGGTTATCGGTCAGCCCTTCCACGATCACGGCGACACCGGCGGGGCCGTACCCTTCGTAACGGACTTCCGCGTAGTCATCGCCACCGCCGGCACCCGATGCCTTCTTGATCGCGCGCTCCACCGTATCCTTGGGCATGTTGACTTCACGCGCGGCGGAAATGGCGGCGCGCAGGCGCGGATTCATGGCCGGGTCAGGCATGCCTTCGCGCGTGGCCACGGTGATTTCACGAATGACCTTGGCAAACTGCTTGGCCCGCTTGGCATCCTGCGCGCCCTTGCGGTGCATGATGTTCTTGAATTGGGAATGACCCGCCATCGTTCGTCTCTGATCCTGTCTTTCGTCTTGTATTCGTGCCTGCCTGCCGGGGGCTGGTCAGACCAGCCGCCCGTGGCAGTGCTTGTATTTCCTGCCCGACCCGCAGGGGCATGACGCATTGCGTGAAACCTCGCCCCAGCTTGACGGGTCATCAGGCATGACCGCAGCCCCGCCGATCGGCGTCGCCATGGACGGATCGGGCTGGCGGCCCGTGGCATCGGGCATGAGACCCGGTCCCGGTTCGTTTTCCAGCCCCGGCACTTCGGGATCGGAATGGATTTCAGCCACACCCGCGAACGGATTGTCGATGGGCGGGGGCGCCATTTCCACCCGCGCCATGGTCGAGGTCACGCGCACGCGCAGGTGTTCAAGCATGGCATGAAACAGTTCGAATGCCTCATGCTTGAACTCGTTCAGCGGGTCTTTCTGACCATAGGCCCGCAGCCCGATGCCCTGCCGAAGCTGATCCAGCGCCAGCAGATGTTCCTTCCACACCGCATCGAATGTTGTCAGCAGAACCTGCTTTTCAACATAACGCATGACGGACGGGCCGAAATTGGCCGCGCGGCTGGCCTGCGCCTGCGCCGTGGCCTGTTCGATCCGCTCGGTTACGACCGTGCTGTCCACGCCGTCTTCCTCCGCCCACTGCGCAATCGGCAGGGACAGGTTCAGCGTGGTCTGTATGTCCTGTGTCAGTTCCTCTTTCAGCCACTGTTCGGGGAACGACTTTTCGGGGATGCGGCGGGCGACCAGATCGTGGACCACGTCTTCGCGCATTTCGGTGATGATGGCGGAAACATCCTCCGCCGCCATGTATTCCCGGCGCTGGGCATACACTTCCTTGCGCTGGTCATTCATCACGTCATCATATTTGAGCGTGTTCTTGCGCATGTCGAAATTGCGGGCCTCGACCTTCTTCTGCGCGCGCTCAAGGGCCTTGTTGATCCAGGGATGGACGATGGCCTCCCCTTCCTTCAGGCCCAGCTTCTGCAGCATGTTGCCCATGCGGTCCGTGCCGAAGATGCGCATGAGGTCATCTTCAAGCGAGATGAAAAAGCGCGAATTGCCCGGATCGCCCTGACGGCCCGCACGACCACGGAGCTGGTTGTCGATCCGGCGGCTTTCATGCCGTTCCGTGCCGATGACATACAGTCCGCCCGCAGCCTTTACCGTGGCATGGTCGCGGGTCACCTTCGCGCGCAGTTCCTGCTCGCGCATGGCGCGTTCTTCGGGGTCTTCGATACCGCCAAGCTGCTGGCTGATCAGCATGTCCACGTTGCCGCCCAGCTTGATGTCCGTCCCGCGCCCGGCCATGTTGGTGGCGATGGTGATCGCACCCGGCGCACCGGCCTGCGCCACGATCTCGGCTTCCAGTTCATGGAAACGGGCGTTGAGCACGTTATGCTCGATCCCGTTCTGGCGCAGCAGGGAGGAGAGGTATTCACTCTTCTCGATGGAGGTGGTGCCAACCAGCACCGGCTGCCCCGATGTGCTGCTGATTTCCTTGATGAGGTTGCTGACCGCCTCGTATTTTTCCCGCGCGGTCAGGTAGACCTCATCATCGTCGTCCTTTCGGGCGACGGGCAGGTTGGTCGGGATCTCGATCACTTCGAGCTTGTAGATATCGGCGAATTCGTCCGCTTCCGTCATGGCGGTGCCGGTCATGCCGGACAGGCGCGGATACATGCGGAAATAGTTCTGGAACGTGATGGAGGCCAGCGTCTGGTTTTCCTGCTGGACCTCCACATGTTCCTTGGCTTCCAGCGCCTGATGCAGGCCGTCCGAATACCGTCGGCCATCCATCATGCGGCCGGTGAATTCATCAATGATGACCACCTTGCCACCGCGCACGATATAATCGACATCGCGGGTGAACAGCGTGTGGGCACGCAGGGACTGCTGGACGTGATGGATCACCGCCACGTTGTGACTGTCGTACAGGCCGCCCTCCTGCAGGACGCCCGCCTGCCGCAGCAGGTCCTCCACCTGTTCCGCACCTTTTTCCGTCAGGATGACGGAGCGGAATTTCTCGTCCTTCTCATAGGCTTCGGGGTCGGCCACCAGGGCCACCATGACCTCGTCCACCGCGCGGTACAGGTCGGAACTGTCCTCCGCCGGGCCGGAGATGATGAGCGGGGTGCGCGCCTCGTCGATCAGGATCGAGTCGACCTCATCCACGATGGCATGGTGGAAGGGACGCTGGACCATGTCCTCCACGCGATACTTCATGTTGTCGCGCAGGTAATCGAAACCGAATTCGTTGTTCGTGCCGTAGGTGATATCGGCGCGATAGGCGGCGCGGCGCTCCTCCTCGGCGATGTTGGGCACGACCACGCCGGTGGTCAGCCCGAGGAAGGAGTACAGCGTGCCCATCTGTTCGGCGTCACGGCTGGCCAGATAGTCGTTTACCGTCACCACATGCACGCCACGTCCGGCCAGCGCGCTGAGATAGACCGCAAGTGTAGCGACCAGCGTCTTGCCTTCACCCGTGCGCATTTCCGCGATCTTGCCATCATGCAGCACCATGCCGCCGATGAGCTGCACATCGAAATGGCGCATGCCCAGCACGCGTCGGGAGGCTTCACGACAGACGGCAAAGGCTTCAGGCAGGAGGGCGTCCAGCGTTTCGCCCTTCGCGATCCGGTCACGGAATTCCTGTGTCTTCGCGGTCAGGGCCGCGTCGTCCAGCGCCTGGATCTGCGGTTCCAGCGCATTGATCGCGGGCACGCGCCGCTGATATGATTTCAGCGCCCGGTCATTGGCGGTTCCGAACAGAGCGCGGGCAATACTGGCGAACATGAAGACCTTCCCGGAATGACATTCCCGCGCACCCGCCACAAAACCGGCAGGGCGGGGACAGGCGTGGCGGATAAAATTCTCGCGCGGAGACATGAGATAGGACCCACACCGCAACTGGTCAACCGATGGACCACAGCGATGCGGGTGGAATGGCGAAAAACAGCCATCGGGCATCCGGCCCTTGCAGGCCGGGCCGCCCTTCGTCATGATGCCTGCCGAACGCGTTCATAACTAGGGTTTTTTGCACATGCGGACGACCGGTCCGGCAAAGGCTGTCGCAACGATGGCCCTGCTTGCTTCCTCCTTCATCATTCCTCCTGCATTCGCGGCCTCCCCCGCTCCCGCGGCAGCCAAGCCGGCCACAACCGGCACGGCGGACCAGAATCCGGTCCTCGCCAGCGTGAACGGACAGGACATCCGCCTTACCGACGTGCGTCAGGCCATGGCCTCGATGCCCGAGCAGCTTCGCAAGCTGCCCGATAACATCATCGTGCCGATCCTGCTCAACCAGCTTGTCGATCAGCGCGCCATCCAGATCGCCGCGACCAAGTCCGGCCTGGACAAGCAGCCTGACGTGCGCCAGCAGATGGAAACCGCATCGCAGAACGCGCTGCAGAACGCCTATCTGTCCGCACAGGTCACACCGGCGCTGACGGATGACGCCATCAAGGCGTATTACGACCAGAATTACGCCAACAAGCCGGGCGCAGAAGAAATCCACGCCCGTCACATCCTGGTCCAGACCGAAGCCGAAGCCAACGACATCATCAAGCAGCTCAAGGGCGGGGCCGATTTCACCCAGCTTGCGACCAAGCTGTCGAAAGATCCCGGCTCGGCCAAATCGAATGGCGGCGATCTGGGCTGGTTCAAGAAGGGTGACATGCTGCCCACGTTCTGGGACGCGGCATCGGCCATGCAGCCCAACAGCTTCAGCCAGACCCCGGTTCACACCCAGTACGGCTGGCACGTGATCCAGGTGCTGGGCAAGCGCACGGCAGCCACCCCCACGCTTGAAGCGACACGCGACCAGATCCGCCAGAAGCTGATCCAGGACGGCGTGCAGAAAGCTGTGAGCAACGCACTGGCGCAGGTCAAGGTCGTCCGCTTCGGACCCGATGGCAAGCCGCTGCCGGAAACGCAGCCCACGCACTGAACGGTCTGCCGCCGGGGTGGGGATGCGCAGGCATCTCCACCCACGGCCTTTCCCCTGTTTCCCATCTTCCGCTGTCATTCCAGGATCGTGACTGACCATGGCCAACGCCCTGCCCGTGTCCCCCCTCGCCCGGCCACTGCCTGAACTGCCCCCACTGGCGGGTGTGCGTTTTGGCGCAACCGAGGCCGGCATCCGCTACAAGGGACGCACCGATCTGGTCATGGCGGAATTTGCGCCGGGTACGACGGTGGCCGGTGTCTATACCCGCAGCAAGTGCCCCGGCGCCCCGGTGGACTGGTGCCGCGCCGCGATGGCCGATGGCCGCGCCCGCGCGCTGGTGGTCAATGCGGGTAATGCGAACGTCTTTACGGGCCGTGCCGGTTTCGAGGCGACGCAGGCCAACGCGGCCGATGCCGCCCGGCTGGTGAACTGTGCCGCAAGCGAAGTCTTCCTTGCGTCCACCGGCGTCATCGGCGAGATCCTGCCCTACCAGAAGATTTCGGCGGCACTGCCGGGCCTGCACGCCACCCTGTCCGAAAATGGATGGGCGGATGCCGCGCGTGGCATCATGACCACGGACACATTCCCCAAGGCCGCGACCCGCACGGCGCGCATCGGGTCCACCACCGTACGCATTCAGGGCATCGCGAAGGGCAGTGGCATGGTGGCGCCGGACATGGCGACCATGCTGTCTTTCGTCGCCACCGATGCGAAGCTGCCCGCGGGCGTGATCCAGTCCCTGCTTACGGACGGGGTCAACCGCAGCTTCAACTGCATTACCGTGGATTCCGATACCTCCACTTCCGACATGGTCCTGCTGTTCGCCACCGGACAGGCGGACAATGCGGAAATCACGCAGGCGGATGCGCCTGAACTGGCCGATTTCCGCGCGGCCCTCGATTCCCTTCTGCTTGAACTGGCGCTGCTGGTCATCCGCGACGGGGAAGGCGTGACGAAGATGATGCACATCACCGTCACGGGTGCGACTTCCAATGAATCGGCCCACCGGGTTGCGATGGCCGTTGCCAATTCCCCGCTGGTCAAGACCGCCGTCGCCGGTGAGGACGCGAACTGGGGCCGCGTTGTCATGGCGGTGGGCAAGTGCGGTGAACCCGCCAACCGCGATACGCTGAGCGTGGGCATTGGCGGCACATGGATCGCGCAGAACGGCACGGTCGTATCGGATTATGATGAAACCCCGGTCGTCGCCCACATGAAAGGGCAGGAAATCGAAATCACGATCGACCTTGGGCTGGCCAACGGCACGGCACAGGCGTGGGGTTGTGACCTGACACACGGTTACATCGACATCAACGGTTCCTACCGCAGCTAGCCTGCAGCGTGCGCCGGTCGGGCGCGCGCTTATTTTCCTGTTCCGTTCCGCGCGCCGCGATGGCATTGCTGTTGGGGTAATTCCATTGCAGCCAGACAGGAACGCCCCTGCATGATGTACCAGTTTGCCCGCCCTGATCCCCACCCACAGGATGTCTGGACCTATGGCGGGTTCTGGATCCGGGTCGTCGCCTATGTGATCGATTCCATCGTGGTATGGGCGATTCTGGCCCTGCTGGGGCTGCTGCTGGTTCCCCCCAGCCTGTCCTTTTCCATATTCGACCCGCAGCCGATTGGCGGCAGCGGGGGGGATTACCGCATTTCCTATATCCAGCACGCGGACTACGCCATCCTGTCCACCACGCCGCACATGCACTGGAACGGCAACGGGATGTTCGAGCTGATTTCCCTGCTCCTGCCCGCCGCCTATTTCATCGTGTGCGAGGCATCGACCCTGCAGGCCACGCCGGGCAAGATGGTATGCCGCCTGCGGGTGACTGACCTGCATGGCAACCGCATCACGCTGCTGCGTTCCGCCGGGCGTTATTTTGGCAAATACCTGTCGGCGCTGATCCTTGGGATCGGCTTTCTCATGGTCATGTGGACGCAGCGCAAGCAGGGTCTGCATGACATTCTGGCCGGTACCTGCGTCATCCGCCGCGAAGCCCGCGCCCCTGCGCCGCCACCCCCGCTATGGGGCTGAAACGGGGAAAAGGCACGACGGCATGCAACCTTGGTGCCCGTGGCAATCTTTTATTACTCTGATATCGGATTCTTTTACGGCAACCTGATGCCCGGTCGCGTGCCCCGACACACGCGGCAGCATGGTCGTTACGGTGGGGCGAGTGTCGCCCTGTTGTCGGGTTTCCTATTTTCCTGGAGGTGAACAATCGGCATGCCGGCCCAATTTGCGACTAAAGCCCATCCCGTGCCACGCCGCGCCATACGGGGCGGCATCCTGACAGTCCTCGCTCTTCTCATGCTGGTGTTCACGCCCTGGTTGTCGCAAGGCAGGGCGGCGGACCCGCAGGCAGCCCCGGCCACCGCCAGCACGCAGGGCATCAACGCCCAGCAGGCGCAGCAGGTTCTGTCGGTCATGAATGACCCGCAAAAGCGCGAGGAGTTCACCCGCACGCTGGAAGCGATCGCCAAGGGCCTGCCCGCACCGGCACCGACACCCGCACCAGCCAAGGCCGCACCGGCACCCGCCGCCAGTTCCGATGTGTCGCTCGAACCCGACAGCATCAGTTCCCAGACCATGAATGAACTGACCCACATACGCGACATCGCGTTGCAGCAGGGCCAGAACTTCATGGCGCTGTTCAAGGATCTGGCCTTTGTGGGCCGCTGGGTCCATTCGATCCTGTCCAATGCGGATTCCCGGCAGATCCTGCTGGATGCGCTGACCCGTGCGGGCATCATTTTCGTGCTGGCCCTTCTGGCCGAACGCGGGCTGTCCATCGCGACCCGCAAGCCACTGGCCGCCGTAACCGCCCGCGCGGTCGCGACCGAAGCGAACCTGAACCGCCGCCTGACGACGGAAGACCAGCAGGAAAACAGCCAGCCCGTGTCCCCCGCCGCAACCGGCGCGGACGCGAAGGCGGAACAGGAAACCGAACAGACCCGCAAGCAGGACGACCGCAAGCAGCATGAAACGCTGCGCGTCATCACGCGCATTCCCTATTCGCTGCTGCACTTCCTGATCAAACTGCTGCCCGTCGCACTGTTCTTCGGGGTGGGTTACGCCGGTTCGGCGCTGCTGACATCCACCCATCAGGCCGCAATGGTCACCATCACGCTGACGAACGCCTACGCCATCGCGCGCGTGATCTACCTGCTGCTGGAAACGGTGTTCGTTCCCCATTCCCCCACCATCCGCCTGTGCAGCGCGTCGGACGCCACGGCACGCATGGTCACGCGGTGGTGGAACTTCCTTGTCGCAGCGCCCTCCATCGTGGTCTGCCTGTCCACGCTGGGCACGGTGTTCGCCATGCCCGCGCGTGGCACTGAAGCCATCATCCGCGCGGTCGTGCTGATCGAGCATATCCTTATCGCGATCTTCATCTGGCGCATCCGCTACCATGTGGGGGCGGCGCTGCAGCCTTCCTCACGACTTCAGGAAAAGCCGTTCTGGCTGTTCGTGGGCCGGATGGTCCGCTTCTGGTGGATCCCCGCCATGTTCTTTGATCTGGCCCTGTGGCTGGTCTGGGCCACGCAGATCCGCGGTGGCTATACATGGATCCTGCGCACCCTTTCGCTGACCATCATTGTCATCCTTGCCGCCCGCCTGCTGTCGGTTCTGGCGTTCAGCCTGCAGAACAGGATTTTCCATGTGCCCGAGGCCACGGAAAAACGTTATCCGGGCCTGCAGGCACGGGTGGACTATTATTACCCGATCGCGCGCCGCAGCCTGTCCATCATGCTGATATTCGTGACCGTGGTGCTGCTGCTGCAGTCCTGGGGGCTGCCGGCCATCGGCTTCTTCCTGCATGGCACGCTCGGCCCGCGGATCGTGGGCGCGATGCTGACGATCATGATCGCCTACACCATCGCCATCGTGGTGTGGGAAGTCGTCAACGCGATGCTGCAGAACCAGATCACCCGCTTCGAGACATCGGAACAGGCATCGCGCGCCACACGGCTGCGCACGGTTCTGCCCATCATCCGCACGGTGCTGCTGACCTTCATCATCATCATCGTGACGGTGACCACCCTGTCGCAGATCGGCATCAACGTGACCCCGCTGCTGACGGGTGCTGGCATCATGGGTGCGGCCATCGCCTTCGGTTCGCAGAGCCTGGTCAAGGACTTCATCACCGGCTTCTTCATGCTGGTGGAAAACGCGATGCAGGTGGGCGACTGGGTTACGGCGGGTAGCGTTTCGGGCACGGTGGAACATCTGTCCATCCGCACCCTGCGCCTGCGCGCGGTGAACGGGGACCTGCATATCATTCCGTTCTCCTCCGTCACGTCGATCGCCAATACATCGCGCGATTACAACCTTGTGGTGGTCAGCTTCATGCTTGACCTGTCGGAAAACCCGCACCGGGTCAGCGCGATCCTGCAGGATGAACTGGCGAAACTGCGCAAGGACCCGGTATATGGGCCGCTCATCAAGTCGGATTTCGCATTTCTGGGTCTGGAGCAGGCGGACGGCAACGGGGCCAAGTTCCTCGGTTCCATCCGCACGGCGGCAGGCGCGAAATGGAAGGTCTACCGTGAATATTACAGCCGTCTGGGCGCGCGGATGGTCAAGGAAAAGGTTGCCTTCCCGATCCCGACTTCCGTCAACCTGCTGGCGAACAGCCCTGCTGGCGCGCTGCGCATGAACATGGAAGAAAACCCGGAAATGATTGCGCGGGCATCACAGGCCATCGCAGCCCCGGCCAGGCCCGAACAGGCCGACGCCCCGGCTGCCGATGGATCGCATAAGGAAGGCGGCGGTGACGCCAGCGGGGCGGAAGGAAAAGATTCCACCCATGGCTGATGGCACGACTTCCCTGCTGACGCGGCTGGAATCCCCCCTGCGCATGGACGGCTACGCCTTCGTCCCGGCAGGGGAGATGCTGCCCCTGCTGGAACATTATGGCCTGCGGGACTGGGACAGCTTCGCCAGTAGCTGGAACCGGCTGGGACTGGACCGCTACATGGCCGATGGCGGCCGCTACCGCCGCCGTCGCCATGCCACGTTTGCCATCAGCGATGGTGGCATCCAGCGCAAGAAACACCAGCCCCATTACCAGAGCCGCGATTACAACGAACTCAATGGCGGCATCGAACGCTGGTTCCGCGCGGTGGAACCGGAAACGGGCGCGCATCCGGCCCTTCTCGCCATCCTGCAGCTCATGCACCGGATCGTGACCGACCTGAGCGATCCGGCCAGCCTGCCCGATATCTGGCACACCGAAATCCACCAGTTCCGCATAGAGGCATCGGATGACAGTCCGGGCCAGCCCACCCCCGAAGGGCTGCACCGCGATGGTGTGGACTGGGTGATGGTGGTCATGATCCGGCGCGAAAACGTCATGAGTGGCGAAACGACAATCCATGACCTGCAACGCACCATGGTTGGCGGCTTCATGCTCGACCAGCCGTTCGATACGGCCATTGTCAACGATAACCGCGTCTATCACGGGGTCACCGCCGTACGGCCGCTGGACCCGTCGCGCCCGGCCTATCGTGATGTACTGGTCGTGACGTTCCGCCATCAATGACGCCTGCTCCACCGGGGCGGGACAGCCGGTGGCGACAGTTCTGCCTGCTCGCCCTCATCACCATCGTGATGGCGGGCGGCGGACTTTACCTGTTCATCGTAACCGTTGACCCGTGGGATGCCCTGCCCCTTTCGCCCCGGTTCGCGCGCGTGCCCGTTACATCCAATGCGCGCTACACCATGCCCGCGCTGGCGCGTAACCCCCGGTTCGATTCCGTGGTCATCGGCACATCGACCAGCCGCCTCATGCAGCCTGCCCTGCTGGACCGGGCATTCGACGCCCATTTCCTCAACATGGCCATGAACAGCGCCAGCCCGTGGGAACAGGCCCGGGAACTGGACATGTTCCTGCGCCATCATCCCCGGCCGCGCATCGTCATGATCGGGATTGATGCGGCGTGGTGTCATGAACGCCCCGGCAGCCTGACATCTCCCAACCGCCCGTGGCCGGAATGGATGTACGGCCATCCGGCATGGACGGGCTACCTGCATATGGCCAGTCTCTATGCCCTGCAGGAAGCCGCGAACCAGTTCCTGTGGCTGGCCGGGCTGAAAGCGCAGCGTTTCGGGACCGATGGCTATACCAGCTTCGTCCCGCCCGACGATCATTACGACCCGGCCCGTGTGCAGGCCGTCTTCGCACGCTGGGCACCGCCCGACAACACGCCCGCCCCGCCCGGCATGGCCGACACCCCCCCGGCCACCATGGGTCTTCTGGCGGAAATGCTCGAACGCATGCCAGCTTCCACCCTCAAGATCCTGTGGTTTCCGCCCGCATCATCCATGCTGCACGGAACGGCAGGCAGTATTGCTGCAGCCCGGCTGCAGGCCTGCAGGCTGGGGGTGAGCCGCCTTGCGGCACGGACGCCGGACACGGTGGCGCTGGATTTCAACCACGACAGCACACTTACGGAAAACCGCGATAATTTCTGGGACCCGCTGCATTACCGCATTCCCGTGGCGCAACGCCTCATGACCGACATCGCCGCCACCATCCGCACCGGCCGGGCGGATGATGCCATCATGGACAGGCTGCCCGCCGATGCCCCGCGCTAGACCATCCCCTCATGCACGCCAAAGCCATGCACTGCCATCGCGTAGCCTCCCCGGTGGCGGGGCTTGTGCCATGCGGGTCATCTGGTATGGGAACTAGAGATTGTACAGGAACCCGGCCATTCGCATGCGCGACGCAGGCAGGTGACAGGAACGGAATTCGTCTGGCGCCCGCCGTCCCCGCGACCGGGCAGGGGCGGTAGCGGCACTGAGGTTGGAGAGACAGGTGAACACGTCCGTCAATGATGCACCACAATGGCATCTGCAGCCCGAGGCGAACCGGACCCTTGTCACCCTGTCAGGAGACTGGATCGCGCAGGACGGGCGCGTGCCCGACTTTCCCCAATCCGCCCTGAAGGATATCCCGCCCAACGAACCGGTGGAATTCAGCACCGAACATCTGGGGAAATGGGATACATCGCTGATCTCCTTCCTGTGGGAACTCATGCGCGACGCACGCGAGGCGCATGTGGAACTGCGCATCGACACCCTGCCGGAATCCGCGCACAAGCTGCTGGACCTGCTGCCTGAAAATCCGCCGCAGCCGCCACCACCTGCCAGGCACGCCTTCGCGCCGGTTGCCGCCGTGGGCCAGTTCACGCTCGATACGCTGAACGAGGTCGGCTGCGTAAGCGAGATGGGGGCGGATGCCGCACGCGGCGGCATTGCCACCGCGCTGGGCCGCGGGATGATGCGCACCGTCGATCTCATGTCCGACCTGAACGCGGCGGGACCGGCGGCCCTGCTGATCGTGGGGGTGGTGAACTTCCTGGTCGGCGCGATCCTTGCTTTTGTCGGTTCGGTGGAACTGCACAAATTCGCGGCGGACATCTATGTCGCCAGTCTGGTTGCGATTGCCATGGTGCGCGAGATGTCGGCCGTCATGACCGCCATCATCATGGCGGGCCGGACCGGCGGCGCCTATGCCGCGCGCATTTCGACCATGCAGGGTAATGAGGAAATCGACGCGCTACAGGTATTCGGCATCCCGGTTTCCAATTACCTGATCCTGCCTTCGGTTCTCGCGCTCGCCTTCACCATGCCGCTGCTTTACCTGTATGGCTGCCTGATCGGCATGCTGGGCGGGTTCTGCGTGTCCTACATCATGCTGCATGTCTCGCCGCTGGGTTACTTCCACGAAACGCTGGGCGCCCTGCCGCTGGACCAGTTCACCTTCGGCTTCATCAAGAGCTTCGTATTCGGCTCCTTCATCGGGCTGACCAGTTGCCGCATCGGGCTGAAGGCCGGGCGCAGCGCGGCTGATGTGGGTATTGCCGCGACCAAGGCCGTGGTTGTGGGCATCGTGGGGGTGATCGCGCTGGATGCGGTCTTCGCGGTCATCGCCAATGTTATCGGGATCTGAGCGCCATGAATAACCAGATGCCCTCCACCGACGACCGTCCGGCCCTGATTACCGTCAATGACCTGACGCTGGCCTTCGGCCCGCGCGTGATCCAGCATGACGTGTCGTTCCAGGTGAAGCGCGGCAGTATCTTCGCCGTCATGGGTGGGTCGGGCTGCGGCAAGAGCACCCTGCTCAAGAGCATGATCGGCCTGCTGCGCCCCACTGGCGGCACGTACAAGGTGGAAAAGGACGATTACTGGGCGGGCGACGACGCCAGCCGCATCCGCATCGGGCGGCGCTTTGGCGTCCTGTTCCAAAGTGGCGCGCTGTGGAGTTCGATGACGGTGGGCGAGAACGTGGCCCTGCCCATGCAGATGTTCACAAAGCTGGAAGCCCCCGTCATCCGCCGGCTGGTGGAACTGAAGCTGGGGCTGGTTGGCATGCTGCATGCCATTGACCAGTATCCATCGGAACTCAGCGGCGGCATGCGCAAGCGCGCCGGGCTGGCGCGCGCCATGTCGCTGGACCCGGATATCCTGTTCTTTGATGAACCTTCCGCCGGGCTTGACCCGATCACCTCCGCCCGGCTGGATGACCTGATCCTGAACCTGCGCGACGGGCTGGGGGCCACGATCATCATCGTCAGCCACGAACTGTCCAGCCTGTTCCACATTGCTGATGACGGCATCTTCCTTGATGCCGAGCAGAAAACCGCAATCGCCCACGGCTCCCCCACATGGCTGCGCGATCACTGCGACGACCCGATGGTCCACGCCTTCATGCACCGTGAACAGCTGGACAGTTCCAGCTCCCACGGAAACGGGTAATCCCGATGGCCGGCAGGCAGACGCTGATCGGCTCGGCCGTACTGGGGTGTGGGGCCATTGCGCTTGGCATTCTGGTGGGCAGCGGCAGCCTGCCCCTGCCGGGGCGTGGCAGTGAGGCCATCGTGGTGTTTGAAGGCCCGACTAACGGGCTGGATATCGGCTCGCCCGTCAACCTGCGCGGGGTGACGGTGGGCGCGGTCGAAAGCATGTCGGTCCGGGTCAATCCGGTTGATCACAGGACCTACATGCCCGTGACCATCCTGTTCGATCCGGCACACACGCCGGGCAGAGGCGACCTGCCGCCGCTATCCGAACTGGTCCACAGCGGATTGCGGGCCGAAATGGCGCTGCACAGCCTTGTGACGGGACAGACCGAGCTTGATCTGGACATGTCGCCCACCACCCCCGCCGTGATGCATCCGGGCATGAGCCACCTGCCGGAAATACCGATGGGCCAGACGGCGCTGCAGCAGATGGAAAGCATGCTTGTCGCGACATCCGTCAAGCGGCTTCAGGGGGATCTTGCGGCTGCAATCGTGAGCATCCGCAGGCTGGCGGCGGACATAAACCGCGACCTGCCGGGCATGATCGCCAGCATCCGCACCACATCCACCCATAGCGAGGACGCGGTGCGCAGCATCCGCGCCGCCATGGCCGACATACAGAACCAGTCAGCCCGCACCATCAATGCGATGGACAGGCTGATAACCGCCAATGATCACCAGTTCGCCGCCCGCCATGCGGAGCTGGAGGCCCTGATCGACAATACGCACCACACCATGACACAGGCGCGTGAAGCCCTTGCCAGCCTGCGCACCCTGACCGACCCGCAATCGCGTGACAGGCTCAATCTTGACGCTACGATGCGCGACATCATGGAAGCCGGTTACGGGCTGCGCGGATTCGCCAATGAAGTCGAAAGTAATCCGCAACTTCTGCTTATGGGACGCAACCAATGAAATCGCGCCAGCCCGCTGTCTCCCCTTCCCGTCTGCATCCGGCCCTGCGGGCGGGTGGCGGCCTGCTGCTTTCGGCCCTCATGCTGTCGGCCTGTTCCTCGGCGCCGGTGCGCTTCTACACGCTGGGGGCGCCTGCCATCGCAACCGGGGCGCTGTCTCCCACCACGACCAGCCAGCCGATCACCGGCGCCACCCCGGTCATCGAGGTCGAGCGCGCCCGCCTGCCGGATTATCTGGACAGTCAGGACATCATGGTCCGCGACGGGCATGAAATCGTGCGTAGCGGGCTGGGCCGGTGGGCCAGCCGACTGTCGGTGGGCGCGACAGACCTGATTACCGCCCGCCTTGCCCAGAAATGGCCGGACATGTTCGTAACCGACCAGCCGCAGCCGGACCGCCCCACGTGGCGGCTTCAGCTCAATATCAGCCGCCTTGATGTCAGCCGGGATGGCAAATCCGCGCTCAATGCGGACTGGGCCATCATTCCGGAGGATTCGCGCGCCAACATCCTGCGCAACCGCACCGTCATCGTCACGGACGGCAATACCAGCGGGAACGCCAATATCGCCGGGGTGACGGAAAACCTGCTCAACGAACTGAGCAACCGGATCGAGGCGAGCTGGCCCACCGGGGAAGCCTCCACCCCCGCCGGACATCAGCACGGCCGACACTGATCCATCGGCAACGGGGACGGTTTTCGTGCCCCGAACACGGCTGAAACCTTCCCCCGCACGGGGCATTGGGTGCATAACCTTATGTAACCAAGGGAGGGTTTCCCCCATGCCGCGTGCCTTTTCCATTTCACCGCTTGCAGGCGGGCTTGTCGCATCCATGCTGCTGGCGGCAACCCCGGGCATGGCGCGGGCGGCTGGCGCGCCTGTCATCCTGGCGCAGCATCCCGGCACGGAACTGGACCGTCAGGCCCGCAGGCTGATGGTGGAAGACCTGCATACCGCCACCACACATGGCGAACGCCCGGTGCTGCTGACCGGATCGGGACAACTGTCCGATGACCCGTCGCGCACGGCGCTGTTCGTGCAGGTGCAATCCGTCAGCCTGTGCGGATCGGCGGGCTGTTCCACATCGGTTTACCTGCCCGATGCCCGGCGCAACTGGACACGGGTGCTGGATTCCGTAAGCGGGCCGGTCGTCATAACACCCCAGACCCATGACGGCATGCACGACCTGCTGGTCGATGGTACGGACCGCTGGGTCTGGAATGGCACGACCTATACGGACACGCAGGCCACCACAGCCCCGTAAGGGTGCATCAGGATCGCCGGATTTTTCAGGGAAAATGGAGCGGGTGAAGGGAATCGAACCCTCGTATGCAGCTTGGGAAGCTGCCGTTCTACCATTGAACTACACCCGCATGCGGGCTTTCTATACTGCACAAGCATGGCAGATGCAATCACCCCCATGCAGCACGGGCAGCAGTTGACGCACCCGGCCCTGATCCGCAATAAGCATCAATGTCCGGCGCGCCATGTGCCGGGCCCTCGTGATTTGATATGGCCGGCTTGCGGCGAGGTAAAACATACGCGCTAAAGAGGCCTGATCCCGTCGGCAGGGCGCGGGTATCATGGTTTCCACGGTCGTGAACCGCCCTTGCGGGCCTGGCTTGGCGCACATGACCCGTGCGCACGGGTCGTGGTCCGCATATCCAGACCACCCTGTTTGCAGGAATTCACATCCGTCATGACTGACCAGCCTGATCCCAGAACCCTCCGCCCGGCAACGCGCCTGATCAATGCGGGCCTTGAGCGCACCCCCTACGGTGAAACCAGCGAGGCGATGTTCCTGACCTCCGGCTTTGTGTACGACAACGCCGAACAGGCGGAAGGCACATTTACCGGCGATGTCTCGCATTATCAGTATTCGCGTTTCGGCAACCCGACCGTATCCAACCTTGAACGCCGCCTGTGCGACCTTGAAGGCGCGGAATCCTGCGTGCTGACCGCCACGGGCATGGGGGCCGTCTCCTCCGCGCTGCTGGCGCAGGTGCGTGCCGGTGACCGGGTCGTCGCATCGCGCGCCCTGTTCGGTTCGTGCCACTGGATCGTAGCCGAACTGCTGCCCCGCTACGGTGTGGAGACGGTGTTTGTCGATGGCGGCGATCTGGCCGCATGGAAGGATGCGCTGTCCAGACCCACCAGCGCCGTGCTGCTGGAAAGCCCGTCCAACCCGATGCTGGATGTGCTTGATATCCGCATGATCTGCGATCTTGCCCACAAGGCGGGCGCCATCGTGGTGGTGGATAATGTTTTCGCCACCCCGCTGTACCAGAAGCCGCTGGAACTGGGTGCGGACGTGGTCGTGTATTCATGCACCAAGCATATCGATGGTCAGGGCCGCGTGCTGGGTGGCGCGGTTCTGGGTAATGCCAAGTGGATTGACGAGGTGCTGCGCCCCTTCACCCGCAATACCGGCAACAGCCTGTCCCCCTTCAACGCCTGGGTCATGCTCAAGAGCATCGAGACACTTGCCCTGCGCGTGAACGCCATGACACAGAATGCGGCAAAGGTGGCCGACTTCCTGGCGGACGCACCGGGCATCGCGCGCGTGTTCTATCCGGGCCGCAAGGATCACCCGCAGTATGAACTGGCGCAAAAGCAGATGTCCGCCGGTTCCACGCTGGTCGCGTTCGAGGTCGAAGGCGGCAAGGAAGAAGCCTTCGCCTTCATGAACGCCCTGCGCGTCATCTCGATTTCCAACAACCTTGGCGATGCGCGCTCCCTTGTCACGCACCCGGCCACGACCACACATATGAAGCTGGCCCCCGAAGAACGTGCCCGCCTTGGCATTACCGATGGCGCGATCCGCTTTTCCGTCGGGCTGGAAGATGCCGACGACCTGATTGACGACCTCAAGCGCGGCATTGCGGCGCTGGCAAACCGCTAACCCCCGAGGAGTTCCCCTCCATGAGCAAGAACAGGCCTTTCCCTCCCCCCGGTGGGGAAGGAGCGGAGTCCCCGCTGGGCGAGACAATGGACAACGCCCCCTGTTTCGAGGCGACGACCGACAATGTGCGCGTGGTGGTCCAGACCTTCTGGCTTGATGACCAGTCGGAACCCGATGAACACCGCTATGTCTGGGCCTACCGCATCCGTATCGAAAATCAGGGTACGGAAACGGTCCAGCTCCTGCGGCGAAGCTGGCGCATCGTGGATGGACAGGGCCGGATCGAGCGGGTGGATGGTGATGGCGTGGTAGGCGAACAGCCGCTTATCGACGCCAGCGCCAGTTTCGAATACATGTCAGGTGCCGCCCTTGAAACGCCCACGGGCTTCATGGGGGGCACTTACCACATGATCTGCCCGGCCAGCCGGCAGCATTTCGATGTCACCATACCCGTGTTCAGTCTGGACAGCCCGCACCACCCGACCATCCTGCACTAGCAAATTCCCCCTCTGCCGCGCATTCCCAAGGGACGCGCCCATGCAACAAGAACCCACATAATGAACGCCATCGATTCCCGCCCCTCCCGCACGGATGCAGAAGAAGCCGTACGCACCCTGCTGCGCTGGGCTGGTGAAGACCCCGACCGCGAAGGTCTGCGCGATACGCCCGAGCGGGTCATAAAATCATATGACGAATTCTTCTGCGGTTATGCCGAAGACCCCGTCGACCTGCTGCGCCGGACCTTTTCCGAAGTGGAGGATTATGACGAAATGGTCCTGCTGCGCGATATCCGCGTGGAAAGCCATTGCGAACATCATATGGTGCCGATCATCGGCGTGGCGCATGTGGCCTATCTGCCGCGCAAGCGCGTTGTCGGGATTTCCAAGCTGGCCCGCGTGGTCGATGCCTATGCCCGGCGTTTCCAGATCCAGGAACGCCTGACAGCCCAGATCGCCAACACCATCAACGAAGAACTCCAGCCCTACGGCGTGGGCGTGGTCATTGAGGCATCGCACCAGTGCATGACCACACGCGGCGTGCATCGTCCCGGCGTGTCGATGGTGACAAGCCGCATGCTGGGCACCTTCCGCAGCAATTCGGACACAAGGCGGGAATTCCTGTCGATCCTGAACCGTCCGCCCATGAACAGCAGCGGCATCTGAACATGACAGCGCCGGGGCCGCACATGACGCGCCCCGGCAGACGGTTCAGAGCGTGACCTTCGCCCCAAGCACGGCGATGAACTGCGCAAGCCATGCGGGATGGGCAGGCCATGCGGGGGCGGTCACCAGCCTGCCATCCGTTATCGCCGCGTCCATGGCGATATCGGCGTAAACGCCATCCGCCAGTTCCACTTCCGGGCGGCAGGCAGGATAGGCCGACACCTTGCGGCCCGAAATGATGCGCGCGGCAGCCAGCAACTGACCTGCATGGCAGATGGCGGCGATCGGCCTGTCGGCAAAGGCGCGGACCAGTTCGATCACCCGCGCGTCCAGCCGCAGGTATTCGGGCGCCCGCCCGCCGGGCAGCACCAGCCCGGCATAATCCTGATGGCGGATTTCATCGAAACTGGCGGTCAGGGCAAAGCGGTGGCCCGGCTTTTCGCTGTAGGTCTGCGCGCCTTCGAAATCGTGAATGGCGGTCAGGACATGCTCGCCCCGGCTACGGCCCGGACAGACCGCATCCACCTGGTAGCCCAGCATGGTCAGCGCCTGAAACGGCACCATGACCTCATAATCCTCGACATAGTCGCCAGCGAGAAGCAGCAGTCTGGGTGTGGCCATTATCCGTTTCTTTCCTTCAGTGCCCGTGTCCAGCATCCGGGCCGGGGGCAAGATGTTCACGCAGGCGGGGCATGAGTTCCACGAAGTTGCAGGGCACATGGCGACTGTCGAGCTGCCAGACGAGAATATCGTCCCACCCGTCCTTCACCGCGCCGGACGAACCGGGCAGCGCGAACAGGTAGGTTCCCCCCGCCACCCCGGCCAGCGCACGGGACTGGATCGTGGACGTGCCGATCTTCTGGTAAGACAGCATGCGGAACAGTTCACCGAACCCTTCGATACGCTTCTCGATCACCTGCCCGAACGCTTCGGGGGTGACATCGCGCCCGGTTACACCGGTGCCGCCGGTCGAGATGACGACATCAACCTGCTCATCCGCGATCCAGCCAGACAGGGTGGCAGCGATCTGGCGCGCATCATCGGGCACGATGGCGCGTGCGGCCACGATATGCCCGGCACCGGCAATGCGGCTGGCAAGGATATCGCCCGACCGGTCCGTTTCCGGTGTGCGGGTATCGGATACCGTCAGGACCGCGATGCGGACCGGCAGGAAGGGTCTTTTCATATCAAGGCGCGACATGCGGCCATGTTCACCATTCCGGCAGCCAGACGTCAACGGTCCGGAACGCCCGGGGCCTGCTGGATATAAAGAAATCAGTAATATGTGAGAAGAAGCGTAAACTTACGATGTATTTGTGCGTTGCACAAAAAGATATAACAAAGATTAGCGAAGCACTGTATCAATATATTGCTATAACAAAAAAATCCTCTTTACGATTATTTTACATACCTTTAGTTTTTTCATAATTCCCCTCCCAAGGTTTATAATAGGCATGAAATATGCTATCGATGTGCGGATGATCAGAACATTTACCCGCTTTTTAATACCGTTCCCCCTGTTTCTTCTGGCGCTTTTCACCCTGAGCGCGCCCGCACGGGCGCAGGCCATCGCGGGTGAAGGTCAGGGCGTCGTGGGCTCCCAGCCCAGCCTGAACGTCAATTCCCGACGGAATGTTTCCGTACAGGACCCGGGGCAGTTTTTCAGCGCGCCCTACGGCAACCAGCATTTTTTTGGTGAGTGGGCGGGGCTGCAGCCCTTCCTGCTGCGCCATGGCGTGCATATTGAAGCCGACGTTCATGAAGAACTGGCAGGCAACTTCCGCGGCGGCGCCAAGCAGGGCGTGACGGATGCGGGACAGGTCGGTGTGGAAATTGACATCGACTGGAACAAACTGGCGGGTGGCCCGAAGAATTTCTGGACGCATACCATGATCGTGAACGGCCATGGCCGTAACGACAGTACCGACTACATCCACGATTCCCTTGCGGGCGTGCAGCAGATCTATGGTGCCCGTGGTAACGTGGTCGCCCATCTTGTCTACATGTATGCCGAACAGGCGCTGTTCCATAACCGGCTGGATATCAGCGCGGGCTGGATTCCGGTGGGCAGCTTCTTCGCCGCTTCCCCCCTGTACTGTGACTTCATGAACGTATCGATATGCGGCAACCCCGCACCGGGCAAATACGTGCCGGGCGGGCGTGACTGGCCTTCGGGCAACCTTGGTGTGGTGATGCGCGTCATGCCCACGGTCGATACCTACATCATGGCCGGTATGTTCGCGGTTTCACCCCATGCCTATAACGGCGGCATTTCGGGCTGGTCATGGGCGCAGAGCGGCCTTGGCAAGTTCTCTACCCCGGTGGAAATCGGCTGGCTGCCCGAATTCGGCCGCAACCACCTCGCCGGTCACTACAAGGCGGGTTACGGCTATGACAACTCGCAGTACAATGACCTGTATTCGGATATTAACGGCCACTCCGCCGTCCTGACGGGCCTGCCCTTCCGCAAGCAGTCCGGTGTCAGCACGGCATGGTTCCAGGCCGACCAGATGATCATGCGCAATGGCGCGGGCCCCACCAACGGCCTGATCGCGCTGGCGGGGTACATGTATACTTCGGGCAAGATCTCGGCGATGAAGGACCATACCTGGGCCGGCATCGTGGAAACCGGTGCGCGGTGGGGCCGTCCCCTCGATACGCTGGGCGCGATGTTCCATTATTTCGAGATGAGCCGGGCTTCGGTGCTGCAGCAGGAATCCTCGATCCTTGCAGGGACGCCGTTCCTCACCAACCAGTGGGGCAAGGCGTGGGGCATCCAGACGCATGAGAATGTTTACGAGCTTTTCTACAACATTCACACCGCGCGCGGCATGAGCTTCCAGCCGGATTTCCAGTATATCAACCGCCCCGGCGGCACGACCACGTATCATGATGCGGCGGTGATGGGCCTGCAGTTCAACTGCATCCTGTAAAACGGTCTTCATCCCCACGACGACGCGCGGTATGGGAGGCGGATCATGACCGATTCCCTCCCCCTGCTGGCCCATGCCGCACTGGCGCATTATGGCCTGCCCGATGCGCAGGCCAGCCTGCTTTCCATTTCCGAAAACGTCATGTTCCGTGTCGATACGGCCACGGGGCAACGCTACGCGCTGCGCCTGCACCGTCCCGGCTACCACAGCGTGGCTGAAATCAACAGTGAACTGGCGTGGCTGGATGCCCTGCGCGATTCCGGGGTGGAAGTACCGGTGCCGGTGCCGGGGACCGATGGCGCGCGTATCCATACGCTGCCGATGCCCGATGATACTGTCCGCCATGCTGTCATGTTTGCATGGATGGATGGGACCGAACCCACACCCGATATTGATCCCGCAGCCTTTACCCGTCTGGGCCGCATCACCGCCCGGCTACATGACCACAGCCGACGCTGGGTGCGGCCACAGGGGTTCATCCGCAAGATATGGACACCGGACACCATGACCGGCCCCCATGCCCTGTGGGGCCAGTGGGAAGACGTTCCGGGCATGACGGATGCAGCACGCGAACTGATCGCGGACTGCCTGATACGCATCAATGCGCAACTGGACGATTACGGCCAGCCGGGGCAGCGATTCGGGCTGATCCATGCCGACCTGCGGCTGGCGAACCTGCTTGTCAGTGATGACCGGACGCGCCTGATCGACTTTGATGACTGCGGCATAAGCTGGTTCATGCAGGATCTGGCAGCCGCCCTGAGTTTCCATGAAGATCACCCGCAGGTTCCCCGCTGGATCGATCACTGGCTGCGCGGGTATGCGACAGCAGGGCATATGGATCAGGCCGATCTGGCTATCCTGCCCGCCCTGATCATCCAGCGGCGAATCCAGCTTCTGGCATGGACCGGCACCCATCGGCATACCCGGCAGGTCGAAAGCCTTGGCACCGATTGGTTCCCGCGCACGCTTGGCCTGTGCCGTGCATGGGCAGATGGCCGGTTCCTGCGCCATATTGGCTGAAATCCGCGCCTGAAATCCCGCATCCGTCCGCCCGGTCATGATGCTGGACGCGCGATATAAATTTAAATTTATATGAAGAAATTCTTTTTGGACCAGCTATGTCTTTTATGCCCTATTTCCAACATATATGACCGCTATGTAATGTGTCGTTCGGTTAACAGCCATCCAGCCGGAGCACGACCTGTCCTTGGCACCTAGCGGAAAAGCAGCAATGACCCCTGCAATCAACACAACCGCCCCGTCCCCCGCAACGGCGCCCGTTCCGGCCACGGCCCTGCCCATGGCAGTGGATGAACTCCCGATCCGGTCGCAGACCACACGCATGATCTATTCCCGTCATCGCCGTGCGCTGCGCGATTATGCCCGCAAACTGGACCGGACTGTCGAACCGTCCTGATCCCGGTAGGGGTTTATGCCCCACTCACGACCACAATCAGACAGGCTCCCGCCGCATCGTTCAGGCTGATCGCTGCCGCAAGGCGGCCAGCGCCTGCCGGGTTGGCGTCGTAAGATCGTCCGGCAGGCAGTCGGGCGCGAACCATTGCGGCCCTTCATGCTTTTCCGGCTCCATCAGGGCCGGCTCCCCCTGCCATGACGTGACCAGATAGACCGGGGAAACCCAGTGATGGCCGCCGATGGCGTCCATTTCCTCCACCAGGCACAGCAGGTCGCGCGCCTGTATGGTTATGCCCAGTTCCTCATGAATTTCGCGTTCAGCCGCATGGGCTGTCGTCTCATAGGGATCGACTTTTCCACCCGGCAGGCCCCAGCATCCCGCTTCCAGCCCCCGCAGGCGGCGTAGCAGCAGGATACGGCCATCACTGTCGATAATAGCCGCGCCACAGCCTACGCGCGGTCCGGTCGTGTTCGCCATGTCCTGCCTCTCCCGTAAAGATCGCGTGCCCCCATACGACAGGGGGTGCCCGAAGGCACCCCCTGAAACCTGAAAATCCCTGCCGCCTAGCGCGCTGCGGGCGGGCGGGCATTGGCGGTGGCTACACGCCGCCCCCACGAAATCAGGTCGCTGGTGCAGTCATCACGGTCGATCACACATTCGATCAGGGTTGGACCATCCCGGTTCTCAAGGGCGGCCGCAATCGCCTTTTCCATTTCCGCCCCGGTGGTGGCGCGGAAACCCTTGCCGTGGCCATCTTCCGCGTTGAATACGGACATAAGCCCCGCATAGTCCCAGTTCTTGATGTTGTTGTACGGGCCATCGTGAATCTGGACCTCAATGGTGTAGCCGCGGTTATTGATCAGGAAAATGATGACCGGCAGCTTGAGCCGGACCATCTGTGCCACTTCCTGCGCGGTGAGCTGGAAGGACCCATCGCCAATCATCGCAATGATCCGGCGTTCCGGTTCCGCCACCGCGTAACCGAACGTGGCCGGCACCGACCAGCCAATATGGCCCCACTGCATTTCCAGTTCCACGCGCGCGCCACGTGGCAGCTTCATCTGGATGGCGTTGAACCACGAATCGCCGGTTTCCGCGATGACCGTGGTATCGGGCGTCAGCAGGTTCTGGATCTGGCGCGCCATTTCCGCACGGACCAGCGGCGCGGTGGGGGCGGCAGGTGCAGCCTGTCCGGCCGGGGTGTGGATGCGACGGTATTCAACCAGTGTCGCATCCTTTTTCGGCTGGCCTTTCAGCCGTTCGATCAGGGCATCGATCACGTCACGCAGATGAATTCCATCAAATGCCTTGCCCCCGGCGGCAATATGGCGGCCATCCATCAGCGCGACATTCTCGCCCTTCGGCCATGCCGTCCAGCCCACGGTGGAATAGTCGTTGAAAACTGGCGCAAGGCACAGAATGCCATCGGACCAGTCGAATATCTGCTGCGCCTTGGGGCTGCTGACATCGCCCCAGTACGTGCCGACATAACCTGCATGATCTTCGGGGAAGAAGCTCTTGGCGGCGGCCATGGTCGCCACGGCGCAGCCCAGCGCATCGGCCAGACGGATGGCCGCATCCTCGCACCCTGCGGCGCGCACGCGGCTGCCGATCAGCATGACAGGCTTCTTGCGGGCCGCGATGAAGCTGGCCAGTTCATCCACCGCCAGGCGCAGGGTATCCGCATCGGACGGGGCATCGGCCAGAATGGCGCCCACCGGGCCGGGACGTGAGCAGGGCTGCGGGGCGATATTGCACGCGATCTCGATATAGGCGGGCTTCTTTTCGCGCAGGGCGGTGCGCAGCGCATGGTCGATCAGGACCGGCGCATCCTCGGCGCAGGTGATGGAAACGGCGGCGCAGGTCAGCCGTTTGGCGATTTCAAGCTGGTAGCTGTAATCGGGCGTGCCGATGGTGTGGTGCAGGATGTGCCCGCTGCCATGGTCGTTGGAATTGGGCGCGCCCGAAATCAGGATGACGGGCAGGTTTTCGGCATAGGCGCCACCAATGGCGTTCAGCGCGGACAGCGCGCCCACGCTGAAGGTCACGACCGCCGCCGCAGCCCCGTTTGCGCGGGCATAGCCTTCGGCGCTGAAGCCGCAATTGAGTTCGTTACAGCAATAGACCTGTTTCAGGCCGTCGATTTCCAGAAGCTGGTCCAGCAGGACGAGGTTGTAGTCCCCCGCCACTGCAAAATGATCCTTAAGCCCGATCTGTGTCAGACGTTCACCAAGATAATGGCCGACTGTATATGTCATTATTCAGACTTTCCTTCCCTTGTGCGGGCGCATGCGCGCCCGTCCCCATCGGGTGGGGAACACATGCCGAAAGGACGGCAGAACTAGCCCAGACTTTCGGCAACCCAGTTCCGGCGCTTGGTGGCCTGACCGATACCGGGATTAAAACAGTTGCATGGATCAAGCTGGCGGTAATGGGCCAGCACATCGTCAGGCGCTGCATAAAGATGGCCGAAATTATGCTCCGCCGGATAGCGTGCGCCACGCCTGTCCAGCAGCGGCAGCATCCGGTGTTCCAGCGCCATGCAGTCATAGCCTTTGCGCACCACGTAATCCTGATGCATTACGTGGCACAGGTAATGACCATAATACAGTTTGACGATGATTTCGTCCTCGATGTCCTTGGGCAGCACCTCGAACCATTCCCGGTCGTTCCGGCGCAGCGCCACGTCAAGGGCCACAATGTTCTCGGTCGTGTCGGTATGGACATTGCGGTAACGGATCGCGGCGCCAGCGGCGGCAAAGCGGTGCAGGAACGCCTTGGAACCTTCATCGGGGGTACATTCGAAAAAGTCCCCTTCATGCGTCGCGAAATGGCTTTTCAGGAAATCACGCGCTTCCTGCGCGCCTGAAGCGCTGACCTTGAGCATCAGGTGGTGTTCAAACCGGTCACGGTAGTCGCGCATCCGCGCGGGCAGATGCTGCGGAAAGAAACGGCTCATGAACTGCATGGCGCGGTCACTGAAATGCTTTGGCAGGAAGCTGAAGCGGTCAGCAATCCGGTCGAACGCATTCTTCATGGCAAACATGGCCGGCAGGCGTTTCGTGCCGATCATCCGGATGATGACGAAGGTGTCCTTGCCATACTTCTCGGCAATGTTGAATGCGTCGCGATGCAGGTATTCCCCCGCGATCGGCAGTTCCGTGAAGGAGGACAGGATATGGCGGCGCACATCTTCCAGTACGTCCGTCGCGTTGGTGCCGATATAGAAAACAACCGGGTTCTTCTCGGCCTCGAACGTATCAAGGCGGACAGCGAACAGCCCCAGCTTGCCCGCACAGCCCGACCCTTCGTGCAGGCGGCGCAGATCAGCGTTGTAGCGGGCCGGGGTATCGGCATCCACTTCACGCACATGCCGGGCGTAATCATCGTCATGCCCGCGCCCGGCCTGCCAGTTGATGCTGGATTCGGGAAAGTTGCCTTCCTCCACCCGGCGCAGGATGTCCTCGGGATCATCGCCCAGTTCGATGCCCAGATGGTTGACCAGTTGCAGCCGCCCCGTTTCGGACACCTGCGCGAACAGCGCCATGTCGGTATAGGCCGGGCCGCGGCGGACCAGCGCGCCACCCGAATTGTTGCTGACGCCACCGAAGACCGATGCCCCGATACAGGACGATCCGATAACGGAATGCGGCTCGCGCCCGATGGGGGCGAGCATGTTCTCAAGCTGGTCCAGCGTGGCGCCGGGCAGGCAGACGACCTGTCTGCCATCGCCGATCAGGTGGATCGTACGCATGCGCATGCTGTGCACGATCACGATGTCACGGTCATAGGTGTTGCCATCGGGGGTGGAACCACCGGTCAGGCCGGTATTGGCCGCCTGCATGATAACGATGACGCCAGCCTGCACGCAGGCCTGAAGCACGCGCCACTGTTCCACCAGCGAACCGGGCATGACAACCGCAAGCGCCCGCCCTTCCCCGAAGCGGAATCCACGACGGTAGGGCAGCGTGGCCCCGTCCTCGGTCAGCACATGGTGATGACCGACGATATCCTTGAGTTCCGTAACCAGATCCACGCCCGTAAGCGATGACATGTCCTGTGCCATTTCCAGCATTCTTCGTTTTCCTAGATACCATGTACAAAACGTCAGCCTGCTTTAACGGATCAGGCACGTTCATGGTATGTGGCTGTCAGTCTGGCATGTTCCGCATGATGGCACTTACGCATAAAATGCTCATGTCATATGCCCGGACAGACCGGCCCGCCGCCCGTTCGGGCTGTTGCGGGCCGGATTTTGTGGCAGGGCGTCCTTACGCCGCCGCCGATGTTTCACCCAGTGTGGCCAGCGGCTTCATGAGCAGGTGATTCTGCGAATAATCGACCGGAACCGAGATCACCACCGGCCCTTCGGCTTCCATGGCTTCGCGCAGTGCGCCCGCCACGCCATCGGCTGACTGGACGGCAATACCCTTCGCCCCGCAGGAACGGGCGAACATGGCGAAGTCGATGGGTCCGAATTCCACACCGGAACCACGACCGTACTTCTTCTTTTCCTGCATTTCCACCATGTTGTAGGCCTGATCGACCCAGACCATGTGAATGAGGTTGCACTTCAGCCGCACCGCTGTTTCCAGCTCCATGCACGACATCATGAACCCGCCATCGCCGGATATGGAAATCACCTTCTGCGCCGGGTTGACCAGACTTGCGGCAATGCCCCACGGCAGGCCGACGCCCATGGTCTGCTGGCCGTTGCTGATCAGCATCTGACGCGCGCGGAAGGACAGCAGGTAACGCGCCAGCCAGATGTGGAAGGTGCCCATGTCCAGGCACATCGTGACATCGGGGGTGATGAACTGTTCCAGTTCACGCACGATCTGTAGCGGATGGACCGCCGTGTTGCTCGTGCTGCGCGCGCCAGACAGCGCGGACAGGCGCGTGGCGTGATACTGCGCCAGGATTGTTTCAAGCTGGGGGGCACGCGGCAGCCTGCCCGCCTGGGCTGCAAGGGCGCGGACGGATGCGGCGATATCGCCAACCAGTTCAACCGCCGGGTCGTAATGGGTGTCGAGTTCGGCGGCCACTACATCGACATGCACGATCTTGCGGCCATTATCGACATTCCACAGCCACGGATCGTATTCGATCGGGTTGTAGCCGATGGAAATGACCAGATCGGCCTCATGCAGCAACTGGTCGCCCGGCTGGTTGCGGAACAGGCCCACGCGGCCACCGAAACGGTCGGACAGTTCCTGCGATACCGCCCCGGCAGCCTGATAGGTACCAATAACCGGCGCGCCTGTTGTCGCCACCAGCGCGCGCACCGCGTCGGACACGTCGGGACGGCTGGCCAGCAGGCCAAGCAGGATGACCGGGCGCTGGGCCTTGCGCACCAGCGCCAGCGCCTCGTTCACCGCCTCGACAGGGGCGGCACCCGGCGTGGGCAGCTTGCGCCCGGCCAGAACATTGCCCTGTGCCGGCATGGACAGGATATCCATGGGCGTACTGACGAAGGCTGCACCCGGGCGGCCACTTTCGGCAAAGCGCAGGGCGTTGGCCATCACTTCCGACACGGCGGCGGGGGACGTGATTTCCGCGCTGTATTTGGTGATCGGCTGGAACAGGGCGACGGTGTCCATGCTCTGGTGGGTCAGCTTCAGCCGGTCGGCCAGCTTGACCGCGCCGCCAATGGCCAGCACCGGATCGCCTTCGGAATTGGCGGTGGCCAGACCCGTCACGAAGTTGGACGCGCCAGGGCCGGATGTGGCGATCGCAACGCCTGCCTTGCCAGTCAGCCGCCCGATGCCGCCCGCGATGAAGGCGGCGTTCTGTTCATGACGGGTCACCACCGTTTCGATGGGCGAGTCGACCAGTGCGTCGAACAATCGGTCCACCTTCGCGCCCGGAATGCCGAATACATGGGTGGTGCCATGCGCAACCAGATTGCGCACGATCATGTCCGCCCCGCACTGTGGCGCGGGCGACTGGGTCTTGTCAGTCATGATATGGTATCCTGAACCGTTGGCGCCGCAGCCCTGCGCGCGCGATCATCTCAGTGGGGCGGGGGATGATCCCTAGCCGCCCTCGGCCACGCGAATGGCTTCGTGAATGTTTTCGGGGGAGAGGTTGGCGCGCGCGAACTGCTCCGTGCGGGGAAGCTGGATTTCCACATCGGAAATGACCCCGACTTCCAGCCGACCCTTCAGCACCGCGTAATCGGTCAGGTGCCCGCCACGACGCCCGTCTTCCGTCAGGAAGTGCAGGTGATAGCCCGCAACATTGACGCCCTGCATGTAACCCGGCGTGCGGAAACCGAGCATGGTGCCGGTGGAGGCCCCGAGCTGCATGGTCGGCTGGCGGGCAACCACGTCCAGCATCGGCGGATAGGGACGGCACTGGCAGAATACGGTGCGGGTTTCGACACGTTCGAACATGCCGGTAAAGCGCACGGCAGCAAACAGGTTGGGATTGTTGACAAGCTGGTCGACAATCGCCTCGAAGCCTTCCTTGTCGCGCGCCGTGTCGATCATGTACTCCTTCTCCGGGTTGAAGAAGGTGACGCAGGCGAATGGCGTCTTGAGATCGCCCGGCACGCGCCCGGCCTGTCCATCGGCGCGGAACTGGTGGATCACGCTGTCATTGACGATCATTTCGCCATCCAGCGCGTTGAAGGTGCCCAGCCCGAAATTGCCGTGCATCAACAGTTCGTCAAGCGTGGTTTCGCCATCGTACACCGCGTCCAGCAGGGCCGCCATTGTCGATGTCTGATAAAGTCGGTTCATGCGGGGACGTACACCCGTCGCATCCGCGGCGCTGGACCGGGTATCGACATCGCCCAGCGAGTAGCATTTCAGCTTCAAGACCTCAGCCTCCTGCAACGGAAAAGGAATGCGTCCGGCATCCCCCGTCTTCCGGTCATATGTGATTGCCCGGTGATGGTGCTGCACGCAGGTTCGTACGTCCAATATATATTCAAGGCTATTTCCATACATAAAATATATGGCAATCTCCATGGGAAGCCCGTCTCATCCCGCGCCATGCGGGGGACCGGCTTGCCCTGTGTGCTACACGCCTGCCATTGTGGTCCGTGAATGAAGATCAGGATGACTGCATTATGAAACCACTTCACATGGCCTTTGCCGCGCTGGCCCTGACGGGCGTTGTCGCCAGCAGCGGCGTGGCCCGCGCCGATGATACCGACCCCAAGCCCCCCTATGGTCCGGGTGCGTATACCGGCGAATGGACAGCACTGGGCCTGAAGCCCGTCACCATTACCGCCAACAAGGCGACAGGCCCCGCTGCGCGGCTCTATCTCACGCTGCCGGACGCGCTGAACAAGATTACCGGGCTGACAGGCCGCACGATTGAAATGAAGGTGCAGGACGCCACATCCCTGCGTTCGGTCAATGACGATCCGCACGCCATCTTCCGCCTGACCTCGCCCAACAGCGCCGATCTGCGGATGCAGGGCACAAAGCCGGGCCAGAAGCTGGACCTGCCGCTCAGCCGCGCCGACTGAAATCAGGGCGACCTGAAAAAAACACCCCCGCACCACGCTGTGGTACGGGGGTGAGCAGGCAGGGACTTACCTGACCGTGGACCGGGTCAGTCCTGCATGCTGGCCAGCAGGGCGCGCACCCTGCCGCGCAGTTCGCTTTCCCGCGGCACGCTTATGATCTCACGCAGGCGCAGCATCTGGCGGCGCGCGGCATAAAGCTGGTCAAGCAGGGACAGCACCACGGGCATGCTTTCGGCATTGACGCCCATATCGTCGCGCAGTTCGACAATCAGACGGGCGCGTGCCTCGTCAATCTCGCGGAAAAGGTAATGTCCCGGCGCGCCCTCGGGCCGCAGCCATGCATTATCGATCCAGCCCTGCACATCCGCCGCCGGCACGTTGCCGATGCGCACGCACAGGGTTTCGAGCGTGATCATGCCTTGGCCTCCCGCTGCTCCGCTGTCCCGCCGGGTGTCCAGTTCTTCAGGAAGTCCTCAAGGGCCTGATCCACCTTGCCGATGGTGACCTGAAGCTTCACGTACAGGTTGCCCGCTTCCTTTCCGCCATGCGCCTTGACCCCGCGCCCGCGCAGCCGCAGCACGCTGCCACTGTCGGATTTTGGGGGAACGTTCATCTTGACCGATCCCGCAGGCGTGGGAATGGTGATGCTGCCACCCAGCACCGCCGTTTTCAGGTCCACCGGCAGCGACATGCGGATGTCATCGCCGTCACGTTCGTACGTGCTGTCGGGCGCAACCGTAATGGTAATCAGCGCATCGCCCGCCGGGCCGCCCTGCTGCCCCGGATCACCCTTGCCGCGCAGGCGCAGGACCTGTCCATCGGTAATGCCGGGCGGAATCTTCACGTCCAGCGTGGCGCCACCGGGCAGGGTGATGCGCGACGTACCGCCATTGACACAGTCCAGAAAGCTGACGGTCAGCGCATACTGCCGGTCATTGCCCTTGCGCGGTCCCTGCGGCCTGCGACGGAAGCCGCCACCGCCGCCCTGACCGAACATGGTGCCGAAGATATCGCCAAGGTCATCTTCCGAAAACTGGTTGCCGCCGTAATGGAAGCCCTGCGGCCCCTCCGCATAATCGCGGTAGCCGCCGCCACCACCGCCAAAGCCGAATCCCTTTTCCTGGCCGCTGGCGTCGATCTCGCCCCGGTCGAAGCGGGCGCGCTGTTCCTCATCGGACAGGAGGGCGTTGGCAGCCCCCACGGCCTTGAAGTTCTCTTCCGCCACCTTGTCGCCCGGATTGAGGTCAGGATGGTACTTCTTGGCCAGCTTGCGATAGGCCTTGCGTATGTCATCCTGGCTGGCCGAACGGGCTATGCCGAGTACTTCGTATGGGTCCTTGCTCACTTAAAAACCATCCCTTCGTCAGGAACCTGCCAGCCTGGCCACGCCACGCCCATCCCCGAACATCATGATACGGCCTTGCGGCCAGTCTTCCTTCAATAATGGGAAGTGGAGGAGGACGGGTCAATGAAGGGCGGTGAAATCTTCCGGGCTGCGGTAACGCATGGCTGGCAGAAGAAAATAGCAAAGCAGAGAATTGATAATAACATCTTTTGTATTTTTAATTAAACGAAAAATGAAGTATTTGCCTTAAACAATAGAAATATAAAAAGACTCAACCCCGATGCATGCCGTTTTCCTCACTCTTGCATTACTGACCGTGACCGGTATCAGCAGCCTGATATCGCGCGTGGGTCGCATTCCCGTGCCGCTGCCCCTGATCCAGATCGCGGTGGGCGCCATCGCCGCACTGGCGGGGCTGAACATCGGCTTCGATCCGGACATGTTCCTGCTGCTGTTCATACCGCCGCTGCTTTATGCCGATGCCTACCGCATGCCGATGCGTGAGTTCGGGGAGCTGCGCAACATCATCATCATGATGGCGCTGGGGCTGGTGGTGTTCACCACGCTGGTATGTGGATATTTCATCCACTGGCTGATCCCGCCCATCATGCTGCCAGCCGCCTTCGCGCTGGCCGCCGTCATGTCCCCCACCGATGCGGTATCGGTGGGCAGCATGATCGAAAGCGGGCGGGCGCCGGCGCGCGTGGTGCATCTTCTGCATGGGGAAGCGCTGCTTAACGACGCATCGGGGCTGGTCTGCTTCAAATTCGCCGTGGCGGCGGCCATGACCGGGCTGTTTTCGTTCCAGCAGGCGCTGGGCAGTTTCATTTTCATGTCCATGGGCGGCATCCTGATCGGCATCATCACCGCATGGCTGGCCTGCCGGGCGGAACATGTGCTGCTGGTACGCGGCTATGACGACCCGCCCACCCATATCACGCTGGCGATGATGCTGCCGTTCGGCATCTACCTGATTGCCGACGCGATGCAGTGTTCGGGCATTCTGGCCGCCGTGGCGGGCGGCATGACGGTCAAGTTCACCGGGGTAATGAATGAAGCGCGGACAGAAACGCGCCTGAAGGCCACCACGGTATGGGACATGGTGAATTTCACCTTCAACGCCGTGATCTTCCTGCTGCTGGGCCTTCAGTTGCCCGATCTGGTTACGGGGGGCGCGCGGATCGCGCGGGCGGGCGGGGTATCGCCATGGTTCCTGATCCTGGCGATCATCGGCATCCAGCTCATGATGAGCCTGATCCGTTTCGCGTGGATATGGATCTCGATTTCGGCGCGGCGGCTGTTCGCGCATTTCCGCCATCGCAAGACGGTCATCCCCTCCGCCCGCACCGTGCTGCTGATGACGGTGGCAGGCACGCGCGGGGCCATTACGCTGGCGGCCGTGCTGTCGCTGCCGGTGGCCAGTGCGGCTGGCCCCGGCTTTCCGGGGCGGGAACTGCTGGTCACGCTGGCGGCGGGGGTGATCATCTGTTCGCTGCTGCTGGCCAGCCTGTCCATCCCGCCCCTGCTGCATGGCATCAGCACGGATGAAAATGATCCCGCCCTGCATGAACTGGACATGATGCGCATCGAACTGGCGCAGACCGCGATCCAGACCCTGCATGCGGAACAGGCCGCACTGGCACAGCAGGAACTTGTGGTCACACCTGACAAGGAAGAATCGATCGACCTGAAACAGGAAGCCATTGGCCGCCTGCTGCACGAATATCAGGACACGGTGCACAGGCTGGACAATTCACGCGCGGCGGAAGCCAGCATCCGCGCCACCGCCATCCGTGAAAAGCGCGCCGAACTGGCGCTGCGCTTCCGCATCATCCGCCACATGCGCGAACGCCTGCACATGCGCGTCATCCAGAAACGCATCAATGATGAAACCGAGTGGACGATCAATCAGGAACTCGACTTCATTGAACAGGAACTCCAGATCGAGGCCCGATCCCTTCCCCGACCCGACAGTGCCCCCCACGCAGGGCACGATCACGCTGGCACGACCTGACACGAAACGGCAGGGCGGCTATATCAGTCCCCCAGACGACCCTGCCCCTGCGCACAGGAGATACAGCCCTCATGCCATCCATCCACGCCATGACCGCCGGTGTCCTGACTGCTGGCCTGTGCGCTGCCGCCGTGACCGCACCCTGCGCCCATGCCCGTTCGCACCATTTCAGCGTGCGTGAACACCATATCCACGGCAATTCCCCGTACGGGTATATCAGCGGTTATGAGCCCGTCCTTCCCAGGGAAAACCCGCGCTACGCCGCCGCCGAACAGAAATGCGAGGCCACATCCGCAACCGGCGCGATCTTCAGCGGGACCGGCGGCAGCTCCCAGATTTCCGCGGGGGGCAGCAACCACAAGAAGTTCTTTGCCCAGTGCATGGTCGAAGAAGGGGTATGGAAAGCACGCTACGACAATAACGTGGGTGGTATTGTCAGCCCATAATGCCGGGTGGTGAAATATCCATCAGGTAATCCGGGGCAGCACACTGGCCACCCCGGTCCGGCATCAGCCTAGCGGCCCGGCGGGGCCATGAACTCCGGCCCTACGGGGTCCTTGATGCAGGTGTTCAGGATCGTATCGATATCGCGCAGGTCCGCGGCACTCAGACTCCAGCCCATCGCATCCGCGACGGCGGCAATCTGGTCCGGGCGACGCGCGCCCCACAGGGCGATGGTCGGTCCCTGATCCAGAACCCAGCGGATGGCCAGCGCCAGCAGGGACTTGCCGTGGCGTTCGCGCGCGAAATCCTGCAACTGCCGTACGGCTTCAAGATATTGCGCGAAACGCGGCGACTGGAACTTGGGATCGGCGCTGCGCAGGTCGTCGGGGCCGAATTCGGTCTGCGCCGTCATCTTGCCCGACAGAAGGCCACGGCACAGCGGCCCGTATGCCAGAATGGCCAGCCCGTGCTGCCGGGCATAGGGCAGGATATCATGCTCCATCGCGCGTTCGAACAGGTTGTAAGGCGGCTGCACGGCGGACAGGGGCGCGAATGCCCGGAATTCCTCCATCTGCGCGATGGTGAAATTACTTACCCCGAGGGCCAGCACCTTGCCCTCCTGCACCAGGGATTCCAGTGTGCGGGCGGTTTCCTCCATCGAAACGGCGCTGTCGGGCCAATGCACCTGGTACAGATCGATGTAATCCGTGCGAAGCCGACGCAGCGAATCCTCGATTTCCTTACGGATGCGCGCCGCGGATGTGTTGCGGAAGGGCTTGTGATCTTCCGTCCAGTCCAGACCGACCTTCGTTGCAATGGCAACCCTGTCGCGCCGCCCCTGCAGGGCCTGACCCACAACCTCCTCCGAATGGCCGAAACCGTATACGGGCGCCGTATCGATCAGGGTAATGCCCAGATCGACCGCTTCCTGAATCGTGGCGATGGCCTGCCGGTCATCCGGGCCACCCCACATCCACCCGCCAATGGCCCATGTGCCAAGGGCGATGCGCGATACGGGATTCTTCAGGCCACGGATCGTGGTTGTTTCCATAACAGACGCTTCGGGCATGAACTGCTCTCCGTGTTTATGTTGCGGGCGCAACCGTACCGCATGCCGTGGCGAGACACCATGGCGTCACCTGCCCCCGCGGCGGCCGGGCGGCAGGCCGGTCGCTCCCTTCCCAACACGATCGGGCGGGCAGGTGTTGCAATTTTTACGCGGCCACAAGCGGCAAGGCCCCTTCCGTCAGTCCGGTTCGCGCCGTATGGATGGACAAGCCGCCTGCAATGGAGAGAGCCAATTTTGCGCAAGATAGCCCTTCTCGCCCCACTGGCCTGCCTTGCAGCCTGCGCGCATGGCCCGGACAGCCACCCGACGCGGGCCGTAACGCCGGTTGCGCAGTACGCCAACGGTTCGGGACCACTGGCCGTCAATACCCATGTGCCGGATTTCGCCACCCGCAATTACGAGCCTTTTACCCGGCAGGACGTGGTGGCCATAGCGCTGCGCGAATGGCGGCTGTTCGGCCAGCCGGTCAATGATGACGACCCGCTGGAACGCCTCGAACCCACAACGCCGCTGGTCAAGCCCGAACGCACGCCCGGCCTGTGGCAGCGCGTGGGGGAATACTGGTGGATCGGGCAGGACCCGCAGGAAACCGAAGCGTCATGGGATGGCAAGCATGATGCGGACGGACATATAACCGACTTCGTGCATGACGGGCTGTATGCGTGGTCGGCGGCCTTCATTTCCTATGTGATGCGGGTGGCGGGCGCCAATGACCGCTTCGCCTATTCACCCAACCATTCCACCTACATCAACGCGGCGGCGGCGGGGGTGGAAAAGGGTGTGACGGCCCGCAATCCCGCCCGCTACGCCCCGAAGCTGGGTGATCTGCTGTGCGTAGGGCGCGGAAGCAGCAAATCCGTACGCTTCCGTGACCTGCCGACTGCGCAGGGCTTCCCCGCCCATTGCGGCTTTGTTGTCGCGACCGGACTGAACGATGCGCCCTTTGGTCGCGAAATCAGCATCATCGGCGGTAACATAGATGACGCCGTGGCCCTGACGCATGTGCCCGTAGGCCCCGATGGCCGCGTGTCCGACCGCAGGGGCCAGAGTCTGGACCCGCGTTATCCGTGGTGTGCCGTGCTGCAGGTCCATTACGATGCGGACCGCGAACCGCAGGCCGACCAGTAGGGAGCAGACCCCACGGGCCAGCCCGCAGCCGTCACGTCAGCCGCGTGACCAGGGCAGTTCCGATGCCTGCCATCCGGCAAGGCGGCCACGGTGGCCGGTTGCATCCTCCGGCCCTTCGAACCCGTCGGCCACGTTGTACACGTTGTGGTAGCCCGCATCATAGGCGGCGTGGGCCGCGGCCATGCTGCGCGCGCCGGAACGGCAGATGAAATAGACCTCATCCGTCTTGCCGATCCCCGCCTTTTCCAGCGTGGCGATGAAGTCGGGATTGACCTGTCCCGCCGGGGGAAGCTGCCAGCTATCGCGCACCAGTTCCTTGCCCGCACCGGACAGGTCGGGCACGCCGATATGTTCCCATTCCATGGGCGTACGCACGTCCACAAGATGGGCGTTGGGGCGGCCACGCACCGCCTCCCATGTGGCGGAAGGTGAAATATCGTCAATCATTCCTGTTTCCTTTCATCGGCAAAAGCTGTTTTAGGGATATGCCAAGCCCGCCGCATTCCTGATAGTAAGGAATGCAATCCGCACGGCCTGACCGCCCTGTAGCCAGCCGTGCCACATCATATGATCCAGACCAGTGAAGGTGCTGCCTTATGGCCGAAAGTGCAAATCCCGCCTCATCCCTCTCATCGGACATGCCGGCTGCCATAGGCCATACGCCCCTGATCCGCCTGCGACGGGCATCGGAAGCGACGGGCTGCGAAATCTACGGCAAGGCGGAATTCATGAACCCCGGCGGATCGGTCAAGGACCGTGCCGCCCTCGCGATCATCGACGATGCCGAACGCCGTGGCGTGCTCAAGCCCGGCGGCACGATTGTGGAAGGCACGGCAGGCAATACCGGGATTGGCCTGACGCTGGTGGCCAATGCGCGGGGTTACCGCTCCATCATCGTCATGCCGGAAACGCAGAGCCAGGAAAAAATCGACTTCCTGCGCATGATCGGCGCGGACCTGCGCCTTGTGCCCGCCAAGCCGTTCCGTGATCCGGGCAATTATGTCCATGTCTCGCGCCGTCTGGCCGAAGAAACCGGCGGCGTATGGGCCAACCAGTTCGACAATACCGCCAATCGTGAGGGCCACCGCCACACCACCGCCCCCGAGATATGGGAACAGATGGGGGGGCGGATCGACGCCTTCACCTGCTCGTGCGGGACGGGCGGCACGCTGGCGGGGGTTACGCTGGGGCTGGAAGACATGGCAGCGAAGGCGGGCGTGGACCGTCCGCGTGTGGTGCTGGCCGACCCGGAAGGCTCGGGCCTGTATGGCTGGGTGAAATCGGGCGACCTGTCAGTTAGCGGTTCTTCCATTACCGAAGGCATCGGCCAGTCGCGCGTTACCGGCAATCTGGAAGGGCTGCATTTCGATGATGCGGTGCGCATCCCCGATGCCGAAGCGCTGGAGGAAATCTACAGCCTGCTGATCCATGAAGGGCTGTCGGTTGGCGGTTCGGCCGGCATCAACATCGCAGCCGCCATCCGCGTGGCGCGCGCGATGGGGCCGGGGCACCGCATCGCCACCATCCTGTGCGATGGCGGCGCGCGGTACCAGTCCAAGCTGTTCAATCCCGCTTTCCTGCGCAGCAAGAGCCTGCCTGTTCCGCAGTGGCTGGCCTGATATCAAGGGGTTGCGGCAGGGGTAATTGCAACGGAGTGAAACATCTGGTGCGGCGATCCGCGCGGTGATGTAAACTGCGAAAATGACCCCGCTGCCGCACATCCTGATCATTGATGATGACCGTGAAATCCGTGACCTGCTGGCACGGTTTCTTGAACGCAACGAACTGCGCGTCACCACCGCGCGCGATGGGCATGAAGCCCGTCGCCGCTGGGCTGAAGGCCATTACCAACTGGTCATTCTTGACCTGATGCTGCCCGGCGAAAGCGGGCTGGACATCTCGCGCTGGCTGCGCACGCAGGCCAATGTGCCGATCGTGATGCTGACCGCCATGGGCGATGACACCGACCGGATCATCGGCCTGGAACTGGGGGCGGATGATTACGTCCCCAAGCCCTTCAACCCGCGCGAACTGCTGGCGCGCATCCGTGCCGTGCTGCGCCGCGCATCCGACACGCCCGATCCGCGCAGCGTGCCGGTGCTGCATACCCTGCGGTTTGCGGGCTGGGCGCTGGATACGGGCCGCCGCCGCCTGCTCAACCCCGATGAAGTGGAAGTCCCGCTGACGGGGGGCGAATATGACCTGCTGCTGGCCCTGCTGGAACGCGCAAACCGGGTCATGACGCGCGACATGCTGTTCGACCTGCTGCGCGGGCGACAGGCGGGACCGTTCGACCGCGCGATCGACGTGGCCATAAGCCGCCTGCGCCGCAAGCTGGAGGATAACGGGCGCAACGCCCAGCTTATCAAGACCGTGCGCGGGGGTGGCTATGTCCTTGCCGCGGAAGTCGAGCGTCTCTGACAATCCGCATGTCTGCTTTCCCGCAGTCCTTCCTTTCCGAACAGAAAACCGAAACATCCCCCACCGGGGGCTGGTGGCAGCGCCTGCGCAGGCGCCTGCTGCCACAATCCCTTGCCGCGCGCACCACGCTGCTGCTGATCGGCGGCCTTGGCGTCATCCAGATCATCGGCCTGACCATCCATGCCATGGACAGGTTCGATTTTGACCAGCGCATGATAAACGCGCAGGCGCGCAGCAAGGTCTTTACCTATTACCGCGCCATTGTGGAAACCGCCCCGTCAGACCGGGCGCGGGAACTCGCCGCCCTGCCCCTGCCACCCGGGGTCACCATAACCCTTACCCCCGGCCCCGAGCCGGACATGGTCAACGGGGTGGTCATGCCACCACACGGGCCGCACCGCATGCACCCGCCCGAAGAAGACTGGCACGACCACATGCCATTCGAGGGCGACCGGCACGACCATCCCCCCTTCGGCCCCGGTGGTCATGACGGGCCTGATGGTCCGGGCGATGGAGACCCGGGGCTTGGTCCCCTGCCCCAGTCCCTGCGACCCGAGCAGGTGATGATTTCCCCCGATACAAGGGGACGCAGGCGCACCATTGCCTTCCTGCTGCCCGATGAACGGCGCTGGGTCACGATCCATTACATCCAGCCCCGGCCCAGCCTGTTCCGTTCCCCCACCTTTCCCATCGCATTCCTGATCATGACCTTCACGGGCGGTCTCCTGATCCTGTGGGGGGTGCGCCGGCTGATCGCGCCGGTCAGCACGCTGGCCGCCGCCGCCGAGGAACTGGGTCGCAATGTAAACGCGCCGCCCATGCCCGAGGATGGCCCACGCGAAGTGGCGCGCGCCGCCCATGCCTTCAACACCATGGCGCACCGCATCCGCCGCTACCTGATGGATCGCACGCTTATGCTGACCGCCATCGGCCATGACCTGCGCACCCCGATCACACGGCTGAAGCTGCGGGCCGAATTTGTTGAAGATGACGAAATGCGGGCCAAGATGCTCAGTGACCTTGATGAGCTTGAATCCATGGTCGCTGCCACCCTGGCCTTTGGCCGCGATGCCGCACAGCGCGAACCGATGGGCCAGATCAACCTGACCGCCCTGCTGCAGACAATCGCCGATGAAGCCGCCGAGACCTGTCCCGACATGGCGGACCGGATCGCCTTCGTATCCGAAATGCCCGATGTGCATGTCCGCGCGCGCCCCATGGCGCTCAAACGCGCGTTGAGCAATCTGGTCACGAACGCCATAAAATACGGTGGCGGCGTGCAGATCGTGCTGTTGCCGCCCCGGCCGGGGGAAGGCGAGGACGCGGATGAATCCCGTGTCACCATCCTGATTGAGGATGACGGCCCCGGACTGCCGACCGAAGATCTGGAACGCATGTTCGACCCCTTCGTCCGCGCCGAGCAGAGCCGTAACCGTGAGACCGGGGGAACAGGGCTGGGCCTGTCCATTTCGCGCAACATCATCTGGGGACTGGGCGGCGATATCCGGCTGGGCAACCGCCAGCCCCATGGCCTGCGCGTGACCGTCACGCTTGTCTGCTAGGCCGGGATTCCCGGACCTGACCCCAGGGTGAATGCCGCGTTCCAGAAGCGCAGAAAGGTGGACGCTGAGGGGACCGGACAGCCCATCGGGTACAATTTCACGTCATATGTGAAGTCCGGATAACCACCATGCAATAAGTCCTTGCGGCACGCTGGCGGGAAATGGCATTGCCAGATCATGCTTGATCGCCTGTATGCCCGTATCATTGCGCTGGCTGCCAGCCCGCACGCCGTTATCTGGCTGGCGATCATCGCCTTTGCCGAGGCCAGTTTCTTTCCGCTGCCGCCCGACATCATGCTGATCCCCATGGTGCTGGCACGCCGGGACCGCGCATTCCGGCTTGCCTCCATCTGCACGACGGCCAGCGTGTGCGGCGCGGTACTGGGGTGGGTTATCGGCGCGTTCCTGCTGGAATATGCCGCCATGCCCATCGTGCGGCTCTATCATGCCGAACATACATTACTATCCCTGCAGGAACGCTTTCGCGAATGGGGCATCTGGATCATCCTGATCAAGGGGCTGACGCCCATCCCGTTCAAATTCGTCACCATCGCCAGCGGGGCGGCCCATCTTTCGCTGCTACCGTTTCTGGCCGCCTGCGCCATTACGCGCGGGGTGCGGTTTTTCCTGCTGGCGGTCCTGCTGCGCCGCTTTGGCGCGCCGATCCAGAACTTTATTGAAAACCGCCTGCCGGTCGTGGCCGCGATGTTCGCCGTGGCCCTGGTGGGCGGCATACTGGCCCTGAAATATATCTGACCCGCGAACAGGGCGGGCGCGGCCTGCCTGCCGGGCAGTGTTCGGACCAGACTGGCCGTGATAGGGTAGGCGCATCCTGATCCTGTCCTGCGCGGGCCAATACCGGTCCCCTGGACAATCGACGATTTATCCATGGTGGGGAGCACAGTTCATGCCGCAGCAGGTTGCTGTCATTACCGGAGCGGGCGCGGGTATCGGTCGCGCCACGGCACGCACACTGGCCCGTGCCGGGTGCGATGTCGCCCTGATCGGCCGTAACCTCGACCGGCTGGGCGATGCGGCAGCCGAACTGCGCGAACTGAACATACGCACCCATATCGCCTGCGCCGATGTGGCCGATGCAAAGGCTGTCGAGCAGGCCGCCGAGGAAATCGAGGACGTCCTTGGCCCCATCACGCTGTGGATCAACTGCGCCGGGGCCACCGTAACCGGACAACTCGCGGCACTGGACGCCGATGAAATCCGCCGCGCGACGGAAGTCACCTATCTGGGCACCGTCAACGGCACCCGCGCGGCGCTGGCCCGGATGCGCAGGCGCGGACATGGCACCATCGTCAACCTTGACCGGCTGGCAAGCCTGCGCCCGCCGCCGCTGCAGGCGGTTGAAAACGGTGCGCGTGCCGCCGTGCGCGCGTTTTCCGAAAGCCTGCGCCCCGAAATCCTGCATGATGGCGACCGCATCCATATCGCCATGGTCCACCTGCCCGCGATCAACACGCCGCGTTTTTCATGGACCCGCAACCATACCGGCAAACACCTGAAGCCGATGGGACCGGTCTATGAACCCGAAATCGCGGCCGAAGCCATCTGCCGCGCGGCGTTCGGGCGTGAACGCGATATCTGGGTGGGCCTGTCGGGCGTGCGGAACTGGGTGCTGAGCACATTCGTGCCGGGCCTGTCGGACCGCTGGCTGGCGGGCAAGGGCTACGCCAGGCAGATGGAAAAGGTGGCCGTGACGGGTGATGAACCCGATGACCTGTACAAAACGGTGCCCGGCGCCTATGCCGCCCATGGCCGTTTTGACATGATCACCCGCAAGGCCATGCCGCTGCTGCTGACCACCCGTCATGCGCAGTTCGCCACCGTGGCGGCGTTCATGGGTTTCGTGCTGTTCGCCCTGCGCCGCAGGCGTCACTGACGGGTCAGGGGCGCCATACCCGCGCCCCGCCCTCTTTTTCAGGCGTGCAGGGAATCGGCGGCAGTCGCCAGCCGTGCGCCGCTACGGCACAGATCGCCCGCCCATACCCACCAGTCTGGCTGGCTGATCGTCGCACCCGCGGCCTGTGCCGCCGCGGGACTGTCGAACAGGGCGTAGCACGTAGCCCCCGAACCGCTCATGCGCGCCAGACGACAGCCGGGGGCGTTACGCAGGGTGGCGAGGACGGTTGCGATTTCCGGGCAGATGGCGCAGGCCGCGTCCTGCAGGTCATTGGTCTGTTCCGACAGGTCGCGCACCATATCCGCCAGTGTGTCCCAGCGTGCGGGAAGGCTGGCACGCGGCGTGAAGACCGGCGCACGGGTCCTGAACACCTGCGGGGTGGAAACGCTCTGCCCGCAATTGACCAGAATCATGCCGCAGGGCGGCAGGGCGGGAGCGGGTGACAGTTCCTCCCCGATTCCCTCCATCCGGGCGGAAAGCTGGTCCAGACAGACCGGCACGTCCGCGCCCAGCCGGGTCGCCAGCGCCATCAGGGCGTCGCGGGGGATGGACAGGTTCCACGCCCGCAGCAGCAACCGCAACGCCGCCGCCGCATCCGCCGAACCACCGCCAATACCCGATGCCACCGGCAGTTCCTTGCGCAGCACGATCCGCACATCCGGCAGGTGGCGCGCAGCCTCAGCCCCCAGATGTTCGCGCAGCAGCGCGCCCGCACGCACAATCAGGTTATCGGCGCTGTCATCACGCAGGCCGGGGGAAAACGTGCCTTCGACATGCAGGTCCACATGGCCGCCCAGTCCCGCACCCCGGCTCAGGCGCAGTTCATCCGCCGCCCCCGCGAAGACGGCAAGACTGTCCAGCAGGTGATAGCCATCATCACGCCGTCCCGTAACATGCAGGTACAGATTGATCTTTGCATGGGCCAGTTCGTGCACAGAAGACATTAGTGATGGGTTCCATTCGTGTGGGATGAAAGGGAGGCGGGCGCCACTGCCGGCCTGAGATCGGCCGGGAGCGCCCCCGCCGCCGAAACGCCGCCATTCTTCCACGCCGTGGCATAGGCCAGCGCCGCCGTGATCTTGCGCCTGTCCTCCGGGTCGGGCTGGAACTGGATGGCGTTCTGCCATTCATTCACCGCTTCCAGCCTGCGTCCGGCCATCCAGTAGGCAACGCCCAGATGGTAGTTGATGGCCGGGTCCTGCGGCATCTGCTCGACCGCCTGTTCCAGCAGCGGCAGCCCTTCCGCCACATGGCCAAGCCGCATCAGCACCCAGCCCACGCTATCGCGAATCTGGTTGTCAGATGGCGCAAGGGCGAGGGCGCGGCGCAGGTAGCTTTCCGCCATGGCGGGGTTTTCGCCGTGTTCGACCATGGAATAGCCAAGGTAGTTCAGCAGGTCCGGCTCGTTGGGAGCAAGCTGGAGCGCCTGCTGGAGTATGGTGCGTGCCTGCGGCCAGTGGTTCTGGCGTTCCTGGGCTATGGCCTCGCCGAACAGCAGCCGCCAGTCATCGCCTTCCAGCCGGTGTGGCGTCAGGGCGATGGCGTGCTGGTAGGCATCAAGGGCTTCGGCCCATTTCTGCTGGTCCAGCAGCGCATCGCCAAGGCTGGACCACAGCATCCGGTCGCCCGGCGCCTGCCGCAGCAGGTCGCGCAGTTCCTGCGCCGCCTGTTCCTTGTGTCCCATGACAAGGTCCAGATCCGCCTGTTCCGTCCGGTAGACAGGCTGCAGGGGATCATCGGCGGGCGCGCCCTCCAGCGCTTCACGCGCCTGCCGGTCCTGCTTGCGTGCATGCAGCATGGAGGACAGGAGTATCCGCGCTTCCGAATCCGCCGGGTCCAGCAGCAGCGCCATGCGCAGCATCATCTGCTCGGTACCCCGCAGCGTGCCCAGTTCCATGGCGGCATCAGGCTGGCGGTCATCATCCGCGCCATCATGGGCATAAAGCTGCTGGTCGATCAGCAGGGCAACCAGACCGTAAGCCTGCGCCAGTCCCTGCACCGGACGGGTCACCACAGGGCGATGGATCATGGCCATGATGTTGGCCCGCGCCGTTTCCAGAACCGGCATGCCGGCGATACGCTGGTTGACCAGCGCCTTGGCTTCCGCCTCGCGCCCCTGCGATACCAGCCAGTGCGCCATGACCAGCGTGGTGAACAGGTCGCCCCCCGCCATGCCGGTGGACTGCCCGAACAGCACATCGGCGCGCATCTGCCGCCCGCCAAGCTGCGCGATCAGTGCCGCATGCAGCGTGTAATATCCCCCCAGCGTGCGATCCATGCGCGCGGGTTCAAGCACCGCCAGCGCCTCATCCGTCTTTCCCGCCCCCTGCAACGCCCAGGCGTGCAGCAGCGGGCGCAGCAGGCCCATGATCTGGTCGGACGGGGCCTTGACGTAATGGGTTACCGCGTCATCCCATTTACCCGCCAGTGCCGCCGCGTTGCCCATGGCCAGTTCCGGCATGACGCCGGGCGGCTGCGCGGGGGCGAGCGCCCCGGCTTCAGCGCTGCCCGCCAGAATGCTGTAGAAAAAGGCCCGTTCGCTGAACAGGCTGAAATTCGGCGCCAGACGGGCGGCGGCGCCGAACGCGCGGGCCGCCTGCGCGTTATCGCCCTCGCTGGCGGCAACGCTGCCGACCAGCAGGTTCGTGGCCAGATCCTGCTGCCCGGCCCGGACAATGGCGTCATCCGGCGTGGCGGCCCGCATTTCCCGGTTGGGAATCCCGGTCAGGAGCGGTACAACAAGGGAGGCCACGACCATGCGTGACAGACGAGGTAAGAGCATGACGCCAGAATCTACCGCGTGCGGCGTCCGCTGCCAAATCCCGCGCCCGAAGGCGGGCTGGCGCGTCTTTGCATTACCTGTGTCGGTACGGGGTATATCCATCCGATGACTGATTCCATGACCCTGTTGCGTCTGTATGTGGAGTGGGGCGCCGATGACGCGCTGGATATCCACCCGCATGACCGGATGGCGCACCCGGCCACGATACACCACGCGGCCCCGCCTACCCAGCCCATCCCCATACAGCCAGACCGGGGGAATGGACATAAAAATCACCCATCCCGGCCCGCCCTTCCCCCGCGCGGGACGGCAAGCGCCATCGATCAGGCGGTCGCGGCGGCACGCGGGGCGGCACAGGCGGCCCGGACGCTGGAGGAACTGCATGCCGCCATACGCGGTTTTGGCGAATGCGGCCTGCGCGACACCGCAACCCACAGCGTTTTTGTGGAAGGACCGGCCAACGCCCCCCTCATGCTGATTGGCGAAGCCCCCGACGAGGACGAGGACCGCAGCGGCCACCCCTTCGCGGGGGAAAGCGGGGCGCTGGTCAGCACCATGTTCGCCAGCATCGGCATCGACCGCGCCAGCATGCTGGCGGCCCCCGTCATTCCATGGCGGCCACCCGGTGGACGCCCCCCTTCCGCCGCCGAGACACGGATCTGCCTGCCCTTCATCCAGCGCGCCATCACGCTGGCCCGTCCCAGACGGGTGATCCTGATGGGGAACCTGCCGGTTTCCATCCTGCTGAACCAGCGCACGACCGCCGCGCGCATGCGGGGCCGCTGGCGGGAAATCACCCTGCCCGCCGACCCGGCGGACCCGGCCGCCACACACGGCGTGCAGGCCCTGCCCATGCGCCATCCGTTGCAGTTGCGCGCGAGTGCCACAGCCCGACGCGATGCATGGAAAGACATGCTGATGATACGCGAAACACTGGAGAGTGTATCTGCCGTGCCATAAAGCGTAATAGCATAATGTTTCCGGGATATTAGCCTACAGAAAAGCAGGTATTCATTCCGCATTTCCTGTATGTTTCCCGCTGTTACATCTTGCATTCCCATCTGTTCTGAACACTTATTGACGGCTGCAATCGGGGCTGGCTATTGCTTTCCATCTGCATTGCGCCTACATCCCCACCGCTATGCGAGGGACAACCAATACCCCCCATCATGCGGTAACGGCTTTTCTGGCCGGTGCGGCATTTCTGGCAGGGGCGGCGTTCGCGCCGCTGCGTGCCCAAACAGTGGAAGCCAGGGCGACGGATCAGGATCCGGCTCCCGCCGGTGACCATAACGAGGAAACGGCACTCGCCCTTCCACGCCTGCCCGCACATGGTAACGCCGGGGCGCCGCGTCCCCTGTCCCCTGATGACGTGAGCCGCATCCGCCGGGTCTTCAAACTTCAGGCCGACGGCCAGTTCGACGCCGCCATCCGCGAAACCGCCGCCATCCATGATGACACCCTGCTGGGCGACATTCTGGCCGCGCGCTATCTCAACCCCGCCTATCATGCCGATGCGGGGCAGTTGCGCCTGTGGCTGCGCACGTTCTCGGGCCTTGCGGATTCACCGGCCATCTATTCCATGCTGGCCGCCATGCCGAACCGGGGCGGCCCGCTGCCCCCCGCACCGGCCCGCAACGCGCTGGACAGCAACAGCAGCCATCCACCGCCCCATATCCACCTGCCGGAGGAGGACGATCCCTCCCTGCGGGTCTTCACGCGCAACAGCCTGCTTGACCATACCGTGCGCGAACGCGCGGCACAGGGGCCCAAGGGCGCGCGCAGCGCCCTGCACCTGATCGCCATCACGCCGGGGATGAACGACCTGTACGCCGCCCATCTTCAGGCGGAAATCGCCATGACGATGTTCAGCGCCGGTGAAAACAGGCTTGCGCTGTCCATTGCCCGCGACGCCTTTGCAAAATCGGGCCAGCGGCTGGGACTTGCGGGTTACGTCGCCGGTCTGGCCGCGTGGCGGCAGGGACGGCCCGACGCCGCCGAACCCCTGTTTGAAGCCGCATCCCGCGCACCGCTGACACCCGGCGGCATCCGTGCGGGGGCAGCCTACTGGGCCGCCCGCGCCCACCAGACCACGGGTGATGTCGCGGCCTATTCACCATGGCTGCACCGCGCGGCGGCGGCACCCCATACATTCTACGGCCAGCTTGCGTCCCAGATACTGGGCCTGCGCACGTCAGCCGGTCGCCCGGCCCATACACCCGACACCATCGGGACGGAGGCCCCCCTTACCCTTGCCACGGACCAGCAGCCTGTTCACGCAGGCAGCCCCGTACTGGGGGAAATCGACATAGAAGCGGTAGCCGCCACCCCTGCGGGGCGACGCGCCTTCGCCCTGTTGCAGGTGGGTGAGCGTGACCGGGCGGAAGCAACGCTGCGCCGCATGTGGCCTGACATCCAGAACGACGCCGCCCTGTGCCATTCCACGCAGATGGTGGCGGATGCCATGGGCATGAAAAGCCTGTCAGCCCAGATGATCATGCTGATGGACACCAATGAAAGCGAGCACAGCACGCATGATGCCCGCTTCCCCCTGCCCCCGCTGCAGCCCGAGCATGGCTTCCGGATGGACCCGGCTCTGATCTATGCCCTGACGCGGCTTGAATCCAATTTCGACAGCAATGCGGTTTCAGGTTCCGGCGCGCATGGGCTTATGCAGGTGATGCCGGTTACGGCTGGGTTTGTCATGCATGACAGGGACCGCTTTACCCGCCGCCCCGCCGCACTGCATGACCCCGCCACGAACCTCGATATCGGGCAGCGCTACGTGCTGTATCTGGCGCAGCTTTCCACGCAGGCCGATGGCAGGCATGTTCCGCCGGGTGGCGACATGATCCGTATGCTGGCCAGCTATAACGCCGGTCCGTCCGCCATTTCGCGCCGGAGTGCGACGATGGATGAGGATGAAGATCCGCTGCTGTATATCGAAAGCCTGCCCAATAACGAAACGCGCGATTATGTCCGCCGCGCCTTCACGTATCTGTGGATCTATGCCGACCGACTGGGTCTGGCGGCGCCGTCGCTTGAGACACTGGCGAAGAATGAATGGCCCGCTTTCGGCGCGGAAGTCGCTATGAGCGGACACGCAGGCCACACCATTCACTGATAATGACGGTCGTATGGCTGTAAAAAAGGGGGTGCATCCGGGCTGGATGCACCCCCTTTTTGTCAATGGGCCGGCTTCAGTTCTCGGCAAGAAGCTGGCGGCTGGCCTGCACCCGCACCACGCGGCGGCCTTCCATTTCCAGCACCTCGAACAGCCAGCCCGAAAACACCACCTTGTCGCCACGGGCAGGCACACGGCGCAGCAGGGCCAGAATCAGGCCGGCCAGCGTGTGGTAACTGCCTTCCGCCGGAAGATCGGACAGGCCCAGACGGTCCTTGACCTCATCGGCGGGCATGGAACCGTCCAGCACCAGCACGCTGTCCAGCGCCAGACGCTGCGGCGGCGTATTGCCCGGCTCATGCTGTTCACCCACGATCGCGCCGAACAGGTCGGAGGACGTCACGATCCCCTCGAACGAGCCATATTCATCCAGCACCAGCGCCATCCCCAGCGAGGAAGCGCGCATCCGCTCCAGCATGTCAAAGGCGGACAGCGTATCGGGGACCGATATGGGATGGCGCAGCCCGATTTCGATCGACGGGCTCTTGCCATCCAGAAAACGGTCCAGCATGTCCTTGGCCAGAATGATACCCACGGGATTATCCACCCCGCCCTCGCACACCACGATGCGCGAATAGGTGGTGGAGCGCAGGATCTGGAGCAGTTGCGCGCGTGATACATGCCGCTCCACCCAGCACAGTTCGTTGCGTGGGGTCATGATGGCGCGGACGGGACGTTCGGCCAGACGCAGCAGGCGCTCGATCATGTCGCGCTCCTCCTGCTCCAGCACGCCCGCCTGCGCCCCTTCGGCAATATAGGCGCGCAGTTCCTCCACCGAGACGGACTGGCGGATCGCCCCCCCGATTCCCATGATCTTCAGCACCAGTTCGGAAGACCGCCCCAGAAGCCACACGACCGGGCGCGTCACCCACGCCATCCATTCCAGCAGGAGCGACAGACGGGCCGCGATCAGTTCCGGCTGCCGCAGCGCAATCTGCTTGGGTACCAGTTCACCCAGCACCAGCATGACGGCGGTAATGGCGCTGACCACCAGCAGCATGGCGACTTCATCGGCGATGGACCGCAGGGCGGGAATCCGCGCCAGCCAGTGGCTGACCCCCGCTTCGATACTGCTGCCGCCAAAGGTGCCCTCCAGAATCGAGACAAGGGTCATGCCGATCTGGACGGTGGGCAGGAAACTCTGCGGATCACCCGCAAGCTTCAGCGCCCGGTCAGCCCCCGCCGTGCCGTCGCGTGACAGAATGGCCAGCCGCGCGCGGCGGGCGGAAATAAGGGCCAGTTCGCCCATGGCAAAAAGCCCGTTGAGCAGAACGAGGCATAATATGACAATCAGTGAGACAAGCATGATCCCACGATCCTACAGCATAATTTCCCCGGCTGGCACAGTTCCCTGCGCATGGCCCTGCACGCAAAAGAAAAGGCGGAGCCGAAGCCCCGCCTTTTCCCGATCCAGTTACACAGGATAATCCCCGCCGGAAGATCAGTCCGCCGCGTCCGCCGTTTCCACGGGTGCGGATACGCGGTTCACGCGCGGCGCAGCCGCAGGCTTCTTGCGGGCCGCGAGTTCTTCCATCTTGGCATCGACATGCTGGGTGAACATGTATTCCGCCGGGCGCTGGTTCTCGAGCGAGATTTCGGGCGCCATCGGCTTTTCCGTCTCGGGACCGAAAAGGGCGACCTTGGCAATGTGCCAGGGGCGACGGACGGCATCCATAACCGCGGTCGATTCATAGCCCGAATGGACCATGCAGTCGGCGCATTTTTCGTAATTGCCGGTACCGTAGGCATCCCATTCGGTATCGGACATAAGCTCGTCAAAGCTCTTGGCGTAGCCTTCACCCAGCAGGTAGCACGGACGCTGCCAGCCAAAGACGTTACGCAGCGGCTTGCCCCACGGGGTGCAGTGATACTGCTCGTTACCCGCAAGGAAGTTCAGGAACAGCGGCGACTGCGTGAAGCGCCACTTCTTGCCCTTGCCCAGACGGAAAATGTCGCGGAACAACTGCTTCGTCTTCTGGCGGTTCAGGAAGTGTTCCTGATCCGGCGCACGCTCATAGGCATAGCCCGGCGCGGTCATGATGCCATCGACGCCCATGGCCATCACTTCATCAAAGAAGGCGGCGACGCGCTTGGGATCGGCACCGTCGAACAGTGTGCAGTTGATCGAAACGCGGAAACCGCGCGCCTTGGCCTTCTTGATGGCGGCTACGGCACGCTCGTACACACCGTCCTGACAGACGGATGCATCATGCATTGCCGGATCACCATCCAGATGCACGTCCCACGAGAAGAACGGACCCGGCTCGTAATCATCCATCTTCTTTTCCAGAAGAAGGGCGTTCGTGCACAGGTACACGTACTTCTTGCGCGCCGTCAGCCCGCGGATGATCTCAGGCATTTCCTTGTGCAGCAGCGGCTCACCGCCAGCAACGGCGATAACCGGCGCACCGGCCTCGGTATCCGCATCAAGGCATTCCTGAACGGTCATGCGCTGATTGAGGATCTGGGCAGGGTAGTCGATCTTGCCGCACCCGGCGCAGGCCAGGTTACAGCGGAACAAGGGCTCGAGCATAAGCACGAGCGGATAACGTTTACGCCGCGTGATATGCTGCTTGACAACATAGGCGCCCACGCGGACTGCCTGCATAATAGGAACGGCCATGAAACCTCTGCTCCTGCACCGGCTCAACCGCCGGTTACATATTCCAAGTCTGGTAGGCGGACTATGGACACATCCACCCACGAGAAAACAAGTCCAACCTTACCCAGCCGTGCATCCAGAGCATGCCGAGGTTGCGGACTTGTACGACACATGAAGCCTTTCGCGAGGGTATAGGACAGAAACCATCCTGTATTCAATTGCTATCGCCTTCGGTGTGGCCAATTAACAACAGTCAGGGAATTAGAGACTGTATTTGCACGCTTAACCGGAGTAACACAGCCCGATTACGCTACGGTCGCCATGGTTTTCATGCCATGAGCCGCCATTCATCGCCGCCGGGGCAGCCCTGTCCGGCCCCATCAGACCGGGGCGGACGGGCCAACCGAAAACCGGGTCGGTTCCTCCCCATCATATGGGGGAAGGGTCGACACAGAACAATGGACGCGAACATCATGGACCAGCCCAAACCCGCGATTCCGACCCTTGGGCGCTATGCGCAGCTTGACCGGGTGCGCGCGCCGCATGACATGCGCAACCTTTCGGTGGAGCAGTTAAAGCAGCTGGCGG
>NZ_NKTY01000049.1 GCF_003207825.1 Komagataeibacter saccharivorans | reverse complement strand
CGTGTCCGCTTCCGCCCCATGACCCTGCCCGACCGCTTCATCGACCACAACACGCAGGATGCGCAATATATCGAGGCAGGGCTGGATGCGGCGGCAATCGTGGCGACCGCGCTGAAGGCGCTTGGCGTGCCACAGACGCGGCAGATGGCCTGAACCCGGTTCGGTCAGGGCAGGCAAGCGCATGGCGAAACGTCGCGTCGATCAGATGCTGGTGGACCGGGGACTGGTGGAAACCCGAACCCGGGCGCAGGCGCTCATCATGGCCGGACTGGTCTATACATCCGACCGGCGCATCGCCAAGGCGGGCGAGCAGATTGCGGAAGATACGCCGCTCATGCTCAAGGGTCAGGACCATCCATGGGTTTCGCGCGGCGGGATCAAGCTGGCGCATGGGCTGGAACATTTCGGCTTTTCGCCCGCCGGGCTGACCTGTCTGGATGTGGGCGCCTCAACCGGCGGCTTTACCGATGTGCTGCTGCATGAAGGGGCCGCGAAGGTCTATGCCGTGGATGTCGGTCACGGCCAGCTTGCATGGAAACTGCGCAGCAACGAACAGGTTGTCGTGCTGGAAAAATGCAATGCGCGGGCGCTGGATGCCACCATCATTCCAGATCCGGTGCAGGCGCTGGTATGCGATGCCAGTTTCATCGGCCTGCGCACTGTCCTGCCTGCTGGGCTGGCGCTGTGCGCACCGGGGGCATGGGCCATTGCGCTGATCAAGCCCCAGTTCGAGGCAGGGCGGGAGTCAGTCGGCGCCAAGGGCGTGGTGCGCGACCCGACAGTGCATGACGCAGTATGTGAAATGATCCGCCAGTGGTGGTCTGACCTGCCCGGATGGACGGTTCTGGGCATTGATCCCAGCCCGATTACCGGACCGGAGGGCAACCGGGAATTCCTGATCGCCGCGCGCCGGGACGGCTGATCGGCTGTCGCATCCCGTATGCGGGTTGTGATACACAGGCAAAAAAGAACGCAATGCGTTCCCTTCCCCCATAAATGACATGAAGAACATAGGCAGCACCGTGATGTCCGCAGCCCCCGTAACCTCACCTTCCCGGTCACATGACGGGGCGGCGGCCTCGCTCCTCAATGACGAGGAACGGCTGCGCATCCGCGCCAAGTCGGCCCAGTTCGCACCGCCGACCGCCGCCCTGCCCGATGGCAGGCGTGACCTTGTCGGCCTCTCGCGTGAGGAACTGACGGACATCATGGTGGAAATCGGCGAAAAGCCATTCCGCACCAAGCAGTTGTGGCACTGGATATACCATCAGGGCGTGACCGATTTCTCACGCATGAGTTCCATCGCCCGTCCCCTGCAGGAAAAACTGGCCGAACGTTTTATCGTCGGTCGTCCCGGCGTAGTGACGGAACAGACATCGCAGGATTCCACGCGCAAGTTCCTGTTCCGCTTCCGTGACGGACAGGAGGCGGAAACCGTCTACATCCCCGACCGGCAGGAAGACCGTGGCGCGGTTTGCATCTCCTCGCAGGTGGGCTGCACATTGTCGTGCACCTTCTGCCATACCGGCACGCAGGCACTGGTGCGCAACCTCGGGTCTGCGGAAATCGTGGGGCAGTTCATGGCCGCGCGCGACAGTTATGGCGAATGGCCCAGCCCGAAAGGGGAAACCCCACGCCTGCTGTCCACCATCGTGCTGATGGGCATGGGGGAGCCGCTATACAATTACGACAACGTGGCCAAGGCCATGCGCATCATCATGGATGGTGAAGGCATAGGGCTGTCACGCCGGCGCATCACGCTGTCCACATCCGGCGTAGTGCCGATGATGGACCAGTGCGGCGCGGAACTGGGCATCAATCTGGCCGTATCGCTGCATGCGGTGCGCGATGACCTGCGTGATGAAATCGTGCCCCTGAACCGCAAATACCCCATCCGTGAGGTGATTGCCGCCTGCCGCCGCTACCCCGCCGCCAGCAACGCGCGACGCATCACGTTTGAATACATCATGTTACGGGGGATCAACGACAGCGAAGCCGACGCCCGTGAACTGGTGCGACTGATTTCGGGCATACCGGCCAAGGTCAATCTGATTCCGTTCAACCCGTGGCCCGGCAGCAGCTATCTCCCTTCCACCCGTGAACAGCTTGAGCGCTTCGCGAAGATCGTGATGGATGCGGGCTTTGCCTCCCCCATCCGCATGCCGCGCGGGCGCGATATCCTTGCCGCATGTGGCCAGCTCCGCACCGAAAGCCAGCGCGTGCGTCGTGCCGCCCGTACGGATGATGCTCCCGATACGGCGGAATGACGTAAAAATCCGCCCTTCACTTCTGGTCGCCCGCGCCATGGGGTGCTAGGAGAACAGGCCGCCGGTTCACCCGGCAAAGCATTGTCAAAGTTTTGTCTACAGGAGCGTTCTTCCATGGCCGCCAAGGATGTCAAAAAGGTCGTTCTCGCGTATTCGGGCGGTCTTGATACCTCTGTAATTCTGCGCTGGCTCCAGACCACCTATAACTGCGAGGTCGTGACCTTCACGGCCGATCTGGGGCAGGGTGAGGAACTGGAACCGGCCCGCCGCAAGGCCGAGATGTTCGGCGTGAAGGAAATCTTCGTCGAAGACCTGCGCGAGACCTTCGTCAAGGACTTCGTCTTCCCGATGTTCCGCGCCAATGCGCTGTATGAGGGGCAGTACCTGCTGGGCACGTCCATCGCGCGCCCGCTGATCGCCCAGCGCCAGATCGAGATTGCCGAACAGGTCGGCGCCGATGCCGTGGCCCATGGCGCCACCGGCAAGGGCAATGATCAGGTCCGTTTCGAACTGGCCTATTACGCGCTCAAGCCCGACATCACGGTCATCGCTCCGTGGCGTGAATGGGATCTGACATCGCGCACGCGCCTGCTGTCCTTTGCCGAGGAACACCAGATCCCCATCGCCAAGGACAAGCGCGGCGAAGCCCCCTTCTCGGTCGATGCGAATCTGCTGCACTCCTCCTCCGAAGGCAAGCTGCTGGAAGACCCGGCGGTCGGCCCCGAGGAAATCGTGTTCCAGCGCACCATTTCGCCGGAAGCCGCACCCGACAAGCCCACCGAAATCACCATCGATTTCGTCTCGGGCGATCCGGTTGCGATCAATGGCGTCGCCATGTCTCCCGCCACCCTGCTCACCCGCCTGAACGAGCTGGGCCGCGACAATGGCATCGGTCGCCTTGATCTGGTGGAAAACCGCTTCGTGGGCATGAAGTCGCGCGGCATTTACGAAACGCCGGGCGGCACGATCCTGCTGACCGCGCATCGCAGCATCGAGAGCATCACGCTCGACCGCGAGGCCATGCACCTCAAGGACAGCCTGATGCCGCGCTATGCCGAAATCATCTATAACGGACTGTGGTTCTCGCCCGAACGGCGCATGCTCCAGGCGCTCATCGACCAGAGCCAGCATTCCGTGACCGGTCGCGTCCGCCTCAAGCTGTACAAGGGCAATGTGATCTGCGTGGGCCGCGAAAGCCCCAACAGCCTGTATGACACCCGCGTCGTCACCTTCGAGGATGACGAAGGCGCATACAATCAGGCCGATGCGCAGGGCTTCATCAAGCTGAACGCGCTGCGGCTGCGGCTGGGCGCCCAGATCGGCCGCCGCGGCGGTTCGCTCTGATCTGTTGCCCGTTCTTCCTTCTTCAACTTCTGGCCGAGGTGTCATGAAACGTTTTTCGCGTGTCATTCCCCTTCTTGTTGCGGGCGCGCTGGCCCTGCCGCTTGCGGCATGCGGCGGCTCGAAAGCGGATGACCAGCCGGAACTCACCCCCGCGCAGTTCATGGACAACGTGCGCAAGCAGCCCGGCGTCAAGACACTGCCGGACGGACTGGCCTACAAGGTCCTGAAATCCGGGCCGAAGGACGCACCGCAGCCGACCATCAATGACAGTGTCATGGTGATCTATGAAGGCCGCCTGCCCGATGGTGGCATCTTCGACAGTTCCGACCAGCATGGCCACGGCGCCTATATGCAGATGCCGCTGGAAATGGTGATCAAGGGCTGGCAGGAAGCCGTGCCGATGATGCATGTGGGTGATACATGGATGCTGTATGTCCCGCCTGAACTGGCTTACGGACATAAATCCATGGGCGTGATCCAGCCGGACAGCCCGCTGATCTTCAAGATACAGTTGCTGGGTGTGGCACCCAACGGACACTAGGCCGGAAAAGCCATTCATCCATCGGGTGAATGGCTTTTTTCTTATGTAACGGCACAGGAAAGCGAAAAGCGGAAATGGGTATGGACACCGGAATGCTTGTGCGCAACATGCACAGGACGGTGATGGTATGCGCGATGATCGTGCTTGCGGGTTGCACCCGCCATGGGCAGGAAGGGGTCGCGCGCTACCGCACCAATTGCGGTATCTGCCACCATGGCGGTGAAGGCATGAAGGGAGAAATCCCGCCCGTATCGGGCCGTGTGGACCGCATCGCCACCACGGCGGAAGGCAGGCATTACCTGATTGACGTGCTGCTTAACGGCCTTAACGGTCCGCTGGATATTCAGGGCGTGCACTACAACTTCTCCATGCCACCTTTCCGCGCCCACCTGTCGGATGAGGAAATCGCCTCCATCCTCAGCTATCTCGCCACGCGCGGCGATACCTACCCTGCCCCCGTATTCCGGGCGGAGGAAGTCGCCACCGCACGCGCCCAGCCACTGGCATCGGGCAAGGTGGCAGAAGAACGCCGCCATCTTGACGCCACGTATCCCCTGCCCTGACCGTCCCGCATCTTGACCAGTACGGGCAAAAAAACGGAAAACGTTTTCATGCAACGCCTATTTTCCGGCATTCAGCCGACCGGTATCCCGCAGCTTGGCAATTATCTGGGTGCAATACGCAACTGGGTCGCATTGCAGCAGGATCATGAATGTATCTTCTGTCTGGTGGACATGCACGCCATCACCACCTGGCAGGACCCCAAGGTGCTGCGCCAGCAGACACTGGCGCAGACTGCCGTCCTGCTTGCGTCGGGCATTGATGTGCAGCGCCATATCCTGTTCAACCAGTCCGCCGTCAGCGCGCATGCCCGGCTGGGGTGGATCTTCAACTGCGTGGCACGCATCGGCTGGCTCAACCGCATGACGCAGTTCAAGGACAAGGCAGGCAAGGACCGGGAGAAACATTCCGCCGGGCTGTATGTCTATCCTGACCTGATGGCTGCCGACATCCTTGCCTACAAGGCCACGGTGGTACCCGTTGGTGATGACCAGAAACAGCACCTTGAGCTGACCAACGACATCGCCCAGAAATTCAACCATGATTACGGCGTTGAGTTCTTCCCGCAGGTTGAAGCCCTGATCCCGCCGCAGGGCGCGCGCGTGATGAGCCTGCGCGATGGCAGCAAGAAGATGTCCAAATCCGATCCATCCGCCCAGAGCCGGATCGAAATGACGGATGACGCGGATACAATCGCACTCAAGATCAAACGCGCCAAAAGCGATTCCGAGCCCCTGCCATCAGAAGTGGCGGGACTTGAAAACCGGCCGGAGGCACGCAATCTGGTCACCATCTACGCCACGCTGTCCGGCACGACCATCGCTGATGTGCTGGGCCAGTTTGGTGGTCAGGGTTTTGGTCCGTTCAAGACCGCCCTTACGGATGTTGTGGTCAACGCGATCAGCCCCATCGCATCGGAGACGGAGCGACTGCTGAAGGAGCCGGGCTTCCTGTGCGATACGCTGCGCGATGGCGCACGCCGCGCGGGTGCGATTGCGGAACCCATCGTATCCGAGGCGGAAACGCTGGTGGGCTTTCTGAAATAACCACGAAAGGCGGCACCATGCGCCAGGAACTGCACAGCCTTCAGGTTACGACCCGTGGCAAGGGGCTGGTCGCCATCGACCGGCCGGTTCTGGACTGGGTGCATGACAGCGGGATCGAAACCGGCCTGCTGACCCTGTGGTGCCGCCACACATCTGCATCCCTTACGGTGCAGGAAAACGCTGATCCCACGGTGCGCGAGGATATCGAACGGTATTTCGAATCCCTCGTGCCCGAAGCACCGGGACGCTACATCCATGAAGATGAAGGCCCCGACGACATGCCCGCCCATCTGCGCACAATGCTGACCAATACGCAGCTAACCATCCCTGTCGCGGATGGCCGGCCGGTGCTGGGGATGTGGCAGGGGCTTTACCTGTTTGAACATCGCAGCCGCCCGCATCGGCGCGAGATCGTCCTCCACTTGATCGGGGAATGATCCCGCGGCCCCGCCCCGATGCGGGCTTCCGTTCAGCCTGCCTTCAGGATGGCGGCGTGATGGTCGATATGATCGGCGATGAAAGACTGGATGAACCAGTAGGAATGATCATACGCCGCATGCTGGCGTAGCTTCAGCTTCTGGTCTGCCTTTGCCGCCGCTGCCTCAAGCAGTTCGGGTTTGAGCTGGTCGTGCAGGAACTGGTCGGCTTCCCCCTGATCGACGAGTATCTCCGTCGGGTGGGTATGCCCGGCCTCCAGCAGCAGCGTCGCATCCTCGCGCGCCCATGTCGTCCGGTCGGGACCAAGATAGGCGGTAAATGCTTTCTCACCCCATGGCACGGCAGCAGGATGGCAGATGGGTGCGAAGGCGGAAACCGACTTCCATGCCTGCGGCGCCCGCAGCGCATGGACCAGCGCACCATGACCGCCCATGGAATGACCCATGATCCCACGCCTTGCGCCATCAACCGGAAAAGTCGTCTCGATCAATGCAGGCAGTTCCTGACCGATATAGGTCCCCATGCGGTAATGATCCCGCCACGGCTCGGCTGTGGCGTCGAGGTAAAACCCGGCCCCCGTGCCCAGATCGTAGCTGTCATCCTCCCCTGCCGCACCGGCGCCACGAGGGGACGTGTCGGATGCAACCAGCGCAAGCCCGTGCCGGGCTGCAAAGCGCACGGCATTGGACTTGATAAGGAATGTCTCCTCCGTGCAGGTCAGGCCCGCCAGCACGAACACGACCGGCACACGTTCGCCTGCCAGCGCCTGCCGAGGCAGGAACAGGCCAAAGCGGGCTTCCAGACCAAGGCTGGTGGAGGCGTGCGCGTAAAACCCGACCCTGCCGCCACAGCTTGCATGTTCTTCACGGGTCGTGACGGGAGATGTGGTGTCAGTCTGGCTCATGATATCAGAACTCCACGACGGTACGGATGCTCTCGCCACGGGCCATCATGTCGAAGCCTTCGTTGATGCGCTCCAGCGGCAGGGTGTGGGTAATCAGGTCGTCGATGTTGATGCGGTTTTCCATATACCAGTCAACGATCCTGGGTACGTCCGTACGCCCGCGCGCGCCACCGAAGGCCGAGCCGATCCACCGCCGTCCGGTCACGAGCTGGAACGGGCGCGTGCTGATTTCCTGTCCCGCACCCGCAACACCGATGATGGTGGACACGCCCCAGCCCCGATGCGCGCATTCAAGCGCCTGCCGCATGAGGGTGGGATTGCCCACGCATTCAAACGAGTAGTCCGCCCCGCCACCGGTCAGTTCCACCAGATGGCCCACGATATCGCCATCCGGTCCCAGATCGTTCGGGTTGACGAAATCGGTCATGCCGAACTTGCGCGCCATCGCTTCGCGTGCGGGGTTGATGTCCACGCCGATAATCCTGTCAGCGCCGACCATCTTCGCACCCTGGATCACGTTGAGGCCGATACCGCCCAGCCCGAACACCACAACGGACGCACCGGCTTCCACCTTGGCCGTGAACAGCACCGCGCCAATACCCGTGGTGACGCCGCAGCCGATGTAGCAGACC
>NZ_NKTY01000048.1 GCF_003207825.1 Komagataeibacter saccharivorans | reverse complement strand
TCCTCGCTGACAAGGCGTATGACGCGGACAGGTTGATCGATCGGCTGATACAGCGCGGGATTACCCCGGTCATCCCGCCAAAACGCAACAGAACGACACGACGGGAAACCGATTTTTCTCTCTACCGCGAACGGAACCTTGTTGAGAGGTTCTTCAATAAACTCAAGCAGTTTCGCGCTATCGCAACCCGCTACGATAAACTGAAATCGACCTTCCTCGCAGCCGTGCAGTTCGCCTCAATCATCATCCTGCTTAACTGACGACACGCCGTAATATGTAGAAAAACCGCGCGCATACACTAAATGGAAAATAGGCTGGCTAAACTCCACCAATATCCAGTTTTGTGAAATTTTCAGCCACCCGAAAATATCCGAGATGAGGCGCAAGTGATAGATCCGCTCAGCGCATGGCAAGCGGCAGGCTACTTACGCCTTCATTGCAGTCGTTCACCAGTTCATTTGTGTTTTCCGAAAGCAGACACTTCATATCTGAAATGAGAACATCTGCTCGAATTGACTGGGTTTTCTCATTGTAGCGCCCCAAGCGCCCGATCGCTTCCACTACCTTCCAGAACGTGCGTCAGTTCATCCACCAGACAGATGCGGCCTTCTCGAAACTGATAAAAGGCAATAACCTTGATCAGACTTTGCTCGCCGGAACGACGTGTTGCACGAGCCACGTGCACGGTGGCAGCCTTATCATCTTCACATACGACATGCTGAATATCTATTTCCAACGCACCAAGAGCGTTGCGTAAGGCATGTGTGTGAACCCGGAAGTCGTCCAACGTCATTTCACGTCCATCGACAAATTGCCGATAGTCCGGCGTCATGAAATCTAGCAGCTTATCCGGAGTTGAACCAAAGTCCGTGAATGTGGTGAACATTTCCCTGATGATCTGCTCGTGGTGTGTGGAAGACATGGAATCCCCTTTAATCTTGTGAATTGAGTGGACCAGCAGATTTTAAAGGAGATGCTTTTGGCATTCTACCGACCGTAGGCCATAATTCGACTCATGCACACCAAACCGTTTTCCTTTTTATCAGAAGATCCTGCTCCGTCATGTGGCGCTCTCTGGCTATCTGGAAGTCCCGTAAGACAGACGAACCGCCGGACCACTGACCTGCATGTTCACGAAAAGGGGCAGATATTCGTCGTGGAAAGCGGTGTTATGGCCGTTATGATTCAAAATTCCTACTGGCTTATCGGGCCGGGGCAGCTTCTCTGGCTGCCTTCTGGCTTTGTTCATAAAGCACGCTCCCACGGTGCTATCGCAGGCTGGAATCTGTATATTACTGCTGAGAGGTATTCTTCAGTTGCACAGAAGCCTTTTGTGGCAGACTGCACGCGATTATTGATGGCTCAGGTTGAACGTCTGTCGCAAAATGCCAAAGTGGCAATATGGCAGGACAGCTTTACAAGGCTGGCCGAAAGCTTCTGGGATGAATTCCTGTCCATTCCGCGTCATTCTGTTTCACTACCTTTTCCCGAAGATGCCCGGCTAAAGCGGATCGCAGAAGCCCTGAGTGTCACTCCCGCTGATCCACGAGGACAGCAGGAGTGGGCAGATATGGCAGGAATGTCTTTACGATCTTTCATCCGCCATTTTACCGCTGATACGGGAATGCAGTTTTCAGTCTGGCGGCAGCGCCTGCGTATTCTTAATGCGCAGGAGAGGCTGGCGCGATGCGAACGTGTGACCGATGTCGCCGCCGCAGTTGGTTACGAAAGTCTGGGCGCGTTTGCTGCCGCCTTTAGAAAAAACACCGGATATAGCCCGAGTACCTATGCACAACGCTGCCGGGTTGGGGCAACTGACCCAATATGAGCATGATCTGGTAAGCTATCGTCATTGATAGGCATTCAGTAAACGGATTACTACAGGCTTATGTCAGTCATTTGGTAACTACTTTTTTAAATACTTCTACATGGGTAGTTTTCTCCCATGGTGCGGGCACTTTTTGATATCGTCTTACGCGTTCTGGTATCCCTGTCGGGCGGACAATCATCTGCTTTTCAATGAACGGTCCTCCGTTGGCATGGATTTCAACATGTTGTCTCGCTGTCGCCGAAAATGGGCACATTCGGTTCTTAACCAATTCGTGAAAACATTTACTCTCCTGTCTGCGGCGTCACGGCAGATCAGGACATAACGTGCTGTTGCAGGCACCGGCTTCCCAAATGGGAAAACAAGTCTTCCAGAAAGAATGTCGTCATACACCAGGGCCATTCTACCCATTGCCATACCCTGATTTTTCAGAGCAGATCCCAGCGCGAGACTGGACAGATTAAACTGCGATCCGCCAACCGTGCATTTGTAATCGTCCATATTTTCTTTTATCCAGTCATTCCATTCACAATATTCAGGGGCACCTGTCCACGGTTCGTTATCGTGCAGAAGGTGGATATTTCTTATTTCCAGCGGTTGTTCTTTTTCTGCAAATGATGGTGTCGATACAGGAATAATAAACTCATCAAGCAGGTCTTCCGCCGCCACATCATTGTATTGTTTTGGGTCGTAACGAATGGCGATATCGATACGGCCTCGTGCAAGTTCCTCGCAATCCAGATCCTGAAACTCTGCAACAAGTCGAACCGGGACATGAGGATGCCGTGCGTTAAAATCCGCAAGACGGGGCGTCAACCAATGCAGGGCAAACGAAGGCGAGCAACTTATCTGCAGAGGCGCATCGGGTGTCTGTAGTTCTTCAAGAATAGCCTCGGTATCCGAGAACACACGTGTCATGACTTTGTGCAATGCCTCTCCTTTTCCTGTTAATGTCAGGGTACGCGCGGATCGTATGAACAATCTGAGGCCAAGATGCTGTTCAAGCAGCCTGATCTGTTGACTGACCGCTCCCTGGGTTACGCACAGATCGGTGGCTGCCCTCGTAAATGAGAGCTTCGTTGCGACGACATGAAAGCTGCGAAGCGCTCCCAGAACTGATGTTGAGGGCAGAGGCATATCCATTAGCTCCACTAATGTATCAATTAGAATATATCGTTTCCGCTTGATGCCACGACGCGCTACACATCGTCGCCAGACCAGCATCATTCAGGCCGCGTGAAATGACGAATAGCAAAGATTATAGCCATATTATAGATTGCCTGCGCACGAAAAAGCGTTGTCTCTGGCTTAATAATCGGCTGTCCCCTAACCGCCGCCCTGATCAGTCCATATTAGCTGGAATCGCTGATGCAGGTGCTCGCTTCAAGCGGTGTGAACCGCTTCTCGCAGAGCTCTTCAACGAATTGGGCCCGACAGATGGTCGAATTGAGTCTCCCCTGACCGATGCGGAGAAACTGGCCACACGTTCGCCCGTAACCGCACCAGGTGCGTGGTTCATCAAGCGTGATGACCTGCTTCCAGTCGCAGGTTCGATCAAGGCGCGGGGTGGGTTTCACGAGGTTCTCGCCTATGCCGAAAAACTCGCGCTTGACCATGGCATCATCAGTCCCGACTCTGACAGGCATTGTCTGGCAGGAGAGGCGGCCAGAGAACTCTTTTCCGCACATAAGATCCTCGTAGGCAGCACTGGAAATCTGGGCCTTGCAATCGGTACCCTGTCGGCTGCCCTTGGGTTCAGATCGGAAGTCCATATGTCTGCCGATGCCAGACAATGGAAGAAAGATCGTCTTCTGGCGCGGGGAGTGGCTGTCGTTGAACATCAGGGGGACTATTCCGTCGCAGTTGCGACGGCGCGTTCGCTCATGCAAGAGTCCGACTACTTTGTTGACGATGAAGCATCCGCCCTTTTGTTTTACGGCTATGCAACCGCAGCACTGGAACTGAAAATGCAATTGCATGCGGTAGGGCGCAAGGTGGACAGCCAGACGCCGTTGCTGGTTTATCTACCGTGCGGGGTAGGCGGTGCACCTGGCGGCATTACGGTCGGGCTGAAAGCGATTTTTGGCCCAGACGTACACTGCTTTTTTGCTGAACCGGTTGCATCACCTTCCATGCTGCTCCAGTTATGTTCTGGCCAGATGGAGCCGGTCTCCGTTGCAGAAATCGGACTGGATAACAAAACGGAAGCCGACGGACTTGCCGTCGGACAGGCGTCGTTGTTTGTCGCGCGTCGCATTCAGGAAATGCTGGCAGGCGTATTTACGGTTTCCGATGACGAGTTATATGAAAATATGGCTCTTGTAGAAAAATATCTGGGATTTTTACTGGAACCATCTGCAGCGGCCGGACTGCGCGGGCCAATATGGCTTAATGAAACCGAAGCAGGGCGGAGATATCTGAAGAGACATCAGATCGTTCCAGATCACGCGACACATGTTATCTGGGCAACAGGAGGTTCTCTGGTTCCGGAAATTCAGCGCATTCATTACAGGAATATGGCTGAGATGAAGATAAGGTCGTTAGAATGTTGATTTTCACTGAGAACTGACCCGTGAAAGGCAGAAATTTTCATCGAGATTTGACCCATGCCCCCACACTCCCCGGCATCCTCTTCTGGGGGTGTGAGGAGTGATTGACATGGAGCTTCTGAGTGTGATCCGTCGGTGGCACTGCCGGGATCATCTTCCGATCCGCGAGATCGAACGCCGGACGGGACTGTCACGCAATACGATCCGGAAATATCTCCGGGCACAGAGTATTGAACCGCGGTTCCAGGTCCCCGAACGTCCCGGCCGACTGGACCCGTTTGCTGACAGGCTGAGGGGATGGCTGGTCCTGGAAGCCGCCCGATCCCGCAAGAACCGGCGCACGGCGCGGCGACTGCATGAGGATCTTGTGGCACTGGGCTATGATGAATCCTATGGACGGGTGGCTGCTTTCATCAGGCAGTGGAAACACGAACAGCACTAGGCAGTGCCAGACAACGGGTCGTGGTGTTTTTGTGCCCCTGCGCTTCTAGCCCGGGGAAGCCTTTCAGTTCGACTGGGGCGAGGACTGGGCGGTCATTGCCGGGCATCGCGTCAAGCTGCAGGTTGCCCACACCAAACTGTCCTTAAGCCGGGCCTTCATACTCAGGGCCTATCCCCTGCAGACCCACGAGATGCTTTTTGATGCGCTTACCGAGGCCTTCCGCGTACTCGGTGGCGTGCCACGGCGGGGTATTTTTGACAACATGAAGTGCCCTGCCCCCACCGAGTGGACCGATTGGTTTGTTAGTGGATTAAGCTCATCGCCCCCATATCCGGGCGAAGGTGGAGCGAAGCGGAACCGGAGGCCGGATATGGCGGTGTCACCGTTTCCGGGGCGGGTGGTCGGTATCCGAGGCTGCTGTGCGGGCGGACGGTGTTGTAATGCCGCCGCCAGGCTTCGATCAGCACCCTGGCCTCAGCGAGGCTGTAGAAGATCTCGCCATTGAGCAGTTCGTCGCGAAGCGACCCGTTGAAGCTTTCGTTATAGCCATTCTCCCATGGTGATCCCGGCGTGATGTAGAGCGTCTTCACGCCAATCTGCCCCAACCATTTCTGGACGGCGGTCGCGATAAATTCGCTGCCATTATCGGACCGTATATGTGCAGGCGGACCGCGCGAGATGAACAGATCGGCCAAGGCCGCCAGAACATCCTCGTGCCTGAGCCGCCGTGCAACGATGAGCGCCAGGCACTCCCTGCTGGCCTCGTCGATGATCGTCAAAATGCGGAACTTTCGCCCGTCATGCGTGCGCCCCTCGACAAAATCATAGGCCCACACATGCCCCGGGTACTCGGGCCGCAACCGGATGCATGATCCGTCATTGAGCCATAGACGCCCACGCTTTGGCTGGCGCTGCGGCACCTTGAGCCCTTCACGACGCCATATCCGCTCAACCCGCTTATGGTTCACCGTCCACCCCGTATGACACAGCAACGCCGTCACCCGGCGGTAGCCGTAACGGCCATATTGCTTCGCCAAGGCGATGATGTCCTCCGTCAGCGCTTGTTCGTCATCCGCCCCGCGCGGCACCTTGCGCTGCGTCGATCGATGCTGACCCAGAACCCGGCATATCCGTCGCTCGGACACCGGGATCGGCAGTTCTCGTCGCAACTGATCGATGCAGCGCCGCCGCCGCGCGGGCTTAGAAGTTTCCCTTTGCCGCCTCCCGCAGGATCAGCTTGTCCAGCGTCAACTCCGAGATCGCTCGGCGCAGCCGCTGGTTTTCCTTCTCCAGATCCTTCATCCGCCCTGCCTGGTCGGTCTTCAGCCCGCCATATTCCTTGCGCCAGCGATAATAGGTCTGCTCGCTGACCCCGATCCGACGGCATGCTTCGGCGGTCGAAGCCCCCTGCGCCAGCACAATCTCAACTTCACGCAGCTTGCCGATGATCTCTTCCGGCTTGTGCTTCTTGAATGGCATCTGTCGTCCCTTTCGTGGTCAAGACTATCATAGTCTCTGGGCCACTCAGCAGGGGGCAGATCAACTCGGCGATGGTCGGTCTTGAGAGGCAGCTTCGCTTCGATTTCATCCAGTCGTGAGGCGAGAAGCGGACGCTCGATGTCTACCTGAACTGCGGCGAGAACCAAAGAGCGTACTCCCTCACGCAATGACTGGCGGCCAGCAGTCTCGAGCGCTGAGGCGACAGTGTGCACCAACCTTGTCCGCACTTGTAAGCTCCCGGCGACTGACGCCTTGCTGAATACTTCTGGCCTGGTTCAGCTATGAAGCATGAACGATTTAAGAGATAGGGACGCGGTACTACCTGCGAGTGTCGCAGGTAGTACCGCAGAGAGGCTCCAAAGGAGCGGTAGAGAGACCGATGAGCGGGACAGGCTGGCGGACGCCTCGCGGATCGAGATCGTTTCGGATCGCCGCCGCTGGCACGCCCCTGAATTTCGCGCGCGAGTGGTCATCGCGTCCTACGAGAGCCGACGCCCCATAAGGGAGGTGGCTGCACAGTATGGGATCCATCCCAGTCTGGTGTTTCGCTGGCGGCGAGAGGCTCGGGCCAAAGCGCAGGCCAAAGGCGGGACATCGTTCATACCTGTCATGGTAGCCCCGGCCCCCGAGCCGCAGCCATCGGAGCGTCGGAGAGAACAGGGAACGCTGTCCGGCCAAGCCGTCAGCCTGGTCTTTCCGGACGGTGTGCGGCTGGAGTTCGACGCAGGGCTGTCCGCTGATCGTCTGCGTGAGATTGTGGGCGCACTACGATCATGATCCCGCTTCCTTCCACGCTGAGGATATGGCTGGCGGCCGGTGTAACCGATATGCGCCTGGGGATGCCCGGGCTGGCGTTGAAGGTCCAGGAAGCACTGGGTCGTGACCCTTTCGCGGGTGACGTCTATGCCTTCAGGGGCCGACGCGGCGACCTGGTGAAACTGATCTGGCACGATGGGATCGGCCTTTCCTTATATGCGAAGCGGATCGAGCGCGGGCATTTCTTGTGGCCTTCGGCAAAGGACGGAGCGATCCATCTCTCCCCGTCACAATTGACTTGTCTGCTGGAGGGTGTGGACTGGCGCAATCCGCAGAAAACATGGAGACCTGAACTGGCGGGATAATAAAAACCGCGCCAGGTCAGCATATACTGGTACCCTTTTGAGCGCCCATGTGATCAACTGCCTTCATGACGGGAGACACGGACGACATCATCGCCTTGCGCGCGGCACTTGCCGCTGCCGAGGCGCGTGCCGAGGTCGCGGAAGCCCGTGCGGCCAGCGCCGAAGCGCAGATTGCCCATCTCAAACATCTTATCGCGCGGATGCGCCAGGACCGTTTCGGCGCCTCGTCGGAGCGGGGGCGCCGCCTGCTGGCCCAGCTCGAACTCGAATTGGAAGAGCTGGAGACGACACTCGCCGAGGACGCGCCCGAAAATGCGGCGGATCCCGCCGTC
>NZ_NKTY01000047.1 GCF_003207825.1 Komagataeibacter saccharivorans | reverse complement strand
CTCGTCCGTCAGGTCGCCACGCATCCACAGGTCTCCGCAAAGACCAACGTTGAATCACGTCCAAGCCAGTCTGAAAAGACCTTTTGTCAACAGAACCTAGGCTCACGATTGCCTGCATTGGTTGCCCATTCCTGAAACCATACTGATTAGGGACCTGAGCCTGGATGTTTAGTCCCGGGGTTTGATGATGGATCTTTCTGGCTCTGAAGTCCAGATTCTGCAGATGTATTTATAGGGTCTAAAAGCCTGAAACAGAAAGCGGTTAGATTGTTTTTCCACAAAAATCTGCGGATATGGGCAATCATCAACCACGCATGGGATGACGAGATTGTTGCCTCGACATCCTTCGTGAGGCGACGGCAGCGTCCGAGCCATGCAAAGCTGCGCTCCACGATCCAGCGTTTGGGCAGGACGACGAAGCCTTCGGCGCGATCGCTACGTTTGACGATTTCGATCGTCCATCTGCCAAGTTCAGCCAGCGCACCACGCAACTTCTCGCCAGCATATCCCCCGTCACCGGTCAGATGGCGAAGCCAGGGAAACAATGAGCGTATTCTGGTTGCTACCAGCGGTGCACCATCACGATCCTGAACGTCGGCGGGATGTACGACAGCCAAGGCCGAACAACATTTTTACGCTGCTATGGACCAAATTCTCATAGCCGCGTAATTTGTGAAACCCGGTCCCCGCCAATCCTGGGACTGTTTACATCGCGTAATCCAGCATAAACTGTTCAGGGTTCAAGATATTGTCTCTACGCCTTCTGCTTTCTTCCCTGAGCCTTGCTGTCCTTCCGGTTCTGTACCTCGCGCCATGCAGTCGGGCGGCCTCCGCTGAGTCCTCGCCTTTCGCGTTCCAGCGCACCTCTCTCGATGCAACAGGCGAACACCCTGAAATCTGCCTGCATTTCAATCAGAACCTGAACGTACGAGAAACATCAACACTGGCCCATTCAGTCCATCTTTCACCAGAAAGCGCCTTCACACCGCGTGTTGAGAATGACACATTCTGCCTTGGCAAGCTTGCCTTCGGGCAGGGTTACACAATGAAGGTCGACCCGGATTTTACTTCAGCCGATGGCCAGCATCTCGCCGCCCCCCTCACGCTCAGCGCCCGTTTTGGGCGTCGTGATGCGCACGTTGGGCTGACAGGAGACGGCTTTATCCTGCCCGGACGCACGACCGGGCATACGCCTGCCCTCGCTATCGAAACTGTTAACGTCTCCACGGTTCGTCTCCACGTCTTTCGGGTCGCTGCATATCAGCAATTTCCCGGCACAGCTCAGACCGACAGCACACTTCCTGATCTGAACCAGACCAGTTTTGACCCTTATACGTTCCAGAACCTGCTGGACACGACCATGCGTGAAATCTGGCACGGCACCATGGCGATCGATCATGCTCCAGACCGATCTGTGACGACTGGCTTCCCGCTGGCAGAGACAATTGGCGCAGGACAGAACGGCCTCTATCTGGTGACGGTTGAAGACGCCGCAACGCCGCCCGAAAAAAGCCCCGTGGAAACCGCGCTTAAACGTGGAAACATCAACGCCGATCTTCTGCAAAACAAGGCTATTTCTGCCCACTGGGTTAATCTGAGCGATCTTGGGCTGACCATGCTGCGGGGTGAAGACGGGCTGACAGTCAGTGCCCGCTCCCTGATGAGCGGACAGCCTACTCCTGATGTCACGCTGACACTGCGCGCCCGTGATGGCGGCACTCTGGCAACAGTCACAACGGATGCGCGTGGCCTCGGACATTTTGATGCCCCCCTGCTCCGTGGTACCATGGCAGACCGCTCCTCGGTCCTGCTGGCCAGCAAGGGAGAGGATTTCGGCTTTCTGCATCTTGACCGGCAATGGTTCGATTTTTCAGAACAGCATCTGGAAGGTGCCGTCAGCCCCTTTCAGGGGAGCAGTCGCGCACTCGTGCAGCCTGACCGCGGGATCTATCGTCCCGGTGAGAGCGTGCATCTCCTCACTCTTCTGCGTGACCGGGCAGGACAGGCTATTCCAGACGCGCACCCGGTTCTTGTTCTTTACCGTCCCGATATGATGGAAGAACGGCGCATTCCGCTTACAGGTGCGGCAGAGGGCGGCTACGCCACCACCCTGCCCCTGAGCGCCAGCGCACCTACGGGCCTGTGGCGGGCCGATATTCTGCTCGACCCTTCCCTGCCTGCCATCGGTTCGGCCCGTTTCAGCGTTCAGGATTTCGTACCACCCAGTATCGAAGCCAGTTTCAGGCCACCAGCCTCCGCAACCGCCGGACAGGCCGTTGTGATTGATGCCTCGGTACGTTTTCTCTACGGCGCGCCCGGTGCAGGCCTTAAAAGTGACAGTTCCTACAGGCTTGTTCCCTCGACCGATCCGATCCCTGACCACACAGGCTGGGCTTTCGGGTTTGAGAACGAGGAGACACCATCAGCCAGCGGCGACATCAGCGCAGATCCAACCGATCATGAAGGCCATACGCAGTTGACCTTCACGCCGGATATTCCTCAGGGCCTTACCCGGCCGCTCGCCCTTGATATACGTGCCGGTTTTCTTGACCCCATGGGGCGGCGCGTGGGTGAACACTTTACAATTCCCGTCCGCCGCACCGCACCGCTGATCGGCCTCCGTGTCGCGACAGATGCCTCCTCCAGCATGGGTAGTGCTGTTATCCCCATTGATCTTGCAAGTTTTGCGCCTGACAATAGTCCGGTTGCCATCGGCAAAATTCATTGGACCCTGTCACGCGTCAACCGGATCTATAACTGGTCCTACACGCCCGACAATGGCTGGACCTTCAGCAGCCACACTGTGGACGTGCCCATGCGCTCGGGCGATCTTGCAACAGATGCCAAAGGTACAGCGCGGATCACCCCAACGCTGGACTGGGGCGAATATCGCCTGAGTGCCGTCCCGAGCGAAAGTGACGGCGTAACAGGCAGTTCACTCCGCTTTCAGGTCGGCTGGGGTGGAAGCGGTAATGCCAGCACACCGGACCATCTGCCGCTCAGCGTGCGCGATACCCATATCGTGCCAGGCGGCAGCACGGTCATCCACATTGGCGGCGGTTTTTCCGGGCAGGCCCAGATAACGCTTGCAACAGACCGTGTGCTGAACACACGCTTCGTGGACGTTCCGAAAGAAGGGCTGGACGTGCCGGTAACCGCCGCACCGGACTGGCATTCCGGCGCCTATGCGCTGGTCACACTCTATCGCCCCCTCAACAGCTCCTCCGGCCTGCGCCCGCATGACCCTGTGCGGGCGGTTGGTGTCACATGGATTGGTGTCAATCAGGACACACATCGGCTGAACGTAACGCTTGATGCGCCCGACACCGTCACGCCGCGCCATCGCATCACCGTTCCCGTGACAGTTCAGGCCAGTCAGGGTCTCCCGGTGGGGCATGTGCAGGTCGCGGTGTCCGCGGTCGATCAGGGTATTCTCAACCTCACGCATTTCACGCCGCTCAACCTGTTTGATGCCCTTTACGGTCGCCCCCGTCTTGGGCTGGACATGCTGGACAACTACGGGTCTCTTCTGCTGAGTGATGCGAAAAATGGCCGGATCCGGTCTGGAGGAGATGCAGCGTCAAATGACAGCAGCGCGGACGGCCCGCCCGTGCGGACAACGAAAAGCGTCGCGCTGTTCGATGGCCCTGTCGCACTCGACAGCACCGGACACGGCACTCTCTCGTTCGATGTGCCGGATTTTGACGGCCAGCTTCACCTGATGGCCTCAGCCTGGAGCAAAGATGCCGTTGGCAACGCGCAGACAGACATCACGGCACGAGACCCGGTTTTCCCTGACCTGGGATTACCACGGTTCCTCGCCCCGGGAGATACGGCACAGGCACAGGTCTCCATTATCAATGTTGATGCGCCATCAGCACCTTACGAGGTCCAGGTCACCACGGATGGACCGCTCCGTGTTCTCGGCTCCGGCACACTCAGCGCCCCTGTCAAACCCGGTGGGCGCGCTGACCTGCGTGTTGCGCTGGCCGCCACCCCCACCCTGCCAGACCGTACCGCCATTGCGCATATCCATCTCACATTGCGCCGATCCGGCTCATCAAAAGTGCTGCTGACGCGAAGCTGGCCCATCGGCATCAGACAGGCGCATGTTCCGCTTACCGTCAGCAGGACTGCCCCGCTCCCACCCGGCAGCCATAAGACATGGGACCGCACGGAACTTGCGGGCTTCAACCCGGCAGACGCGCGGATAACCCTCAACATCTCCGCATCGGACGGCCTTGATACAGTCGGGTTGCAAGAATCCCTGCAATCCAGCGTCTGGGGGGATTCTGATACACTGGCGGCTCAGGCCCGTGCGCTCCTACAACAAGGCAACCCGGCCCTCTCCGAGACTCACGACCACAAAGACACTCCGGGCAAATCCATCCAGTCAGCCATCAATACGCTTTTTGATCGCCAGAATCCCTCAGGTGAGATTGGCCAGTGGGACCGCTCCGATGGCCTCAGTCTTCCCGACGATCTGGACTATCTTGCCGATTTCCTGATCCGGGCAAAAGCCGCGGGCTACACCGTGCCGGAGGACCGGCTCGGCCTGCTACTCGACCATATTGAAAGCGAGCAGCTCCAGCCTCAGAGCGTCGATGATGAAGAACAGGACAGTAAAAGGCAGGCAGAACTGCTGAATACACGCGCTTACGCGGCGTACGTGCTGGCCCGTGCTGGTCGCCTCCACCCTGATGCAGTCCACACTCTCGCGGCCTCGCTCGTCGCGCGGCAGGATGGTACCCGCGTCAACTATGTCTGGGCTGGCACGGCAGGCTCCAATGCACAGGCCTATCCTCTGGCCCTTGGGCATCTCGCTGTCGCACTCGCGATGGACGATGCACCAGAGGACAACAGCGCGACATCACCAGAATCACTGCTGGACGCAGCCATCTCGGCACTCGGGCCACCCCGCACCGGAAAGCCGGATTTGTGGGATTACAGATACTGGACCTACGTGCGCGACCTGGCCGGGCTTGCTGCCCTGACAGCCGAAGCGCATGACGACCGGCGCACCCACCTGCTCATTGGGCGGTTTGGCAAGCTGACTCTGTCGCCTGATATGCTGACAACCGCAACCAGAACGGCGCTGCTCGAAGCTGCCAGCGCCCTGAACAAGGATACTGACGGGCGAAGTGTGCGTGTGCAGGGGCGCTCCAACGCCACACCGCTTCGCCTGCCGCTTGCCTATCCGTTTGATTCCGCCGCACTCGAAAAGGGTCTTCAGGTTGAAAATACCGGCAGGAAGATGCTGTTCAGCACCCTGACCGTGCAAGGCGAGCCAGCCGGGAATGTCAAACCTCTCACCAACGGACTGACACTGGCCATGCAGGGCTTTACCCTGACTGGCCAGCCATTTGACCTGACACACATGCAACAGAACGACCGGTTTATCGTCAGTCTCAAAGGCACGGCCCTCCACCCTGGTCAGTATCTGGTGGGCATCACCAGCCTGCTTCCTGCCGGATGGGAAGTCGAAAGCATTGTGTCTCCTGAGGATGCCGCATCTGACGAGCATGACGGGGACGACACTGAAAACGACCGCGCACAACCCCCTTACGCTTTTCTGGGCACACTCAGCAACACCGAACATGCTGCCGCGCTGGATGATCGCTTCAGTGCTGCGGTGCGCTTCACGACGCAGTCTCCAGATCTTGCGACGCGGAGTTTCCATGTCGCCTACATCGTCCGCGCCATTACGCCGGGCCGTTTCACTCTGCCAGAAGCGATGGTCAGCGCACGGCGTCTTCCAAGCCTGATGGCTCGCACGGCATCAGGGACTGTCGAGATCACCGCACATTGAGGGCTTCCCCCCGCCTCATCAGAAACTGTACACTCGGCCTGCTGCTCACCAGCCTCATTCCGGCTGGTCTGCTGGTGGCCGACCGTTTTAATCCGCCAGACCTGCATCGGGCCGAGCAAGCCGCCCTTCTTGTGCAAGCCCGTGACCATACGCTGCTTGACGGCCATGTAAGCCGCGATGGCTTCTGGCGCCTGCCAGTTGAAAGCCGGGATGTTGACCCGACCTACATCACACTCCTGATGATGACGGAAGACCAGCGCTTTGAAAGCCATCCGGGGGTTGATCCGCAGGCCCTTGCGCGCGCCATCTGGCAACTGGCCCGGCGTGGTCATATTGTCTCGGGCGGTTCCACGCTGGCCATGCAGACAAGCCGCCTCCTTACCCCGCACCGTCATACATGGGGCGGCAAGCTGCGCGATATCCTGCGCGCCCTCCAGCTTGAATGGCGTTTCGGGCGCCGGGGTGTATTGAACCTTTACCTCACGCTGGCTCCTGAAGGCACGAATATCGAAGGCATCCGTGCGGCATCCCTGCTCTATTTCGGGCATGAGCCCAGCCATCTGACACCCACCGAGGCCGCGTTTCTTGTAACTTTACCCCGGCGGCCCGCCGCACTCCGCCCGGACCGCCATCCTGACGCCTTGCTGAACGCTGCGCACCGCACACTGCAACACGCCACTTCATTACGACCTGTTGCATGGCCAACACCAGACACACGCGGCGTACCGCATGACGCCCCTGAGCTCGCCGGTCATTTTCTCAGCGCAGGGCGCAACGGCGTGGTGGTGACAACGCTTGACGTAAGGCTCCAGCGCAACGCACGGCAGGTTCTTGCCAGCCACCCTGCCCCGCTGCGTGGAACATTTGCAGCACTGATTGTCGACCATGAACGGCAGATCGTTGCATGGGTCGGAGGGGCCGAGCATAAGGCTCCGGGCAATGCGATAGATGCTGTTTTGGCGCCCCGCTCTCCCGGTTCCACACTCAAGCCGTTTGTCTATGGCATGGCGTTCGAAAAAGGCTGGATGACACCCCGCACACGTGTGCGCGATAGCCGACTTGCCATTGGCGGCTATGCCCCCAGGGATTTTGACCATGCTTTCCAGGGTGAAACCACTGTGAGTGAAGCCCTTCAGCTTTCACTCAATGTGCCTGCCATTCAGGCAATGGAGCGGGTTGGCCCCTCCCGGTTCATGGACCGCCTCTCCGCCTGCGGTGTGCGGTTGCGACTGCCAGAAAACCCGGATGGCACACAAAGCGCGCCGAGCCTCGCGATCGTTCTCGGGGGAGCAGACATCTCACTCCATGACCTGACAATGCTGTACGCGGCACTCGATCATGATGGTCACGTCGCCCCCCTGCATCGTGAACCGACAGGTCTGAAATCGGCAGGCCCTGCACCCGGGACAGTCCTGCTGCCCAGCAGAGCAAATGCCGACATTCGTACAATCCTGCGGGGCACCGCTCCACCGACTGGCATAGCATCATGGGAGGGCGTTGCCTTCAAGACAGGCACATCCTATGGCAATCGTGACGGATGGGCGATGGCCTCCACCCCGCAGGCAACAGTCGGTGTCTGGGCCGGACGCCCGGACGGCACCGCCTCTCCCGGGCTGACAGGACGGGATACGGCAGGGCCAGTGCTGGCAGCTCTCCTCTCTCTGCTTTCTTCATCCCCGCATACATCAGCCCCGCCAGCCAGTGCCCAACCTCATCGTGCTGTTGCAGTCCTGTCACCTGCTCTGCGCACCCTGCAACAACGGCAGGCACCGCAGATCATCTTTCCGCGCAATCATTCCGAAATTGAAAGCCGCTCTTCCGAGGGCACGATGCTTCCCGTCGGGCTGGAAGGCTCAGGCGGCCGTCCGCCTTATCATTGGTATATCAATGGCATTCCGCTGGACGTGCCGCCCGGTGCGCAACCTTCCTGGACGCCCGATGCACCTGGCTTTGCCCATATCACTCTTGCTGACGCGCAAAACGCCCATGCGACTATTGATATTCGTATACGGTAAAATGGAACCCTCTTGCACTGTCAATTTATTTTATAAACTGTTCGGCAACTGGGATATCTTTCTCAACCTCATCAATATCGAAACCTACGGCGTGTCGTCAGTTAAGCTCTGAATGTGGCCTGTGAGGGTTGTACTTTGTGTCTGCGTGTGCTGACTGTTTTCCCGTTTTGAGGGAGACAGACAGATGCGGCGCTATAGTTTACGCGATGACCAGTGGGA
>NZ_NKTY01000046.1 GCF_003207825.1 Komagataeibacter saccharivorans | reverse complement strand
TCGGCCAACTGTCTATCGAACTCTCAGCAGAACAGCCTCAACGTTCTTGTTGGGTTCACTCTAAGCGTACGTAAAGTACACTTTCGTGTCGTGACCCCTGTATGTCTTCTGCGGGGACCATCTCCTCAGCGCTACCCTGCGCACGGCAGACAGGGACCCGGGGAAGGAAGCACTGGCAGACATCCGCCGGATCGTGGAGCAGATCAGGAGCCGTTGGGCCCAGGTGCGTATCCTGGTGCGTGGGGACAGCGGTTTCGCCCGGGACAGTCTGATGACATGGTGCGAAGACAACCACGTTGACTTCCTGTTCGGGCTTGCAGGCAACACCCGCCTGTATGACCGGATTGCCTCTTTGTCCGCTGAGGTTCGTGACGAAGCCGCCACGACAGGCAGAGCTGCGCGCGGTTTCGCCTCCTTTGACTGGATCACAAAGGACAGCTGGACGCGCCGCAGGCGGGTGGTGGCCAAGGCCGAATGGCACCACGGCAACCGCTATCATCGCTTTATTGTCACCACGCTACCGCAGGGAATGTCCGACCCCCGCCATCTCTACGAACAGATTTACTGCGCACGCGGGGATATGGAAAACCGCATCAAGGAATGCCGGATGGATCTGTTCTCAGACAGGACCTCGTCCCACACCATCCGGGCCAACCAGCTCCGGCTGTGGTTCTCGGCCGCAGCCTATGTCCTGCTGACCGCTCTGCAAAGACTGGCCCTTGGCCAGACCAGCCTGGAGACGGCGACCTGTGGCACCATACGCGCACGACTGCTCAAAATCGCGACACGTGTAACGCTCAGCGTCCGTCGGATTGTCCTGTCCATGCCGGACATGTTCCCCTGTCAGCATGAATTCGCCCTCGCTCATGCACGATTGCGAAGGCTCCGGCAGGCCATCTGAAGAAACAGACAGTGCACAGACCACATAGCTTCCACCAACACTGCCTTCTCAGGCCGTGACACCCTCACTGCGTTCAGAACCCGCCGCCAGAAGCAGAATATCGTCAATATTCCAGATCGGGCTCCTGTGGGATGACTGAATTCTACAAAATGACCCGAAACTGCCTCAAGTGTGAGAAATCCGCGTCGAAAGCGGCGGAGGCCTGTCACGTCTCGCAACCCGCGCTCTCACGCGCCATTCGTCAGCTTGAAGCGGACTTGGGCGTGACGATTGTTGAAAGAAAGAGAAAAGCATTTACGCTTACAGAAGAAGGGAAGCGGGTTATCCGGTGGGCTCACGATATTCTGCGTGGGATCACGGAATTACGTCAGGATGCTTCCTTGGCAAGGCAGGGACTTTTCGGAATCATACGTATTGGCGTCATTCCGACGGCAGTTCATCTTATTCCCCTGATCCTGCAGGATATAAGGAAAGATGCTGGACCATGTGCCAGTGCCGTACAGGTCATTCCAAATGAAGACATCATTTCGAAGTTGATTTCAAAGGAAATTGATTTCGGCATTATGTATACGGATCAAATGCCTCAGGCCAATTCGTTCGAGGTGCGTACACTTTACGCGGAACATCAGGTTCTGGCTGCCGTAGATGATTTTGAGCTTCCGCTTCAACCGGAAATCACCTGGGAAGAAGCAGCGACTCTTCCGTTGGCATTACTGACAAAAGGTATGCATTGTCGGCAATTGATTGATACCGGGTTTCAAATCGCTGGTGTTACTCCCAATGTACAAATGGAATCAGATTCTCTGGAACTCATACACGCCGAGTTGATGCTTGGTAATGTCGTAACGATACTTCCCATCGCCTCTTTTCCCTTGCGCATATCAGGTGAACAAAAGCTGCAAAAGCGGGCTCTTCAGGGGTTCTCACCAGGTTTCATTGGTCTTTGCAGGATGAAGGACGAACCGATAACGACTTTTGCATCTCGTGCCTGGGGCACTGCTGTAGCAATCGACTACGCTCATGCCATTGAAAAATCCTGTCTGACTCCGGTTGAAACAGAAAAATAAAAATAAATTAGGGAGCAATATACTTTTTTATTCCGTTCGGAAAAAGTGCAGGACACCCAGCTTTTTTCGAAAAACGTAGAGTATGCACTTCTTTTATGGAGCGCATATAGGGTTTTTGCTTTGGAGAACGTAAATGGTCTTTAGAAACTGCAAACACGCGTGCTGCATTGCCGCATTCGTCACGATCCTTCTGGGTCTGTCAGGATGTGCGGATACGGCAGGGCAAGCAAACAACAGACAATCTGTGTACAATGCGATAAAAAATATCCAGTCTGATCCGCATACTATTCCAGATCGCGGTATGTTTTAGAATAAAAATATGTCAGCAGGATCGTCATGACGAGGCATGGAGGCGATAGTCAGACGCAGACTTCCGTTCAAATCTGTTTCAGGCTCCGTGAGGGGATTGAAGATGGCGACCTGCATTGGCTGACAGACGAACAGGTAGTGCGTCTGCGGCCCTTTTCCCGAAAAGCCATGGCACGGCTCAGGTTGACGAACTCTGCATGCTGAGTGGGGGCATCTTCGTCAATCGGACAGTGGTGCTTCCATAAAGAATTGTCCGTATTGCTGCTTTTATTTTCAGAAACGGACATATCTCTTCGTTCTGTCCACAAAATCCGTCTATTTGTAATAATAATTGCTTCGAGAATTTTTAAATATAATTTATATATTTTATAAAATTAATCAGATGCTTTCTGTGAGTATTTTACCTTCGTGAATATTCACATTGTTGTGGGTATTCACACCATAAATTGTTGTGAGTATTCAACCATAAACAGAATTCTTGATGGACATCAATGCTTCACTCCTGCTAGTGACATATTTTGTCGCAATTCACATCAGGCAGGAAATACCCCAATGGCAGACCTTCCCTGGACCAGCTCAAAACGTGAGGCCCCGGAACCCGTTCGCGGTGATCGTGGGGCGAGCATTCTTGGACCGCGCAATCTTCCACGTGAACGCGAGGTTCCCGATCTGCTGGCGTCACCGGACACGGATGCGGGGACAATTCCCAATCTGAAATTCTCTTATGCCGACGCACGCAATCGTCTTGGCTCCGGTGGGTGGGCGCGTGAAATTACCATTCGCGAACTCCCGGTCGCTACAACGCTTGCGGGAGTGAACATGCGGCTCAAACCCGGCGGGTATCGAGAGCTTCATTATCACAAGGAAGCTGAATGGGGTTTCATGATCGCTGGGAAAGCGCGGGTCACGGCGCTGGATACAAGCGGACACCCTTTTGTTGATGATGTTGAAGCCGGGGATATCTGGAATTTTCCCGCCGGGATTCCTCACTCCATTCAGGGACTTGGCGATGAGGGATGCGAATTCCTTCTTGTTTTTGATGACGCGAATTTTTCTGAAAACGAAACTTTCCTGATCAGCGACTGGTTCGCTCATACGCCGCGACATGTTCTGGCGAAGAATTTCGGTGTGCCGGAATCCGTTTTCGCCAATCTGCCAACAGATGTGGAAAAAACGCGCTGGATCTTCAATGGAACCGAACCGACGGTTGCAAAGGAAGATGCGATCAAATGTCCGCAGGGTCCGTCGCAGATCCGGTATACGCATCGGTTTTTGAAGCAGGAGCCTGCGAAAGCTGCTGGCGGAACCGTGCGGGTTGTCGATTCCCGTAACTTTCCGGCGGCCTCGACCATTGCCGCTGCAATTAATGTTGTGGAACCGGGGAGGATGCGCGAACTCCACTGGCATCCGAACAATGACGAGTGGCAGTATTTCGTTCGTGGCCGTGCACGTATGACGGTTTTCGCATCGGGCGGGAAGGCGCGAACCTTCGATTACTGTGCGGGCGATGTGGGTTATGTGCCGCTCGGGATGGGGCATTATCTGGAAAATATCGGCGATGAACCGATGGTTTTTCTGGAAGCGTTCAAGAGCGATCACTTCGCCGATTTCTCGGCCAATCAGTGGTTGGGCCTGTCGCCGCGTCAGATGGTGAAGGAACATCTCAATCTTGACGATGAAACGTTGTCGAAACTGCGGCAGGACAAACCGCTGATCGTCTGATGACACCGCTGATACGCTCGGCCCTGCGCGTTCTCGCGCTGAGTCTTGTGGCGGGGTATGTGGATGCCGTGGGGTATGTTGAACTCCACGGCATTTTCACGGCCGCGATGACGGGAAATTCGACCACCTTCGGGATCTCCCTGGCCGACCGGGATCTGGCCAGAGCCGGCGCGATCGGCACGGTTCTGGGGCTGTTTTTTTTCGGAGCGCTGGCGGCGAGTCTGTTGCGGCGGGCTTTGCCGGCATACCGGCATGAGTGGCTGTGGATGGCGGGATTGCTGGTTCTGGCTCAGGGCGTCCACTGGTCTCATGCCGCAGGTGGCAGTGCTCGAATTGAGACGCTGTTGCTGGCGGTTGCGATGGCGATGCAGGGCGAGGCGCTTTCACGCTTTTCCGGTATTTCCGTGCAGACGATTGTTGTCACCAATAATATTGTAAAATTCGCTGATAATATTGCGGAGTTTCTCTGTGGGATCTGGCGGGGAAAGAGAGAGTTTTCGCTGGCTTCATTGCTGCCGGGACTTGGCTGGACCGGGTGTATCGCCGGAGCCTTTGTGTCGGTTTTTGCGCGCGGGGCGACTTCGGGGTTCTTTCTGGTTCCGGTGCCGCTGCTGATTGACCTGTTTTTCCTCTGGCCGGATCAGGGATGATGGGGTGATAATTACCTGCAGCTGACGCAATCCGTCCCACTCGTTCCCTGATTACAAGTCTCCAGTTTCCATTGGCTGCACGTTCCGGAAACGGGTGCAAACATCACAAGGTGAGCGGGAGAACAGACTGCTAACGGGCGACACGTCCTATGGCGCGACAGGGATACGAAAGCGTGGTTTCCGCAGACGCACCACCAGCGTGTCGAGCGCGGAGAGATAACGTGAACGGTCGAGCTTGCTGAAGGAGGCTCCACCCGGCGTCTCCATTCCGGCGGAGCGGAGATCGGTCATAAGATTGCGCATGCCGAGCGCCATTCCGATGGAGTTGGCGTCGAGTATCTTTCCCTTCGAGTCAATCACGCTCGCGCCTTTTTCCACGCAGCGCGCCGCCAGAGGAATATCGCCGGTGACAACGATGTCGCCTTCCTGCGCCTGCTCAGCGATCCAGTCGTCGGCGACATCCGGCCCGGCCTCCACGATGACGCGCTCGATCAGCGGCGAGTCAGGGATGACGATCATACGGTTCGACACAACAGCGACGGACAGCTTGTAGCGGCCTGCCACACGGTAAGTTTCGTCCTTAACCGGACAGGCGTCGGCATCAATATAGATACGGGTCATGAGCCTCGTCGTGCCTTATTGCGCGGAGGAGGTAAAGCGTGATTCCGTCACTGCCCCGAATGGGCTAAACTCTTCGCAGCATGTCCGAACCTGTTCCTTTCCAGCCCGTCCTGCGTCGGCTTTCCGACGCCGTCATCAACCGTATCGCCGCCGGTGAGGTGATCGACGCGGAAATCTCACAGAAGGGTTGTACATCGGGTTAGATTATGAAAAAGTCTGTTTTGCACAAAAGAATTTTTCATAAGCAATAAACGAACCCGATGCAGACAGAGTGTAGCGCAGGCGCGTATGAGTTTCCAGCCTCCTGTGGACGGCGTGTTGTGGCCCGTTTTGACGAGGGTCGCATGAGTTCGGATGGGGGCGTCATTCTGGTGAAGCAGGCTGATGACATTCTGAGGCTCAGCCGCCGCTTTGCTGCCTGTTTTCGCGATAAGCGGCATCCCGGCTTTGTGGAATACCGGGTTGAAGACCTTGTCCGTCAGCGGATCATGGGCCTGGCACTGGGCTATGAAGATCTCAATGATCACGATGCCCTGCGGCATGACCTGATCTTTGGTCTGGCCTCGGGCCGTCTGTCAGGAGGCCGGGCAAACTGCGCAGCATTGGCTGGCAAATCTACACTGAACCGGTTGGAGCGCAGTGGGCACAAGGCAGATCGTTACTGTCGGATCATTGCTGATCATGAGGCCCTGGCTACCCTGTTCGTCACGCTCTTCCTTGACCAGCATGAGCACGCACCCGCCCGGATCGTTCTGGATGTGGATGCCACCGATGACCGTATCCATGGCCATCAGGAAGGCCGCGCCTTTCATGGATATTACGGCCATAACTGCTATCTTCCCCTGTATGTCTTCTGCGGGGACCATCTCCTCAGCGCTACCCTGCGCACGGCAGACAGGGACCCGGGGAAGGAAGCACTGGCAGACATCCGCCGGATCGTGGAGCAGATCAGGAGCCGTTGGGCCCGGGTGCGTATCCTGGTGCGTGGGGACAGCGGTTTCGCCCGGGACAGTCTGATGACATGGTGCGAAGACAACCACGTTGACTTCCTGTTCGGGCTTGCAGGCAACACCCGCCTGTATGACCGGATTGCCTCTTTGTCCGCTGAGGTTCGTGACGAAGCCGCCACGACAGGCAGAGCTGCGCGCGGTTTCGCCTCCTTTGACTGGATCACAAAGGACAGCTGGACGCGCCGCAGGCGGGTGGTGGCCAAGGCCGAATGGCACCACGGCAACCGCTATCATCGCTTTATTGTCACCACGCTACCGCAGGGAATGTCCGACCCCCGCCATCTCTACGAACAGATTTACTGCGCACGCGGGGATATGGAAAACCGCATCAAGGAATGCCGGATGGATCTGTTCTCAGACAGGACCTCGTCCCACACCATCCGGGCCAACCAGCTCCGGCTGTGGTTCTCGGCCGCAGCCTATGTCCTGCTGACCGCTCTGCAAAGACTGGCCCTTGGCCAGACCAGCCTGGAGACGGCGACCTGTGGCACCATACGCGCACGACTGCTCAAAATCGCAACAGTCGTAAAGGTCAGCGTGCGTCGAATTGTCCTGTCCATGCCCGATATATTCCCTTGCCAGCACGAATTCGCCCTCGCTCATGCACGATTGCGAAGGCTCCGGCAGGCCATCTGAAGAAACAGACAGTGCACAGACCACATAGCTTCCACCAACACTGCCTTCTCAGGCCGTGACACCCTCACTGCGTTCAGAACCCGCCGCCAGAAGCAGAATATCGTCAATATTCCAGATCGGGCTCCTGTGGGATGACTGAATTCTACAAAATGACCCGAAATTGCCTCAAGTGTGAGAAATCCGCGTCGAGCCTGCAGCAACGGTATAATCCGTTGCACTGCTGGCTGCGAAAGCGGGAACAGAAACAAAAAGGGACGTGGTAAAAAGATAAACCTTAAGCCCGTTAACGTGTGGTTTGCGGAAAATTGTAAGGCATTTTCCCAACATGCGGCTGTCTCCTGACGGGCTTAATAGAAATGTCCGGAGAAAACCTTAATAATAATTAATTAATAATATTCTAATCTTTCTCTATCTATATTTGATATAATTTTCTTAACAGCGTTATTTATCCTGCAAAAACAACATTTGTTTGATTTTTATTTACAAAAATTATGTTTATTCAGGGCGGGGAGAGCCGCTTATCCTATGCAGTAGGCCGGTTCTCTGTTGCATGGAGCGCCATTTTGGCCGGGTTGCCGCGCGGGAGGATTGTCCGCGTTGGTATGGGAAAAACCTGCTCACACCTGTTCAGGACTGGGGGGCAGAGAACGCGGAAGGGGGAGGGGGCTGATCGTAAAAATCCACCCTCATCGCCACCTTGCCCATGGGTGTTACAAAATGAGGCTGCTGCGGTTCGATCAGGCCGGGGGTGGCGGGTGTCAGCAGAAGTTCAGATGGAGGGGCCAGATAAGTGAGCTTCAACTCCCCCTCAAGCACACGGATCACGCCCCACACACCCGCCTTGGTATTATGGCGCGTGCGCAAAGCAGCAGGTAGCGTGTCCTGATCGAATACGGGCGTGGAGCGATAGGGCAGGGCTTCGGTCATGGGTATCACTTTTCGGGGAACAGCGCCTCAAGGTGCTGTGTTGCGCTGGGGCATGGTCCGTTTGGCGTAAAAAGAGAGTGCAAGCTGCAAGCTTCTGGCAATGTTGGCTGCCTTGTCCTGTAGAACAGCGGCTACATCTGCTGGCATGTGTGTGGAGGTGGTCTCACCCCATAGTGCCAGCCACCGATCAAACAGTTCTGGCGTAATCCGGTCACGGTGCTGCATATGCACGGACACTGGCTGGCCTTTGTAACGCCCGGTACCCAGCATGACGGAAGACCAGAAAGCCGTGAGCGTTTGCAGGTGCTCAGGCCAGTTGGTCACGGCATCTTCAAAAATGGGGCCAAGCTTGGGGTCCGCGCGCACACGTGTGTAAAAGGCGTCTACAAGTGTTGCCAGCCTGTCCTCGTTTAGTGGCAGCCTGCTCATAATATGAGCCTCCTTAACAGCCTGATGTTGAGTACAGTCTATCTGATGCGACTGGCAGAAAGGTTGCGCCAGCGCAAACCCGGCAGGTAATCCCCCCATTTTTAGTCGGGCGTTAAATGAGAATTCAGGCAGCTGTTTTTAGTTTCTGGGCGGGGGTTAGCCCGCTGTTCCCCATGTTGGGTCTGTCATGGTTATATGTCCAGAGCCATTGTGTTGCGACCTCCTGCACGTCCTGAATGCTTTCAAACAAATACTGCTCCAGCCATTCCTGCCGGACAGTTCTGTTGTAGCGTTCAATATAGGCGTTCTGCTGCGGATTGCCCGGTTGCGTATAGATCAGGGTAATCCCCTGTTTTCCGGCCCATGAAACCAACGTATGACTGACATATTCAGGGCCATTATCCATTCTGATGGCTTCTGGCCTGCCGCGCCACTCCATAACCTGTTCCAGGCAGCGGACAACCCGACAGGCCGGCAGGGAAAAATCAACCTCGATCGCCAGTCCTTCACGATTGAAGTCATCCAGGATGTTCAGGAGCCGAAAAGCGCGTCCATCCAAAAGCCTGTCCGCCATGAAGTCCATGGACCAGACCGTGTTGGGAAGGGCCGGAACCGACAGCTTTTCAGGCTTTTCGCGAACCAGACGCCTGCGGGGTTTAATCCGCAGGTTGAGTTCCAGTTCCCGATAGATCC
>NZ_NKTY01000045.1 GCF_003207825.1 Komagataeibacter saccharivorans | reverse complement strand
ATCCTCTTCTTGACCGCCCGCCCGACTACGCCTGAAATAGCAGCTGGCTGGGTCAATTCCTGATGAAAAACCCGGGTCAGTTCTCAGTGAAAATCAACACCTTTGGCGCGATAGCGGATCACCACGGCCGTCAGGGCTGCCCGGTCACGCCTGTAATGCTCATAGACCCACTGGATGACCTGCTCGCGCCGTGCATGTTCGAAGTCCACATCGATATCCGGCGGCTCGCCGCGTTCTTCGGAAACAAAGCGCTCGAACAGCAGCGAGTTTCGGGCCGGATCAATGGCGGTGATGCCCAGCACATAACAGACCGCAGAATTGGCCGCCGAGCCACGACCCTGACAAAGAATGTTCTGGCTACGGGCATAGCGGACAATGCTGTTCACCGTCAGGAAATACGGCGCATAATTCATGCGGCCGATCAGGCCGAGTTCATGGTTCAGGCTTTTGCGGACCTCCTGCGGAATGCCCTCTGGATAGGTCCGTGTCGCACCTTCCCATGTCAGAGCCTCCAGCGCCTGCTGCGGCGTCTGACCGGGCACGGACACTTCATCGGGATACTGGTAGGCCAGATCGTCGAGTGAGAAGCGGCAGCGCTTCACAATGTCCATGGTGCGGGCGACCGCTTCAGGGTAACGGCTGAACAGCCGGGCCATCTCCTGCGGTGGCTTGAGATAACGGTCGGCATGACGTTCGCGGACGAACCCGGCCTCGTCGATGGTCGTGTTGTGGCGGATGCAGGTCACAACATCCTGCAGGATGCGTCGGTCATGGGTATCGAAAAGAACGTCATTGGTCACAACGGTTGGCACCCGTGCCTGATGCGCCAGGTTTGCCAGTTCATACAACCGCATCTGGTCATTGGGGCGACGCAGCAGCGTCAGCGCCATATAGGCCCGGTCGGCAAAGGCGTCCTTCAGCTTGCGCAGATGTAGGGCGCAGGCATCATCCGCCGTGTCCGGGATCATGACGACAATCAGGCCTTCACCCCAGGCGACCAGATCCTCCCGGAGCAGATGGCATTTCCCTTTCCCGGCACGGGCCTTGCCGAGGGTCAGCAGGCGGCAAAGACGGCCATAGGCGGCCCGGTCCATTGGGTAGACCAGCACGGGCGGGAAATCCGCCAGATCGAGACGGCATCCCACAACAAGGCGGAGCCCGACCTCTTTTGCCGCGACATGGGCCTGCACCATCCCGGCCAGAGAGTTGCGGTCACAGATGCCCAGTGCCTCGATGCCAAGGGCCTTTGCCTGCGTAAACAGTTCGATCGGGGAAGACGCCCCGCGCAGAAACGAGAAATACGTCGTCACCTGCAGTTCGGCGTAGCGCGGTGCCGAGGAGTTCATCCAAAGATCCCGTGGAGAAACCAGCCCTGCGAGCCGGTTTCGCCATGCTCGCCATCGCCGGCCCGGTAGAGCCAGAACCGTTCTCCGCTGGTGTCCTCCACCCGGAAGTAATCCCGGGCGATGGTCAGTTCGGCGTCATTCTTCCACCACTCGCCAAATACCCGCTCCGGGCCGTCAGCGCATTTCACTTTCCGTCGCACACCACGCCAGATGAAGAACAGCGGTGGCTGGTCCGGCAGCTCCGCCATGGCCTGCACCGGTTCCGGTCGTGCCAGCAGCCGGGTGGGTCGAGGCCAGTGCTCCGGCCAGTCCTTTGTCTCCTCGGGGGCCAGCGCGGGCACGCGGCAAAAGGAGCGTTCGGGCAGATCGCTTTCTACCGGGGCAAAACGATACAGCGCCTGCATGCCGACACGGTTGGCCAGTATGTCGACCAGATCGGACACATCGGCTTCTTCCTCTGCAATCAGGGAGGAGACCGTCTGCCGCCGGTCCATGGGCTCCGCCAGGGACGCGATCAGTACCATGCGCTCGATGCCGAAACCCGGATTGATCGTTTCGATTTTCTCGCACAGCAGCCGCGTCAGGCGCTTCACATCGCGTACCGGCATGGCGGTCGCCACGCGGATCGCCTCGGTGCGGCTGTCCACCCGATGCAGCAGCAGATCAAGACGGCGCACACCCTGCCCACGTTTGTCCAGTCCCTGGCAGAGCGGCGGCACCAGTTTGCCGATATATTTGGCGATGGTTTCGGCCGCGCCGATCGGCTCGGCGAAGTTCCGGCTGACCTCGATCGGATCAACCGGGCGGACTGGCACGATAGCTTCACCAATATGCCCGAACGCCTGATCCAGCCTGCGGGCGATGTCGGGGCCAAACCGCAAGGCCAGCGGTGCGCGGGGCATGGCGGCCAGTGGTCCGATGCGGGATACGCCCAGCGTGGCCAGACCCTCAATGATAGGTGAGGGCAGGCGGAGAGCGTCAACGGGCAGATCAGCCAGAGCAGAGGTCGTTTTATCTGAAGGGACAACAGCAATCGCTAACCGGCCATAGCGAGCCAGTGCGTGGGCCGCCCCCCAGGTGTCCGCGACTACGGCCCGAGCGCAAAAACCGGCTCCCGCCATGCGGTGGACCATATCCTTGAGCATGGGAAGTTCGCCACCATGCAGGTGATCCGCCCCGGTCGTGTCCAGCACCAGCCCGTCCGGCGCATCGACGGCCACGATGGGCGCGATCCGGTGCTGGAACCACAAAGCGAGTTTTTCCAGTCCCCGCCGGTCGCCTTCGGGATCGGCATCCATCAGCACCAGATCGGGATAGAGCGCCTGGGCCTTGGCCACCGGCGTGCCGGGGCGCAGCCCCAGCTTCCGGGCGGCGAGATCGACTGACAGGACAACCCGCCGCTGTCCTTCACGCCCGGCCAGCGCCAGCGGCGTCTCAGGCGCGGGCGCGTCTGGCCCAAGTCGTTTCCTGATCCGGTCGGTCGGCCAGAGTGGCAGGTAAAGAGAGACGACCCTTGCCATCACAGGCCTCCACTTCAAAATCGGCACATTCGCCTGCGCGGGCGCGGATCAGTTCCAGCAGCCAGCGGGGACGGCCCACACCGGGCACCGGCAACGGCACGGAAGGCAGGACGGACACCCGCCAGCGTGTCACACTGGCAGTCGGCTGTCCGAAATCTGCCGCATCCGTCTGCCGTCGCCAGCGTCGGATGGCGATGCCAAGCGAACCAGACGTCTCGGCCGCCAGTTGCAGACGGCGGGATGCGGTCATGGACAGGCGCGCCACCTCGGCGACCACGGCCCCAAGGCCGCCATGTCGCAGTCCTTCCTCGAAGCAGGCCAGCACATCGACGTCCGAACTGGCCTCGACAAAAATGGTTCGCCGTGCCGACAGCCCAACCTGTTTCAGGGAAGGGGCGAACACATCCTGACGGGTGACGATCCACAGCACCTTGCCACGCGTGCGGGCTGCAATCCCGGCGCAGAACTGACCGGCCGCCGCACTGTGCAGCGCGTCGTTGCCTCCGCCTGCCACTTCATGCAGGGCGCCCAGCGCCAGACCGCCACCGGGCAGGCGACTGTCGATCTCGCGCATGCCAAAGGGCAGCATCCTGCGGCGTCGGTCGCTGTGCCCTTCGAGACGGCTGATCGCGGCCCGCAGCGTCTCCAGACCGGGTTTTTTATGGGTTTCAGCAGTCATGTCACGGCTCGATGTCCCTTGTGCAGGCGGATTTCATGATTATATGTTCGTGATTTGTTCCGATAGGGCGATGGAAGTCAATGCAAATTCGTGCTGCCTCAGGCATGATGCAGGGCGCATAACCACCCGGAATTATTGGTGAAGGTATCTTAAGGAATTGAATTCAGAGACTTCTCCCGTCCTGGACCACGACGATTATCTGTCCCGTCTGAATGACGCGCAGCGGCAGGCCGTCACGCACGGGACCGGAGTCCCGGCAGGCGGGGCGGATTCATCCCCGCTGCTGGTCATCGCCGGTGCCGGATCTGGCAAGACCAACACGCTGGCGCACCGGGTCGCGCATCTGATTGCCTCGGGCGCTGATCCGCGTCGTATCCTGCTGCTGACCTTCTCGCGCCGCGCCAGTGTCGAGATGACGCGCCGGGTGGAACGCATCTGCAAAACCGTGCTGGGCGACAGGACCGGTCCATTGGCCGACGCGCTGGCCTGGGCCGGGACGTTTCATTCCATCGGTGCACGGCTGCTGCGGGAATATGCCCAGCAGATTGGCATGGACCCGGCGTTTTCGATCCATGACCGCGAAGATTCCGCTGACCTGATGAATCTGATCTGCCATGACCTGGGGTTTTCGAAAACCGAAAAGCGGTTTCCCGGCAAGGGCACGTGTCTGGCCATCTATTCCCGTGTGGTGAATTCCGGCGCGCCGCTCGCCGATATGCTGATGAAGCACTATCCGTGGTGCGCGGGCTGGGAAGCCCAGCTCAGACAGCTCTTTGCCGGCTATGTCACGGCGAAGCAGGAGCAGGGCGTGCTGGATTACGACGATCTGCTGCTGTGCTGGGGGCAGATCGTCAGCGATCCGGTTCTGGCCGCCGATATCGGCGGCAAATGGGATCATGTGCTGGTTGACGAGTATCAGGACACGAACCGGCTGCAGGCGGACATTTTGATGGGCATGAAGCCCGACGGTCGAGGCCTGACGGTGGTGGGTGATGACGCGCAGAGCATCTATGCCTTCCGGGCCGCGACCGTGCGCAACATTCTTGATTTTCCAGTGTCTTTCGATCCCCCGGCGCGCATCGTGACGTTGGATAGGAACTATCGTTCGACGAAACCCATTCTGGATGCGGCCAATGCCGTGATCGGTGAGGCGGCCGAGCGGTTCACCAAGGATCTGTGGACCGAGCGGGCTTCGGAGGAAAAGCCACGACTGGTCACCATCTGGGATGACACGGCGCAGGCCAACTATATCGCGGATCGGGTGCTGGAAGAGCGTGAGGCCGGGACACCGATGAAGCAGCAGGCCGTGCTGTTCCGGGCTTCGCACCATAGCGGCACGCTGGAGGTGGAACTGACCCGACGCAATATTCCGTTCGTGAAGTTCGGTGGCCTCAAGTTTCTCGACAGTGCGCACGTGAAAGATGTGCTGGCTCTGCTGCGCTTTGCCCAGAACCCGCGGGATCGCATTGCGGGCTTCCGGGTGTTGCAGCTTCTGCCGGGCGTGGGGCCGGGTTCAGCCCGGCGCGTGCTGGATACGATGGGCGAGAGTGCCCATCCGTTCGAGGCGTTGAAGGATGTGGAAGCGCTGGGAAGGGGTGGAGCATCGCTGTCTGGTGCCGCTGACCGCCTTCTCGGAGCCGGAGCGCCTGCCTGACGGGAAATCGCAGCCGGTGTGGTTTGCCCGCAGCAACGGAGAACCGCTCGCCTTCTTTGCCGGAATCTGGTGCCGGTGGACGTCGGTGCGGAAACTGGCGGATGGAGAGACGACGGATGACCTGTTCGGTTTTCTGACCACCGAGGCTAACAGGGAAGTGGGCGCGATCCATCCGAAGGCCATGCCCGTCATTCTGAGGCAGTCAGACGAACTGGATGTTTGGATGAATGCGCCTGTCAGCGAGGCTTTGCGTCTTCAACGCCCCTTGTCGGATGGCATGCTTGCTTGTGTCGATCCCCTGCGGCCTTTGGGATGATAGTGGGGGAGAGCGCTCTGTCTGCTTTCCGACTGTCCGGGTCTAAAGCGGGCGTCTCCGCCAATCCCGAGGCAGTTCAAACTGCCGTTCTTCGATCCTTCCAGCTGACGTCTCTGCACCCCCCTATTCGGGCCTAACGTACAAGGGTTCTGGAAGGCGTTCCAATTTGTGGGTCGAAACGCCATAGCTCTTGTCTGCTTCATGCTCGGCCAGATTGCCGCCCTCGCTTGGCGAGAATAATTTCTAACTATGCCCAAAAAAATACACTACAACTGCATATAACAAAGTCATATAATAAAAACTGTCGACCATGACAGTAATTCGCAACATATGTTCTGTTATTTTTCGCTGATTTTGACCCCAAAATTCTTTTATAAAATAGATGCTTGCTAATGAAAATATAAATAAAAAAACAATAAATATCCACATATGCCACGTTGTTGGTAGAGAACTGGAAATCCACCTATATAAAAATGGTGCAGTTATCGCAATCTCAGCAGCCAATAAAATAGAGAGTTTGTAAATTCTTTCTTTTGTACCTGTTTCAGAAGTTTTGGCTATTTTAGCTAGCGGGATTCGAACTAGAAATCCCAAAACTGAGAAAGCTACAATCCAAGCCATGGCTTTCAAAGCTGGGTGCCATGTACTAGGAATTAATCCGTTAAATATGCCATATATTTTATCGTTTGTTATATAAATCGTTGAAATAGTTATAGTAATTATAATCGGCATCAAAGTAGATAATTCAAATTTGCTAACCTTGCTGATGATAGCATCGGAAGTCGCAGGGTCATCCCTAAAATCCCAACGGATTGCTTTTTCATTTGAAATCCTAGAAGTAATTCCCTTAAAAACCGCCCAAGATCCTGATAACAGTAAGAGGCCTGTTGGATGTAGCCATGGTAGATGTGAAATTAAGGCATTCTGGATGGGCATTAATAATAATTCCTCGTTTAATGCTTGGAAGATTGCTCGCTGCTCTAGCGAGGGCACTTATCATCACACACGATGGTGATGACCGCCACCAAGAAGTCAGGTGTTTAATTCCGGCAATTGATACTCGCGCTCCCCGATAGTGCCTCATCTCTCTCGCCAGTCACGCAGACCAATTTTCACTGGGGCGAAAGCGGATCCTCACCAGGGGGCTATGCCTGCCTCATCTGAACAGCGCGGAATTGGAGGAGACTATTTCTCATGCACTATGATCCACGGCCGCTTTGGGAAAGCATGAGGGCACTCCTTGGTTTCCGCCTTTGTAGGCGGAAGCGGACATAGCTCTGGATGCATAAGCTTTACGCTTTATGAGGGTAGGGGGCATTTATTTCAGTAAGAGGTCATGCGTGTGCCGAAAAAAGTTCATTAAAACAGCCTATTAGACCCGCTTCGTTCTCAACTTGCGGTTGCCGCAAGTTGAGAACCAATCCTGTCCCCGCAACCAACGATACTTGCGATACGAACGCATCGAGAACGCCACTGTCCGGATGGACCGTGGCGTTTTTCTTGTGCGCCGCAAACTGCAGGATCGCCGCCAGATCGCCGCGCAGGATGATCGCCAGTTCGCCGTCGGCCGGCTGGAGCGTGATCTGCGAGACAAGCGTGCGCAGACGCTCGGCCGCCTCGGTCTTCGTCTCTTCGGCCTGAAGGCTCTCATAAAGAGACGCGATCCGCTGCTGATAGATCTCCGCCATATTCGGATGGAGAAGGAGAGGCGGCTCTTCGGTATTGGCAAGACGCTCTGTCACTTCGGCCTTGCGTGCTTCCAACCGCTTCATGTCATCGACAATTGCCTGGATTGGTCCACCAGCCTTGAGCGCAGTCAGAAGTTTTGCCAGTTCCCGATCAATGCGGGGCAGTTCTGCTCGCATGGCAACCAGATCGGCACCGTGTTCCATCCGAAGCCTGTTCACCTCGCGGGTGAACTCGTTGCAGAACTCCCTGAACAGCTCCGGTTCCATCAGGTGCGTGCGCAATCCACTGAGGACCGATGCTTCCAGCGCATCGCGACGGATGTTGAGACGGTTGTCACAGGTGCCCTTATTGCGCGCCGTCGAGCAACCAAGCAGATCTTTCGAGATCATGCTGTACCCACCGCCACAGCAGCCGCAGCGGATGAGCCCGGCAAAGAGGTGGCGAGGACGGCGCCGGTCATTGAGGGCTTCGTTTCCCCTCTCTGGCTGGCTGAAGGTTGTTTCGGCCTGGCGCGCCTTCACGGCATCCCATAGATCCTGCTCGATGATCCGCAATTCCGGCACGTCCTGAATCACCCATTCGGATTCAGGATTAAGGCGTGAAACGCGCTTGCCGCTATCGGGATCTTTCAGATAACGCAGCCGGTTCCAGACCAGACGCCCGACATACATCTCATTATTCAGGATGCCGGTACCACGTTCCCGATTGCCGTGAATGGTGGACGGTCCCCATTCGCGTCCCTGTGGACCCGGAACGCCGTCCCGGTTCAGTTCCATGGCGATCGTGCGCGACGACTTGCCCCGTGTGTAATCGGTGAAGATCCGTCTGACTGTGCGCGCTTCCTCCTCGTTGATGGTCCGGTCGCCCCGGATGCGCTCGCCTTTGGCGTCAAACTGGCGCACAACGTCATAGCCGTAGGAGTTGCCGCCGCCGGACTTGCCGTCCTCAATACGCCCGCGCAGCCCTCGCCGAACCTTCTCGGCCAGATCCTTAAGGAAGAGGGCATTCATGGTGCCCTTGAGCCCGATATGCAGGTGGGTGACGTCGCCCTCGGAGAGGGTGATGATCCGCACGCCGGCGAAGGTCATCCGTTTGAACAGGCCAGCGATATCTTCCTGGTCGCGCGACAGCCGGTCGATGGCTTCGGCCACGATGATCGTGAAGCGGCCGCGCGTAGCGTCCTGGATCAGTTCCTGAATACCTGGGCGGAGCAGGGAGGCACCGGAGATCGCCCGGTCGGTATAACTGTCGACGATCGTCCAGCCCTGCTTTTCGGCGTGAAGCCGGCAGAGGCGCAACTGGTCCTCGATCGACGCATCGCGCTGGTTGTCGGATGAGTAGCGGGCGTAGAGCGCGACTTTCACAATCTCATCTCCCTAATCCTGGAGATCGCGTCGCCTCGCGGCCTCCACTTCAGCGTTGACGAAATCCCGTGCGGCCTGACGGGCCAGAAGCCGGACCAGACTGACCAGCCGAGGATCGGCTCCACTGCGTAATGGGGTCACGTTGGCGTCCGGGGCGTCGAGAACGAGCCGCATCTTGCCCGCTATCGTATCGCGTTGGCGTGCCATCTTCCCGTCCTTTCTGCATGGACCTTTGGTTAGTGCCCTTTTGGAAATTCGATATGATGGCTTTTCAAGCGGGTTTATGCGTGATTCAAACTCAGGATGTGGACGCCAGAACAACGAGACCGAATGGCCAACATTACGCGCAAGACGAAACGCTATCCATCTGATCTGACCGATGAGGAATGGGAGCGCATAGCCCCCCTGATGCCGCCTGCGAACCGGCG
>NZ_NKTY01000098.1 GCF_003207825.1 Komagataeibacter saccharivorans | reverse complement strand
CCGTTTCGGTTAACGAAGATGATGCCGCTCAGCACGCGACGGTCATCAACACGAGGCCAGCCGTAGCTCTTGAGAAAGAAAGGCGGAAGACGCTCCATCTGCTCGTCCGTCAGCCAATACAGACAGATTACTCATCTTCAGTCTCCTCACAGAGCCTGAATCAGATTTCTCACCTCAAATCAATGAGTCCTGAGTCTAACTGCCAAAGCCACCGCGTCGACAGTCAGCCAAAAAACCGAAGAACTGCTTCCTTCGCGGCGATACGTGGTGGGCACAGATCATCATTGGCGGAGAGCGATATCGACAAAGCCTATGCACAGATGATGCGCGGGAAGCGGAAAGGCGCGTAAAGGCGCTACGTCTAAGGCTTGAGAGAACCGCCCTGGACGTACCCGGCGAAGAATCATGGAAGGCTGCTGTACGGCGCGTCGTCAGTTAAGCTCTGAATGTGGCCTGTGAGGGTTGTACTTTGTGTCTGCGTGTGCTGACTGTTTTCCCGTTTTTTGGGGGAGACAGACAGATGCGGCGCTATAGTTTACGCGATGACCAGTGGGAGCGGATAAAGGATATTCTTCCCGGTCGAGAAGGCTATGTCGGCGGCACTGCGGCGGACAACCGTCTGTTCGTGGAGGCGGTGCTGTATCGCTATCGCGCGGGCATTCCATGGCGCGACCTTCCTGCCCGTTTCGGGGACTGGAAAAACGTGCACCGGCGTCTGCGCCGCTGGTGTGAAAGCGGCGTCATCGAACGGATATTTCGTTATCTGGCCGCTGATCACGACAACGAATAC
>NZ_NKTY01000044.1 GCF_003207825.1 Komagataeibacter saccharivorans | reverse complement strand
AACATCACGCACCAGCGTATGCAGGAATTCGGTCAGGGCAATGTGCGGATTGCTGGCGAACGCATCCCGCAGGGCCAGCGTGCGCCACGCCGTCAGTTCGGTGAGAAGCCGGTCAGGCAGCGGCTTGATCCCGTCTTCCTCCTCGGGTTCAACGTCGGGAGCGATACTGTAGCCCTCCCCGCCCACATCGCCGCCATCATCAGCAATCCGCTCATATTGCCCGTCATACGCAGAATGATCGTATTGATCAGCACTGTCCGCATCATTGGTCTCATCCGGCTCGGCTGGCATGTCCTTGGGCAGCACGAAGCCCCGCTCCACCTGCAATGTGCCATCACTGTCGAGGCTGACGAAAGCCCCGGCCCGCCCCATGTCAGCAGGATCGAACGCCAGTGGCCGTTCCTCCAGGGCAAGGATGGCCTGTTCGATCTCGCCCAGCCGTGTATCGACCTCGTCAGGATATTCATCGGCCTGGGCGTATTCAGCCTCGATGCTTTCCTGCTCGGCGCGCAGGGCTGCAAGTCGGGCCGTCTCCTCATCGGACAGCGGCATCTCCGTGCCGTCGATCTCCGCGAAATGTCGTGTGTGACCCCACGGGAACGACAGGGACGTTTCGACCCATTTCCAGCCCTCGGCGCGGATATCCTCTGCGGCTGTGTGCAGTTTTTCCATGACCAGCCTGTCCAGAATGGCCGGATCCTGCAGCCAGCCGCCGTCGTCGGCCTCGAACAGGTCGCGCATGATGTGACCACCGGCTGCGAGATAGGCGTCCAGCCCGACGAAACGAACACGTGCGTCCGACGCCCGCACGGTCTTTTCCGTCAGCATGCGGCGGATGACGTAGGGCTCGCGATTATGGCTCTGGGCCACGATCTCCCAGACCTGTTCCTGTCGGGCATGATCGTCGCTGATGGAAAACGCCATCAGCTGTTCCAGCCGCATCCCGTCCTGCTCGTATATCTCAAGCAGCTTGTCCGACACGGTCATCAGCCGCAGACGCTGTTTGACCACGGCGGGCGCGACAAAGAATGCGGCAGCGATTTCCTCTTCGGACATGCCTTTTTCCAGCATGTCGCGAAAGGCGCGGAACTGGTCCAGCGGATGCAGGGCCACGCGCTGGACGTTTTCGGCCAGGGAATCATCCTCGGCGAGAATGGCCGACCCGGCTTCGCGCACCACGCACGGCACGGGTGCCGTCTTCGCCAGTTTCTTCTGCTTCACCAGCAGTTCGAGGGCACGGAAGCGCCGTCCGCCGGCAGGGACTTCGTAAGTGCCGGTCTCGGCCCCTTCACCATCAAGCACGGGACGGACGTTCAGGCTCTGCAGCAGCCCGCGACGCTCGATGTCACGGGCCAGTTCCTCGATCGACAGGCTGGACTTGACCCGCCGCACGTTGGATTGCGACAGCACCAGCTTGTTGAAGGGGATATCACGGGACGCATTGAGGGCGATTTTCTGGATGGCGCTGGCCATGGCAGGACACTCCGTGACGGACGGGCGGAAGCCACTCTCCCCCCCTGAATCCGTCACGAAAAACCCCTCAGCCCTTTGACTCTAACGATTACACCCGCCCCACACCCTCTTTCACGGCAGAAAAATGACGGCAATGAGGGGGTGAGCGGAATGTCCGATTTTAAACCCTTAACCGCTGTTTTTAGCCTGCAACTTGAGGATGTATGGCGGACGCTGCCCGCTGATTGCGGATATTCGAGCGTAATCAGTCACTATAGGAAGAGCGGCCGTCTTCGTTGATCTGGCGAGTGGTCGGATCAAGCGAGAGGCGGCAAGGCGTCATTCTTGATTGTGTTCCAGCCTGCGCTCTGCAGCAAATATTCTATGCCACCAACGCCGGTGAGGATTGAAACTCTCGAAATAATCTTGAATCATTGCGCGTATATTATGAGTATCGACCTCGATACTACGAATTCCGCACCCCTGCTGATTCAGCTGATCGATGATACGATTGTGAAATTTATTGATATCATCGAGTTTGGTTAGCGGTTTTTGCTTACGCTTGGCTAGGCGGTCAGTATATCGTTCGAATTCTGTGTTGTAGATACTTTGCATCACATTTATCCGGTTCTCGATCAAGTCGACGACTGCGGCCTTTATATTGCGCGGAATAAAGGGATCGGACGTTATCGGTTTAAGCATGTGCATCAGCCGTAAGACATTCGGCAGAATCGGTATACCGTAATCGTACCGCCGCGCCGCGAAGATTTCTTCTTTTAAATCGACTAGATCATCGTCGATAAAAATTTCGTTGATTTCTTTGATCGTATCGTGAACAGGGTTGGTTCGCGACCAGTGCGTCAGCGACGCATCATCAAACTCACTGAATAGGTCTTCAGATAACTGTTGCAATCGATCCATGACCCGCTTTTGATATTCCGTCGCGACCGTGTTCAATAGACCGCGCCTAGCGGCCCGATATGTCAAAACCGCAACTGAAGTGCCCACAACATAGAAAGCAATTTGGACAGCTTTGAGTGTGTCGTCGAGCTTGATGGAAGACAGATCCATCTTGCGTCACTCGAAGCATTCGCAAGATGTAGCTTTGCTCTGCCCATAGAATTCCATTCGTCTACTCCCGGTAAATGTTATACAACTAGTCAGCGGAAGCACTCCGTGTCGCCGCGATTTTTTGTAGTCTAATATCTCTGAGGAGTCTGACGGAAGCAAGTTAGTATAGTTGTAAAGGCGCGCTTCGTATAAGGTCTTTCCAAGAGGATAGCTTTCGCTTTCTATCCAATCTTCTCACGAGATATCATCCTGCCCATATCCGATATAAGGACGGTTCTTTGAGGATATGTACGGCCGATATGAAGCGGTTGCCGCCTGTCTCCACCGCCCGCGTTGAATGGACAGGCGGTTTAAGGGGGGGGCGGAATAGACCCAAAAGCTAACATTTGCGTCCAAGACGCTTGAAGCGGCTCTCCGCCCTTCTGCGACCTCCATGACAAGACGCAGCATGACTTAAGTGATAATCGTGCAAGTGCTGCAAAAATTGGAAATCTGAACCATGCCGGGAAACTACGCGACCGAACGAAAAGGCATCGCCGCCGTTCAGGCCAAGTTGGCCGACCTTGAACTAATTTGGCGAGAAACTTCGACCGGAGATTTTGGCATCGACGGGCACATCGAGTTCCTTGACGAAAACAGCGAACCGACCGGGATGATGGTTGGTGTTCAAGTCAAATCAGGGCAGTCGTATTTCATTAGTGAAACGGATTACAGCGTTTCCTACACCGCAAACAAAAAACACCAGAAATATTGGGAGCACTATCCTGTGCCCGTGCTCCTCATCCTTCATCATCCTGATCGCAAGGAAACTTTCTGGGTGGATGCCCGTCAGGAGTTTCGAACCGGCAAAGCCCCTGGGAACAAGATAGTCATACCCAAGTCGAACAACTTCATGGCTGCCACGGTGCAAGACCTCTTCATGAATGCTGGTTTCACTCAGGCGGAGTATGTAAGAGATATCTCTGCTGTGCTCGAGTGCATGCTGACCCGAACGACCGAGAATGCAGCTTTCGACATATCGTTCTTTGATCTGTTCTGCCTCGGAATGACAAATATCTGCCGGTCTCTCTACTTCGGCATGGACCTCGCCTTGAAGATTGCCGAAAATAAACTCGTATCGGCAAAGTCCGAGTTTGACGTAGGATTGGGACATTCGGATCATGAATTCCTTGAATCATACATCCGTTTTCTTGTCAGTCAGAACTTAGTTCATGCCGACTATTCCGACTTGCTTATCGATCTTGAACTCCGGGATATGGTGCCAATGTTTATTGCTCCACTTTCGCGGCGGGGTACCGCTTTGAAGGAGCTCATTTCAAGAAGCGAGGATGAGTTGGTAAAGCGTGGAAACTTGATGCCGAATTGCTACCGGGCAGCACAAGAGGCTTTCGTCGAGGTTGTGGAAATGTCGATGTTTCCCCGTTTCAAGCGAGTTAACGATGTTTCGAAAAACCTACGCTCAAACCCGCCTCCCACAATTTTCGCAAACTCCGACCTGTCGAAACACGGTGACGAACCGCCAACAGCGGAGAACTGATGCCCGATCTAGCCGCTCATTTGGTATTATTGAACTTGCCGAAGGCCGCTCTTATGGTCTTTTTGTTTAGCACCCTCATACTCTTTGTGCTGGAAGCGCCAGAAACTCACAGCATGGATGTACCTGCGGCCACGTCTGCTATCATGATGAAGACGGGATTATCCTATGTCTGGCACGAGGCGGAAACAGCCTGTCCGCTCTGTTTCCATTGAGGCAACAAGCAGTTTTGCGGGGAGAATGGTGCCGCGCTTTGGAGCGGACAAACGATGCCTCCTGCCGCTCATGCAACTTGGTATGATGCATATTTTAAGGCACATAGTGAACTATCATCGCGATGCTATTGTATGGTTCTTATTCCCCGAGAGAACCATGGGACGCGGAAGGTTACACTGAGAAAAAGTCGATGACACATGAAATCCGCCTCGCCACACCCGAAGACTTCCCCGCTGTCGAGACCATCGTGCGACATGCCTATCGTCACTACGTCTCTCGCATTGGCCGCAAACCGGGTCCGATGCTGGATAATTATGCTCCCCTGATCCATAGCGGGCACGTTCACGTTGCCGTTCATGATGGAACGGTTCACGGCATCCTTGTCCTGATCCCGAAGGCCGATGCCATGCTTCTCGACAACGTGGCGGTCGCCCCCGCTGCGCAGGGATTGGGTATAGGGAGAAGACTGCTGGAGTTTGCGGAAAACACCGCTTCCGAGGCGGGTTTCAGTCACATCAGGCTCTATACCAATGAGGCCATGACTGAAAACCTCTCCCTCTATCAGCGCATCGGGTATGTCGAGACGCATCGCGCCGAGGAAAAGGGTCTTCGACGCGTTTACATGGTCAAGACACTGCCCGAACGTCCTTGCTCGCCGTGAAGATAAATGGATCGTCTGCGATAACTGATCAAAATCGGGACAAGGAGATGGGGAACTGGCATTACTGCGGCAGTTCGGAGGACGAGGGATAAAGTCTGCAGGCAACCCGCTCCATGGTCAGTCCCTGCACGATGATGGTAAACACGACGACGCCGTAACAGACCGGCAGCAGCAGGTCGCGCAAGTTTCCGGGCGGCAACCCAAGCGCCAGCGAAACCGAAATGCCGCCACGCAGACCGCCCCAGGTCAGGATCCCAAGAACACGGCCCCGTTCCCATTGCCTGAGATGAACCGGAAGCGTTGAAAACAGCACGCTCAATGCCCGCACGGCAATGGACAGAGGGATCACGGCAAGTGTTGCCAGCACCGTAAACAGATGCGGCGTGATCTCCAGGATTTCAAAGCCGATCAGCATGAACAGCAGGACGTTCAGCACCTCGTCAATGAGTGTCCATGCGATATCGAGTTCCTTTCGGGATGCCTCATCGAAAACGGAATAGCTATAGCTTGTTCCAAAGCACAGTCCCGCCACGACGACGGCAATCGCACCCGACATGCCAAACTGGTTGGCAATGCTGAAGGTTCCGGTCGCCAGAGCCAGCGATGTCAGCAGATCGATATGCGGATCCCGCTGTCCTTTAAGCACACGGAGCGCGATCCATCCGGTCAGTGCGCCCAATAGACCGCCACCGATCGCCTCGCGGCAGAAACTCAGAGCAATCTCGGAGGCGGTCACTCCCTGACTGTCCCCGGTCGCCAGTCCGATCGTGACGCCAAAAATTACCACGCCCACGCCGTCATTAAACAGGCTCTCCCCTGCGAAAACGGCCTGAAGGGGGCCTGGCAGTCCGAGACGTTTCAGCATACCGACAACTGAAACTGGATCAGTTGGCGCGAGAATGGCCCCAAGAACGATGCACCACGTGAAAGGAATGGCATGACCCAACAGAGGGAAGACGTACCATGCCGTGATCGCCAGAAAGGCAACGGCCAGAACGGTTCCCAGAACAGAGAGAGCAGCCACGGAGGCAAGCTTTGCGCGCAGATGTCCGACATCTACCTGTGTGGCCCCGGCAAACAGAAGCAGGGACAGCGCGCCATTCAGGAGGGCAGTGGGAAGATTGATGGCTCCGAGCACAGATCGCGGGAGAGCCTGAAGGTCATAGGCTGGTATCAACGGATTCAGGATCATGACCAGCAGGGAAGCCAGCAATGAGAAGACCAGCACGCCAATCGTCACAGGAAGACGAAACGTGTGGTGATTGAGAATGCTGAACCCTGCCGAGAGAGTCAGAAGCAGGGCGAGGAGGCTGATGGTATCCATGCCCTCACCGCTGGCCGCTCCTGTCCCCTACGTCAAGAAAAACCGGCAATGGGTCGCTATTGGAGAAACCTGACAGTTCGTTGAACGGCGGAGACGAGGCGACTGTAGCCTGTCTGCTCCGACATCACTGAGCAAACAGGGAGATCAGGAGGAAGAACGGTCTATCGGCTTTGAATAGACTGATCGCCAAAATCGGACATTTAACATGGACGATCCTCACGAAGGCTTTTACCCTTTCTCACAGTATTATCCTCGCCGATGGCACAGAAAGAATATCCAGTGCTTCAATTTATGACCAGCAATGATCTGGCAAATGCAATTAAAGACGTGCTTGCTGGCACGGACGTACGGTGCGCCGTGGCTTTTTGGGGGATCGGGGCGGAAACGCTACTTAACAAGGCAGGTGACGCCCAGCCTCGCATCATCTGCGATGTTATGCTCGGTGGAACTTCGCCGAACGCGCTGCGCGCGCTCGGTGCGCCTAAGAACAAAGACCTGCGTCACATCCCCAGCCTCCATCCATGCCAAGGTCTACTTATCGGATCGAGGCGCGATCATTCGCTCCGCCAATGCCTCGCGAAACGGTGTTGGCTTAGATGGCCCACCGAGCCTGACAGAAGCCGGCGTCCGATTCGCGCCCGACAGCGAAACCTTCCGTCAAGCCGAATCTTGGTTCGAAGCACAGTGGGAGGCATCGACGCAGGTCGATGATACGGCGCTTGATTTCGCGACCCAGAGGTTTCGACCAGGTCGGTCGCTTGGTGGCTTTCCCGTGCGCCCCGGTTCACTCCTTGATCTCATAGCCGCCGACCCGGATCGCTTCTCCGACGTAAGCATTGTTCTTGCGGAGACCTCCAGTACACAAGAGGAGCGTGAGCAGGTTAACATCTCTCATCTGATCGCTTCTGGCGGCAGAATCCATTGAAACTGAAAACCACTACTCACCGTGACATACAGCCTCCATTCCTGCCCGTTGAGTATCCTATTACTTACACAAACACCGCCGATAACCGCATAGTATGATTTTGTTCTTTCCATGACGCATGACCCTGTCCAATGGTTCCAGTATCGTCTGGAGAAACCGACATGGACGCACGAGACAGGCAGGCGCGGATCGAAATCATTCTTCCCGACGACGGGGCAGCCGCACCTTATGTGACGGACGCCAGCGTGCTCCGCCTGGCGCGGCTCATCGGCCGTCAGATGGCTCGCGAGGATTATGAACGTAAGAAGCGCCGCCGACGCCACACCCGCCATCCAGTAGCGCCTGGCCGAAAAACGTGATGGCGACGCCAGCGAATTGACTACCACCCGGTGGCCGGAAGCAAGGTAAGCTCTGACACTCTCTCTTTTTGAAAGATGATGCCCGGAGTCCTGCCATGGTCCGTGTCGCGCTCTATGCCCGCTATTCCTCCGACAATCAGCGGGCCGCCTCGATCGAAGATCAGTTCCGCATCTGCCGCGAGCACGCCAAACGCGAAAAGTGGAAGGTCGCCAGCGCCTACAAGGACGCGGGCATTTCCGGATCCAGCATGATCCTGCGTCCCGGAATCCAGATCCTTTTGCAGGACGCGCAGCGCGGCGAATTCACTGTCGTGCTAGCCGAAGCGCTAGACCGCATCAGCCGCGATCAGGCAGACGTCGCCACTCTGTTCAAACATCTGAAGTTTGCAGGGGTCAAAATCGTTACCCTGGCCGAAGGCGAGATCAGCGAACTGCATGTCGGCCTCAAGGGCACGATGAACGCCCTGTTCCTCAAAGACCTTGCGGCCAAGACCCATCGCGGCCTGCGCGGCCGGGTTGAGGACGGAAAATCCGGTGGTGGCCTATGCTACGGCTACAAGGTCATCAAAAAGCTGGATGCGCGTGGCGATCCGATCCGAGGCGACCGCGAGATTGACGCAAACGAGGCCAATATTATCCGGCGCATCTTCAGAGACTTCGCCGCTGGCGTCGGCCCGCGCGCGATCGCACGCGCACTCAATGATGAAGGTATTCCCGGTCCGAACGGCAAGCTGTGGATCGACACTACGATCCGGGGTCATGTCCAGCGCGGCACGGGTGTCGTCAACAACGAACTCTATATCGGCCGCCTCGTCTGGAACCGGCTCCGTTATATCAAGGATCCCTCAACCGGTAAGCGGGTGTCTCGGCTGAACCCTGAATCTGAATGGATCATCACCGAAGTACCCGAGTTGCGGATCGTCGATGATGCGCTCTGGCAGGCCGTCCGCGACCGTCAGGCGAAGATCGCCGCTCAATATGTCAACGTCATCGCGGCCGTCCGGACATCGGCAGCAAACAGGATGAACGGCATGCGCCGCCCCAAATCCCTGTTCTCGGGGATGATTTTTTGTGGCGTCTGCGGCGGCAGCTACTCGCTCCGCGAGAAGGACCGCTATGCCTGCTCAAACCGGATCGCTAACCGTTCCTGCCATAACAAGGCGACGATCCTACGCTCCGACCTTGAAGAGCGCGTGCTGGCCGGTCTCAAGCACAAACTGATGACACCCGAAGCCGCCGCGGCAGCCATGAAAGCCTATACGGAAGAGACCAACCGGCTGAACCATGAGCGACGCGCCAACAGTGCTGGCTGGAAGGCCGAACTGGCAAAAGTCGAGAAAGGCATCGCTGGGATCATGACCGCGATCGAAAACGGAATGTTTGACCTTCATATGAAGGCACGCATGCAGGAGCTTCGCGACCGCGAGGTTGATCTGAACGCCCTGCTCTCCTCCGAACTGGAGGATACGCTCGACATTCACCCGAATGTCGCGGCGATGTTCAAGAAGAAGGTGGAGCGTCTGACCGAGAGTTTGAACCAGCCAGAGGACCGGGCCGAGGCGTCCGAGGCCGTCCGCGCGCTCGTCGAGAAGATCGTCCTCTCCCCCGGCGACAAACGCGGCGAGATCTTCGCAACGCTTTATGGCGAGCTTGGCACGCTGCTAGGTTTCGTGAACCAGAAGGACACGAAACCTAGCAAGTCCCTGAAAGGACTTGCGAAAACATCAATGTGGGAATCGGTGGTTGCGGGGATAGGATTTGAACCTATGACCTTCAGGTTATGAGATAGATTTTTTATCCTACGCAGGCCAACGCCCGTTCCGACAGAATAGCGCCGGACCGCGAAAACCCTTTGTTTTTCCTTGAAAAATAGTCCCGTCCGGATACGTCATTCGTTCACCGACTACGCTCGGTTGCGCTCTCATCTGTTTCCTATGTGTT
>NZ_NKTY01000097.1 GCF_003207825.1 Komagataeibacter saccharivorans | reverse complement strand
CGCCGGTTCGCAGGCGGCATCAGGGGGGCTATGCGCTCCCATTCCTCATCGGTCAGATCAGATGGATAGCGTTTCGTCTTGCGCGTAATGTTGGCCATTTGGCCTCGTTGTTCTGGCGTCCACATCCTGAGTTCGAATCACGCATAAACCCGCTTGAAAAGCCATCATATCGAATTTCCAAAAGGGCACTTAGGACTGCGGCGTGGACCGCGCGTTCGGTCCGGATTTGAGATGCCTGTATTCCATACACGTAGTCCGGCGGCCATCATGTCAATGCCGTGGGCGGCAAGGGCAATGCCGCCCACTTTGCTGAGCAACGGTTCAGGGGCCGCCAGCAGGCCTGTGGCCCCGGCCATTTATGCAATCCCTAAGCCAATCGTGGCCAGTCCCTCAGCCCGGTTGATGGTTTTCCGACTTGGCAGGTAGCATCTGACAATACTGACAAGCTGTTGTTCGCTCATGACAAAGGTCAGAGCCGGATGCTGGCTGATATTCGGCATGGCCTATCCTGAAATGCAGACAAAAAAGCCTGCCGGTGAGGGCGGGCTTTGCATGTCGCACGGGGTGATCCGCGGCATGGTTTATGACATAGCATTCCTTGGGAGAATCATGATTTTGTAGCAAGGTCCAGATCAGTTAATATCAATATCGAAACTATATCTACGGCGTGTCGTCAGTTAAGCTCTGAATGTGGCCTGTGAGGGTTGTACTTTGTGTCTGCGTGTGCTGACTGTTTTCCCGTTTTGAGGGAGACAGACAGATGCGGCGCTATAGTTTACGCGATGACCAGTGGGA
>NZ_NKTY01000096.1 GCF_003207825.1 Komagataeibacter saccharivorans | reverse complement strand
GCCTGTGAGGATCTGGCCGCAAACCTTTACAGGGCGCTGCGGAAAAGACGCGGCAAGGCGGAATTCCCGAAAGTCGATACGGAGACCCTGCGGGAACTTGCGCCGATGTTCACGCTGACCTGGCTGTTCCGGACGCTGGAAGACATGGCCCGGCAGATGGAGGGTCCAGCCCTGTTCAATGGCGATGGCGAGGATCTGGTCTTCCATGAAGTGTGTTTCCCGGTGGCAAAGGGCGTGACGCAGAAGAAGGTGACGGATGCGCTTGAGGGCGTGGAGGCCCTGCGTCCGGAGAGCCGGTCGTTCTGGAACTGGCTGAAGGAGCCGGGGAGTGATCCTGTGCCGTTGTCCGGACGGGATGAAAACGGGCGGTTCCTGCGCACCGAGATGGACGATGGTGCAATCGTGCTGGGCACAGTGGAACTCAGGGGGCGGCAGTTACGGTTGCAGGTGAATTCGGAAAACCGTGCCGAACGTGGGCGTGCCATGCTGCAGGCGGTTCTGGGCACACTCGTGGGCGCGCCCCTGACGCAGATCATGACACCGGTGCAGGCGATGGAGGAGCGGGAGCACGATGGACGGGCTGCGTCGCCAGACCTGCAGATCCCGCCTGAAGAGGAAGCGCGGATCATCGGGCAGATGCTGGAGCGCCATTACCGGCAGGTGCTTGATGAGCCGGTGCTGGCCTTGGGGAATGTGACGCCGCGTGAGGCTGTCCGGACGGCTTCAGGACGTAAAAAGGTGGTCGCCTGGCTGAAGAATATCGAAAACACCACAGCCCGCGCCCGGAAAAATGACGG
>NZ_NKTY01000095.1 GCF_003207825.1 Komagataeibacter saccharivorans | reverse complement strand
TAGAGCGCGCTGCGAATAGCTTGAATCATAGGATTCCCAAAGGGTGTCTGATGTGATTCAAGATGAAGACTGGCGAAGGAGGCCAGCTTTCATGCCAAAAGCCTACTCGCAGGATTTACGAGACCGTGTAATTGATGCGGTGGAGAAAGACGGCATGAGTTGCCGGGCAGCGGCGCGCCGTTTTGGCGTGAGCGATGCCTCGGCGATCAAATGGGTGCAGCGCGCAAGACGCATCGGAGATCGGTGCTGCGCCGGCACGGGCGGGCATCGTCCCTCGAAAACCAGACCTGAACGGGCCTGGCTGCTGGCCATCATTGATGCCGAGCCTGATATCACCCTCGCGGCGCTGTCGATCCGACTGCGCGAGGAGCGTGGCGTTCAGGCCGACACAGGCATGCTCTCGCGCTTTTTCCAATCCGAAGGGATCAGCTTCAAAAAAAAGCGTGCTGCCCTGCGAGCTGGACCGGCCTGACGTCGCGCGCAAGCGTAAATTCTGGAAGCGCTATCAGGCCGATATAGATCCCACGCATCTGGTCTTTATCGACGAAACCTGGGCCAAGACCAACATGACGCGCACGCACGGCCGTTGCCGCAAAGGTGAGAGACTGAGAGCCAGGGTTCCCCATAGCCACTGGAAGACACTGACCTTTTTGGCTGCTTTGCGTCATGACCGGATCACCGCACCCTGCGTTCTCGACGGACCGATCAACGGGCGCAGTTTTTTGGCCTATGTCGAGCAGTTTCTGGTTCCAACACTCAAGCCGGGCGATATCGTCGTGCTCGACAATCTCGACAATCTCG
>NZ_NKTY01000043.1 GCF_003207825.1 Komagataeibacter saccharivorans | reverse complement strand
TCGTCCGTCAGGTCGCCACGCATCCACAGGTCTCCGCAAAGACCAACGTTGAATCACGTCCAAGCCAGTCTGAAAAGACCTTTTGTCAACAGAACCTAAGGCATGCATTGAGATCCTCCACCCCAGGTAGGATGTCGAAAACCGACACAACTTGCCCGATAAGGATCTCGTGACACATCAGCACAGTGGGAAATGAACCCATAACGTTATGGTTTCATTTGATCATGCATTCAGTTTCTTATGACCAGAACTGTGAATATAACAGAGCTACGAGAAGTGCCCGATCGACATGCCCTCTATCCATATGAATAACAGAGGCGGCTGGAAACAGGAGATAACGGCCAAATATTTCTTGTGTGGGTATCAATATTTTTAACTGTCTATATTCATCCATAACCAGACAAAGCCTGCTTATATTTCACTTATAAACGCAGGTTATGATCTTATGTATAATCTGTCTTGGACGTCATATGTCTGATTGATCTACTACCATTTCCAAGACACCTGAGCATGTATCTGCCTTTCAGGCCAGAGAATTGCTTACGGGACCACTATGCCGGGAAGTATTTATTTCTCTCGCATAAGTTTTGGAAAGTATCGATGCAGTACGCACATGACCCGGCGCTCCTTCTGGCGCGCTTTCAGTTCGCCTTTACCGTAGGCGTCCATATCATCTTTCCAGCCTTTTCAATCGGACTGGCCGCCTATCTGGCGGTTCTGGAAGGGCTGTGGCTCAGGACAGGACGGCCTGTATTCCTTGATCTGTACCGATACTGGATCAAGGTGTTTTCCATCGTTTTTGGCATGGGCGTCGTCTCGGGACTGGTCATGTCGTATGAGTTCGGCACGAACTGGTCGATCTTTTCCAAAAAGGCCGGGCCAATTACAGGCGTGCTTCTGTCCTACGAAGTCATGACCGCCTTCTTTCTCGAAGCAGGCTTCCTTGGCGTCATGCTGTTCGGCATGAACAAGGTGGGGCGCAAACTCCATTTTGCGGCCACATGCTGCGTATCGGTAGGCACCCTGATTTCCATGACATGGATACTGTCTTCCAATTCATGGATGCAGACGCCACGCGGCTACACAATTGACCCGGCCACGGGACGGTTCATGCCGGCGGACTGGCTGGCCATCATCTTCAATCCGTCCTTTCCGTTCCGTCTGGTGCATATGGGACTGGCGGCTTTCCTGTCCGTCGCCTTCATCGTGGGCGCCACGGGGGCGTGGCATATGCTCAGGGCACGCAAGGCCGGGAAGATTTCCAGCGAACCCGTGCGGGTCATGTTTTCCATGGCCATGTGGATGGCGGCCATTGTAGCACCTCTGCAGATCCTTGCAGGCGACGCGCATGGTCTTAATACCCTGAAGTATCAGCCGGTGAAAATCGCGGCAATGGAAGGGGACTGGGATACAGAGGGGCGTGCCCCGGAACTGCTGTTCGGCATTCCCAACATGAAAACCGAACATACGGATTATGCCGTCAGGCTGCCACTGGCCGGATCGCTGATCCTGACACATAGCCTGAATGGCAAGGTGCCGGGCATGAAGGATTTCCCGCGCGACCAGCGGCCGCCTTCGCCGGTCATCTTCTTCTCTTTCCGCATCATGGTCGCCCTCGGCATGCTGATGATGCTGGTGGGGCTATGGTCCCTGTGGCTGCGGCGGAACAGCACCCTGTTCACCAGCCCGCTTTTCCACCGTGTCGCGCTGTGCATGGCGCCTGCGGGATTTCTGGCGCTGCTGTGCGGCTGGGTTACGACGGAAGTCGGCCGCCAGCCGTGGACGGTCTACGGCCTGCTGCGCACGTCTGACAGCGTATCGCCCGTCGCCCTGTCCTCCATGGCGTTTTCGATGACGGCGTTCGTGGTGGTCTACGTGCTCGTATTCGGTTCCGGGATGGGCATTCTCGTCCGCATGCTGGGCCGCGCGCCGCAGGAAGGCGAGCATGATGCCAGCCCTGCCCACGCTCCCGAGATTCTGGCAGCCCGCATGCATCCGGGCGTGATTGACCCCTCTACTGGCAAAGGAGCCTGAGGCATGATGGACTTCGCATACTGGCTCCCCATCGTGTGGGCCGTCATACTGGTGGCCGCCATTTCGATCTATGTCGTCCTTGACGGCTTTGACCTCGGCATCGGGATGCTGTTCGCACTTGAACGCCATCCGGGCCGTCGGGATGTGATGGTCAACACCATCGCACCCGTATGGGACGGGAACGAGACATGGATGGTGCTGGGTGGGGCCGTGCTTTACGGGGTTTTCCCCGGCGCATACGCCACTTTGCTGCCTGCCTTCTACCTGCCGATCGTGCTGATGCTGCTGGCGCTGATCTTTCGCGGCGTGGCGTTTGAATTCCGTGTCATGACACGTGGAACGGGAAGGGAAGGGGTATGGAATGTCGGCTTCATGGCAGGTTCCGCCATCGCCGCATTCTGTCAGGGCGCGATCCTGGGCGGGGTGGTGCAGGGGATCAGGGTCGTTGACGGGGCCTTTGCCGGTGGCCCGCTCGACTGGCTGACGCCGTTCAGCATTCTGTGTGGCCTGGCGGTCATGTGTGGTTATGCCCTGCTGGGGGCGACATGGCTGATCTGGCGCACCACTGGCGTGCTGGAAGCATCATGCCGCCGCTGGGCCGCCCGGCTGGCTGTGGGGCTGTTCCTCGGCATCGTGGCGGTCAGCCTGTGGACGCCGCTGCTGCACGCGCCTTACCTGCGCCGCTGGACCGACTGGCCGAACATTCTGTTTGTCGCTCCCGTGCCGGTTCTGGTTGCCGTGCTGGCTGGCCCGTTTGCCATCGGGCTGCGCAGGGGACATTCCAGGGGGCCGTTCCTGTGTGCGCTGGGCTGGTTCTTCCTGTGCCTGTCCGGTCTCGGGATTACGCTGTGGCCCTATGCCGTGCCGCCGGGACTGACGTTGTGGGATGTGTCTTCTCCGCCATCCAGCCAGTTCTTCCAGTTGATCGGCACCGCCATCCTGCTGCCGATCATCCTGACCTACACGATCTATTCCTATCACGTCTTTCGCGGAAAGGTGACGGAAACCGATGGGTATCACTGAGATTGTCCATGGGAACGGAGATGACGCACCCCCGCGTACCGGTGCCCGGATCGCATGGTTCGTTGCGATCTGGTCGCTGAGCACCACTGTATTTTTCGGGGCGGCGTCCCTGCTTCACCTGATCGTTCCCAGATAAACCGGGCGGCATGACCGCCCGACACTTTCCTCCCTCCAATAAGGGATATGGTTCAATGCTTTTCGACTTTGAACGTGACTTTGCAGGGTCCCTGCGGTGCATTCCAATGATCGCGCGGCAGAAGCTTGATATCGTCGGCATCAAACTGAGCCTGCGTCAGTGGAGCCGGTTTACGCGCGACGAAAGGGGCCAGCTTGCTGACCTGCCGTGCGAAACCGCGCCCGAACAGGCAACCTACCGCGAACTGGTCGCACACCTGATCGCAACCCGCAGTGATGAACCGTTGCGCCCGCTTGCAAGTCGTGGGCTGGAAGCCTGGCGTGATGCGGACCGGATGCCCGATGCCGTAAAGACCCAGGCACAGGCTGATGGGGTCGCGCCGCCTACGGCTGCGCAATGGGCAACCCTGCAACCACTCCAGCGATTTGCTTTGGTGAAGCTTGCCCGCTCGAAGCATGAAAACGAAAATTTCGTGCCCGCAATGCTGGAGTTCGGCCTGCTGCAACCGCATGCCGGGCTGCTGCATGACGCAGGTGCTTCCCCCAATCCGACAGCCGTATCGCGTGGCCACACACGCATGCCCAACTGAATAAGCCACGAGGGTTGAGATCATGAGCAACGAAAAAACGCCTGAATACAGACCCTATCATCATCCGGCTGGCGGGTGGGGTGCGGCAGGGGCGACCGCGAAAGTGCTGATGGAACAGAGCGTGCTGGTCAAGGGATCACGCGGGCTGCTGTCCATGAACCAGCCGGGCGGTTTCAAATGCCCCAGCTGTGCATTCCCTGACCCCAACCATCGCAAGACGCTGGAGTTCTGTGAAAACGGGGCCAAGGCTCTGGCGCATGAAGCCACAAAGGGACGTGTGACGCGGGAGTTCTTTGAAAAATACACCGTCACCGAACTGATGCAGAAAAGCGATTACTGGCTGGAAATGCAGGGCCGCCTGACCGAGCCGATGCGCTATGATGCACAAAGCGACCGTTACGTGCCGGTGGCGTGGGATGATGCGTTCGCGCTGATCGGTCAGCACCTGCGCGCCCTCGACAGCCCGCACCAGGCGGAGTTCTATACATCGGGCCGCACCGCGAACGAGACCGCGTTTCTTTATGCAATATTCGTGCGTGAGTTCGGGACCAACAACTTTCCCGACTGTTCGAACATGTGCCATGAGCCGACCAGCCGTGGCCTGCCGCCCGCCATCGGTATTGGCAAGGGCACGATCGTCATGGACGATTTCGAGCATGCAGAGGCGATTTTCGTCATAGGGCAGAATACAGGCACCAATTCCCCCCGGATGATGACAAATCTGGTCGAAGCCCGTAAACGCGGCGTGCCGATTGTCCTGATCAACCCGATGCCCGAACGCGCGCTGATCCGCTTTACCGAACCGCAGGACGTGCTTCAGATGGGCACGTTTGGTTCAACCCCCATTTCCAGCGAATTCGTGCATGTGCGCATCGGTGGCGATCTGGCCATCTTCAAGGGCATGATGAAGGCGCTTTTTGAGGCGGAAGCCCATGGCGAGAAGGTGCTGGATCTTGATTTCATCCGTGAGCACACGGCAGGTCTGGAAGCCCTGCGTGATGATGTCATGGGGTGTAGCTGGGCGGACATCACCCGTATTTCGGGCATAGCCGAAGATCAGATCCGCCGGATTGCGGATATCTACATGAAGTCCAATGCCACGATCATCTGTTACGGCATGGGGCTTACGCAGCATCAGGAAGGCTCACGCCTGCTGCAGCAGGTTGCGAACCTGCTTCTGCTGCGCGGCAATTTCGGCAAGCCCGGCGCCGGTATCGCGCCGATCCGTGGCCATTCCAACGTGCAGGGCGACCGCACGGTCGGCATCGACGAAAAACCGACCGATGCCTATCTGGACCGCGTGCGTGACGCCTTCGGGTTTGAACCGCCGCGTGAACATGGACATCACGTGCTGGAAGCGATCGAGGCCATGGAAGCGGGCACCGCCAGGGTGTTCTTCGGCATGGGTGGCAATTTCATCCGCGCCGTGCCGGACACGGACCGTTCTTATGCCGCCATGCGCAACCTCAACCTGACGGTTGGCGTGGCGACCAAGCTGAACCGGGGGCATCTGGTGCATGGCAAGGATGCGCTCATCCTGCCGGTTGTCGCCCGCTCGGAAATCATCCGCACGGAAGCGGGCGAGCAGTTCGTGACCATTGAGGACGCCATGGCGAATGTCACGGCATCGCGTGGTGTGTTCGAACCCGTGACCGAACATGTGCGGCCGGAAACGGAGATCGTCTGCCGCATGGCCATGGCGACGCTGCCCGCCTCCCGCACGCCATGGGCGGATTATATGGTCGATTACACATTGATCCGGGACAAGATTGCCGAGGTCTATCCTGAAATCTATGCGGATTTTTCCGAAAGGATCAAAAATCCGCATGGGCTGCACCTCGATATTCCGCCCCGTCGCCGCGTATGGCAGACGCCCAATGGCAAGGCGAATTTCCTCGTGCTGCCGGGGCTGGAAGTCAACGTGCCGGTCAGGGATACGGCCATGCTGCGTCTGGCGACCATCCGTTCGCACGATCAGTACAATACGACCATCTACAGCAACAGCGACCGTTACCGCGGGGTGTACAATACCCGTCTTGTCATCTTCATGAACAGGGATGACATGGCCGAACGCGGCCTGGCGAATGGTGATGTGATCGGGCTGGAAACCTACAGCGATGACGGGGTCAGGCGGTATGTCGATGGCCTGAACGTGCTTGATTACCCGATGCCGCGCGGCGCCATTGCGGGATATTACCCGGAACTGAATCCATTGCTGCCGCTGGATTACTTTGACGGGATCAGCGGAACGCCCGCGGCGAAATCCATTCCGGTAAAGGTGGTGGAAAGTGTTGCATCCGCGCCTGCAATCCGGATCGCGGGCTGACAGGGCAGGGGGCCATGAATGACGAGAACAGCAGCCGGTCGGTCAGTCCCGTGCCGCCTGTCGACAGGCATGGCCGCCCGCTGCGTGACCTGCGCATTTCGGTCATGGACCGGTGCAACTTCCGGTGTCCCTACTGCATGCCGGAAGCCACCTATCATGAAGCCTTCCGGTTTCTCGGTCCCAGGGAACGGCTGGATTTTGACGAGATCGAACGGGTGGCGCGTATCGCCGCGGAACTGGGTGTCACGAAAATAAGGCTGACCGGTGGGGAACCCCTGCTGCGGCCCGGCCTGCCTGATCTGGTCAGTCGCCTGCGCGCCCTGCCGGGCATTGAGGACGTTGCCCTGACAACCAACGGCATCCTGCTGCCACGCTTTGCGCCAGCGTTACACCAGGCGGGACTGCGGCGCGTGACGGTCAGTCTCGACAGTCTTGATCCAGCCGTGTTCGCCCATATGAGCGGCGGCAGGGGGGAACTGTCCGCCGTGCTGAAGGGCGTTGATGCCGCCCGTGCCGCCGGATTTGAAGGCGGCGTCAAGATCAATACCGTGGTCCAGCGGGGCGTGAATGACGCGGGTGTGCCGGATATCCTTGCACGCTTTCGTCATACTGGCGTTGCAGTCCGCCTTATCGAATATATGGACGTTGGAAATCGCAACGGGTGGGACCGTGCCGATGTCGTGCCCTCAGACGAACTGCGCGCGCGTATTGCAGCCCTCTGGCCCCTTGAACCGTTGCCACCCAGGTATCGTGGTGAGGTGGCGCGCCGCTATCGCTACGTCGATGGGGCGGGCGAGATCGGGTTCGTCTCATCAGTCAGCGCGCCGTTTTGTGGAGCATGCTCCCGTGCGCGCCTGTCTTCAGACGGGAAGCTCTACACCTGTCTTTTCGCAACGACTGGCACGGATCTTCGCGCGCTTTTGCGTGACAGCGCCGGTGATGCCGAAGGCGACCAGAAGTTGCGGGCCACCCTGTCACGGATATGGCGACAGCGGACGGATCGCTACAGTGAGGAACGGGCGCGTCATCGCATATCACCACACGGCGAGGAAAAACCATCGCGTCAGGAAAAAATAGAAATGCATTATATCGGGGGATGAGGTGAGAATATATTCGCCCGTTCAAATACCCGCCTGCCTGATCTGAATAAAACAGGGATGCAGGGAGCCACAAACATGCCCGACCGAACGGGTCCGGATGCCATGCTGCCTTGTGCCCAACAAACAGGAAGTAAAATGCTGAATATAGATCTACAGTATTTCGCGCAATTGCAGGACGCCGCAGGGCGGGCGCATGAAATACGCACGACATCGGCCCCTACGGCAGCCGCCCTGTATGATGAACTGCGTGATGTATACAGCTTTGCGCTGGAACCCGCCTGCATGCGTGTCGCCATTAATGCGGCGTTCTCCCCATGGGAGCAGCCGCTTCGTGATGGGGATCATGTTGTCTTTATTCCGCCGGTTACTGGCGGATGAGCGACTTTATCATGGCGGATGCGCCGGTGGATATCACCACCCTGCGCAGGGTGCTGCTGGTTCCCGAAGCGGGCGGGTTCTGCGCCTTTGAAGGGTGGGTAAGGCAGACCAATGACGGGCGTGCTGTTGCCGGCATTGATTACAGTGCGTTCGTGCCACTCGCCCGGACGGAAGGGCAGGCGATCGTGCAGGAGGCAAAACAGCGTTTCGCAATCTGTCATGCAACAGCCATGCACCGGACCGGCTATCTGTCCGTAGGGGAAACGGCGGTATGGATTGGCGTGGCTGCGGCACACCGCGACGCCGCATTCAGTGCATGTCGCTACATTATTGATGAAATCAAGCAGCGCGTCCCGATATGGAAAAAAGAGCATTACGCCACCGGTGTAACCGAATGGGTGCCCTGCCACACCCGCTGACCATTGAACAGTGCCCACGTGACTGCCCGAGGCTGCCGTAATGTCCGCTCTTTTCTATCCGTTAGATGTTGCTTCCCTGTCCTGTCCGGATGAAAAATTCAGTCTGAATGTGGCTGAGGAAGTGCCGGTCAGCCTCATGTTCAACGGAATGTTTCCGTACGGCACGATGATGATGACGCCAGCAGACCTGAAAGATTTTGCCTACGGCTACTGCATAACCGAACAGATCGTCAGTTCGCCTGCGGAAATCCGCTCGGTGGATGTTGTACCGGCGGAAGATGGTCTGACCCTCGATATTTTCATAAAGGGAAGGGCGTTGACGCGCCTCATGCGCCGGAATGTCCGCATGCAGACTGGTCATTCCAGTTGCGGCATATGCGGGAGCGAAACAGTGCCGGCCTGCGACGCCGTGGCGGGCGCACCGTTTGGGGATGGTCCCCGCCTGTCCGTAACGGCAATACGCAATGCGCTACATGAACTGCGTAAATGGCAGACGCTGAATGCAGCGACACGTATGGTCCATGCGGCTGCATGGGCAAATAATAGCGGCAATATTCATATGATCCGTGAAGATGTGGGAAGGCACAATGCGCTGGACAAGCTGATTGGTGTACGCGTCTGCCATCCTGAAGTGTTCAACGATGGCTTCTGTCTGCTTACGAGCCGGTATTCATTTGAAATGGCGCTCAAGACGGTGCGGGCTGGTATTGCAGTAGTGGTCGCAATTTCAGCCCCGACACATCGCGCCTTCCGCACGGCTGAAAAGATGAACCAGACCCTGATCGCGATTGCGCGTCATGATAAGCAGACGCTGTTCTGCGGTGGAAAGCGCCTTGTCATATAGTATATCGATATTTCTATAAAATAAAGACTCCCCCTCTTTCTGGTCATTCACGAATAGGGGGATCATAACATTCACATATGAAAATGACCCGGCATGGCAACTGTGAGACAGACAAGGGCACCGTATCATGGCTCCCGTTCCCGCATGCCACATTCGTCGCGACGGCAGCTTTGACGCAGGCTGGGAAATGGCAGCGCAGTTTCTATTAGTCGAAGCACGCGTTACAGGCGGTTTATCGATGTCAGTTTCCAGATTGCAGACTTAAGTCCGGCTTTTGGATCATCCCTGCCGGTATAGTTTCCAAAAAATAAAACTACTTAAAAAATCCATAAATGGAGCAGTCAATGCCTGAGTCCTGTCCTGCGTTTCCTGATGGTCATCATGATCTTCTGAAGCGAACGGTAAAGATCGTTGTATCATATATAAGTAATAACAAAATACCGGTGCAGGATATGGGTAAGCTGGTCAAATCCGTTTACGATGCCCTGAACGGCGCTCATTCGGTGGAACACGAAAAGGAACCCCAAAAGAAACCTGCTGTTCCTGTTAACCGGTCAGTTTTTCCGGAATATATTATTTGTCTGGAAGATGGCGTCAGGCGCAAGATGCTGAAACGCTACCTGCGTACTTTCCATGGCATGACAGTAGATGAATACCGTAAACGGTGGGGATTGCCGCAACATTATCCCATGGTCGCACCAAATTACGCAATACGGCGGTCATCCATAGCGCGACAGGCCGGTCTGGGTCAGACTGTTATGCACGACAGCACTGACCGCACGGGACCAGACAACTGATCTTCGATGGCTGCCCGGTGTCCAGTCACTGATGTATTGTCCATGATCCGTTTGCCCGCGTGTTCAGGTGCCCTCAATAACCCTGTTTTCAGCGTGATCGGTGCTCTGGCGCATCATGCCTGCGTTGTCGGGATCGGCAGTCCGATCCCGCAAAGGCCGCCTTGTAGCGCCCCGTCAGTGGATGCTGGCCCTGTTCCCGAACCGGGCGAATAAGGGCGTCTTCCCCTTAGATGTTTAGTCCCAGGATTTGATGGTGCATTATTTTCACGAGAGTGGAAGGAAGCGCTATGGGCCAGGTTCACCACGGAAGCGCCACGACGACAGCGGCAG
>NZ_NKTY01000042.1 GCF_003207825.1 Komagataeibacter saccharivorans | reverse complement strand
CCGACCTCTCACGGGCGGAAGTCGTCGAATTTCATGGCAGTTTCCGGCACATCCCCTATCAGGCCAACCGGACGCTGGGCGTTCTGTCAAAGATGTTCAACCTTGCCGATCTGTGGGGCATCCGCCAGGACGGCGTGAATCCATGCCGGGGTGTCAAACGCTACCGGGAGGAAAGACGTGAGCGTTTCCTCACCAGAGAGGAGTATGCGCGCCTGGGAAGCAGCCTCGACGAGGCCGCCGAAGATATGCCCGAAGCCGCACGGGCCATTCGCCTGCTTGCCCTCACGGGCTGCCGGTTGCGCGAAATCCAGACGCTCCAGTGGGCGCATGTCTGGCTGGATGAAGCGGAACTGCGCCTGCCAGACAGCAAAACCGGAGCGAAGACCGTCCAGTTGGGCACGGCGGCTGTTGATGTCCTGAAGGCCACCCCTCACCTGCCCGACAATCCCTATGTCATCACCGGACGCAAGGCTGGCGAATATCTCACTGATCTGCAAAAGCCATGGCGTCGTATCCGCAAGGCGGCAGGGCTGGATGGCGTCAGGCTTCACGATCTCCGTCATTCCTTCGCATCGGATGCTCTGGAGATGGGAGCGGACCTGACAATGATCGGCCGGATGCTGGGTCATAGCGACATCAAGACCACCTCCCGCTACGCCCATCTGAAGCGGGAAAATGTCAAACGCTCGACGGATCAGGTCGCCCAGCGCATTTCATCCGCGCTCACCGATGCAAGGGAAAGCTTCTCCTAACCACCGGGAACAATTCTCCCGACACAAAACTGGATCGGGGATCCTTCAACCGGGCATGTCGCTTCCGACCCGCGTTTTACGTCTCGGGAAAAACCAGCGCATAGCTGGTGCTTCTTCCTCCTGCCGCCTCCCGGGCCAGAATATTACGCGACACGAGATCATTGATATCTCGCAGGGCTGTATCCGGTGACGTTTTCGCCAACTTCGCCCATTTGGATGAAGTCAGCTTGCCCTCAAACCCATCGAGCAGACGGTTGAGCATGAGGCGTTGCCGGTCATTGATCGCCTGTCCGGCCAGATTGTCCCAGAAACGGGCCTTCTGAATGACTTTTCCCAAGACCAGCTCAGCGCGATTAAAGGCGCGATCCAGAGCCCCCAGAAACCAGTGCAGCCAGAGCGTGATGTCCATATCGCCCTTCTGGGTGGCCTCAAGGATTGCATAGTAATCCTTCCGGTCGTGGCGGATCTGGGCTGACAGGCTGTAGAACCGCTGGTCTGTCTGTTCCGAACGCGCAAGCATGAGGTCGCCGATGGCCCGCGCCATGCGCCCGTTTCCGTCTTCAAACGGATGGATGGTGACAAACCACAGATGTGCAATGGCAGCCTTCAGCACCGGGTCCAGTGCCTGCCCGGCATTGCACCAGTCGAGAAAGGCCTGCATCTCCGCGGGCACCCTGCTGGCTGACGGCGCCTCATAATGGACCTTCTCCCGTCCGACAGGGCCAGACACAACCTGCATCGGGCCGGTTCTGTCATCACGCCACTCTCCCACCAGAATGCGTGCCATGCCGTTCCTGCCAGTCGGAAACAAAGCTGCATGCCAGGCGAACAGCCTTTCTTCGGTCAAAGGCTCAGCGTAATGCCGGGTTGCATCCAGCATCATCTCCACCACGCCTTCAACATCCCGATCCACCGCTGCCAGCGCGCCAATATCCATGCCCAGTCGCCGGGCAATGGAAGAGCGCACCTGCTCACGATCGAGGTTTTCGCCCTCAATCTCGCTCGACTTGATGACGTCTTCCGTCAGGGTCTGGAGCACGGCTTCCGACCTGAAATCGAAACCAAGACTCTCCATGCGCCCCAGGAGCCGCCCCTGCCGATGACGCACCGCAGCCAGTTCATGGGAGATGGAATCCTTGTCCCACCGGAAATCCGGCCAGTCTCCATGCTGATGAATGTATCGCGCCATATTCCCTGCACTCCTTGCGGGGAATATGGCGCTTAATCGCCGCAGACCGCAAGACTATATCCGCATCATATGCGGCGAATACGTCCATTATTCAACGCACATACTGGCCGAGCGCCTGGCAGAAGAACTCCTGCTGCCTTTTCCACCTCTTCCGAAAGAGCCGTGCCGCCTTTTTATTCCGGCAGCAACACCAGATCATCGACAGAAAATGACAGCAATGGGGGGGAGAACGAACCCGCTGCGCGGGATTGGTGTGATGTGGAGGCCTGTCACCACGGCGTGAGAGACCTGCTTTTATTTGGAACTGTTCTGATCGGGCCAAGCACTCTGGCTTCTTCCCACCAGAAGGAGCCGGATGATGACAGAGTCCCTGTGCATTGCTGCAATCAGTCCCCTTCGCCAGCGCTTGCTTGATGACATGGCGGTGCGGCGGTTCTCCCGGGAGACGCAGCGCAATTACCTTCGCGATGTCGGCCGTTTCGCCACGTTTCTGGGCCGCTCACCCCATACGGCAACAGCCGAGGATGTGCGCCAGTTCCAGATTGCGCAGAACGCGGCTGGCATGCCGACACCGACCATGAACGCCATCGTGTCGGCGCTGAGATTTTTCTTCACCCAGACACTCGACCGACCTGACCTTGCACGCAGGCTGGTCCGGGTGGCGCAGCCCCGCAACCTGCCCGTCGTGCTGAGCCGCGATGAGGTTGCCCGTCTGCTCAACGTAACCACCTGCCTCAAGCACCAGGCTGCCCTTTCGATCGCGTACGGGGCAGGCCTGCGGGTGGCCGAGGTCGCCGCCCTCAGGGTCAGTGATATCGACAGCGAACGCATGCTGCTCAGGGTCGAACGGGGCAAAGGGGGACGATATCGCAACGCCATGCTTCCGGCAGACCTCCTGCCCCTGCTGCGGGAGTGGTGGAAGGCCGGACGCCAGCAGGGCGTGATGCATTCGGGTGGCTGGCTGTTTCCCGGGCAGGACACCATGAGGCCCATCAGCACACGGCAGCTCCATCGCGTGGTTGTCGATGCGGCGCGGGCCGCTGCGATCACCAGACGTGTGGGGCCTCATACCCTGCGGCACAGCTTTGCCACGCACCTGCTTGAGGATGGTGTCGATGTCCGCGTGATCCAGGTCCTGCCGGGTCATTCCCGTCTGGAGACCACGGCCCTTTATACAAAGGTTGCGACACGGACCGTGCGGGCCGTCATCAGTCCGCTCGACAGGCTGGGCATGCTGACGACGGCGCAGGCAAGGCCTGACGGCTGATCCTGGAGCGGGGGCGGTCATGTCCGCCTCGCTCGCACTGGGGGACATCTTCCGGGCTGCCGGTCCTGCCTGGCGGGCAGCCCATATCGGCCGTCTCCTCCTGCAGCAGCTCAAGGTCATGTCGGCGATCGAACACTGTCGCACCGCAGCCCTTGGTGGTCATGTCGCGGCCTGCGGGGACTGCGGACACTGGCGCATTGCCTATAACAGCTGCCGCAACCGTCATTGTCCGCGCTGCCAGGGGAATGCCGCGCGGACATGGCTGGCCGAACGTGAGGCCGATCTGCTGCCGGTCGGGTATTTCCATGTCGTCTTCACCCTGCCGGCGCGGATCGCCGACATCGCGCTGCAGAACAAGGCCGTTCTCTACGCCCTGCTGCTCCAGGCCGCCTCGGAGACGATGATGACGATCGCCGCCGATCCCCGGCATCTGGGTGCCCGCATCGGCATCACCGCCGTGCTGCACAGCTGGGGGTCGGCGCTGACCCACCATTCCCATGTGCACATGATCGTGCCGGGCGGCGGCCTGTCGCCCGATGGCCAGCGCTGGATCTCGTCGCGCCCGGCCTTCCTCCTACCCGTTCGCGTGCTGGGCAAGCTGTTTCGTCGTCTGTTCCTCACCCGGCTACTTGCGCTTTTCGATGCTGACCGGCTGGCCTTCCGGGGCCGTCTTGCCCCTCTGGCAGACCGCCGTGCCTTTCTGCGGTATCTGGTCCCTGTGCGCAGCAGACCCTGGGTTGTTTATGCCAAACCACCTTTTGCGGGTCCCAAAGCGGTGCTGGCCTACCTGTCGCGCTATACCCACCGCGTCGCCATCTCGAACCGCCGCCTCCTGGCGTTCAACGAAAACGGCGTGACGTTCCGCTACAAGGACTACAGGCGGGACACGGCCCACCAGCAGCAGGTCATGACGCTCGCCACGGATGAGTTCATCCGTCGCTTCATGTTGCATGTCCTGCCACGGGGATTTCATCGCATCCGCCATTGGCCAGTTCCAGCCGCAAGGCCAGCCTCGCCCGGGTGCGAGAACTGCTGAATGTCATACCTACGCCAGCGGCAGAAATCCCGGAGTCCGAACCGGTCACGCCACTGCCCTGCCCATGCTGTGGCGGACTGATGGTTGTTATCCAGATCCTTCCCCGCTGGTGCCAGCCCAGAGGGCCGCCACCGGCGACTGATCCGGCCGGGGGATCACGATGACAGCCCGCAGAGACCACAGCATGACCGATCCCGATGCCGGAGTGGCTGCACTCCGGCAAACCGAGGCTCCTGTACGCATCACTGGAAAACCCGGAAAAATCGCTGCCTGCACCGCCAGTTCCGTCATCACATCATGCAGATCCGATCACAAAAACCCGTTCCAGTTCCACACACGCACCTTTATGCTCTGGCTCAGACTCTCCCCCGGGGTGGCGCCAGTTGCAAATTCCCCATAACTGAGTCCCGGTGTCGCGGGTTCGGTCTTCCCAGACTTTCGTACGCCTCGCGGCGCCCGAAACTCTTCAGGAAAGCAGAATGTCTGCTTTCGGACAGATAAAGTGAGACAGTCGCCATGATCGTCGAGCTCAGACACACGCGGCCGATAGGCGGTCGGCCTCGGCACAAATTGAGCTTGCGCTAGAAGAATAAGATGCGCTTTTAGAATGCACATGACAGGCCCCCACAAACACTCTCAATATTCTACTGTGCAGCGATCATTTCGTGATCTCGGACGAGAGGAAATCAGCGACCCCAACAAGCTTGATGCGCTCGAAGCTATGGGGTTTGGCGGACGTCTCACATGGGATGATTTGCTAGTATCATCTAGGGTTTTGCTGATTTCGGCCGCAGGGTCTGGTAAGACCCATGAATGCCGGGAGACGGCAAAGCGGTTATTCATCGATGGAAAGGCTGCGTTCTTTCTCACCCTCGAATCTGTTGCGACGACTGAAATATCGCTCCTGTTCGACCACGAACAGATGATGCGCTATCGACAGTGGTTGGCCGACGGTCACTCCGAAGCGCATTTCTTTCTCGATTCTGCCGACGAACTCCTGTTGTCTCACGGCAACTTTCGGCTCGCGCTGCGCAAACTTACGCGCGCGATAGATGGTCAGCTTCATCGAGCAAAGATTGTCGTCACCAGTCGGCCGATCGCGCTCGATCTTGATGCGTTTGCCAGTGAAGTGCCTGTCGTCGAATCTGCACCGCCGTCAGATATTGTCGAAGATTCTAATGCAAAGTTCCGGCGTCTGATCAGCGGCGAGACACGCAAGCAGCGATCCCAAGCGAAGAAGACACCGGTCGACCATGACCCGCAAAGCGGCGTCCGCATCGTCGGGCTCACACCGTTGAGCGAGGCGCAGATCAAGCAGATTGCTGAAGGCAAACAAGTCAGGAACATTGCTGGACTGCTAGCGGAGATCGGCCATAGACGTGCTTGGGAGTTCGCTCGGCGTCCTCAAGAACTGATTGAGATATGTGCCTATTGGAACGAATATAAGCGTCTTGGAACCCGCTCTGAACAGATCGCCGAAGATATCCGTCATAAACTTCAGGAAGCAGGGGAGCGCAAGCGCCACATTTGCCTGTCCGATGCACGAGCCCTTGAGGGCGCCGAACGATTAGCTCTCGCGCAAGTGTTGACCCGCAAAAGAACCATTCGTTTTTCAGACTTGTCGCTTGATGCACACGAGGTAGAAGCAGCGCTCGACCCGTCGATCATTCTCCATGACTGGTCGGACAAGGATCGAGTTGAATTACTGCAGCGCCCGTTGTTCGGGTTTGCCAGCTATGGACGTGTCCGGTTTCACCACCGCTCAGCTTCCGAATTTCTCGCGGCCAAGCGACTACGGCGCCTCAGCGCCGACGGCCAAATGCCAAAGGCAGCGTTGTTTCGACTCCTATTCGGCGAATGCTATGGTCGGGATCTGGTATTCCCTTCGATGCGCGCGGTCGCGGCTTGGCTGGCAATAACAGACGACGCTGTACGCGACGAGATGGTGCGTCGAGAGCCTGAAGCCTTGATGGATGATGGCGACCCAGAAAGTTTTTCTACGAGCGCGCGCTCCCGTATCCTCGCGGCCTACGTCGAACGCTATGGAGGCGATGGCTGGCGCGGGGTGCGCATTCCCTATCCTCAAGTATTGCGTTTCGCATCATCCGATCTGTCGCCCACCGTCCGTAGGCTTTGGCAAGAACAAAGCACCAGCCCAGAAGTCCGCGAACTGCTGATCGATCTCATTCAGGCGGCGCGCATGGAATGTTGTTGCGATATTGCCTCAGAAGTGGCGAATGATCCCCAAGCGTCACCGACTGACCGTGTAACGGCTGTTACAGCTCTTGCAGAGATGAAGGCACCGGGCGAGCTGGCAAGCCTGATCGCGTCATTACTAAGCAAACCGCACTGGCCATCACGTGTGAAAGAGAGGGTGATTGACCCACTTTTCCCTAAACATCTTTCATCTGAAGATTTCGTCCGGCTTCTCGGACAGATTGATGTCGACAAACGTAGTGTTGGCGGGATCGAATGGACACTGCCAACGCTGATATCGTATTGGATGCTCCCTGACACGGAAGTCACTTTACTGCGTGACTTGTTGGCACGGCTAATCGAAGACAGCATCGAGCCTATCAAACACTGGCCGCATTATACGAGCAAATATCGATACCTCACGTCGGCCTTGGCAGCATTTTGCCTGCGTCAATTCGAGGATACTCATCTACCTACCGAGGGACTGCTTAAGGCCGCCATAATCGCGGCTCGATTAAAAAACGATGAATTTGGCGATGAAAAGCCCGTAAAAGAAGTGATCGAGCGGCTCCGCCATGCTCCAAGAACCTGGCGAAAATTTATCTATTTAGCGGAGGGGCGATTTTGCGCCGCGCATGTTCCGCCCCGCAATGACAACGAGCTCGGGATAAACATCGCCTACGCCTCTACCGTGGATGCGATTGACTATGACGATTTCGACTGGCTGTTGGAGGTGGCGGCTGACACAGGCTGTGATCAGCGCATCCGCGCCGAAGCTTTCTACAACGCTCTACGCCTGCTTCGTGTGGATGGTCAGATACTTGAAGGTCGGGCCGCAGCTTTGCGCGACGTTGCGAAGGATAATCTCGTCTGGATCGAAAAGCTGGCGCAATGGCTCGTCCCTGCGAAGTTGGATCGGTCCCACGCGGTGCAGGAAGCGAAGTGGACGAGGCAGGCAGTTGCGCGGCAGGCCAAAGAAGCTGAGGCCATTCAGACTTGGATCGATTGGCGGAAGGACGTCTTGCGTGATCCCGATGCCTATTTCTCAAAAGCGAGCATTGCCAGAATAGTTAGGGATTTTGAGTACGTTCTTGAGCGTGATCTCAGAGACGTGGGGCAACGCTCCCATTGGAACGGCGCATTAATCTCGAGCCATTTTAATGCTGCGATCACCGAACGGGTGCGCACTGCATTCTGCGCCTATTGGCGCACCATCAAGGTTCCGCTGTGCAGCAAGCGCCCTGCGGATGAACGAAACACTGTCTGGAGCGCCTGTATCCTTGCGTTAGCGGGAGTTTATGCTGAAGCGGAGCGCCCGGGATGGGCACGTGATCTCGAACGCAAGTATGCCGAGGCAGCTGCTTGCCTGGCTCCTGTCGAGCCCAACGGCTTCCCCCCATGGATAGCGGATTTGGTCGCGCATCAGCCTGAGGCCGTCGAAGCTACGCTTGGTGAGGAGCTTTCAGCACAGCTGGATAATGCCGTCAGTTTCGAATTTCCGGGATTGCTCGCGGACTTCTCGCGGGCTGACCAGCATGTCCTCGAGTTCTGCGCACCGCGCGTATGGGCGTGGCTGTCGACGACCGATGCAGCGTTCGAAGGTGACCGGCAGCAGGCTCGAATGCATGCTCATCTTGAGAGGGCTATCGACTACCTGCTTCGAAGTTCATTCGACCGGTCCCGTCTGATCACTCTGGCGCAAAACCGGCTCTCGGATGGCCTTGGCAGGCCTTTCGCGCTGCTCTGGTTGATGCTCTTGCTGAGTACCGCGCCGCGAGAGGCTATTGGACTGTTGGAACAACATCTCGGAATGCTTGATCCATCAACACGGTATCGCCTGTGCGAAAATCTGTTCGCCACGCTCGCTGACCGACGCAACGTCCGCTTCTGTCTCGATCTATCTGGCCAAGATTTCACCCCCGCGGTGCTTCTTTCGCTGGTCAGGTTGGCTTATGCTGAAATCCGCATCCCTGATGACATCGACCGGGCGGGCGGCGGAGTCTTCAGGCCGACTGCGCGCGATAAGGCACAGGATGGGCGCGGAGCCGTACTGAATGCTCTACTCGACTGCACCGGCGCTGAGGCTTGGGCCATCAAGCAGGACATGCGGGATGACCCGTTGTTTGCCCACTTTAAAGACAGGCTCGACCAGCTTGCGCGCGAGAAAGCTGCCAGTGAAGCTGAAGGCCTCCCACTGGCCGATCACGATATTTCGCAGATCGAGCTTTATGGCGAAGCCCCGCAGGCGGACCGCAACGGCATGTTTCGGATGATGATAGATCGGCTTACCGATCTTCAGCACGATATTCGCGCGCACGAGTTTTCCGAGCGATCAATCTTGGCCGATATCCAAAAGGAAAAGGATATGCAGGTATGGTTCGCCAAGCGCCTGCAGGAGCGCGAGAATGGAGCTTATCGTGTTGATCGTGAGGCACTGGTGGTCAATGACAAGGAAACGGACATCCGTCTCCTCTCGGTGCGTTCGAATGCGAAGGCCGTGATCGAATTGAAACTTGCCAACAATGGGTATTCCGTTGTTGATCTCGAACGGGCTCTGGAAGACCAGCTGATCGGTCAATATATGCAGCATGATGATTGTCGTGCAGGCTGTCTACTCGTGACCATGAGCAAGCACCGCACTTGGCGATGCCCGGATACTGGATCCGTGATTGATTTCTTGAGCCTTTTGGAGCGGCTCCAAAGCCTTGCAGTCAGCCTTGAGGTGCGGTTGAACCATCAGGTGAAGCTAGCGGTCGTTGGAATTGATTTAACGGTATAACGCTTGCTTCGAATCGGCGGCTCTTCCCGTAATGATTAGATTGAGTAATTGACGTGCCTCCCGGAAATGTAACCATTTAAAAGTAGAGTCCGATCGAGAAGGATACGGACGGATGAAGCGCAGTCGTTTTACGGAAGAACAGATCATAGGGATTTTGAAGGAACAGGAATCCGGGCTGAAGGTCTCTGATCTTTGCCGTAAGCACGGGATCAGTGACGCGACCTTCTACAAATGGAAGACCCGTTATGGTGGCCTTGAGGTATCCGAGGCCAAACGGCTGAAGGCGCTGGAAGATGAAAACAGCCGCCTGAAACGTCTTCTGGCGGATGCCATGCTGTATAATGCGGCACTGAAGGAAATTGTTGGAAAAAAGTGGTAACGCCTGTCGCGAAACGGCAGGCGGTCCGACACATTCAGGAAGCTCTGGCCCTGAGTGAACGCCGAGCCTGTGCGCTTGTTGGTGTTGCCAGGGCGTGTCGCGCGGTATGTTTCTACCGGAGCGGACGATGCTGCCCTGCGCCAGCGCCTACGGGAACTGGCGGACCAACGACGCCGCTTTGGCTATCGCCGCCTGGGTTATCTTCTGGCGCGGGAAGGATTCAGCCCCAATCACAAGAAGCTGTTCCGCCTTTGTCAGGAGGAAGGGCTGAAAGTCCGCCATCGGGGTGGCCGCAAGAGGGCGCTGGGGACGCATTCTCCCATGACCATCCCTCAGGAACCCAGGCAGCGCTGGAGCCTGGATTTTATCTCGGATGCCCTGATCTGTGGCCCCTGGTTCCGCATTCTGGCTGTTATCGACGATTTCAGTCGCAAGAACCTGGCATTGGTTGCCGACACGTCATTATCAGGTGGACGTGTGGCGCGGGAACTGACGG
>NZ_NKTY01000041.1 GCF_003207825.1 Komagataeibacter saccharivorans | reverse complement strand
GGTCGCCCAGCTATTTTGCAGCCTCATGCGGCGGTGCGCCCCTGTCCATCATCCGGCAGTATATCGAGCAGCAGAGAACGCCAGATTGAAACGCCGGAATGGCCCTATCTCCGGCCTGAACGCCGGAGCTTGCGGGCCTGCAAAGAGGGTCACATTGCAGTCCATAGTGAAAGCGGTCGTGAATGTTGTTGGAGACCATGGGCTGCGTCCGCATGAATGATTGGTCCCTCATAATAGAAGTTTATAAAAATGAACTGAAATGATATATTTTTATGGCTATATGAATTTCGTGCATTTATCGGACCAAACATGGGCATTCTGGAACGCAGTCATCTGACAATCATTCGGGAAGTTGCACGGGAAGGTTCGTTGACGGCTGCCGGAACGCGTCTGAACCTGACCCAACCAGCACTCAGCCATTCCATTCGCAAGATTGAACAGCAGCTTGGTGTCAGGATATGGCGGCGGGAGGGGCGATCCCTTGTTCTTACTCAGGCCGGTGAATGGCTTTTGTCCCTGGCGAACCGTCTGCTCCCGCAGTTTGAACTGGCGGAAAGCCGTATTGAACAATTCGCAAATGGCGGGCGCGGTACATTGCGCATCGGAATGGAATGTCATCCCTGTTATCAGTGGCTTCTGAAGGTCGTTTCACCCTATCTGGAAAGATGGCCCAAGGTCGATGTGGATGTGCGACAGAAATTCCAGTTTGGCGGGATCGGTGCATTGTTCAGTAATGAGATCGATATTCTGGTGACCCCTGATCCGCTGTATAAACCCGGTCTGAAATTCACGCCAGTATTTGACTATGAACTGGTGCTGGCTGTTGGTCCGGAGCATCCTCTTCGGAAGGCAAAATTTGTTTTACCGGAGCAGTTGGCAGATGAAACATTGATTACCTATCCGGTTCCGTCCGAGCGACTCGATATTTACACGCAGTTTCTGCAACCGGCAGGGATTGGACCACGACAGCAGAAGCAGATTGAGACGACGGATATCATGCTGGTGATGGTCACCCATGGAAGGGGGGTTGCGGCGCTTCCTCGCTGGCTTGTGGAAGAATATTCCTCACGTTTTGAACTTTATCCGGTGAAACTTGGCAAACAAGGCATTGCGAAACAGATATTCCTTGGTCATCGGGAAACCGATGATAACACTCGTTATCTCTGCAATTTTATTGAATTTGCGGCTTCTCCTCACTTGGTCGTGTCCTGAGACCGTCTTGGGTGTCTTTAACCTGTTATGACAGGCACATGAGCGACCGTGCCCACGGTCGCTCATGTGAGATACCGCGCTTAATATCTGCTAGCCTGATCACGTTTTCTAGCAGCCTGTCAGGGAAAGTGCCTGTTTCATCTCCTTTTTCTATCCATACAATATGAGAAGTATTTCAAGATCTAACAGGACCAAATTTTATCTCAGTACTGACACGCAGGCTGCATCATGCGGCAGGACCACACCGTAGGCTTCGCTATAGCGCGAAGCAAAAGCTTCCCGCTCCAGCCTCTCGCAATAGTCAAGATACCGGATCAGGGCCCGCTCGGCGCGCGTTGTGCGGCCATAGAGCCTTTTATAATGCTGCCACAGCATCATCACATTGACCGACCAGGCATCATATGCATGCGCTGCTACCCGTTTACGGATTGCTGCGGGAAGCGCGTCAAAGGCCGCCCAGTCATTACCCTCATACCGCCGCCACATCTCGTGCCGTAAGGTCCGCTCGTTATCCGCCAGCCTACGCATCCGCCATTTCTCCGTTCGCCCAAGCCGGGAATGGGTCAGCCAGATGGGCAAACAGCAGCGGGTCAAACCGCTCCAGATCAAGCTCCGGTACAAGGCAGGCATCCAGAGCCGCGCGAAGGGCAGTATCGTCCATCTCCGGTGTGCCGATAAATACGATTTCCTGTCGGCGGTCCCCATAAACCGCGTCCCATTTCGACAGGATCAGGTCCCGCCATTCATCACTGTCCGGCCACTGGTTTTTGGGTATTGTCACCCACCAGCGGCCCATGGCCTGCGTGCGCACGAGCGCACCAGCCTGCCCCAGCTCGCCCACCCATTGTGGGCGGGTCGCCAGCCAGAAATGGCCTTTCGCCCGGATCACGCCCGGCCACGCAGAGTCGATAAAGGCCTTGAACCGTTCGGGCACCAGCGGACGGCGGGCGCGCCAGACAAAGGTGTGAATGCCATATTCCTCGGTCTCGGGAACATGATTCCGAAATTCGAAAAGCTCTTTGTACCACAGCGGATGCTTATGGGCCCGATCGTAATCGAAGCGGTGCGTATCCAGAATGCGCGTGCAGGGCACGACGCCCTGGTCCGTTTCGATAATATCCGCATCGGCGTTCAGGGCCTGGATAACCTGCCGCGCGGCCTCGCGCTGCGCCGCGGTTGCACTCGAGACCTTGTTCAGCACAACGACATCGGCAAACTCGATCTGCTCGACCAGCAGGTCAACCAGCGCCCTGTCATCCCCATCGCCTGCCGTCTCGCCCCGATCGCGCAGGAAATCCGTTGAAGCGTAATCTTTCAGCAGGTTGACGGCATCGACCACCGTTACCATCGTATCCAGCCGCGCGATGTCAGACAGGCTTTCGCCCGCCTCGTCACGAAATTCGAATGTCGCCGCAACCGGAAGGGGTTCCGCAATTCCTGTCGATTCAATCAGCAGGTAATCGAAGCGCCCTTCTTCCGCAAGCCGCCTTACTTCCAGCAGCAGATCATCGCGCAATGTGCAGCAGATGCAGCCATTACTCATTTCTACCAGCGTTTCATTTGTTCGGGACAGATCGCTGCCTTCGCGTACCAGATCCGCGTCAATGTTCACATCGCTCATGTCATTGACGATCACCGCGACTTTCCGGCCTTCGCGATTATTGAGCACGTGATTGAGGAGCGTTGTCTTGCCAACTCCCAGAAAGCCGGAAAGAACTGTTACCGGAAGTCCTTCGCGCATGACGGATACCATTCATTCGGTTGCGATCCGCCGAACTTATATGTTACGTTATAATATAACAATCCCTAAAAGGACTTCGACATGAGATCGGCCTGCCCGACCCGTCAGCACCTTGCCATTCCGGCACCATTCCAGGACATCGACAGAAGCGACTGTTTCATCGTTCAGGAAGAACGTCACATGGGGCAGGACGTCACGCAGGCTGCAGCATCATGGAATGCCCATGGCCCGGATCTGTTTCTGCGTCGAGGCACCATTAAAATTCTTGAAACCGGGTTGCGCGCCGTTCTGCCAGCAGGCACGCAGGCGCTTGTAGAAGACGCCCTGAAGCTTGCCCGTCGTTATCAGCGTCTGTCAGGTACGGCCGAACTTCGCTTCCGACTGGAAAAGATCCCTCATGACAGTTGCCGCCGCTTTCATGTTGATCAGGTCCCATTACGTTTCCTGTGCACCTACACCGGTCCCGGGGTTCAATGGAAATACGCTGACAGTGAGACTATCCATGAAACGCCAGCGGGCTGGATCACCCTTCTGAAAGGGCGCTTATACCCCGGTTGGTCGACAAAGGGGGCGGTGCTTCACCGTTCGCCGCCTCTCTCCGATCTCCTGGTGCCTGTCACACGCCTGCTTCTGACCCTTGACCATCCTGACGCGTGTGGCATGGGACGGCAATGACGCCTTGCACGCCGTAGCGTCCAGGCTCCTTTCGGCTGGAATCCTTACCCTTCAGGATAACGTGACGACACTCAATATCATCGTCTGGCTTACATTTGTGCATGCAATTTCATCGTGTGGTGCTGGCAGGCCAGGACGTGTCGTCAGTTAGCTTCGATGATAGCGGAGATGAGTTGCACTGCTGCGATGAAGGTCTTGGGATCAACTTCATCGAGCAATGGCTCTGCTTCAGTGATGTCCGCCCTTTGCCCGGGTGTCAGGGAAAGCGCCACAGCCTTTCCCGCGGCATCGACAATGGCATGGATTTTGGTAGTCAGTCCGCCACGGGATCGGCCGATGGCCTGACCCCCCCCTTTTTTACAGGCGCCTGCGCTATGCTGGTGAGCGCGGACAATCGTGCTGTCGATCATCATATATTCGTTGTCATGGTCAGCAGCTAGATGCCGGAAAATCCGTTCGATCACACTGCTTTCACACCAGCGATGCAGCCGCCGGTGCACGTTCTTCCAGTCTCCAAAGCGGACAGGCAGGTCACGCCAGGGAATGCCTGCGCGATAACGATACAGCACGGCTTCGATAAACAGACGGTTATCCGCAGCCCTCCCACCGACATGACCTTTGCGACCCGGGAGAGGGTCCTTTATCTGCTCCCACTGACCGTCGCTCGGACCATACCGTCGCATTCACACTCGCTCCGAAAAACAGGGAGAAAACATCACAGATCAGGCAGGAGTACAAGCGGCAGAATCTTCCCGCTTAACTGACGACACGCCCTCGCGAAGTCAGCATGTCAGGCGTGATACATTTTATCGGAAATATCCTGTGATTCATCAATCTGGCTGAAAATAACTGCAATCCTGACAGGATACTGAAAGATTGAATGCGGGTTGACAAGAACGCCCCATCCGATCAGAACCGTTCCGACGGTGTCCCCTTTCGGGGGGATGAAAAGGGAACAGAGTGCGGATCACGATCCAATGCTCAGGCTGCCCCCGCAACTGTAAACGGTCTGTCCTTGCAATACCGGATGTCTTGATCCGGGCCACTGGAAACCGCGGTTTTCCGGGAAGGTTAAGCAGGATGTCACGCCGTGAGCCAGGAGACCTGCCGTCATGATGGTTGCGACCGGGAACTGTCGGGCGGGGTGTCCTGACGGTGTGGTGTTACGGGCTTTCCTGCGGATCTGAAGTCCTGTGGCAACGCGCTCTCGTGGCAACGATGATGTGACCGCGAGATCTGAACCAGATGATCCTGTTCCGTAATCTGCTGATTGCTTCCACTACGTTGATGACCATGGGAGCTGCAGTGGCGCGTGCCGATGATTCAGTCAGACAGCATAAGCCGCAAAAACCGTCCGCCAACCAGTACGTCGTCGAGAATAAAAAATCGAAAGCCGTTGTTTCTCTGGGAGATACCGGTCTTCCCGAACTGATCAGCGTCAGTGCAGCACGTCGGCCAACCTCCACTGATGATATCGGCACCAGCATGACCATCATCACCGAAAAGCAGATCCAGACCCAGCAGCGGCGCAGCCTGACGGATATCCTGGTGCGTCAGCCTGGTCTGAATGTGGTGCAGACCGGCGGTACGGGAGGCACTTCATCCATCTTCATGCGCGGCAATAATTCTAACGAAGTAAAAGTCCGTCTGGATGGCATGGACATCAACGATGGCAGTTCAACAAATGGCATGTTTGATGCCGGTCAGTTCGTAACCGATGGCATGGGACGGATCGAAATCCTGCGAGGTCCGCAAAGCGGTCTCTATGGCGCGGACGCCATGGCAGGGGTCATCGATATTACTACGGCGCAGGGACAGGGACGCTTCAGGCCGTTTGTCAGGATTGAAGGCGGTGGTTACGGCACCTTCAACCAGACCTTTGGTGCGCGAGGCAGCAAGGGGCGGTTCCATTATAATGTTGAGTTCTCCCATTACCGGATGGATGGGTTCAACAATATCCCCTCCTACATCGAACGGTATTATGGTGCTGACCGGCAGCAGCGCCATGAGGGCAACCGCAATGACAACCGCAGCGTCAATATCAGGCTGGGTTATGACGTAACCCGCAATCTTGACCTTGGCCTGACGGCACGTCTGATACAGGGCAACAACCATTCATATTCATTGTATGATCTGCAGAGTGAGAACCTTTACGGCGATAAAGGCGTGAGGGAACAGACCAATCAGAACGAGGCTATTGTGCGTGGAACAGCCCATCTGGTGTCATTCCATGGACTGTTCGATCAGGTGCTTGGCCTTGGTTACATGACCAATCGCAACCGCTGGACGGAGACAGGCACAAGTTACGGCAGTCCGGTCAATTCCGACCCTGATTATTACCGTTCCAGCCGACTGAAGGTGGACTGGCACGGTACGTTCAATTTCAGACAGTATGGTCAGCTTCTGATCGGGGCCGAACATTTCCATGACACGTTCAATACCAGCCATACAGCCGCCGATATGTGGGATAGTGGATACAATACATCCGCCAGCATGGATACGACCGCCGGTTACGGGCAGTATCAGGGGAACTGGAATCATATTCTGTACGGCGCCGCCAATATCCGCTACGATGCCAACTCACGCTATGGCAACCACGTGACATGGCGTGTCGCGCCTGCGATCCATGTGCCGGGCACAGGAACGATCATCAAGGCCAGCGCCGGTTCGGGCTTCCACGGCCCATCGCTGTACCAATTATTCGCCAATCAGGCAGGCGTGGGATATTCGGAAAAAGGCAATCCGAACCTGAAGGCTGAACAGCTGATCGGCTATGACGCGGGGGTGGAACAGAAACTTCTGCATGATCGCCTGAACTTCGGCGCGACATGGTATGACAACAGGGTCCGGAACCTGATCCAGTCCTCGCTTTCGATTGATTCGTCATATGACTACAATTATTCCTACGCCAATGTTGCGAAGGCACGGATGTATGGCGTGGAAGCTTTCCTGAACTGGAAAGCGCTGAGCAATCTGGAATTCAATCTCAGCTATACCTGGACCCATGCCCGGGATGAAACCAGTAACGTCGAACTGCAACGCCGTCCGCAGCACAAGTTCAACTTCAATACGACATGGACCCCTATCCGCGACCTAACATTTTCTGGAAATATCCTGTACACCAGCGGATGGCGTGACCTGCCGGTCATTGGCAGCGAGACGTGCAGCACCTGTGCCAAGGGGCATGGATATTTTACCATTGATGTAGCCGCCAACTATAAAATCAACCGCTATGTTTCCGTCTATGCCCGCGCCGACAACCTGCTGAACCGCCAGTTCGAGGACCCGATCGGCTACCTGCAGCCGGGGCGCGCCGGTTATGGCGGGTTTACGCTGAATTACTGACATGAAGGGCATGATGGCAGCGATTGTGGCCGGTTTTCTTGCCTGTGTCCCATTGACGCAGGCTCTGGCGCTGCCACGCGTGGCCTCGCTCAATCTCTGCACCGACCAATTGCTGCTTATGCTGGCTGAACCGGGCCAGATCGTGGGGATCACGCCACTGGCCCGGGACTGCTGGAACGCGGTATTGTGCGAGCAGGCGCGACATGTTCCGGTGTTGCGGCCCACGGCGGAAAATGTCGTGGCGTCCCATCCCGATGTCGTGCTCGGCGGCGTCTACACGGCGGCCGTCGCGATGCAGGCGGGACGGGAAGGGGGAGCACAGGTGATCGCGTTGCCGCCCGCCAGATCCCTGACGGACATCCCGGGCCAGATCATGACAGTCGCCAACGCCATCGGCGTCCCTGAACGGGGGCGGCAACTGGCCACGGCCTTTGCCACGCGCCTGGCCTCCCTTTCGGTCGCGCGGAGTTCCACCGATCCCACGGCGGCTGTCTACGCCGCCAATGGCTTTGTCACCCATGCGGGTTCGCTCCCGGATGATGTCCTTGCCCATGCCGGCTTTCGCAATTACGCAACGCTCATGGGGCATCAGGCCTCTTCCCGCTTTTCCATGGAACTGCTGATCGCGCAGCCGCCCGACCTGCTGATCCTTGACCGCTCGGGGAAGGGGACGTCCCTTGCCCAGTCCATGCTGGACCATCCGGCGCTGAAGCAGGCCTTTGCCGGAGCGCATCATCTGGATCTGCCCGCACGGCTGTGGCTGTGTGGCCTGCCGCAGACACTGGACAGTGTCGTCATGCTGCGTAACGCACGTCACAACCTTGAAATGTCCGCCCCGTGAAATCAGCCCACAAGACCCTGCTGCTGAATGCCGTGCTCCTGACTGGTGTTATCGGCCTGTTTGGAGCGTCGCTCATGTGGGGAGAAACCCGCGTCATGTTTTCACATGCGCTCGCGGACATTCTGGCGGGACGGCACAGTGCCGGGGCAATTATTATAGCGCGTCTTCGTCTGCCGCGCACGCTTCTTGCCGTGATGGTGGGCGGGATGCTGGGCCTGTCGGGTGCGGTGCTGCAGGGATATTTGCGCAATCCGCTGGCCGATCCCGGCATTCTGGGGGTATCGGGAGGGGCGGCACTGGGGGCAGTCAGCGTGTTCTATACCGGTCTCATGCAGGTTTCCATCGCGGCCCTGCCGCTGGGTGGCCTGACGGGTGCGTTATGTGCGGCTGCTGTGCTGATGGGGCTGGTGGGACGCGGGGGCACGCTGGTGCTGCTGCTGGCGGGGGCGGCGCTCAGCAGTTTTGCGGCGGCCCTGACGGCGCTGGTGCTGAACCTTGTGCCCAGCCCCTATGCGTCATTCGAGATCATGCACTGGCTCATGGGGTCGCTGACGGACCGGACCTTTACCCACGTCTGGATCTGCCTGCCCGGTGTTGTGTGCGGCACGCTGCTCATGCTGTCTGCAGGCCGTGCGCTGGATGCGCTGACATTGGGGGAGGACGTGGCGGAAAGCCTTGGGTTCCGGCTGCATGGCCTGGGGGGTATCCAGACGCGTATCGTGCTGGGGGCGGCGCTGGCCGTGGGATCATGCGTGGCGGTTTCGGGGGCGATCGGCTTTGTGGGGCTGGTGGTGCCGCATCTGTTACGGCCGCTGACGGGATACCAGCCATCGCGTCTGCTTGTGCCATCGTTTCTGGGGGGCAGTCTGCTGCTGTTGCTAGCGGACATGGTGGTGCGTCTGGTGGCGGTCGGACCCGAACTGCAACTGGGCGTATTGACCGCGCTGCTCGGCGCGCCGGTTTTCTTCACCCGGGTCATCATGCTGAAAAGAACCGTATCATGATCCTGCTGCAGGCACGCGACGTCTCACTCAGGCGTGGGGATCGGGCCGTCGTCTCGGCCGCGTCCCTGACTCTTGCGAAAGGACGGGTCATTGGCCTGATCGGGCCGAATGGCGCAGGGAAAAGCACTTTCATGCGACTGCTGGCAGGGCTGGAGACTCCCGATTGTGGGGATATCCAGCTTCTGGATCGCGGCATGGGCCAGATTTCCCCGGCGCTGCGCGCTCGGCAGCTTGCCTTCATTCCGCAGGACGGGGGCGCACCACCGCCCATGCCGGTGCGTGCGCTGGTCGCACTCGGGCGTCTGCCGCATGGGCAGGCGGATGATCATGCCGCCCGTCACCCGGCCGTGGGCCATGCCCTTGATGTTACCGGTCTGCTGGACCTGTGTGCCCGCCCGGCCAGCCACCTGTCAGGTGGGGAACGGGCGCGCATGAACCTGGCGCGTGCGCTGGCGACCGACACACCGGTCATACTGGCCGATGAGCCGATCGCGGCACTCGACCCGGCACATGCTCTGTCCATGATGCGGCTGTTCCGACAGCAGGCCGGGCAGGGGAAGGGGATTGTCATCGTGCTGCATGATCTGGTGCTGGCGACCCGCTTCTGTGATGAACTGGTGCTGATGGACGACGGCGCCGTCATCCGTCACGGACCGCCCACGCAGGTGCTGGATGATGACATCATGCGCACCGTTTATGAGGTCACGGTGCGACGGGTCGAGAACGCGGTCCTTCCATGGACTTTGTGCCGTTAATGTATGCGGCGTGTCATGACGACATGCCGGAAGGCGAGTCCTCGCGCCATTATTCATCAATCCATTCCCGACACCCAACCCGGCTTCTGACGGCGACACTGGGTGTTCCGTTTGCCAGTGAGGGTCGGGGAGTCGCCTTCCTGCGCGCAGCCGGCATTTCCCATATCGCGACGGCCAATAGCCCCTGGCACAGCAGGATCGTACAGACTGCCAGGATGTTTGGTGTTGCGACTGACGATACGGTACTGGCCTGCGAATCCGTGAATGGTGAATACCGGCAGCCCCTCCTGAGACAGGCACAACCATTTCATCTTGTTCATAACTGGCCTTACGACGTGTTTGTCGCGGCGCGGCGGCAGGGTATCACGACCCGGCCCATTCTATTGGGGCCAGTCAGTTTTCTCGCCTTATGCGGCATGACGAAGGAAGACAATATTGGTCAGGGCCTAATGCGCCTGTTGCTGGCCTATATTGAATGCCTCGAACAGAAGTGGCCCCCATTTTTCGGACAGGGCGGTAAGCTATCATCTGGCCTGAACGAGGACGGGTTTTATGGGCAAGGTTACGCGGAAACGGTATGCGGCG
>NZ_NKTY01000094.1 GCF_003207825.1 Komagataeibacter saccharivorans | reverse complement strand
AGAGCCCTTTTGGAAATTCACGGATGAGCGGTTCGGCGTAGCATGAGGCTTCCCATGGCGATGTGGATCATGGCCTCTGCCACGTCGATACGCTGCTCGTAATCCTTCACCAGTCGGCGCCAGCGGATCATCCAGCCGAATGTCCGTTCAACGACCCACCGACGCGGCAGGATTTCAAACCCTTTTGCCGTATCTGATCGCCGGACGATCTCGATCGTGAAGTCGAGAAAAGCGGCTTTGTCCATCAACTGTAAGCGATCATAGGCCCCATCTGCGAACAGATGCTTCACCCACGGCCAGCGTTTGCGGATGCCATCCAGGATCATCTGTCCTCCCGCACTATCTGAAATATCGGCCGGTGTCAGCCTGACTAGAAGCAGTCGGCCATCCATATCGACCGCTATGTGCCTCTTGCGGCCAACGATCTTCTTGCCGGCGTCATAACCACGTTCTTTTGCATAGGGTGCCTTGATGCTCTGGCTATCGATAACGCCCCCAGATGGACTGGCCTCACGTCCCGCAACTTCACGATCGAGCATCAGGCAGACATCATGGATGGTCTGAAACAGGAAACGGCGCATCAGCCTGCGGAACCACCAATAGACAGTCTGCCATGGACCAAAATGAACCGGCAACATTTCCCAGCCACAGCCTGAGCGGACAAGATAATGCAGCGCATTGATGATCTCACGAAAATCGGTTGCCCGTTTCCGGCCACGCCGGTTCGCAGGCGGCATCAGGGGGGCTATGCGCTCCCATTCCTCATCGGTCAGATCAGATGGATAGCGTTTCGTCTTGCGCGTAATGTTGGCCATT
>NZ_NKTY01000040.1 GCF_003207825.1 Komagataeibacter saccharivorans | reverse complement strand
CTGCCGCTGTCGTCGTGGCGCTTCCGTGGTGAACCTGGCCCATAGCGCTTCCTTCCACTCTCGTGAAAATAATGCACCATCAAATCCTGGGACTAAACATCTAGTTCAAAGCCTCGTTTCCGACTTTGGCCGTTTGCTGACTGGCCTCTCCCGGACAGGCAGGCGCGGAGAGCCGACCCTCCTTAAGGCGACCGCCGGAGCTTCAAAGGCTCACTTGCTGCCATCCACTGACCGTTTCCGGCTGCCAACATTCAGCCTTTCGTTCACCTCACGACTATGACTGCTTTAGTCGCCGCATGTTGCCATCTCGACGTATTACGCTGTCCTGTTCCCGCTGAGGCGTGCGCGCGCCTGACACCGTCGTAGGCGATCGGCGCCAGACCGCAGACGCGGCCTATCCTATCTGACCGCATCGAAGAACCTCCGGCAATAGTGGTAGGCGAGCCGGTCCCGGTAGCTGAGGATGTTGTCCTCGACCGTCGCGACCTCGCACGTCTCGGTTCCGCCGTTGGCCGGACCACGTAGTCCGCGCCCCACCATCTGCATGTATCGTACCGGGCTGAACACCGGTCGGGAAACCAGCACCATGTCAGATCTCGGGGCATCGAAGCCGGTGGTCAGTACGCTGTGGTTGCAGAGCACGCGGAGCTCGCCGGATCGGAAGCGGCGGATGAAGTGCTGACGAGCCAGCTTGTCTGTCTCTCCGCTCACTGCGGCTGCGGGACAGCCAGCGAGATGCAGACGCGCTGCAAGGTATTGCGCGTGCTTCACCGAATTCGCGAACAGGAGGATCGACGAGGCGCTGCTTGACAACACGCGGTCCAGGATGCGCTCGTTCCGGTCCGGATCCGAGCCGAGTTCCTCAATGACCGACTCGGGCAGCTCGCCATACTGCTCGAAGTGCCTGACGTCGGATGGCGAGAGGCTTACCGGACGGTCGTAGTGGATGGGGCTGTACCGTAGCTCGGACAGCACCTTCCGGCGCTTGAGCTCCTGATGCAGCCCCTCCTGGTCGGCTGGCAGCCATCGACGGTCGAAGCGACTGGCGAGCCTAGCCGATTCGTCGTCGTCGCGGCCACGCCATGGCGTCGCGCTGAGACCGAGCACTGGTGGTTCGCGCTCGCGCGTGCTCTCCCCGCCAGTCTGCACGTCCAACCACCGCAACAAGGAGCTGTAGCTGGGTGCGATCGCATGGTGGCACTCGTCGATGACGACGATCCCCGGTCGGCTCAGCCAGTCGAGGCCCTCGTGTTCCATCCTCGCATTCAGGGTCTGGATGCTCGCCACAACGACGATCGCCTCTCCTGCTTCCGGTGGGGTCGGGTTGGTCTGTCCGCCCCATAGGCGAACTATGCGTAACTCCTCGCCTTCGGCCCCCAAGTTTGACCATAGCTGCCGGAAGCATTGCACTGACTGCTCGCAGAGTTCGTCGGTCTGCGCGATCCACAGCGCGCTTCTGGCTTGCTGTCCGTTGAGCACGAGGCGTACCACCGCCTCCGCGGCGACGCGTGTCTTGCCGCCACCGGTCGGCAGGCTGACCACGGCGCGCCGCCTACCGGCTCCGGACGACAGCAGATCTTCGAGCTGGTGAAGGATGTCCTTCTGATAGTCGTGAAGCTCAGGAAGCGCGATCGGACCGCTCACGAGCAGCTCAGCGTCTCGCCGGACGGAGGTACTGGTGGCGAATTCTATCGGGAAGCCGAGTTCGACCACGAATTGCCGTGCCGCTTCGCCGCCCCAGCGCCTCGGCGGCTGAAGCCCCTCGGCCTCCAGAACGCCGATAAGCTTCGTCAGGATCGTCGGGCCATGCACCGCGAGGGCGAGCTCGGCCACACTCTCATCAGGAAGGCTGCCGTCGATTGCTTCGATGACCGATTCCGGGAGGGTCCCCATTAACGGGGCAGGCGCCTCGCCGACGGCTCTGAGCAGCCTCGCTGGCAGACCGTTCGCCTCTCTCACCGCTGCCCGCGCCTCCTGCGCGCGCGATGTCGCCAATTCCTCAACGAGGTTGCCGGCATCGCCCTCCAGCAGACCGGACCAGATCAGCGCGTCAAGGATCTGCCGCCTGCCCTCGAGCCATCCAAGAGCGTAGAACCTGTCCCGATCGATCATGATGAGGCCGGTGCTGTCACGTGCGATCACCGGCTTCGTGATCCTGTGCCCCGCGCGTTCGACCAAGCCACGCACCCAGACGGCGTCCGCGCGCTTTGCAGCCCGCGTCTTCAGCACTGGGGCCAACTCGGGGAAGATGTCACTCAGAAGCAGCGGATCCCCCAGTTGCTCTTCGGTCGTCACGTCGCTGTTGTCCATAAGGGGCTTCGCCCCCGCCGCTTCCCAACATTCGGCGGCGACCTCGGAAAGTATCACGATATCGCCGTCATTGATCTTCGCTGTCGCCGCTTCCCCGTCCACGCCGACGAATATCTCGCCGATCGCCATCGGTCCGGCCGAGGTGGGTACCAAGGTGGGCGTCTCCTTATCGGCCGCCGCCCGCTCCCAGAGAGGTCTGAGTCCCGGGAAGTCCTCTCTCGCTATGGCGAGCTCCGAGAAGACGGCGGCCCAGAATGCGCTCTTCAAGGCGGGGTTCAACTGATCAGCGTCGCACCCGATGCGGATGTCCGCCGGGGCCGCATACGCGAGGAGCACCGCCTGAACCCGCTGCCCACCGGCGTGTCCGACGCGGGCGAGCGCCTCGGCGACCTCGGGCGGAAGGTTCTTCAGGTGGACTAACGTGGATCTAACCGAGAGTACACCATACGTCGTGAGCCAGAAGACGAGCGGGTGGGCCGCCGAAAGAATTTCGTAGCAATCCCGTCTGGTGGAGTGACCGTAGGTGATCTGCCGAAAAATCGCCGATCTGTCGGTCGTGGTGGCGCCCTGGCGGGGGCGTTCCGTGGCTTCGATAAGACGCAGTGTCAGCGCAGCTGCATGCACTGCTGGCAGCAGCGGGAGGAGGCGCCAACCGGCAGGCATGTAGATCTGTTCTTGATCTAGGACTCCGAGCTTCCCGTATTGCGGTTTGCCGGTCACCTTGCGGAAGCCGACTTCGCACACCTTGTCGAAGTAGGACTTCAGCTGTTTCGAACTAAGGCCTTCCCAGTCGCGCACCAGATCGTATGCCAGCGGCGGATAGGTCTGCCAGACCTCTTCGGGCAGCAGATTGCGATGGGCGGCATGGAATTCGAGATCCAGCTTCAGTTCAGAGCTGACCCCAGCCTCATTCTCCAGAGTCACCGCGATCAACTCGTCACGTGGGCGGAATTCGCCATCGGCGTTCCTGTATCGCAGTTTGGTGACCCCGTTGTTCTTGAGAAACTCGTCGATCGCTTGGCCGGGAGCCTCGGAGAGGTTCGTCCAGAAATTGACCCAACTCTCCCCATCGTTGGCGGAGACCGCCTTCGTCAGCGACTCCGCCAGCACTGTCTGCCAGACGTCTGCGGTGAACTCCTTCACGGCGAGCGTCTCGGTGAGGAAGCGGTGGGCACGCTCATCCCCGGCCACGGCGAGCGAGACGGCCGTCAGCCCGGACGGGACCAGAGTGAGGGGCGCGATGATCGCATCATGAGGGCGGATCAGCGAAACTTTGTGCGACGGCACTATCCGTGCCTGCCGGATCCGCTGCTGCGCGATGAGCTTTTTGGCGTTCACAACCTCGTCAACGAAGTGGAGGAACGGGATCGCCGCACTGGGCTCCGCTCCGGCTACGGCCTCCAGCCACGCGCTGTCGTTCCACTGGGCAAGAACCGGCGCGGCGTCCTTGAGCGCACGCGCCGCCGATTCGCGGGCATACGCCTCAAGCCTTGAGGCGCGCCGCCGCCCCGACTGGCAGCTCGGATGGACGAGCCTGCGCTTTACCGGTTCATCGGCGAAGGCTGACCACCACTTGAGCGCCTCTCCATCATCGACCGGATGGCGGCCCAACTCCTCAGCACCCCTGAGCCGGCCGACGCCGTCGGCGAGGATCGCCCGGCCGACGAGGAGATCCCAGAGCGGATCGACGAGCGCGGCGGCAAGCTCGTCCTTCCGTTCGAGCTGCCGTGGAAGGGCGGACACGGGGGCACCCGGATCTTCCGATGTCGAAAGTGCAGTGATGTTGTTGGCGATGAGGAGCGCCGCCTCCCTCATGAGGGCCGAGTTCCAGGGGCCGGCGATCACATTGGTCCGGTCGCTGCTCAGCTTCCAGGGCGCGTTCAGGATACCCGAAGCCAGGGTCTCGCTTTGCGTGGGGAAGAATGCCCAGAATCGACCTGCGACCTCACGCGCGCCCAGCGGCACCGCCCACGCGAGTGGGACTTCATCTCGCGCTTGGAGATGCTGGGCGTCCGCTCTAGCTAAAGCGTCCGTGATGCGGGCCTTCGCCTGGAATAGGCGCCAGCGGCTCTCCGTCATGCCGTCGTCGACAACGAATATGTCTCCATCCCGACGACGGCTGATCGTACGCGTAACGCCCGCGTCTACCTCGAGGACGAGCTCGACGTCCGATTCGAGGAAGAGGACGAACTCAGCAGGGAACCTGGCCATCTCGTCCGCGAGGCGGTCATAGACCCCGGCTTCGATGATCTCCGCCGTGATCACGGTAGTCGCCCACTCGAAGTTGCCACACCTCCACAGCGGACTGTCTTGTCCGGCAGGGTCCAGAACCTTCGCCAGCCTCATTCCTGGCGCGCGCGCGTTCGCTTCGAGACTCAGATGGGTCCGGATCGTTGTTCGGCACCATTCCGGGTCGAAGCGGAGGCCTATAGAGCGGCTGACAAGTTCGACGCTTCCACCGAGCTTCAGGAGCGACTTGAACCCGATGCCGAACCGGCCGATCTGTCCGGCCCGTTTCGACGAGCTTCGGGCGTTGAGCAGCGCAACCACGCCGTCCCGGTCGAGGGCCGCGCCCGTGTTCGCCGCCGTCAAGCGAGAACGGTCCAGTCGGACATGGATGCGGCCATGGCCGTGGCCCTCCGATCCCTCGCCTATCGCGTCGGCGGCGTTCTGGACCAGCTCGAAGAGCTGGCGATAGGCGTAGCCGCCCGACAGCACCTCGATCTCGGTTTCGTAGTGTTCATTCGCGTCTCGTGGCTGAGCGCTATACGCCCGGAGCCGACGATCGCACTCATCTGCGACAAAAGCCTTCAGAGAACCGAAATCGTTGTCATCACTGTCCGCCGTTGCGATCGTTGTTGTCACCACTACGCCCCCCTTGCACAGCTCCGAGTGTAAATGGACGAATCCAATCTGGTTGTTAAGGCCGAAGACCCTTGATACATTTATCTGAAACGCGGATAATCATTGGGGAAATTACTGTGGGTCGAGGAAATGTGCGTCACCTTTCGGTCCGCGTGCCTTGGCATGACTCAATGTGGAATGGTCGTGTATGCCAAGACGCCCGAGCGAACTCCGCTTGCCTGGCGCTGAAGCGAACGGCCGAGAACCGGGACGACGCCCGCGAGGCTTCGTGCGCCGGAACCCGATTCGACGACATGGACCAGGCTCCGCCGTGCTTATCCGAGCGGGGAGGGTTCCTATCCCCATTCCCGGTCTCCCTACCTATTAAGCTCGACTACGCCGACTACAGCGCCGAGCACCGCCACATCCTTCCTCAGTCTGTTCATGTCCCCGCCTACGGAGGCGTGCTTACGCCTTATAGATGGATGCTGCGCGAGCATGCCTGGGAGCTGGCCGGCGTCTACGGGATCGATGCGAGCGAGGGTAACGAGCCGAAGAAGGGGGAAGCCCCTGACCTGATCGTAAATACCGCTTGGGTGCAGGATTGCGACAACCAGTCTGCTCTCCTGGACGGTTTCGCCAGCAACCTCTCGGAGGCGGGCTCGCTGATCTTCTTCTACGCGAAGCAGACGCCGTTAACGGACTCGGCCCGGCGTCAGATCGTCGCGGTCGCAAAGTTGGCGACACTTGGAAAGGTCGCCGAGTATCCCTACGAGGGGGGGCACCCGGACGGACGCATCCGGTCGATGATCTGGGAACGACCGTTTCAGCACACGCTCAGGCCCGATCCGAATGAAGATGGGGCGTGGCTCGGTGGTGTCGTGCTTCCCTACCACGCTCTGATCGCCCAGGCCACGATTCGTGACGATCTCGACGTGTCCGGCCTGGCTGCCGAAGTGCCCGATGACGCCTACGACCAGTTCCTCTACGGCACTGACCACGTCACGCACGGCAGCGCCATCAGCTCGCTGCAGTCGGTGCGCGTCTCTCTCGAAGCTGTCTCGAACATCATTCCCGGACCTTGGGCGCGCTACATCGAATGGATTGATCGGGAGCTGAGTGAACTCTGGTCGATGCAGGGCCCAGCACCGGGCCTGGGCAGCGCACTGTCCTGCTTCGATCCGCAGTTCAACGGCACCCTTTTCGCCCACGCTTTGGCGGGTGAGCTGGCCGATGGGACAGACCCTTGGCCGATCGTCGAGGAGATCTTCGTCGGTGGACGCAAGCCGCCCACTGGAGCGCCGCGCCTCACGACGATGCAGCGGAGGCGCTGGCAGCACCTTCACCGGACGGATCCCGAGGGCATGCGGCTCATGCGCCTTCTGGCCTGCTTCGAGCTGACCCGCGACCAAGCGAAGGCGGCGTTCGATGGCGAAGATGTCGAAGCGATCCTCGACAACCCTTACCGACTGTACGAGCTGTCGAGGAACACCGCTGATCCTGTTGCTCTGGGCACCGTCGACCGCAGTATGTTCCCGACGGATACAGCGACGATCCGACCGGCCCTTCCCGAAGACATGTTGGTCGACCTAGAGGAACCGGAGCACCCCCTCCGGCTGCGGGCACTCGTCATTGAAGCCCTCGAGAAGGCCGCTGCGAACGGCGACACGGTTCTTTCCGCCAAGCGCCTGACCAGCATCGTGGAGGCTCTGCCGCTGTCAGCGTCCGTCTCGGTGGACGAGACAGCCCTCGAGATTTGTGCCGACGACTTTTCACCCGAGGTGGCCGTCACCGTGCAAGACGGTGCCGTGTTCGCTCAACTGGTCCGTTACGTCAAAGCCGGCGAGATTATAGGCCGACACGTCGGCGAACGGATTAGAGCGGGAAAGCTCGCGACCTCGTGGCGCCCACTCGTCGAGAAGGAGTTTGGAGCGCCTGCCAAAGCCGACGCGGACGAGATCGCTGCGCAGGACGAGAAGGTCCGAGCGCTAGAGGTGTTGGAGTCTAATCGCATTGGCGTACTCAGTGGGCCGGCCGGTACCGGAAAGACGACGCTCCTTAAGATCTTTCTCGATCAGAAAAAGATCGTCGGCAGCGACGTGTTGTTGCTTGCCCCGACGGGCAAAGCGCGAGTGCGACTGGGCCAGCAGACAAGGCGGCCGGACCAAGCACGCACGCTAGCGCAGTTCCTTCTTGAGCATGGTCGTTACGATGCGGACACGGGCCAGTATGTCGTCGTTTCGGATGGGGCGACGGCCGTCGTGTCCACGTGTGTTGTCGACGAATGCTCAATGCTCACCGAGGATCAACTGGCAGCTCTCTGCAGTGCTCTGCCGATCTCAGCACGATTAATTCTGGTCGGCGATCCTCAGCAGCTGCCGCCGATCGGCGCCGGCCGGCCGTTCGTCGACATCATCGCCCACCTCCGGGATAAACATGCCGGCGCGGGTCTGGCCGACCTGACGGTAAGTCGGCGACAGACCGGCGATGATCTTGTTCCGGCGCTCTCGTTGCCCGATGTCCAACTCGCCAATCTCTTCTCCGGGCGCCCCTCCGAGCCAGGGGAGGACGAGATCGCATGCGATCTCGTGCAGCGGGACGGCGAGCGGCTCAGGCTGCTGACATGGGATACACCGGCGGCTCTACGGGAGCGGCTCTTGGATGTGCTCGCTCTCGAGTTCGAAGCCCAAGAAGGCGAGCTTGAGACCGAGCTTGAACTCTCCCTGGGCGGAACGCGCGATGGGGAGTTCATCTACTTTAATCGCGGCTGCGGGACGAAGGCGGAGAGCTGGCAGATACTTTCCGCCCATCGAAACATGGCAAGCGGATCAGCCGAGCTCAACCGCTTTATGAAGCAGACCGTTCGGTCGGACCGCTTGGAGGCGGCCCGTCTTCGTCGACGCGGTTGGCGGATGATCGAACCCCGTGGCTCCGATCAGATCACCTACGGGGATAAGGTGATCTGCCTTCGCAACCATTCGCGCAACTGCTGGAGCAAACAAGAGGGCCGTCAGAGAGGATACCTCGCGAACGGCGAAGTGGGGATAGTCCACGGTGATGCAGGTCAGCACCGGCTCGTCTACACCAACGTCGAGTTCGCATCGCAGCCCGGGGAAACGTACAGCTTCTCGCGAAAGGACTTCTCCGACGAAGGAAGCCCCTATCTTGAGTTAGCCTACTCCGTGACCGTGCACAAGGCGCAGGGATCGGAGTTCGGAACGGTTATCCTCGTGCTGCCGGAGAACAGCCGGCTCCTGTCTAGGGAGATGCTGTACACCGCCCTCACGAGGCAGAAGAACCGTGTTTGGGTGCTGCATCAGGGAAACTTCGGAAATCTTCTTCGCTTGCGGTCAGACTTCTTCTCTGAGACCAAACGGCGTTCGACCAACCTGTTCGGACTGGCCGCGATGCAGGAGATGTCGGTCGTCGCGACCGGCGGTCTCCGGACGGGTTGGCTCGCCACGAAGCTGATCCACTCTACACGGCGCGGCGACCTTGTGAGTTCGAAGTCGGAACTCGTGATCGCCGACATTCTCAACGACTTCGAACAGCGGCAGCAGATCCGATACAGTTTCGAAAAGCCTTTGACCGACGTCGCCGGTACAACCCGATGGCCGGACTTCACGATCGAGAAGGGTCAGGACGTCTGGTATTGGGAGCATTGCGGTCTGATGGGGCAGCCGCAGTACCGCGAGCGGTGGGCGCGCAAGAAGGAATGGTACGCGGCACAGGGCATCACCGACTGGAGCCCGACAAACCCAGCGGGGCGGCTCATCGTGACGGAAGACAGTGTCGCCGGGGGCATCGACAGCGGCTCGATCTCACGGTTGGCCGAAACGCTGTTCGGCGACTAAGGTTTGACACCGAGGCGATCTCGAGCCTCCCCGTCAACGAGTGCGACGATGATCCCTAGATCAGGGATTTTCTGATCACCGTCTCATTAACAAGCGTACAGTTGCTCCATCCGCGCGCTCGAAATCTGCCAGTCCGTTTTCCATCACGCGTTCGCACGCCGCGATGTGAACGAAAGTTGGCTTTCGGCATCGGCACCGCGGCGGCTGTGCGGCCGAAATGGGCGCATAGCTGTTCCTAACAGCGTTCACGCGAATATCGTTTTTCGATCATTTCATCTCAAAAGAGGACAATCCGCTTTCCCTCCCTGATCTGCCTGTCCGCTCAGTGACACAGGAGCAGACAGACGGCAGTCGCTCTCTTCTCGGACGAAAACCGGCCTTGTTCACGCGTCGGATAGCGGACATCATTACGATCGAGAGTGACACCGTTGCAGGAGGGTGGGTAGGTGCAGTTTCGTCGTGCGACGATGGTCGATCTGGTTGCCTACGCCGAACTGCGGCGCGCTCTATGGCCCGATCATGCTTTCGCCGAGCACGAGCAGCAGATCGCAGCTCTCCTAAACAGATCGAACGCTAAGAGCCTCTGCCTGCTCGCCGTTTCGGCGCGAGGCGCCCGTATTGGTTTTGTCGAAGCTGCCATGCGGCATGACTACGTGAATGGGTGCGCGTCCTCGCCGGTCGCCTTCCTCGAGGGCATTTATGTCACGCCCGCCGAGCGCGGGCGTGGGATCGCGCGGCCTTGTCGGCCAGGTCGCCCTCAGGGCGCGGCAGCACGGTGCCACGGAGCTTGCCTCCGACGCGGAACTCGCCAACACCAGCAGCCACGCCATGCACCGGGCCCTTGGTTTCGACGAGACCGAACGGGTCGTCTTCTTTCGCAAGAACCTTGACTGATCTGGATCGCCCGATGTTCGCACCTTATCTCGATCGTTGGCACCTGCTTCCGGATGGCGATCCGATCGTGACGGACACGTCGCGCCTTCTGCCGGTGATCCGGCTGGGCGAACCAGCGATGCTTAAGGTCACCATGCACGAGGACGAGCGCCTGGGCGCCAGACTGATGGCCTGGTGGAATGGCGCCGGCGCCGCACCGGTGATCGCCAAGGTGGCGATGCGCTACTCATGGCGCGCGCCACGGAATCTGGCTCTCTCGCCGGCTGGGCATGGGACGGTCGCGACGAGGAGGCCTTTCGCATTCTTTGCGAGACCGCCTCTCGGTTGCATACACCGCGCGCGACCCCGTCGCCGCCGCTCATGCCCCTGGCCGCGCGGTTCGCTGACCTTGCTCCAACGGCCGCGGGGCATGGCGGGATCATGCTCAACTCGGACGCTCGGGTGCCGATCTACGCTTCCTGGAAGCAGATGTGGCGCCAGAAGCGTAGAAGCTGGTCTCCCCTAATCCCGTTGCGGTTCATTTCGACATGAGCGAGTGCATCCTGTGCCGGATGATACGCGGCCAGACTGGCGTGAGTTTGGGAGGTTGGCGACAGCAACTCTACGGCGTGTCGTCAGTTAAGCAGGATGATGATTGAGGCGAACTGCACGGCTGCGAGGAAGGTCGATTTCAGTTTATCGTAGCGGGTTGCGATAGCGCGAAACTGCTTGAGTTTATTGAAGAACCTCTCAACAAGGTTCCGTTCGCGGTAGAGAGAAAAATCGGTTTCCCGTTGTGTCGTTCTGTTGCGTTTTGGCGGGATGACCGGGGTAATCCCGCGCTGTATCAGCCGATCGATCAACCTGTCCGCGTCATACGCCTTGTCAGCGAGGAAAGCATCCGGGTCGATGTTTTCCAAAAGTGGTTCTGCCTGGGTGATATCGGCATCCTGTCCCGGTGTGATGCCGAGTTCCACCGGATTGCCCAGAGCGTCGCAGATGGCATGGATCTTTGTAGTCAACCCGCCTCGTGATCGTCCGATGGCCTGATCCGTGCCCTTTTTTTGAGAGCTCCGGCACTATGCTGATGCGCCCGGACAATTGTGCTGTCGATCATCATGAACTGCCCCGAGTTTACCGGAGAGTAAAACTCTCGGAGGATGATCCCTATGGTAGAGAAGAAGAAGACATCGCGTTATTCGCCTGAGTTCCTTGAGC